>DASVZK010000001.1:0-14554 GCA_036391685.1 Ktedonobacterales bacterium
CTAGGCCCACGCAGCCGCACACACCAGCAGAGCGGCGATGCGCGCGGCAACACAACCGGAGAGGCGCACGCAGATGAAAGCGCGCCAGCGTCAGGGCTCCATTGCCTCGAGCCCTGCACGGAGCTTTTCCATACCCAGGACCTGGAACCCTTCGCGACAGTCGAACGCGACGGACATCATGAGACCTATGCGGTCGGCAGCGGCGACCTGAACCGCTATCTGCGCTGGACATTCTTCACCGTGACCGGCCGCCATCTGAGCAAAGACGCCGCCGATGTCCTCATGGAGCGCATGGAGCCGCGCGCGCTCTTTGAAGGCCAGACGCGCGCCCTCGCCACACGGATCGTCCAGACCACCGCGGACGAAATCTGGCTGGACCTGGGCGAGCCCACGACCCGCCGCGCTGTGCGCATCTGGCCGCAAGGATGGGTTATCGTGGATGACCCACCGATCAAGTTCGTCCGCAAGCGCGGCATGTTGCCGCTTCCTGCGCCCACGCCCCCACTTCCTGGCGAGACGCTGGAAACACTGCTCCGCGCCTACCTCAACGTCCCCGCTGATCCACGCTCCGACCCGGCGGCGGCGCCCACGCCTGGACGTGACTGGGTGTTAGCGGTGTCCTGGCTGCTCGCCGCGCTCCGCCCGCAAGGTCCGTTCGCCGTCCTGCAATTTAAGGGTCCGCCAGGCGCGGGCAAGAGCACGGTCGCTCGCGTGCTGCGGAGCCTGATTGACCCCAACGCGGTCGCGCTCGACAGCGAGCCGCGGGAACTCCGTGACGTCGCCATCGCCGCGCGCTCCTGCTGGCTCATGGTATACGACAACCTCAACAACCTCAGCGGCAAAATGTCCGACACCTTCTGCCGGCTCGCGACCGGCGGTGGCTTTCGGACGCGCCAATTGTACTCCGACGAAGAAGATCGCCTGTTTAGTTTCCTGCGGCCGGTGTTGCTGACCGGCGTCGGCGAGGTCATCACCGCGCCGGACCTACTCGACCGCACACTCGGCATTTCCCTCGTCCGGGTACCGGAGACGCGACGCAGGACAGAGGGACGATTCTGGACCGCGTTCGCGCAAGAGGCGCCGCGCATTCTGGGCGCGCTGTTGGATGTGTTATCTCAAGCGTTAGCGCAGTTTCCCCTCGTGCAAGATGATGTCAAGCAACCGCTGCCGCGCATGGCGGACTTCGCGCAATGGGGCATCGCCGTCGAGCGGGCGATGGGCTGGCCTGCAGGTACGTTCGTCGCCGCCTACAGCGATACGCGTCGTGACGCCTCGGATGTCGCGCTGGACGGCAGCGCGATTACGCTGCCGCTCTTTGAATGGCTCAACGGACGGCGGGAGGATGGCGAGAGCCGCAAATGGGAAGGGACGATGACTGAGTTGTTGCGCGAGGTGGAGTTCAAGCTCGGGTACATACCCGAAGGCAACTTCGGCAAGGCGAAGCCGGCCGGGTGGCCCCGAAGCCCAAATGGGTTTAGCCATGAAATCTAGGGGTTGAGCCCGCACCTGAGCGAGATCAAGGTGGAGTTCGAGCGGGTACCCAGTCGTGTCCGGCTGTATCGCATTACAGACTACCGGCCCGATGTGAACGGCGCAGACCGTGAGCAACGCCAACGGTATCGTCTGCCGATCGTGTCGACGCAGGCCAAGAACACCGGTAAGAACTCTGGTAAGAACACCGGTAAGAACACCGGTCAGTAGTGCGTGCGTGGACCCTCGCTCTCGCCTACGCGCCCCGCTTCCGGCCTGCAGGCGAGGGCGAGAGTGCGGGCGCGCTTCGAGACGGGAACCTGAAAGGGTCTGGAAATGACCGTTGCGAGCGTCGCCATCGTTGCGGCCTGCGCGCGAAGCGACTTGGCCCAACTCGGCGCATGTCGTCGCGCCAACGTGGGCCGCAAACGGGACGCAACGATAGCGACGCTCGCAACGATGGTCTGCCATTCCGTGGGCCACGGATGCGCTCTAGCTGCGTTGTGACGGCGCTGTGGCCCTGGGAAGGAGGGGACACGATGAGTCGCACCTGTCTGGTCTGCTGGAGTCCAGAGCGCGCGGCGATTGACGCCGCCCTGCTGGAACACGCGCGGGGCTATCGTCACTTAGCGGCTCGATTCCATATCTCGTATGGCAGTTTGCGCCGCCATGAGCGGCATCACCTCGCGCACGCGCTCAGCCACACGAAGGAGGCGCGCATCATGATGGATTCGGATGCCTTAGCGGCGAAGTTGTTGGAACTCGACGCCGCCGTTCGGCGAGTGCTCGCGCGCGGCGAGCAACGTGGTGACGACCGGTTGGTCTTGATGGCCGTACGGGAGGGCCGTGGCGATGTCGAGACGCTGGCCCGGCTCGGGACGCTCAGCGACCTCGAGGAGCGGGTCGCCGCGCTCGAACAGACCCCACCTCTCGGCCAAAAGCCGGACGACCGCTCATGACGACTTTGGGGAGCGCTGGAGGAATGGCTTGTTCGTCTGGAAGCGCAGCCCTTCTTAGCAGCGTATCCCCGCATCGGGACGCTGGAGAACCTAGCGGCGCGCATGGCGCTGCTAGAACGGGGTGACCGGCCATGGCCAAGCTGACGAATCGCGCGAGCCTGGCGCACCTGCGCACGCGTCTGGAGCGCCTGGAGCGCCACCGCCGCCGCAGCGGGATGACTGGGGTGATTGGCCAGCGCCCGTGTTCACTGCCGCCACGGCGCGGCAGGCGGTGGCCTTTCTGGTCGCGTGTGGGGGCGCTCTACGAGACGGACGCGAACCACAACGATCCCGACCACGTCATATGGAATCCGGTTGGGTATTTGTAGATTATGCACGGCGTCACAGCGCATTGACATATCATGTTTCGACCTACAAATCAGCGGGCTCCAGCGAGCCAACCAAATGCTTAATCACTACTTAGGCGCAGGTAGGACACCGATTTGTTGAAGGATGCTCGCCTGCTCAGCCACAAGCCACCATTCCTCAATTCGCCCATCCGCAAACCGGAAGAACATGAACTCAGCAAAGGTCACTGCCTTGCCCGTGCCAGGATAGCCCAAATACTCGCCCTTCTGAATCCCCCGCGCGCTCAAGCGGACGGCGACCTTTTCTCCCTCAGCAATGAGATCATCAATGGTGTAATGGAGATCGGCGAAGGTGTCATGGAGCCAGGTCACCACTCCCTTGACTCCTTGGGGACCCGGAGGCAGGTCGGGTGCAAAGATCAGGTTCGGGCTGACCAGTTCGTCCAGGACTTCCAGTTGCTGCTCGTTTACGACCTCATCGAACAATCGGCGGATCTGCGCCTTGAATTCGTCAGCAGGCATAAGCGCTCCCTCTCCAAGCGAACGATACGTCCGTCCATCTTATTTCACCGCATAGTCGCGACGCAATCGTATATGACAACCGCCCAGCACCCAGCCCGACAAGGTAACATGCCTCAACACTACAACATCCCATGCAGAATCCGTATCACGTCGAGCCTGTGGCAGCTCCGCGCGGACCTGATGGCGGCGTTCGGTCTGACCAATGAAGACTTCCAACCGCCCTGGTGGCCAGACGGGCAAGACGCCCGAATCAGCGGCGTCGGCTCGGTCCCCGACCGGCCGTGGTATCCCGCCTGGCTGACGCCCGCGGGCGACAGGAAGGCGACCGAGGAAGACCTAGGGCCATGAGACAAGTGACCTGAGCTGTTGGCAGCATCGGCCATTCTACGCCGAGCGCCAGTTCGGTCACCCACCAGGCCGGGCTCGAAGGCGCGGCCGCGCAGCTCGCAGGTGTTTGCAGCCACTGGCCCACGACATCCGCGCGCTCACACCCAAACTCACACTCACACTACAAGCGCGCGTTGACATCGAGAGGCGTCGCAGGTATTCTGTATATCGCAAAGCCCACTACCCGGCTGTTCTGGGAAGGATTTGACTGTGGCTACCCGTCCCCCAGCCACGCCCGCCCAATCTCTCGTTATGCGTGACCTCAACGCGTGCGAAACGCCACCTGACCTCTTCACCATCTTCCACAAGCTCGGCTATCCCGTCGAGCAGCCCGCGCCACTTCCACTTGAAGAGGACGACCTGCCAGGCGCGCTACGTGAGGGCGTCGTGGCGCGCTACTCACTCGCCGTCGTTGGCGGCGTACCAGCCGGCGCGCCGCGCCTGGACGTCACGCTCTTCGTCCTGCGGCAGACCGGGAAGGCCGGCCCGATGGCGCTGGCCCGTGGCATCGGCCAGCAGTGGCCGCGGCGCTTTGCTGGGCTGCACCTGCTGGTCTTCGCCGTTCCTGACGCTTCGGGACAGTTCCAGCGGGCTCCTCTTCGTCAATCCCCGCCGACTGGGTGAAGGCGCGCAGGTGCGCTTCAAGCTCCATAAGCTGATCGTCGAGCGCGCCCGCCCCACTCGCCACGACGTCGAGACACTCAACGCCATCGCCATGGCGCCTGGTATGAGCGCGGACGCGCTCTACCAGCGCCAGTGTGACGCCTTCGATGTCGAGCGCCTGACCGACGCGTTCTACAAAGAGTACGCTCAGCGATTCCGCCTGGCGCGCGAGCGCATCCGGGCTGATAACAAAGGCATCGCCGCCTTCTACGACGACACACGGCTGCACACCTTCACCCAGCGCCTCGTTGGCCGTCTGCTGTTTCTCTACTTCCTGCAGAAGAAGGGCGCGCTCAACGGCGAACAGGATTTCATCACCACCCGCTACCTCGACGCCGAGAAGGCCGGGGAGAACTTCTATCAGACGCTGCTGGAGCCACTCTTCTTCCAGACACTGAACCAGCCGCGCGCAGGCGCCGCCTCACCCTTCGGTCGCATTCCCCACCTCAACGGCGGCCTCTTCGCCGCCGATGACGACGACCACCAAGGCACGGTCTATCTCGATAACTCGCTCTTCACGTCCAACAGCGAGGAGGGCCTGCTCTTCTTCCTCAACCACTACAACTTCACCATCGAGGAAGATACCCCGCTGGAGACCCAGGTGGCGCTCGACCCGGAGATGCTGGGCAAGGTTCTCGAGAACCTGCTGGAGGCCGAGGAGCGCGGCAAGAGCGGCACATTCTACACCCCGCGCGCCGTCGTCGCCTTCATGTGCCGCGAAGCCCTTGCCGCCTACCTCTCCCGCGCCACGCCCGACCTCACAGGTGAGCGCCTGGGCTGGCTGCTGGATGAGGCGCAGTCTGGCGTCCCCGCCAGCGATGACTCCGGCGCGCCGCGGCTGACCTTGGCCAACCTCTCCTACGACCTGCGCCAGCGCATCGAGCGCGCGCTGGAATCCGTGCGTGTCCTCGATCCCGCTGTCGGCTCCGGCGCCTTCCCGCTCGGCATGCTGGCGCTGCTGATCGGCATCCGCCGCGCGCTGCATCGCGTGCGCGAGAACGAGATTGACCCGCGCGCGCGGCTCATCGAGGACTGGAAGCGTGAGTTCATCCGCGACTGCCTGTACGGCGTGGACATCCGCCGCGAGGCCATCGAGATCGCCCGCCTGCGCCTCTGGCTCTCGCTCGTCGTGGACGCTGACCCCTTCACGATGGACCCGTTGCCCAACCTCGACTACAAGCTGATGGACGGCGACTCGCTGATCGAGACGCTGGACGGCGTGGCGATCTATCCGACGCGCCCGGCGGACGGCCCGGCCCAGAGCGCATGGGATGACCTGGAGCGGCAGGGCCTGATCGAGCGTCTGAAGGAGTTGCAGCGGCGCTACTTCCAGCCGGAGCCCGGTGACGACCGCGCGCGTCTCAAGCAGGACATCCACGCGACCGAGCGCGAATTGCTGGATGTCGCGCTGGGCAAGGCTGAGGAGAACGAGCGCACCCTGCTGGAATCCAACCTGCGCAAGCAGGCCAATCTGCGCGGCGCGCCCGTCCCGCGCGACCTGGCGGCTGAGGCCGCGAAGCTGACGCACGCCATCGCGCAGAGCGGAGCCGCCCGCGCCGCCTTCCAGAAGTCCGGCGCATCGCTGCCTTTCTTCCTCTACCGCCTGCACTTCGCCAGCGTCTTCGAGGAGCGTGGCGGCTTCGATATCGTCATCGCCAACCCGCCGTATGTGCGCCATGAGAAGATCGCGCCCGCGACGCTCGCCGCCCTCAAGGCCGCCTATCCCACCGTCGCCCGCGACGCTCGCCGCCCTCAAGGCCGCCTATCCCACCGTCGCCCACGGCATGGCCGACCTCTACGTCTACTTCTACGCCCGCGCGCTCCAACTCCTGCGCGACGGCGGCACGCTCTGCTTCATCTCGTCCAATAAGTTCTTCCGCGCCGGCTACGGCAAGGGGTTGCGCGAGACGCTGGCGGACCAGACCAGCATGCGCGCGGTGATAGACTTCGGCGATTTCCCGGTCTTCGACGCCGCCGCCTATCCCTGCGTCGTCATCACCGACAAGGGTGCGCCCGTCGCCGACCACGCCTATCGCGGCCTCACCGCCGAGCCAGACATCGAGCTGGACAAGATCGGCCAGACCCTCGACCGCGACGGCCAGTCCCTGCCCCAAGCCGGCGGCGTCCAGCCGCCTAGCGGGACCGCCGCCACCTCCGCCCTCGTCAAGCGCCTCATGGCCCTCGGCCAGCCGCTCGGCGCCTTCACCGGCGGCCGCATGTACTACGGCATCAAGACCGGCCTGAACGAGGCCTTCGTCGTGGACCAGGCCACCCGCGACCGCCTCATCGCCACAGACCCGCGCTCCGCCGAGGTCCTCAAGCCCTTCCTGCGCGGCCGCGACGTCAGCCGCTACCGCATCATTAGCGCCGGCCTGTGGCTGATCTTCACCCGGCGCGGCGTGGACATCTCCTGCTACCCCGCGATTGAGGCCCATCTCCAGCAGTATCGCGACGACCTGGAACCGCGCGCCAACAAGGACGGCGACGGGCCAGGCAGAAAACCCGGCCAATACAAGTGGTATGAGATCCAGGACTCGGTAGACTACTACGCCGCCTTCGAGGGGCCGAAGATTGTGTATCCTGAGTTCGCCCCCTGGCCAGAATTCACATTTGACCCAAGTGGCAGCTATGTGGGCAACAAGATTTATGTGCTAGGTGTACCCGTCAGATGGCTTGTTGGCATTCTGAACTCGGGACTTACCGCGCTGGTGCTTGCATCTCTGTGCAGTTCGGTTCATGGCAGTACGCTTGAACACCGGACAATCTATGTAGAGCGCCTGCCCATCGTCGAGCCATCCGAGCCGGACAAGCGGCGGCTGGAGGCGCTGGTGGACGAGCTGCAGGCGCTGGGCGGCGTGGGCGCGCGGGCGGCGGCGCTGGAGCACGAGGTGGATGAGATCGTCTACCGCACGTACGGCCTGACGGCGGAGGAGGTCGCGGAGATCGAGCGCTGGCATGCGGAGCGGCGCGAGCGGCTGGGCAAGGGCAAAGGGGCAGAGGCGGCGAGTGACGCGGCGCGTGACGAGAACGGAGCGGATGACGAGGAGGCGGAACAATGATCGAAACTAAGCGTGTCGTGCGCATCCTGACCGACCTCGAAGGCATCAACGAGGACCTGCTCAATCTGTATGAGGATATCCAGCGAAACATCGACCCACACGACCGAGTCGCTCGCGCTGAAGGCCCACGCCGTTTGGCGGAGTACGCTGAACAACTCGATGCCTTTGAGTCGGTGTCTACTGAGCTCCGCGCGCTTATTGAACGCATAACTGGCGTCGATATGAGGCGCGAAGTCGAGAACACGACCCCGCGCACCGATGAAGCGAATAGACAGGCTCTGGCGCAACTCCAGCACATGCAGCCACATTCGCTCACCGAGGATTTCACCTCAACACGTCCATTTGGGCTTGTCCTCATAGGTCGAGCCTATGCGGACGCTCGTACATGGAGGCGTGTCTACCAGTTTGTCTGCCAGCTGTTAGCGAAGCGCGACCCCGATCGCTACAACAGACTGCCTGATGTATCGCCTTTCCGCGATAACCTCACGAGCCGGTTTGAGCGCGGCCCTCAAGGCTTCCATGTCCCTCTGCCGCTTGCGCTTGATCTCTATTGTGAAGCCAACGTCTCCGCCAAGGGCATTACTGGCAACATCCGCCGCCTTCTCGCCTACTTCTCCATCCCCGAAAGCGAGATGGTGGTCTATCTGCGCGAGGACCGCGACGCGGAGTGAGGCGGGCGCGGCGTGGGCAAGCGGTCCGGCGAATGAATTCGCGCCTGGCGAGCCTCACGGCCACAACGTCCGCCTGCGCTGGCGTGGAATCCGGACCCGCGTAGGCGGGTCTCGTGGCGGCTACGCCACAGAGGCGCGAATTCATTCATCCGCCGCGTCCCGCTCACCCGCCGCGTCCCACGCGGTATACAATGTCGCTGATGCGCGGCGAAACCCGCCAGCGCCAACGGGAGCGATACCATGGCGCCCAACAGAAAGCACAGTCCTCAACTGGAAGCCTTGATCCTCCAGGCGGCGTCGGAGGCGCAGCGCGCCAATCCGCATATGGGCGATCCGGATCAGCCAGAATCTGAGACTTATTATGCTGAGATCGCGCGCGACCGCGACGAGCTCGAGCGCGTCTGGGATGAGATAGACCACCAGCGCGGGCCTAGCGACAGGCGAGCCCGCCGCTCAGGCGGTGAGCGACGACTGTATGGAAAGCGAGCATGTGTCATGAGCACGGTCATCCATCGTGACGCCATCGTCGGCCCAGATGGCCACATTGATATTGCCATGCCAGAATTGGCCCCTGGTCAGCGTGTCTCTATCACCATCGAGCCTGAGCCGGCAGCTAGCGCCAATGCGACGCCAGCAGCGGGCGCGAAGGTCTACACGCCTGAGGGCGCGATACCGATGATTGACATCATCAGGCAGGCGCCGGGCCAGCAACTCTTCAAGACCGCGGATGAGGTGGACGAGTACATTCGGCGGGAGCGTGAGTCGTGGGACCGCTGAGTTATCCTCTGAGCGGCCCAATCTACATTGACGCCAACATCCTCATCTACTCCATCGAGCTCGTGCCGCCACATGCGGCCAGGCTCGATGCGTTTTGGCAGCACACCAGTTCACAGAGAGCCATTGTGCTCACGAGCGAGCTAACTGCGCTTGAATCACTTGTAGGGCCACTCAAGTCGGGCAATCAGAGCATCGAGACCCTCTATCGTCAGTTGCTCTTTTCCTCCGCGAACTTGACATTGCTTCCTATAACCCGAGCCGTTCTCGAACGCGCCGCGCGCTTGCGCGCGCAACTGCCAGCCTTGAAGACTCCCGACGCGATTCACGCCGCGACCGCCCTCGAAGAAAGTGTCGCGACATTCCTCACCAATGACAGCGTATTCCGACAGGTTCCTGGACTGAAGGTGGTGGCGCCGCGTGACTTACCTACCCCCTGACATCATCGACAACGACGGCGCGAAGCTCGCCGAGGCGCTCATCAGGACCGCCAACGAGATGAGCCAGACCCGGCTGGACATCGCCACCGGCTACTTCACCCCGCGTGTCTGGGATATCGCCGGCGCGGCGTTCAGCCAGCTCTCCGCCTTCCGCCTGCTGCTCGGCGAGGAGCCCGACGTGGACTACGCGCAGGTCGCCACGCTCGACCTGCGCCGCCTCATGCGCCGCCGCGTCGCCGGCGAGCTGGCCGCGCTTGATCTCGACCCGGCCCATGCCCGCCTCGTGAATAGCCTGCTTGCATTCCTCGAGCGCGACACCGTCGCCGTCCGCCACTTCCCCGGCGCCTTCCTCCACGCCAAAGCCTACATCTTCGACCGCGTCAGCTACGTCGGCTCCGCCAACTTCACTCCCGCCGGCCTCACCCGCAACTCCGAGTTGCTGCTCTCCAGTACGAGCCAGGGCGTGGCCGACCAGTTGCGGACCTGGTTCGAGTCCAAATGGGCGGACAGCCCCGACTACAAGCCCGACCTCATCGCCATCCTGCGCGAGTCCAAGTTCGGCTCCAAGCCCTATAGCCCCTTCGAGGTCTTCATCAAAGCGCTCTACGAATACTTCAAGGACCGCCTCAGCCTGGAGTCCGGCCCCGCCGCCGTGATTGACCTCGCCCGCTTCCAGGAGGAAGGCCGCAACGAGGCCGTCCGCCTGCTCGACCGCTGGGGCGGCGTCCTCATTGCCGATGCTGTGGGTCTCGGCAAGACCTATATCGGCCTCAGCCTCCTCGAGCATGAGCTGGTCCACAAGCGCAAGCGCGGCCATGTCCCGCGCGGCCTCATAATCTGCCCCGCACAGCTCAAGGAGCTCGTCTGGGTTCCACGCCTAGCCGAGATCGGCATCCACGCCAAGATCCTCAGCCAGGAGGAGATCGGCCGCGCCCCCTTCGACTGGAAGCGCTACCGCGACATGGATGTCATCCTGGTGGATGAGTCCCACAACTTCCGCAACCCCGCCACCAACCGCTACAGCGCCCTGATGAAGATCATCAGTGGCGGCCGGCGCAAGCGCGTCAACCTGATGACCGCCACCCCCGTCAACAACAGCCTCTACGACCTCTACACCCAGCTCTCGCTGCTTACCCGCGGCGATGACCGCTACTACCGCGCCGCCGGTTTCTCGAACCTCAAGGGCTACATCCGCGCCGCCGCTGAAGGCGGCCTCGAGATCTTCGATCTGTTGGAAGAGACCACCATTCGCCGCAGCCGCTCCGATATCCGCCGCCGCCAGCAGGCCGGTGAGCGCATCGTCGTCAGTGGCAAGCCCGTCCGCTTCCCTGAGCGCCAGCTCCAGCGCGTCGAGTACGACCTCGACGGCGCGTATGCTGGCTTCTATAACGAGATCGTGGACACGCTGGAGCGCCTGCATCTCGTCTCCTATAATCTCGCTGAGTTCGCCCGCTCCTCCACTGACGAGACCCGCCGCGCCGTCCAGTACAACACCGCTCTCATCGCCCTGATGAAGATGCTCTACCTCAAGCGGCTGGAATCCTCCGCCGCCGCCTTCGAGGCCAGCATCAAGCGTCAGCAGCAGTTCCAGCGCCGCTTCTACGAAACGCTGCGCCAGGGCAAGCTGCTCGACCCCGCGCGCTACCGCAAACTGGTCGCCATCGAGGCTGACGAAGAGCGCCCTGAGGCCGCGAATGACATCCTCGCCAGCTTGCCTGAGATCGAGCCTGCTACGTATGACATGGACGCCATCGCCACCCGCGTGCGGGACGATGTCGAGGCGCTCAGCCACATCGCCGCCCTCGTCGCCCAGGCCCGCCAGTCATCGGAGGCTCACGACGGCTACGACAAGCTGCGCCGCCTCAAAATCCTCCTCGCTGGCCCGCTCAAGGGGCAGAAGGCCCTCATCTTCACCAGCTACCATGACACGGCGGACTACATCCGCCAGGAGTTACTCACCGACGCCGCCTGGCGCGCCCAGGCTGGCGAGCCGGAGATCGGCCTCATCACGGGCGACACCAAGGACGAGGAGCGCGCCCGGCTCGTTCAGCGTTTCGCCCCCGTCGCCAACCGCCCGCCCGGCGACCTCTTCTGGAAACCCGAGGGAGCCGAGATCCAGCTCCTCATCTCGACCGATGTCCTCGCCGAGGGCCAGAACCTCCAGGACGCCGGCGTCATCATCAACTACGACCTCCACTGGAACCCCGTGCGCCTCATCCAGCGCGCTGGCCGTGTGGACCGCATTGGCAGCGACTTCGAGTCGATCGCCCTCTACAATGTCTTCCCCGAGGATGAGCTCGAGTCCCTGCTCGGTCTCGTTCACCGCCTAGCGCAGCGCATCCAGACCATTGACCAGAGTGTCGGCCTCGACGCCAGCGTCCTGGGCGAGGTCATCTCTGAACGCTCCATCGAGCAGTTGCGCCAGCTCCACCGCAACGACCGCGCCGTCCTCAGCGACCTCGAGCGTCAGGCCGAACTCGTCTCCACCGAGGATATGAAATTCCCGCTCATGGCCTACATCCAGCAGATTGGCCAGTCCGCCGTCGAAGAGATCCCCATGGGCATCCACAGCGGCCGCCGCTACCGCGCTCGCGACGCGCGCCCCGGCTGGTTCATCGCTTTCACCGCCCGCGACCGCCACGTCTGGCGCTTCTATCCCGATGATGGCGCGGACCCCGAGACGGGTCTACGCGCGATCTACCCGCTGATCGTCTGCGCCAAAGATGACGAGCGCGTCGCTCCCGGCGCCATACCCTATGATCTCATCGCCCGCGCCACCCGCGACGCCCTGCAGTCGCTCCAGGGCGAGCAGACCCGTGCCCGCGCCCAGGTTCCGCTCAGCGGAGCCGCCCAAATGCTCTACAACTGGCTCAACCGCCCTACCCTCTGGGACGCCAGCGCCAGCCTCGACTCTGAGCAACTTCAGCGCTTCAACGCCGTCCTTACCACCGTCCACCTGCGCCCGTTCGAGAAAGACCCCGCCCTGCGCCGTCTGATCGCTGAATACGAGCGCGCCAGCGACTTTCCCCTGCTGGTCGAGAACCTGGACGCCTTCTTCACCGACAATGCCCTCTATATCCGGGGCGACGCCGATACCGTGACCATCGAGGCCATCAAGGCCGAAGACCTCCGCCTCGTCTGCTTTGAACGCCTCCTCCCCTTCTGAGCCGCGGCGTAATGCTGGAGAAGGAATCGAGCGCCAGCGAGCGCTTGAACGCCGTCGCTGGCGCCACGTTGCCCAGGACAGCGGAGGCGACCCGCGATGCGAAATATCCTGAACCGAAGAGGATTTGAAACCAACTCTGGAGAGGTTATACGGATTTCGCGTCGGTCATTGTACGTGGCGTTTCGACAGAGTCTCATGAATTCCGGGTATGTTTGCCCCGAACCGTCACCGTCTACGCGAAATAGGCAAGACCTACGCGAAGAAGCTGTGATGACACCGCGACATCCGGATAGCGTTTTGTGACGCCTTGCTGACATGTGTACGCTAGAAGATGGTCGACGGAGCCAAAGGACGAACCACCTAACTCTGGCGAAGGTGCGCCTGGCATGTGCTACGCGCCGCTAGAGGGCGCCTCTCCGCCGGATAGGTTCGCGCCATGAAAATGTCACGCATCCCGGCAGTCCCACAGGACTGGGCGTCCCCAGCGCCGCATCCTCTGGCCCTACGCTATGTACGTGCGCCGGGCTCCATGAATCGTCTTCGCCTGGGATGGGCTGCACGAACAGTCGCTGTGATGATCATGGGTATCGCGCTCGTGACTATGCTGGGCCTGTCCGCCTGCGCGCCTTCGGGCGCGTCCACAAATTCGAGTAAGACACCCACCGCAACTGCGCTCGCGGGTTTACCGCGAGCGGAAACAGTCGTCCTTCAGGACCCGCTCACGAGCGACACTGGCCTATGGCCGCAAGGGCAGGCATGCGCCATACAGGCAGACGGGTATCACATCACAGGTCGTCTCAATAATGTCTCGACCGGCGTGCTGTGTGTCCCAACCGCGCTTCTCGATGTGACAGACTTCACCGCCAGTGTGCAGTTTCAAGAGACACAGGGAGTTGTTGAGATCCTGCCGAGCGGCGAGGCGCGAACCCGTCCGTGTGGCCTCCTGTTCCGCGGCTCGGATCAAAGCAACTTCTATGGGTTTGGTATCACCACCGATGGTGACGTCTACGTGATCAAAGAGGTTAACGGCAAACTTGGAGGCCTGGGGGATCACCCGGTCTTGCACAATGTCGCGGCTGTGCGGCGAGGAACTAAAACTGTCAATACACTGACTGTTCGAGCCGCTGGAACCCATTTCGACTTTTACGTCAACGACGTGCTCGTTGACCAGGTGGACGATTCAAATTTCCAAATGGGCTTCGTCGGCTTAGAGGTCGATCCTGGCGAGAGCGCCACCTTTGCGAACTTTTCGCTGGCCGTACCGACCCTTGAGCCGGTGAGTACGCCGCCTGCGCCTCCGACCGGTGTCGTTACGCTCCAGGATACGCTGACCGCCGCCAATCACTCCAGCGGATGGTACTCCAACGGGGACGCCTATTTCCGCAGTGATGGGTACCATTTCAATGGGTGGGGCGATGCGCTGGCGCCAACGGACGCCCTGCGCGACGCTACCATCTCGGTCCGAGTGAAGCAGAGCCAGGGACCTGGTCGCCTGCCGTTCGGAATCGAGTTTCGGGTCACGCCAGAGTTCGATTCCTATGCCTTCGCCATTGACAACGCGGGCCACGCCTACTTCCTCAAGTGGCTAGGACGTGGCGAAGAGTTTATCATAGCGGCTGCGTCTAACCCGGCAATCCAGAGCGGTTTAAATGTTAGCAATGTTCTCGAGGTGCGCGCGAGCGGCTCACACTTCGTATTCCTGGTGAACGGCGTTGCGGTTGGCCAAGTAGATGACACCACGTATAGTTCCGGTCGGGTAGGGTTGCTGAACAACGAACACATGGAGGTTGTGTTCACGAATCTCAGAGTGACGACGCCTGCCTAATCTCAATGATACAGCGAAGTTGCGGTGCGATGGCGAAGCGGGCGGGTGGTGGCGGGCAGTCTTTCTGCCACCATCCGCCTGAGACAGTGCGACCTGAGACAGTGCGAGAAGCCTTCCATTTTCGCGAGTCAGAGCCTGTTTTATAACGTGAAGCTGGCGGGCAGGAGGTTGCGCTAGGGTAGGGCATGGACACGCAAGCTCTCCTCTATGCCACCGATCTGACGAAGGCCGAATGGGCGCTCCTCGAGCCGTTCCTGCCCGCTGACGCGTC
>DASVZK010000002.1:0-1830 GCA_036391685.1 Ktedonobacterales bacterium
GGCGCCCAGACCCGGCGCAGCAGCGGTTTCAAGCCGATCCGATGTTCATCGGTCGCCCACAGTGCGACGCTGGCGTGCGGGAACGCCGTCGCCACCTGGTGCAGGATGGGTCTTAGCTTTTTTTTGAAGACCGCTTGCTGCGCAGCGTCCGCCAAGGCATGGCGCGAGCGCGGGACCTGCGGGCGGTGCTTGAGGCGCACGAGGTAGCTCCAGCCGAGCTGATAAGAGACCGGCCGACCCAGGCGCTTGCTCATCCAGCTGGCGACCTGCTGAGCCGTCCAATACTGCGCGCGGCGCGCCGCCTCGGCCAGCAGATAGCGCAACTCCTCCTGCAGCGCCGGGGGCAAGGCGGGTGGTGGGCGATACGAGTCCGTATGGCGGCGATTGTGCATCGCCTCAGGGCCGTCGGTGTTGTAGCGCTTGGCGATTTGGCCGATCCAATACGCCGAGTAGCCGGTGACGGCGGAGACGGACACGGCGGTGTGCCCCTGGCTGAGCAGCCACAGGATCTGCCACCAGCTGCGTTCGTTGGGGTCGTGGGCGCTGCGATAGCGCCGCTCCAGCTCGGCAACGCTCAGGTGCGGCGGGAGGTGAAGCTGTCTGGCCATGCCTCCATTCTACAACCTCCCACACCTAAACCGCATGAGCGCATGAGCGCATGAGCGCATAACGCAGTATTCTGTGGCGCTGGGACTGGCGGAAGGCGCGACGAGCAATAGACAGGCGCCACACCCGTTTCACTGCGACCCGCGAGGGCCTAGTGCGCATTGCCCCTGTTGTTCTGCGCCGCTACCCCGTCAAGCGGAGCGACCTCGCCGCTATGCGCGCTATCGCCACTCCATAACCTGGGAGGGCCCGCTGGATGGTGGCGCGCTGCGCCTTCGGCATTCCTGCCGCCAATACAAGCCACTGGTGGAAGCCACTGGCGGAAGGCGCAGCGGCGGGTGATGGAGTGCGGCTAGTGAGGAGAAACGCCTCACAGCTGTTCCCTACTGAGTGAGCTCCAAGTCGCCAGCGCGCACTGAGTGTCCTCACCGATCCCTCGCTCGCGCCGTTGCTGGCGCACGCCCGGGTTCGACAAATAGTGAAATAGTTGCGCCGTAAATGAAATGCACGCCTCCATGTAGCGCGAGTGTTTGCTTGACTTAGAGTGTAATGCATGCTAAAGTCAGCGCGCTCTGGCAGTGGTCATCGGGGGATACCAACTGAGGCGACCCTAATGATAGCGCGCACCGGAACAGAAAAGAGCACATCGTGTACTATACATGTGTCGCAACCATCATTGCGAAAAACGGCCAGATGCCCGATTTTCTTCGCAAGGCAGAGCTCGAGATACTGCCTCTCTATCGCGACTTACCTGGTTTTGCTGGCTATAGTGTCACGAAGACGAGCGACATCTCGGCGATCGCGTTGAGCCTCTGGCAGACGCGTGAGCAGGCCGAGCAGTCGATAGTGACTAGTGAGAAGTTGATCAGTAAGGGCGCCAGTTCCCCGATCGAGCGCATTGAGAACCAGATTGGCGTCACGCCGTTCTTCGACTTCAGTGGCCTCCTCGAAGCCAGCGCGTCGGGGACTACTGTCGTAGGCCGCAAGATGTAGACTCCACGCCGATCGGGCGGTCACGCGCACGCGTGACCGCCCGATCGGCGCAGTGCATCCGTTTCCAATCGCCCAGGCGGATTCTGTATGAGAGCCTGTTTTATAACGTGAAGCTGGCGGGCAGGAGGTTGCGCTAGGGTAGGGCATGGACACGCAAGCTCTCCTCTATGCCACCGATCTGACGAAGGCCGAATGGGCGCTCCTCGAGCCGTTCCTGCCCGCTGACGCGTC
>DASVZK010000003.1:0-34804 GCA_036391685.1 Ktedonobacterales bacterium
TGTGTGATTCGGATACATGATTTCTCCGCTCGCTTCCTGGGGACAGATGACAATAAGCGTATGCTGGCCGATACGGGGGAACGCTTGAAAGCCGTCAATCGCAGCTACAGTAACGTCGTCTCAGTTGAGTGAGCGCCGACATGAACGGCATCGGTGCTCCGCGACGTCCCTCTTGCACCCGCCAGAAAGGGTGCAGGACGATCCGCACACCGCAGGCATGTGCTCCCAGGTCACGCCCTACGTCTAAGCATACGAGCGGAGAAATCATGTATCCGAATCACACAGCCCAGGCGATCACCGCGCACCCTCCCTCCGGAGTCAGTGTGGCGCCAGCGTCCCTCCCTCCCGATGTTGTACGGCTGGTGGATGTGCTCGCACGTATCGAGCTGCGGCGACAAGCCCGGCTCGCAGCCGCGCGCAACCTCCAGCGGGCGTCCTAACGATGGGGCGTCAGAAACATCACCGCGACCGCGTGTATCAGATGCTTGGCCAGCCGGGGCCAGGAACGCGTGTTGCGGGTTACGCTCGCTACTCCAGCGAGATGCAAGACCCGGCGACCATCATCACTCAAAAGCGGCGCATTCAAGAGTATTGCGACCGCTGGGGCTGGATTATCGTGCGCTGGTATGAGGAACCACAGAAAAGCGCCAAATATGAAGATATCGAGGATCGCCCGATCTTCGCGCAACTGCTCGCGGACGCTGGTGGCGAGTTCCAAGCGGTTGTTTGCTACATGAATAACCGCTGGGCGCGCAACGTTCCGGTGGCGTACACCTCGCTCTCTCAACTGCGCCGGAAGCGCGTTTGGTGGGCGACGGCGGATGGCCTCTGGGACATTGACAAGGTACAGCAGAGCGGCTTTGATGTCGCGTTCGCTGTTGATACCCAGAATAACGCCGCCTACTCGCGCGATCTCTCCAAACGGACGATTGATGGGAAAGAAGATCGCGCCCGCGACGGCTATCACAACGGCCAGGCTCCCTTCGGCTATCTTCCACCTATTTATCCCAAGGCTCCTGACGGCGCGCCTTCAACGTGGAAGCCGCCACGGACGCCGGTTCGGACTGACCCGGAAAACTTCCCAGCGTTGGTTCGCATCGGTGAATTGGTCGCCCAGGGCTGGCTCGATAGCGCTATTGCTGACGAGTTGGACGGGCATACCACGACAACGGCGCGCTTTGGGACGAGGGCGCTTGCCAAAGACACTATAGCCGCAATTCGGCGTCTGTGGTTCCCACGTGAGTTTGCGCCTGGCTGCGGGCATGGCACGATTGAGACGCCATCAGGTGAGTTGATCGAGGGTCGTCATCAGGCCGCCTGGCCCTACGAGGTGTGGCAACGCATGATCGAGGTCAAGAAAGGTCAGTATCGCCGCCCACGGCGTGAGGCGCAACGTCGGGCGCATGAGTTCTCACGCATCATCGTCTGCTCTGCCTGTCGGCGAGCGCTCCGTGCGAATCCCTACGACCAAAAGACGTACTACCGTGATACCAGCCGCATTCGTAAGCTCCCTTGCTCGGCGTTTGGCTCGCTGCATGTCCGCAGTTCGGTCGTGCTGACCCAGTTTGGCCAACTGCTCGCCAATGTGCGCCTGCCTGATACCTGGCGGGATGCGTTGGCCCAGCGCTGCAAAGATGCCGATTACGAGACGCCAGCCGACCGTACCGAGCAGCGCCGCGCCGAGATCGAGGCCGAGCAGAAGCGGCTCGTCCAGGTGTTCGCCAAGGGCTACCTGAGTGAACACGACCTGGACGCCCAAATCGAGAAGTTGCGCGCCGAGTTGCTAACCCTGCCGCCAGTCAATACGCGCACCGTGGCGGAATGCACCGAGGCGGCGATTGCCGCCGGAGAAACGCTCACCGACATGGCGAGCTACTAGGATGAGGCGCTACCAGAAGAACGGCGCGACATAGTGTGGTCGCTCCTTCAGCTTGGCGGGTTGATCTACGACCTGGAACGGCGGGCTATTGTGGGCTTGCTGCCTCGCCCAGACATGTTGCCGGTTCTGGCGCTGGGTCTGTCGGCCCAGTGGGAACGACGCGGTGATGAGCTTTCGCTACGGCAAGAATTCATCCCGCCCAAGCTGGAACGCTCCGAGGTTCGGCTGACGCCTGACCAGTTCAAACTCTCTCCCGCTGATCGTGAGACTGCGCGGCGACTCATGGCCGAGGGCGAAACGATGCGCCAGGTCGCCGAGCACTTTGGCGTCTCACGTATGGCGATCTGGCGCATAGCAGAGAACCACCCTCGAAAGGGTGGTTCTCCAGAAGGGAAGGAAGGAGGCGACGCGTAGCAACCTTGTGAGGCGCTAGTTTGTCACGGCTCCCGTTTCCAGCGGACCCGACGGGGTTCGAACCCGCGATCTCCGGCGTGACAGGCCGGCGTGTTAGGCCGCTACACTACGGGTCCTTGCGACGTGGTGGCGGGCGCCTCTATTGGGACAAGCCCACACGCGACACGGCATAGATGAAGATACCATGCCGCTCGCGCGCTGTCAACTACCATTGCTCCATTGCTCGGCGCCCGCTCCACTACGCCAGCCGTCGCAGGCAGCGCGGGAACTGGCCTCAGCCGCCATCAGCGACGTGCAAGCGGGCGTGACCTGTGCGATAGTATGGTTCATGGCGGTGGGGCGGAATCGCCCGGGCGAGACCCACGCCCAAGGCTGGCATCTTCCTCCTCCCCACGACAGGGATCGCTTCGCGTCTTCGCGGTGGACGTAACGCAAGGCGTCTCAGGCTCCTCAGTACGGCAATGCGTAGCTTCCAATGACCATCGCCCTTAGACCTTATTCGGAAACGTCTAAAACAGCGCGGTAGCGATCACACTGCTGGAAGCAGAGGAGGGCGCACGCCAGATGCAAGAAGGCTTGGTACGTGCGCGCCAGCTTCTCCCAGCGCACGAGCAGACGTCGCGAGCGGTTGAGCCAGCTATGCAGCCGCTCGACCACCCAGCGTCGCGGGCGTTTCGTCGGATCGTCCGATCCGGCGTTGGCCCGCTCCTCGCCACGCGGGCGAATATGCGCCGTATAGTGGCGCTGTTCGGCGGCGAAGCGCGGCAAGTCGTAATCGTAGCCCGCATCCAGACACAGGTGTTGCGGCTGCTCAGCGGTCGGGGGCGGACGGTCGACGACCAGCGCATCCAGCGTGGGCGCGGCCAATTTCAAGTCGTGGACATTGGCCCCCGCCACGACGACCGCGACGGGCAAGCCGTGCCCCTCAGTCAGGGTGCTGCGTTTCGTGCCGTATTTGCCGCGATCCGTCGGGTTATGGCCGAACCCCTCGGCCTCGGCGGTCGCGGCGCGGGCGAAAGGGGCTTTGGTCATCGCTCCGTCCAGACTTTGCCACTCCCAGTCAATGCCGACCAGTTCGTCGAACTCGGCCAATCCCGCTGCCCACAGCCGCTCAAAGAAGCCCTCGCGCTCCCAGGCGCGAAAGCGGTCATAGACGGTCGTCGAGGCGCCAATCGTGTGCGGCAAGGCGTTCCACTGCAGGCCGGTGCGCAGCACGTACAACATCGCTCCCAACATCTGGCGGTCGTCACGCGGCGGTCGGCCGCCCTTGGGATGCGGTGGGTGCGGCGGCAACAACGGCTGCGCGCGCTCCCACATGGCATCGCTCAGTTCCCATGGCTTCGTTCGGCTCATGCTGGTAGGCCTCGCGTTCCCTGTGCTCATTCACCTCCTTCAGTTTCGCATACAATCGCTGTTTCCGAATAAGGTCTTAGTGGTTCGGAGGTGTCGAATGGGCGCGCGTGTCAGGCAGTCTCACAGCTCACACTGGGGCGTCTTCGACGCCGAGGTCGAAGACGGTCAGGTCGTGGCCGTCCATCCCTATCCCGCGGACACCGACCCCTCCTCCATCCTGGCCAACATTCCCAATAGCGTCCGGCATCCGGCGCGCATCGCGCAGCCGATGATACGCGCCGGGTGGCTGGATCGCGGCCCCGGGCCAGATACACGCCGGGGCGCGGAGCCCTTCGTTCCCGTCAGCTGGGAGACGGCGACCGAGCTGCTGGCCGCGGAGTTGAAGCGCGTGGTCGCGGAGCGCGGGCCACAGGCGATCTATGGCGGCTCCTATGGCTGGGCCAGCGCGGGCCGCTTTCATCACGCCCAGAGCCAGATCCACCGCTTCCTCAATGGGCTCGGCGGCTACACCTACTCGGTCCACAGTTATAGCCTGGGCGCCGCCGAGGTGATCTTCCCGCACGTGTTCGGCTTCTTCTGGGACATGCTGATGCGCGGGACGGCGTGGTCCACGCTGGCCGAAGAGGTGGAGCTGTTTGTCTGCTTCGGCGGATTGCCACTCAAGAACACCGCGGTCAAGCCGGGCGGCGTCAGCCGGCATCTCACGCAGACGCATCTGCGCCGGGCCAAAGCGCACGGGGCGGAGTTCGTGCTGTTCAGCCCGCTGCGTGATGACCTCCCCGACTTCGTTCAGGCCGAGTGGCACGCGCCGCTTCCTGGAACGGACGTCGCGGTGATGCTGGGGCTGGCGCATACGCTGATCGCTGAGCGACTGCACGATACCGACTTTCTCAGCCGGTATTGCGTTGGCTTCGAGCAGTTCGAGCGCTACGTGCTGGGTCAGGATGATGGCCAGCCCAAGACGCCAGAGTGGGCCGCTGGCATCTCCGAGATACCCGCTGAGACGATTCGCGGCCTCGCGCGGCGCATGGCCTCTCACAAGACCTTCATCACCATGAGCTGGTCGCTCCAGCGCACGGAATTCGGTGAGCAGGCGCCGTGGATGGGCGCGACTCTGGCGGCGATGCTGGGCCAGATTGGGCTACCCAGTGGTGGCTTCGGCTTTGGCTACTCCTCTACGTCACTCGCTGGCTCGTCCCCCGTCCAGTTCAAGTTCCCCAGCCTGCCACAGGGGCAAAACCCGGTGAAAAGCTTTATCCCGGTTGCGCGCATCGCCGACCTGTTGCTGCTCCCCGGCGAGCAATTCGACTACGATGGCCAGCGCCTCACCTACCCCGATATCCGGCTGGTCTACTGGTGTGGCGGCAATCCTTTCCACCACCATCAGCATCTGGGGCGCTTGCGCCGGGCGCTCGCGCGGCCGGATACGGTGGTCGTCCATGATCCGTTCTGGACGGCGACGGCGCGCAACGCCGACATCGTCCTGCCCTGCACGATGACGCTGGAGCGCAATGACATCGGCGTCGGTGATAATGACACGACCATCGTCGCTATGCGGCAGGCAGTCCCGCCGTATGAGCAGGCGCGCAGCGACTACGACATTTTCACCGGCCTCGCCGCCCACCTCGGCTTCGCGGAGCGGTTCACCGAGGGACGCGACGAGATGGCGTGGCTGCGGCACATGTACGCCCAGTGGCAGGAGACGGCGCGGGCGCACGGCAAAGAAGTCCCCACCTTCGACGCGTTCTGGCGGGAAGGCTATTTCGAGCATACGTGGACGAACGACCACCAGGTGCTCTTCTCGGACTTCCGCGCCGACCCGGAGGGCGCGCCGCTGCGCACGCCGAGCGGGCGCATCGAGATTACCTCGGAGACCATCGGCTCCTTCGGCTATGCGGACTGCCCCAGCCATCCCACCTGGCTGGAGCCGGTCGAATGGTCGAAGGGCGAGCGGGCGGAGCGCTTCCCCCTCCTGCTCATCGCCAACAACCCCAGCGCGCGGCTGCACAGCCAGCTTGACGTCGGCGCGACCAGCCAGGCGTCCAAAGTCCAGGGGCGCGAGCCGATCCGTCTGCATCCGCGCGAGGCGGCCGCGCGGGGCATCGCGGAGGGCGATATCGTGCGGGTGTTCAACGACCGCGGAAGCTGCCTGGCGGGCGCGGTGGTGAGCGACGCGGTGCGGCCGGGCGTGGCGCAGCTTTCCACCGGCGCCTGGTATGATCCGCTCGACCGGGGCGACTTCGACGCGATGTGCGTCCACGGCAATCCCAACGCCGTGACCATGGACAAGGGCGCTTCCAGTCTGTCGCAGGGCTGCAGCGGCCAGCACTCACTGGTCGAGATCGAGCGCTGGAACGCGCCCGCGCCGCCCTTGAGCGTCTCAGGGCCGCCGCCCATCGAACGGCGCGAAGGCCGCTAACCGACTGCCGCGGGATGAACCGGGTCGCGCGCCGAACTGCCAGTTGGGACCTCTGGAACGTGAGCTATGTGACGCTGCGCGCCGCATGGCCCACGTTCCGCACGCCCGCTTGATACGTTGGCCACTATGGAAGGGGGAAGCGGAGCAGACGAGCGCGGAATCCGGAAGCATCCGCAACTATGACGGCCGGATCGGCTCACTCACCGCCTAAATTTCCGGTCATGACGGCGCCTGCGCGCTCGTAATGCACGATGATGACGCCACCGGGGGAGACGTGGCTTTCCGACACCTTGAACGCCGCCGGGATGGTTCCATCGGCGAACAACCGTTTGCCACTGCCCAATGTCAGGGGAAAGATGACGAGCCAGAACGCATCCACCAAATCCTGCTTCATGAGCGTCTGAACGAGATTCGCGCTGCCGCACACATGCAAATTCGGCCCGGGCTGCTGCTTGAGGTGGGCGATTTGTTCCGCAAGGTCTTCGCTGAAAAAGACGGAAGGCTGCCATTCATGAGACGTCATGGCATGGGAGGCGACGTATTTGGTCGCTGAGTTGACGCCTGGCCATATCTCCGGATGCTGCGGCCAGTACGATGCCCAAGCCTCAAAGGTTTTGCGCCCGAGCAACAGATCAAACGGCGCGTTCATCTGCTGAGTCTGGACTAATTCAACGACGTCATCATCCATGTACGGACCAGTCCACCCGCTATACGCGAAGCCACCACTGGTATCGTCCTCTGGCTCGTCTTCGAGTTGTATGACCCCATCAAGGGTAATGTACTCAAAGACGATGAGCTTTCTCATGACCGCGTTCCTCCCGCATCTGGCGCCGTCTCAAGCGGCTGTGATACCGCAAAAAGTCTTTCCAGGCGCGCCCAGCAGCGCGCGCCACCAACATTCTGTGGCTCATCCCACCCAACGGAAACGACAAAGCGCGACCGCAGAGCGTCGAAGTCTAGCCCAGGAGGGCCGCAACCCGCTATTCCATTGCCAAGCGCGGGCTCACCCACATGCCGCACGGTCACCTGGTGAGCTGAGAGATGTGGCGACACATGGGACCGAAAAGGGCCAGAACCCGCTCGTGGATTGAGGTCAGGCGCAGCCGGAAGAAGGGTCTTTGAGGAAAGCGAAGCCGCGCTCGGCCCCACCCCGATGCTGACTGTCCAACGATTGATCTTGCGTTGAGATCACCCGACGCGCAGCAACAGCGCCTTGAGGTAGCGGTCCTCGCTGAAGCCCGGCAGGGTCGGGTGGTCAATGCTGGGGCCGAAGGATTCGAGGATGCGGGCGGCGCGGCCCTCGCGCGCGAGGGCCTGCCGCACCGCTCCTTCGAACTCCTCGGCGTTGACGCCGCCGGAGCAGGAGCAGGTGAGCAGCAGGCCGCCGGGAGCCGTGACCTGCAGCGCGCGCGCGTTGAGCGCCTCGTAGGCCCGCAGCGCCTTCTCGCGCTGGTTGAGGCTCTTGGCGAAGGCCGGCGGGTCCACCACCACCAGATCGAAATGTTCACCCGCCTCGCTCGCCGCCGTCAGGTAGCGCCCGACATCCTCCTCGATGAACGCGTGGCGCGGGTCCGTGGCGTCATGGCCATTGAGCGCGTAATTGCGCCGCGCCAGCGCCAGCGCTGGAGCAGAGGAGTCCACGTTGACCGTGCGCAGGGCGGGATTGGTCACCAGCCCGGCCAGCGCGAAGCCGCCAGAGTAGGCGAAGAGGTTGAGCAGCGACGTCGCGCGCGGGGCGAGGTCGCGCGTGCGGGCGCGCTTGTCGCGCTGGTCGAGGAAGAAGCCGGTCTTCTGGCCGGTCAGCGGGGCGATGATGTAGCGCGCGCCGCCCTCGCTGATCTCGATCTCGTCGGGCGCCTCGCCCCAGGCGACCGTCGCCGCGCCGACGACCAACCCCTCGCGCGCCCGCGCCCGCACATCGTCGCGCAGCACGATCCCGGCGACCGCTCCCGGCCCTAGCGCCTCCGCCAGCGCGGCGACCGCCGTCTCCCGCTGCGCCTCCATCCCGGCCGAGCTTATCTGCGCCACCAGCCAGCGGTCGTAGCGGTCCACGATCAGCCCCGGCAGACCGTCGGCCTCGGAGTGGACCAGGCGATAGGCGCTGACACCGGCGGGCAGCAACGCGCGCGTGGCCAGCGCGTCCGCCAGCCGCCGGGCGAAGAACGCCGTGTCGATGGCTTCCGCGCGCTCGCGGGTGAGGACACGGAAGGCCAGGCTGTTGGCGGCGTTGAGATGCCCGCGCGCCAGCCACTGCCCGTCGTGCGTAGTGACATCCACCACCGCGCCAGGCTCCAGGTCGCGTGGCAGCCCGGCGAAAGCGCCGGAGAAAAGCCACGGATGCCCCTGCCGCAGCGTGTAGTCCCGCCCCGGCTTGAGCCGCAGCGCGGGATGGGATGGGCGGATAGACTCAGCGGCGGACGATGACACAGCAGACACTACTTTCACCTGGAGATGGCGGAATCGCAGCGCCGCAGCAGGCGCGCCGCCACACTATATCGCATGCGGCAGGGAGTTTCCACGCATCTCGACAGTGGCGTTGTGATGATACCTGAGAGCAGACGCTTACGGGATCTTGGTGGGTGTTGGCGATGGGTTTGGCGACGGCTTTGGCGACGGGCTTGGCGTTGAGGTCGGCGTCGGGGTCAGGTTCGGCGTCGGCGTCGGCGAGACCGCTGGCGTTGGCGAGACCGCTGGCGTTGGAGACGGGGTCAGGCTTCCGCCGGCGCCGGCCATCAAGAAGGTCTGCCCCTGGTATGTCACACCGCGCCACGTGGTCACCACGTTTACGGTCACCGACTGGTCGTGGCCCGCAGCGGTGAAGAGCACCCCCACCTGAGCGAGTCCGTCGCCGCCAGTGGTCGCAGTCAAGGACTGGGTCATCGCGCCACTGAGACGGACGCTCACCCGCAAGCCGGACGCCGGCCCGATTGGCCCGCCACGCGTCGAGTCTTGCGTCATACAGCGGATGAAGATGGTGACGCTCTCGCCGGCGGTGGGCGAGGTGGTTGACGTCCACACGCCGATGGTGAGGGCCGGGAGCGTCGGTGTGGCCGACGAGGAGGCGCCGGCAGAAGTGTTGAACTCGCTCATCCCCTGGCCGCCGCCATCGCCAGGCGATTGGCGCGTCAGGAGGGCGAACTCCACCACAGCGAGCGTCAGCGTGAACAGCGTGAATAGCGCGAGCAGCCTCAAGGGCCAAGGCGCCCGAAAGAATGTGTGTGCGGACATGTCGAGCGTCAGCCGGCGCGCGCGTCGCCCCGGCGCGCCAGATGCGCTACCAGCCTAGAAACGATGATCGTCACGCAGTGTTCTCCTCTCCAGCCAGACAATACGGCGTCCACAGCGGTCTGGCTTCGCTTGCCGGTCTCGAAGCAAGAACCATTCCGTTTGCCTCGGCTTCTCGCTCTCCTCCGCTGCCACCGCTCACCTCCAGCTATTTCCACACCACACTCGGCCTCTGGGCGAGCGCGCGGAGGGATGGGCTTGGGAATGGAAGAGAACTGTGACTGACCGCCTGCCAGAGATGGCCTCTGAGATGCGCGCAATGCCTGGATAGTCACGCTGAGCGCCGGGCGGGTGGCGCTGGCCCGGCGTGGCGCGCGCGTGGCGGCAGGGGTATCGCTATGACATGTCGAGAGGTCGCGTAAGCAGGAAAGAACCAGGAGAGAACCAGAGGAGAGTCGCATGAAGGCATTCGTGATGAAGGAGATCGGCAGTGTTGGCTTTATGGAAAAACCCGTGCCAACACCAGGACCTGACGACGTGATCGTGAAAACGACACGCGCGCTGATTTGCACGTCTGATTCGCATACGGTGCGCGGCGCGATTGGCCAGCGCGAGAACCTGACACTGGGACACGAGGCGGTCGGCGTCGTCCACGCGATTGGCAGCAATGTCAAACTGTTCAAACCCGGCGACCGCGTGCTGGTCGGCGCGATTACTCCGGACTGGGGCGACCCGGCCTCGCAGGCGGGTCATTCGTCGCAATCTGGCGCGCCACTCGGTGGCTGGAAGTTCTCCAACACCAAGGATGGCGTGTTCGCGGAATACTTCCACGTCAACGAGGGCGACGCCAACATGGCGAAGATCCCCGATGGCGTCTCGGACGACGCGGCGGTCTACTGCTGCGACATGCTCTCGACGGGGTTCATGGGCGCGGAAAACGGGCGCATCCCGATCGGCGGCTCGGTCGCGGTCTTCGCTGAAGGACCGGTCGGCCTGATGGCGACCGCCGGCGCCAGGCTGCGCGGCGCGGGGCTGATCATCGGTGTGGAAGCCGTGCCGAAGCGGCAGGACCTGGCGAGACACTACGGCGCCGACGTGATCGTGGACTTTACGAAGGAGGACGCGGTCGCCCGCATCCTGGACCTGACTGGCGGGGTAGGTGTAGACGCCGCCATCGAGGCGCTGGGAGCCGATTCCACGTTCCAGAATTGCGTGAAGGTGACCAAAGCGGGTGGCGTCATCTCCAACGCGGGCTACCATGGCGAGGGCGAGTTCGTCCATCTGCCGCGTGTCGAGTGGGGCGTTGGCATGGCGGAAAAGACGATCGCCACCGGCCTATGCCCCGGCGGCCGCCTGCGCATGGAGCGTCTGCTGCGCATCCTGGAGATGAAGCGTGTTGACCCGACGCTCATGACCAGCCACACCTTCACCTTCGATGAGATGGCGCGCGCGTTTGAGGTGATGGACAAGAAGCTGGATGGCGTCATCAAGCCACTCGTCACCTTCGCCTAGCGCGCCCCCTGCCTCACGGATCTCGCGCCTCACAGCGTCCAGTGGACCAGGCTGACCGGCCCCAGGCGGACGCGCCACCACAGCGTCCCGTCCCGCGGGCCGGCGGCGTAGAGCCAGATGACGCCGGGGCAGTTGAGGAAGCAGAGGCCGGCGCCTGGGGCGACCTCGCTGTCCATGACAAAGACCGCGCCACTGATAGCCAGCGGCGCATACTCCTGGAACGCCACCCGCCAGGGTGTCGCATTCTCCAGACTGGACTCGCTGTTCCACAGTCGCGCGCCGCTCGCGGTGTCAAAGGTTTCCAGCGCGCCGTCCTGGCCGCTGGCGATGAGAACGCCATCATTGACCGTCAGCGCGCTGGGGGTAAGGGCGAGACGCGCTGACCAGCGTAAGGCTCCGCTGGAGGGGTTGAGCGCGACCAGGCGGTAGAGCGCCTCCGCCCCCGGCAGAGCATTCGGGCCGCTGGGCGCGGGCTCGGCCTGCTGAAGCTGGCCGGCGAGATAGAGCGCGCCGGAAGTGGCCAGCGCCGCCTGCGGCGTCAGCGGATCGCTGGCGAGGGGCGAGGGCCGGGCGCTCCAGATCCGCTCGCCGGTCCGCGCGTCCAGCGCCAGGACCTGGGTCTCATTGACGGCAAGGTAGACCAGGCTACCGGCGGCGGCGATCACTGGCTGGCGGTCGCCGACCCGGACGGTGGTGGAAGATGGCGCGGCGAGCCGCCACAGTCGCGCGCCATCGCGCACGCGCCACGCCGTCACGATCCAGATGTTCGTCTGGGAGTCGCTGGCGGCGAAGATCATGCCGCCAGCAAGCGCGAGGCTGGTCACCGACCCGATGGAATCGTCTGGGAGCGGGGCGCTCCAGAGCGTCGCGCCACCGCGCGCGGAGAGCGCCTGCAACGCCAGGCCGCTTCCGGTCTGGACGAGCGCATAGACCTGCGCGCCGTCGGTGAGGATGACCGAGTGGGGATAGTAGCTGTAGACGGTCTTCCCGGCGTTGGCTCGGCTCCAGAGCAGCGAGCCATCCGCCATGCGCACGGCGTAGAGCGCGCTGGCGGGCCCGGCGCCGGCGCCGGCGCCAATGGCGAAGACCACCCCTGGTGGCCCGGGTGTCACCGCATCAACGAACTGGGGTAGTGCCAGCCGCCAGCGCACAGATCCGTCGCGCGCGCTGACGCCTTCGAGCCCGCCAGTCCGAATGTCGCTGATATGGGAGGTATCCTCGGTGTGGATGACAACGATCGCGTCGCTGGCGGCGGGCGCGTCGTGGTTGGCGAACGGCGGAGCGGGCAGGTGCTGCAGCGTCGCCACGCCGGACCACAGCAGCGCCATGATCACGATAACGCGGATGACCAGCCCGCCCCAGAACCAGCCGCGTCCCGCGCGCCGCCGCTTCACCAGCCTGCGGATGGCGCGCCAGAGCGCCAGCGCGCCCAGCGCGAGCATCAGCGCGCCAAACCCGAGCATGAGCTCTCGCAGTGTCATCGCCGCACTCCTGTGCTCACAGCGTGATATGCGTAGTCTGGGCCGTTCCCAGGTGGTAGCGCCACCAGGACGCGCCAGTGCGCGGGTTGACAGCGTAGACCCAGGCGTCTTCAAGGCAGAAGATGCAGAAGGCGTGCAGCAAGTTGGGGTCGCGCTCGTAGCGCAGGATATAGAGTACGGAACCCCCACTGGCCGTTGGGCTGGCCTGCGGAACCGAATCCACCATGAAGGAGTTCTGCCGCCAGAGCCGCGCGCCGTTCGCCGGGTCAATTGCGTAGAGCCAGACGCCGTCGCTGTAGAGCAGCGCTCCACCGGCGGCGCGTAACGCCACGGACGGCCCATCGAACGCGTCGCTCCAGAGCGTGCGACCGCTGCGCGCATCGCGCGCCGCCAGCGTCACCTGTCCGGGAAGCAGGAGACCATGGCTGTCGAGGCGCGGTGAGGTGGACTGCGTCACCTCATAGAGCGTGTCCGCCGTCGCCGCAACGTTCCCAATCGCGAGCGGAATATTGGGCGCGAAGTCGCGCGCGCCGCTCCAGAGGCGCGCGCCGGTGCGGGCGTCGAGCGCCACCAACTGCCCGATACGCGGCGCGACGAAGAAGACATCACGCGAGGCGCTAAGACGCGGCTGCCATTGCGAGCCATTCATCGGCGGCGGCGTGGGGCCAACCACCGCCCACGCCAGCTTTCCATCCGTGGCGCGCAGGCCCACCGCCTGCCAGCGGTTCGCCGGGCCGTTGGGCGCGCCCACCAGCGCCACCACTCCACTGGCGACAGCGAGGAGGGTGAACTCAGCGACACCGGGCGGTGTGGCGACACGCCAGATCTGCGCGCCGGTTATTCCATCCAGCGCCACGACGCTCAGCGGCCCGGCGACAGGGCCCACCAGCGCGTAGACGCGCCCGCCATCCTGATCGAGCGTCTCCGGCTCAAAGCTAAAGCTGAGGCCGGTGTATTGCCAGAGGACCCCGCCGTCGCTGAGGCGCAGCGCGGCGAGCGTGATCGGCGCGGCGAGAGAGCCGCTGTCGAACAGGGCGAACGCGACACCTGGCGGCCCCGGCTGTATCCGCTCCAGCCTCGTTGGCGCATGCCATGTCCAGCGCGTCGAGCCATCGCGCGCGCTGACCCCGGCGACGCTATTCACCGGCTGACTGTAGGCCAGCGGGACGAACGCCACGGTGGCCGAAACCGCCGCGGGCGCGATTTGATTGACCGGCTCCGGCGGCGGCGCGTTGATCAGGCTGGATATCCCCAACGCCACCAGCGCGGCGATCAGGACGCCCCGGAACGCCAGGCCAACCCAGCCGGGCCTCCGGCCCGCCCGCGCGCGCCGCCGCACAGCGAAGACGGCGCGCCAGAGCGCCAGCGCCGCCAGCGCGAAGGCGGCAACCGCGACCCCCAATAGCAGTTGGCGCAGCGTCATCGTGGCGCCTCCGTTCGCACGCGCTAAAAGACCAAATGCCCCAGTGTGGCGTAGCCCATGCGGACACGCCACCAGGGCGCGCCGCTGTGGAGGTTGACAGCGTAGAGCCAGGTGACGCCAGGGCAGAAAACGACGCAGACATCCTGGACATAGGGATCAGCCTGGATGCCCATCAGGTAGATCGCGCCATTGGACGAGAGCGGCGTGGCGAGTGGCGTCATGTCCCAGGAGATCCCGACGCGAGGGGTGTTGTCCTGCCAGAGGACGCGCCCGCTGGCCGCGTCGTAGGCGGTCAACAGGCTGGCTGTCGGAGCATAGCCGCCATAGCCGCGATCCGGCGTGATGTAATTTCCTGACAGCAGCACGCCCTCGCGCGCCGCCAGCCGCGTCCAAGCCCTGCCGCTGATCGGCTCAGGCGTCCGCCGCCACAGGATCGCCCCGCTGGCCGCGTTGATCGCGGCCAGCCAGACCGGCGGCGCCACTTGGCGCCCGCTGGCGTCGGTAGGCCAGTGGAGCGGCCACGCCAGCGCATAGAGCGTCGCGCCGCTCGCGGTTACGGCGATGATATCGGGCCCGCCGCCCAGATCATAGAATGGCGCCGGGTGATTGGACGCCAGGCCGGGCGGGCCGCCCCAGGCCACCCCGCCATCGCGCTCGCGCAGACCGGTCATCGCGCCCTGGTTGGGGACGACAACCACATTGCCAGCCGCCACGAAGACCCCCAACACCTGTTGCCCATACACATCCCGCTCGACCGCGCCCACCGCCTGCCAGCGCCGCGCGCCGGTCGCCGCGTCCAGCGCCAGCACAGCCCAAGGATTCAGCGCCTGTGTTGGCGGTCCGGCCATCCCGGCCACCAGCGCCAACCCATCGCCTATCACCAGCTGCCGCGACTGATTGATCGTCGCTGGCAGCGGCGCGCGCCAGATCTGCGCGCCCGACTGGAGATCGAGCGCGACGACATCCAGCGCGCCGGAGCCGCGCGCCGGAGCCGCCGACGCCAGCGCGTAGACCCGCGCGCCATCGGGAACGATCAGCCCCGGCTGCAGGTAAGGGGCCAGCGGGTTATGCCAGAGGAGCGCGCCGTCGGATTCGCGCAGGGCATAGATGCCCTTGCCGAATGTCTGCGCCAGGAGCATACCTGCGGATGCGGGCAGCAGCGCCTCTACCTGGTCGTCCAGCGCCCGCCGCCAGTGGGTCGCGCCGTCGCGCGCGCTGACCCCGACCACAGCGCCTTTGCCATACACGTCGCGGCTGCTCGACACAAGGGCGACGGTCGCGTCAGCGCTCGACGGGGCGAGCCGGTTGACCAGGTCAGGCGGCGGTAAATGGACCAGGCTCGCCGTCGCTATCGCCACCAGCCCGGCGACCAGCGCGCCACGAAAGACCAGGCCCACCCAGCGCTGCCGCTGTCCCGCCCGCGCCCGCCGCATCACCACCCGCATGGCGAACACCAGCGCCAGCGCCGCCAGCGCCAGCGCGCCGATGCCCACACCGATCAGCAGATCCCGCCACGTCATCCTGGACCTCCAACCCCACGCGTCCTCGCCGCCGCGCCATCCCTGCCTCACACTACGCGCGGCGCGGGCGCCTTCTCACGGCGTGGCGGCCGGGCGCTGGAGATGGCATATACTATATCAGGGCCGCCTGGATGGAGGCGGCGCGCATGAGCCGGTCACGGGGTTCGGCTAATGGATAAGTGGAATCGTGTAGCATGACAGATCGCGAGATGGCGCCAGAAGCAGGTGACGTGGCGACGGTCACGATCCCTTTGGACCCAACCGGCGCGCCTGGGTTGGATGAGGTTCTGGGTGGTGGGATCCAGCGCGGCTCGCTGGCGATTATCGCGGGGCCGCCAGGCAGCGGCAAGACTATTCTCGCGCACCAGATCGCCTTCGCGGCCGCGCGCGCGGGTAGGCGCACGGTCGTGCTGACCGCCTTCTCCGAGCCGACCAACAAACTCCTCGCGCATATGCGCCCCTTCGCCTTCTTCGATCAGGACCTGCTCGGCCAGACGCTGGAAGTCTTCAGCGCGCAGCAGTTCCTGCGCGATGGCTTGCTGGCCGCCACCGAGGGCATCATCGCGGCGCTGCGGGCGGCGCGGGCGGAGCTTGTCATCCTCGATGGGTTCCGCGGTGTGCGCGAGATGTCAACGAGTCCCGACGAGGAGCGCCACTTCATCTATGAGCTGAGCAACCGTCTCAACCTGCTCGGCGTGACCCTCCTGCTGACCAGCGAGGCCCATGTGCGGGACATGGCGTTCTTCCCCGAGGCGACCTCCGCGGACGTCCTGGTTGGCCTGGAGTTCGAGATTCTCGGCACGCGCGAGCGCCGGACGCTCGAGGTCCTGAAAGTGCGGGGGACAGCCCCGCTGCCCGGGCGGCACACGCTCAGTCTCAGCGACGTGGGCATGCGCGTCTATCCCCGGCTCGAAGCGCAGGTCGCGCGGCAGGCCAGCGCGGGTGGCGCGCCTGGCGCGGGCGGGCTGGATCTTGCCGCTGGCGCGGGGGAACGCGCCCAGATGGAAGCCGGGAATACGCCGCTGGCGAGTGGAATACCCGGACTCGACGCGTTAATTGGCGGGGGCCTTGCGCAGGGAAGCGCAAGTCTCGTCACTGGAGGACGCGGGGCGGGCAAGACGCTGCTCGGTCTCCAATTCGCCCTCCAGGGCGCGGCGCCGGGCGCGAGCAGCGTCTTTGTGAGCTTTCGGGAAACGGAGGAGCAGTTGCGCCGGCTGGGCGCGCCATTCCGCTGGGGCGAGGCGCTGGAGCGCGCGCTCGCGACAGGGACGCTCACTGTGGCGCGCGCGCTGCCGGTCGAGTTGCGGGCGGATATCTTCGCCGCGGAACTCCTGGCGCTGCTCGACGCCCGCCAGGCGCAGCGCCTCGTGGTGGACGGAATCGACGCGCTGGAGCGCATGCTCTACGCCAGCGAATTCGACCGTCGACTGCCGGACTACCTGGCCGCACTAGTAGAAACCTTGCGTGTGCGCGGCGTCGCCTCGCTGCTGACGTTCCTGGCGGACGCCGAGACGCGCGCGAATCTGAGTGAGCGGTTAGGCCCGGCGGCGGGTTGCGTCGAGAACCTGATGTGGCTGCGGCGCGACGCGTGCGGCGAGCGCGACCTGACCGTCTGCGCGTCGGGGCGTCCCGCCGCCCTGGATGGACGGCGCCCATTCACCATCCGGGAGCCCGAAGGGGTCGTCGTGGGGAGCCAAGCGCGAGATCCCGATCAAGGAGGGGAGCAATGATCGTTCAACAGTTCCCGGAGGCAAAGCTATCCAGCCCGACGCCGCAGGCGCAGTCCGCGGCGTCAGCCGGACCAGCCGCGCGCGCCGGGGACGACATGGCGGTCATGCCCTCGCTCCCCGTCATCCAGCGCGCGCGCGCGCGCGGCGCGCTCCAGAGGCCAGTGGACGGTGACCAGCCATCCACCCGATCCACCCGATCCAGCCACTCACGCGAGGGCGGCAAGCTGGACAAGCGGCAAGTTGTGGTGCTGATCGCGGAGGATGAGGAAACCATCGCCGAGACGCTGGCGATGATCGTCGACGACGTGGGATACCAGTCAGTGGTGGCGCGTGATGGGCGTGAGGCGCTGGCGCTGGCGCGCGAGCGGCGGCCACAGCTGATCATCACCGACCTGATGATGCCCTATCTCAACGGCGTTGACCTGATCGCCGCGCTGCGACGGGACGCCATGCTCGACGGTGTATCCGCGTCCCCGGTCATCATGGTGACGGCGGCGAGCCGCGGGCGAGCGGAAGCGTCAGGCGCGGATATGGTGATCACCAAGCCATTCGATGTCTCGACGATCGAGCAGGCGATGGCGCAGCTGCTGCATGAGTCCTGAACCGACCCACAAATGACCGGTCGGGCGGGCGTAGCGCACTCTGGCATGCGGCGTGCGAATAGCCCGGCGCGCAGTGGAAGCAGGGGATCGGGGTACGGCGGCAGAGCGCCTTTCTCCGCATCCAGCCAGCGCTGATGAGGAGCCGGGCACGCGCGGGAGGGACGACCCATCGACTTTGGAGACCAACTCAGTAGCGGAGTAGCTATGCCAGGAGATCGCGAGCGACCAGAACACCCGCGTGGAGCCGCATCACAGACAAAAAGACGGCGCGCGGCCGCTAGCGTAGGCGCGAAGGCCCGGCCAGCGCGGCGGCATGACGCCCGGGCGCTACGAGCGTTGCAGGCGCTGACCGACACGGCGCTCTCCTCACTCTCACTCGATGCGCTGCTGCCAGAGCTTCTGGAGCGCGTGCGGTCGGTCATCAATGTGGACGACGCGGCGATCCTGCTGCTGTATGAGGACGTGGGCGAGCTTGAGGTCTATTCCGCCCAGGGGGTTGAGGAAGAAGCCATTGGCCGCATACGGATTCCCCTGGGTGAGGGGTTTTCCGGGCGCGTCGCCGCCGAGCGCAAGCCGCTGGCGGTCGAGAACCTGGCCACGTATCCGACCAAGAACCCTCGGCTGAGGGAGCAGTTGAGCTCGGCGCTTGGGGTCCCGCTGGTATTGGGCGAGCGCGTGCTCGGCGTCCTGCGGGTAGGCAGCGCGACGCCCCGGCGGTTCACAGCGAGCGAAACGGCCCTGCTGGAGCAGGCGGCGGACCGCGTCGCACAATGCGTCGAGCGGGCGCAACTCTACGCCCAGGCCCACGAGGCGCGACGCGTGGCCGAGGAGCGGGCCGCCTTCCTGAGCGCCACGCTGAACGCGCTGGGTGACGCGCTCTTCATCTACGACGCGCAGGGGCGGGTCATGCAGCAGAATCCCGCCGCTACCGCCATGCTCACGACCTTCTCGCGCCCCGAGCTCCACAGCGCGACCGCGACGGAGCGCGGGCGGCGTCTCGAAGGAGGCCTGCGTGACGCCAGCGGCCAGTTCTTGCCGGAATCCGAGTGGCCACAAACGCGGCTGGCGCGCGGCGAGATACTGAGTGGCCCATCCTCGATGGATATCCGCCTGCGGCGTCTGGATGGCGAGGATGCGCTCCTCAACGTCAGCGGCGCGCCGTTGCGCGATGAGCGCGGCGCTATCGTGGGATCGGTCTGCCTCTTCAGCGACATCACCAAGCGCTGGGCCCTGGACCAGGCCCTGCGTCAGCGCACACACGATGTGGAGATCGTGAATGAGCGGCTGCGCACCCTGATGGATGTGCTCCCCGTCGGTGTCACGATTGTGGACGAGCGGGGGCGCCCGCTGCTGATCAACGACGCGATCCGCCAGATCTGGGGCCGAAACCTGCCCATGGCGGAGAGCCTGGCGCAGTATGGGGAGTACCGCGGCTGGCAGGCGGATACCAAGCGCGCGGTCGGTAGCAGCGAGTGGGGCCTGGCGCAGGCGCTGGAGCGCGGGACCACCTCGGTAGGCGTGGAATACGAGATCGAGACCTTCGAGGGGAAGCACAAGACGATCCTGGAATCCGCCGCGCCGCTGCGGGATGAGTCCGGCGCGATCACCGGCGCGGTATCAGTCATCTTCGACATCACAGAGCGCAAGCGCCAGGCGGAACGCACGCGCGACGCGCTCGAAGCTTTCATCGCACTGACGCGCGCGCTGGTCGAGCCGCAGGATAAGGTCACTGACGGGGCGGAGAGCGGCGGAGAGCGCGGCGGAGAGCGCGGCGGAGAGCGTGGCGAGGACCAGGAGAACACGCATGAGAGCCCGCTCGCGCGGCGGCTGGCGGAACTGACCCGCAACATCCTGGACTGCAGCCGCGTGTCGGTGAGCACCGTGGAAGAGGTTGATGGACGGCTGCTCCAGCGGCCGCTCGTCGTTGTTGGTCTGACGCCAGAGCAGGAGCGGTCATGGTGGGCCGAGCAACTGACCGCGACAGAGGACGCGCGTGTGATCGGGCGAAACCTGCTCCCCGCTGACCATGAGCGCCTACTCAGCGGCGAAGCGCTGACCTTCGACTTGACCCGGCCGCCCTATGAAATCCCCAACGCCTACGGCGCGACCGCTGTGCTGGCCGTAGCGATGCGCGCCCAGGGCCGGATCGTAGGCATGCTCGCGCTCGACTTCACCGATTCAGGCCAGCGACCACACGCCTTCACACACGAAGACATCCAGATCGCCTCGGCCGTCGGCCGCCTGGGCGCGGTGGCGCTGGAGCGCGACCGGCTGTGGCGCGAGCGCGAAGAAGCCCGGGCGGACGCTCTGGCGCGGGCGCGGGCGAACGAGCTCATGGACGAATTCCTGGGCATCGCCGGGCATGAGCTCCGCACACCGTTGACAACGATGAAAGCCAGCCTGCAACTGGCCGAGCGGCGCGCCCTGCGCATCCTGGAGCTTGCGCGCGGCGCGGAGGCGCAGGATGAAGCTAGCGGACAGGCCGGCATGAGCGGGCATATCGAACAACTTGCCAGCTTGCTGGCGCGCGCGGCGTCTTCCGTCGAGCGGCAGGAGCGGCTGGTGCAAGACCTGCTCGATGTCTCGCGCATCGCCGCCGGGCGGCTGGAATACCGGCTGGAGCGCCACGACCTGCTGGCGCTGGCGCGCGAAGCGGTAGACGAGCAGCGCCTGATCAGGCCAGACCGGCGGATAGAGTTGATTGCGCCGCCTGAGGAGCCTGAATCGCGCCCGCTGATGGTCAGCGCGGACGCTGACCGCATCGGGCAGGCGCTGGCCAATCTGGTGGGGAATGCGCTCAAGTATTCCGCGCGCGAGCAGCCCGTGCGAGTCTTCGTGCGCCAGCACGGCGACCAGGCGCGCATCGAGGTGCGTGATGAAGGCCCGGGCCTGTCGCCCGAGGAGCGCGCCCACGTCTTCGAGCGGTTCTACCGCGCCCAGGGCGTTCCAGTGATGAGCGGACCGAGCGTCGGCCTGGGCCTGGGCCTGCACATCACGCAGACCATCGTCGAGGCGCACGGCGGGACCGTCGGTGTGGAGAGCGACGCAGGCGAGGGTTCAACATTCTGGTTCGAGCTTCCCCTCGCCCCGGATGAGGCGTGACCGCGAACGTTCCCACCCACGATCACGCCGCGCCTGCCGGTTCACCGGCTTAGCCCTCGCCCAGTTCGTCGCGCGCCGCCGCGAACGCGTCAGCCGCGCTCAACAAGTCCGCCTCCGTATGCGCCGCCGAGACCTGCGTGCGGATCCTGGCCTTCCCCTGGGGCACGACCGGATACGAGAACGCGATGACGTAAATGCCCTTCTGGAGCAGGCGCTCCGCCAGCGCGGCCGCGCGGTGCGCATCGCCCAGCATGACTGGAACGATGGGGTGATCTCCCGGCAGGATGTCGAAGCCAAGCTCCGTCATGCGCTCGCGGAAGAGCCGCGTATTGGCGCGCAGGCGCGCGCGCAGGTCATCGGACGTGGTGAGCAGCTCCAACGTCTTCAGCGACGCCGCGACGATCGGTGGCGCGATGGTGTTCGAGAACAGGTACGGCCTGGAGCGCTGGCGGAGCAGGGCGATGATCTCCCGCCGCCCACTCGTGTAGCCGCCACTCGCGCCGCCCAGCGCCTTGCCCAGCGTACCCGTGATAATATCCACCCGCTCGGTAACGCCATGAAGTTCGGGTGTGCCGCGCCCAGTGGGGCCAACGAAGCCCACAGCGTGCGAATCATCCACCATGACCATGGCGTTGTAGCGCTCCGCCAGGTCGCAAATCTCCTTGAGCGGGGCGACGTAGCCGTCCATCGAGAAGACGCCGTCGGTGGCGATCAGTTTGCGGCGCGCGGTCGAAGCCTCCTGCAACTGCCGCTCCAGGTCCTGCATGTCGCGATTGTGGTAGCGGAAGCGCTGGGCCCGGCAGAGCCGTATGCCGTCGATGATGCTCGCGTGGTTCAACTCATCGGAGATGACAGCGTCTTCCTCGCCGAGCAGCGTCTCGAAGAGACCACCATTGGCGTCAAAGCACGAGCCGTAGAGGATCGTGTCGTCCGTGCCCAGAAATGCGCTGATCGCGCGTTCCAGCTCCTTGTGCACCTCTTGCGTGCCACAGATGAAGCGCACAGAGGCCAGCCCATATCCCCAGCGGTCGAGCGCCGCCTTGGCCGCCTCCACCAGCGCGGGGTGATCGGCCAGCCCCAGATAGTTATTGGCGCAGAGATTGAGCGCCTCTTGCCCTTCGCTGACGGTGATGTGGGCGCTTTGCGGCGAGGCGAGCACGCGCTCGCTCTTGAACAATCCGGCCGAGCGGATGTTCTCCAGCTCGGTCGCCAGCTCGTCGCGCACGGACGTAAACATGGGTTCCTCCTCAATGCGACCACAATATGCGACCGCAATCGGCCTCAGTGTGACGGCTCGGCCCAGCGCATCACCACCTTGCCCGCATGGCCCTGGCGCGCTGTCTGGAACGCCTCTTCGAAGTCCTGAAAGGGGAAGCGGTGGGTAATGACCGGCGAGATGTCCACCCCGGATTGCAGCAGCACGGACATCATGTACCACGTCTCATACATCTCACGCCCGTAGATCCCTTTGAGCGTGAGCATGTTGAAAATGACCGTTGTCCAGTCAATCGCGAACTCATCGGACGGGAGGCCGAGGAGCGCGATGCGCCCGCCATGTGACATGTTCGCCAGCATGTCGCGCAGCGCGACGGGGCTGCCGGACATCTCCAGCCCAACGTCAAACCCCTCGCGCATGTCGAGTTTCGTCTGCACTTCGCGCAGGGTGGTCGTACGGGTGTCGACCGCCTGCGTAATCTGCATGCGGCGCGCCAGCTCCAGGCGGTACTCATTGACGTCAGTGATCACGACATGCCGCGCGCCGGCGTGGCGCACCACCTCGGCCGCCATGATGCCGATTGGTCCCGCGCCGGTGATGAGCACGTCCTCGCCCAGCGTCGGGAAGGCCAGCGCGGTATGGACCGCATTGCCGAATGGATCGAAGATCGCGGCGACGTCCAGATCGATGCCGGGGAAGTGACGCCAGACGTTCGTCATCGGCAGCGAGATATACTCCGCGAACGCGCCGTTGCGATTGACGCCGATCCCTTGCGTGTGGGCGCAGGCGTGCCGGCGCCCGGCCATGCAGTTGCGGCACCTGCCACAGACGAGGTGGCCCTCGCCGCTGACGATATCGCCGGGATGAAAATCATTGACATTCGACCCCACCTCGACCACCTCACCCACAAACTCATGCCCGATGGTCAGGGGTATCGGAATCGCATTCTGGGCCCAGGTGTTCCAATCGTAGATGTGGAGATCAGTGCCACAGATTCCCGTGCGTAACACACGAATCAGCAAATCATTTATGCCGACGGCCGGCTCAGGCGCGTCTATGAGCTGGAGGCCGGGCTCGGCCTGGCTCTTTACGATAGCCTTCATACATCCACTCCTCACGGTGGTCGCCGGGTTCGCTCGCTACGCTGGGAGCGCCTGGCTGGAAGTTCGCTTCACCGCCCCTATTGTCTCACCAAACCCATTCACGCGTTCAACCAGCTGGCGCGCGTCCAGCGGCGCGCGGGCCTGGGAAGTTGGCCGGTAGGCCCGCGCAGGCGGGTCTCGTGGCCGCACAGCCCCTGAGGCGTGATTCCACGCGCCGCTGCCACCGGTCAGCGCCTATCGCGCCAGCGCGGCGCGTGTCTCCTCCAGCCAGGCGAGCGACGCCTCGGTGAGCAGGATGCGGCGGCGCAGGGCGAGACGCGCCAGGGCGGCGGCGCGCTCGCTCCGCGCCGGACGCTCGGGGCCGCGGCCACCTTCCTCGCGGGCGCGCAGCCGCGCCAGCAGCGCCGCCGTCTCGTCACGCTGGCGGTCGAGGAGGGCCAGCGCGGCGTGCGGGTCATCGAGGGTGAAGGCCAGCTTGACGAGGAAGGCGAGGCGCAGGTCACGCGTGGCCTCCACCGGAGCGGACCACCAGGCGTCGAAGGCGCGGGCGCCGGCGGGCGTGAGGGCGAAGACGCGCCGCGTGCGGTGCGCCGACTCGCCCGGCTCATCATGCGCCAGCAGCAGCCCCTGCCGCTCCAGCTTGCGCAGGTAGGCGTACATCTGGCTCATCTTCAGCCGCAGCGCGACTCCTAGCCGCCCATCAGCCCCGAACTCGGCGGCCAGGCGGTATCCGTGGCGTGGCCCCTCGCGCAGCAGCCCGAGCAGCGCGTATTCCGCCACTTCGTGGGCGTCCGCCCGGCCATCCACCGCCGCCGCCGGACCCTCTGGCGCCGTCATGATGTCTCCTCCACCACCAGCCGCAGCGCGCCCGGCAGCGGCCGCAGCGTCACCACATCGCCCGCGGTCAGCCCCAGACCCACCCATTCACGCGGAGCGAGCGCCAGGCGCAGCGGCTCTGCGCCGCCATCCAGCGTCACCCGCTCGGGCGCGCCGTCCGCTCCGCTCGCCAGCGTTCCGCGCAGCGCGCATGGCCCCGCGCCGCCATCCGCTCCGTCCGCGTCGCCCGGGCCAGCGCGCCCGATCAGCAGCCGCTCCGGGCGCACGGCGAGCGCGACACGCGCTACCGGCCGCTCCAGAATACCTGGCGCGACGGAGGACCCGTCCAGCGTCAGCGTCTGACCGCCAGGAAGCGTCAGCCGCGTCGCGCCACCCTCCATCACATAGCCCGCGACCGCCAGCGCCGCCGTCCAGCCTAGCAACCGCGCCGCGCCTAGCGTGGGCGGTGTGGCCAGGGCCTCCGCCGCCGGCCCCGCGACCGCCACACGGCCCTCCACCAGCAGCGCCAGGCGGCCCGCGAGCGCCAGCGCCTCGCTCAGGTCGTGCGTTACCAATACGGCGGGCAGGCCGCTCACGGCGATCAGCGCGCCCAGGTCATCGCGGACCGCCGCGCGCGTCGGCGCGTCCAGCGCGCTGAACGGCTCATCCAGCAGCAGCGCTTCGGGCTCCGCCGCCAGCGCCCGCAGCACGGCGACCCGCTGCGCTTCGCCACCGGAGAGGTCGCGCGGGCGGCGCGCCTCGTACCCTGCCAGCCGCCCCAGCGCCAGCAATTCCGCGACCCGCTTCTCGCGCGCCGCGCGGTCCAGCCCGCGATCCAGGCCATAGGCGATATTCCCCGCGACGCTGAGGTGCGGAAAGAGCGCGTAGTTCTGCGGCACATAGCCCACGCGCCGCAGCCGTGGCGGCAGGTTGACGCCCGCCGCCGTATCCTCCAGCGTCCGCCCGTTGAGCGTCACGCGCCCGACGGATATCGGCGTCAGCCCGGCGATGGCCTGCAGCGTCAGGCTCTTGCCCGCGCCCGATGGCCCCAGCAGCGCCGTCACGCCCGCAGGCGCATCCAGCGTTATATCCAGCGCGAACCGCCCGCGGCGCAAAGAGACGCTGGCATGCAGGGCAGCCATATCCTCTGGCGGACGCTCTCCATGATGCGCTAGAGAACGCGCGCCATTTGCAGGAAGGCCGGGAGATGGATTGGGAGAGAGGTTCCGGCGCGCCGTCATGGCTGGCCTCCCGGTAGCTCGGCGGCCGCCTGGCGGCCGGTGAGCGCCAACGCCACGGCGATCACCGCGCCGCAGGCCATCAGCGCCACTAGCGCCAGCGGCAGCGCGGCGGGCGTTCCCAGCCCGGTCAACTGGACGTAAACATAGACGGGCAGCGTATAGGGATGGTAGGCCAGCACGGCGGTCGCGCCGAACTCGCCGAACGCCCGCAGCCACGTCAACGCCAGCCCCGCCAGCACCCCGCTCCACGCCTGCGGCAGGCTCACCGTCCAGAAGACGCGCCAGCCCGAGGCGCCCAGCGTCCGCGCGACCGCCTCGGTGGCCGGGCTGACCGCCTCGAAAGCCGCGCGCGCCGCGACGATGGCGAACGGCGCGGCCACGAACGTCTGCGCCAGGACGACGCCCACCAGCGAGTCGGTCAGGTCGATCCCGCGCGCGGCGAAGAACGCGCCCAGCGGCGTATAGGGGCCGTAGACCAGCAATTGCAGGATGCCACTGACGACGGCGGGAAAGACCAGCGGCGCGTAGATCAGCCCCGTCACTACCGCCCGCGCGGGAACCCGCCAGCGCGCCAGCGCATACGCCAGTGGCACGCCAAAAACGCCCACCGCGACCGTCGCCAGCGTCGCGCTCAGCGCCGAGACGCGTGTGGCGTCCAGCGCCAGCGGATCAGTCAGCGCCGCTGCGACGCCGGGCCATGGCTCAGCGAATAGCAGCGCCACCACCGGCGCGACGAGATAGGCCAGCGCCAGCGCGGCCAGCAGCCCCAGCGTCACCGCGCCGGGCTCCACGCCCACTCGGCGCGCGCCCCCCAGGTCTAGCAAGCGGCCTCACCCCCTATCCCTCACCCGCCAGGCGAGGGAAGATCTCTGGCGCGCCAGCCGTCCCGCGTCCGCGGCGCGCACGACTAGCATACCCCGTCCGCGCCTCTGGCGCGGCGAGCTGCCTCACTCCTCAGCCCTTTCCTGACGGGAGGAAGGCCGGAGGGAAGGCCGCTCGCGCTTCCCGTCGCCTGGCCTTTACTTCGCGTATTGCGACAGCGACGAGGGAACTTTCGCGGCGTCGCCGGTGAACTTGAAGGACGCCTTCAGGAATCCGTTATCCAGCAGCAGCGCCTGGCCATCTGGCCCCAGCAGGTAGTTGACGAACGCCTCCGCGCCCGCCTCATTCTTGACCGTCGAGGGAATGGTCACGCTGAAGAGAATCGGCGCCCCCTTTGAGGTCGTCCCCGCCGCGTTGGTGTACGTGGCGGTGGCGTAGGTGGACGCCAGGCTGGGATCGCTCAGATTGATCTGGTTGGGCAGTGTGATCGAGGGAATGTTCGCCGCCTTCACCTCGTGGGCGTAGAAGAAGCCCGCGTCAAGCTGGCCAGAGGTCAGCCGCGCCACCAGCGTCTCCTCCGGGAAGATCTGGCTGGTGTTCCCGGCTGAGCCGATGATCTTGTTCTCGAGCCCCGGCTGCTGATAATACGACTCCGCCAGTTGCAGCGTGTAGAGCGTGCTGACGCCCTTCGGGTCGAGCTTGGGGTCGGTGCGGCCCAACTTCAGGCCTGGCGTCTCCAGCACCTGATACCAGGGCGTCGTTCCGGCGGCCGCGGCGGCGAACTGCGCGGCGTAGGGGCTCTTCGGGCTATAACCGATGACCATGCTATCCCCGGCGAAGGTGATGTACCAGGAAACGATATCGCCGTTCGCGGCGCCTTCCAGCGTCGTGTAGGCGCCCTTCGAGGCGCTGATGAAGACATCGGGCGCGATGAGCTTCGACTTGATCTGGTTGGCGAGCGCCGCCGAGCCCGCGCCCTCGCCCTCGAAGGGATAGCCCGTCGACTGGGTGAACGCCGCTCCCAGGTGGTGCTCCATCAGGTTCACCAGCGACCCCGCGTAAGCTACGTTGATCTTCTGCTTCAGCGCGGATGACTGCGCCCCGATAGCCGTCCCACCGCAGGCCGCCACGACCAGCGCCGCCGCCATTAGCCCCAGCGCGGCTAGCCGCGCGCCGCTCCAGCGCGCTCGCTCCTGGCTTCGCTCCTGGCTTCGCTCCTGGCTTCGCTCCATCGCGTTCTACTCCTGATATCCGTTCGCCGCCTTCACAGGCGCCTCGCGTCACGATACTCAATCATTGAGTATTTACGTGCGAAGTATACCGGCGCGACGCCTGCCCAGGCAAGGGGCGCGCCATCGCGGGCGCGACGGGCGCGGTTGGCCGGGGCGTATAATCTGGCGTAGCCCGCCGGGCGAATAGGAGCGATGAGCGCAGGCGGCGCGGCCAGGGAGCGGAATCGGGAGTCCAGAGCGCCATGACCGACGAAGAGATGGCTGCGCTGCTGGCGCGGCTGGAGCGCGAGGCGCCGGAGCCTGCCGCCACGCTGCCCTACGGCGACGCGCCGCAGCAGTTCGGCCAGTTGCGGCTGCCGGACGGGGCCGGGCCGGGGCCGTACCCGCTGGTGATCGTCATTCATGGCGGTTACTGGCGCGCGCGCTATGACCTGGCGTACTTCGGCGCGACGTGCGGCGCGCTGGCGCGGGCGGGTCTGGCGACCTGGAACATCGAGTACCGCCGCATTGGGGACCCCGGCGGCGCGTGGCCAGGCACGTTCGCCGATGTCGCCGCCGCCGCGGATTACGTCCGCGACCTCGCGCGCGCCTATCCGCTAGACCTTGCCCGCGTCATCACCCTCGGCCACTCGGCGGGCGGACATCTGGCGCTGTGGCTGGCCGCGCGGCCCCGGCTGCCGGAGCACGCGCCACTCTGGCGAGCGGACCCGCTCCCGCTGGCGGTCGCCATTGCCCTGGCGGGCGTCGTGGACCTGCGCGAGGCCTGGGCGCTCGGCCTGAGCGACAACGCGACGGGGCGGCTCATGCGCGCCGCGCCGCTGGACGATCCCGAGCGCTACGACATCGCCTCTCCGTATGAAGCGCTGCCGCTCGGCGTCCGCCAGGTCCTGCTGCACGGCGACGCGGACGAAAGCGTCCCCATCGCGCTGAGCGCGCGCTACGCGGAACGCGCCCAGGCGTTCGGCGATGACGCCACCTTCGTTACGCTGGCGGGCGCCGGCCACTTTGAGCCGGTCGACCCCGCAACGGGAGAATGGCGCGCCGTCGAGCGCTGGGCGCGAACGCTGACCGGCCTGTGACTCGTACGGCTTTGGCCCGATGATTGTACGTGGCCGTAAGCGCGAGCCCCATCAATTTCAGAGCGTGAACTGGCCACCCGACAGCGTCTCACACCAAACGGGCATGATTCGTGTCTCGCTCGGCTGTACTACTGGTTGAACGCCTGGGGGCTGGAAACTATCGGAGATACGTAGATCTTGCCGCCGCAGAAAGAGATGGGAGTGTCGTATGGAGCGCTTGTGGTCTGCTGCGGGAGTTCAATGCTGAGATTGACAAATTGGCAGCCCGTCGTCTGGTCGTACCCTTGGACGGCAAAAGTAGCGAAACTGTTGGGCGCCAGTGTGACGGGTTCGATGGCGACGTTGGACCAGGTCGCCGCGGAGGTCGTGGTTATGACCGTGATGGCGGATGTATCAAGGGTCACTTTGGGGTAGCCTTCGAGCGTGCAAGGGCTCGCGCCTCCGTTGGCAACGGCGAAACTGTAGCGGATATGGCCCGCTATGTTATTAGTAGCTGGGCCAAGGAGGGAGAGGTTTTGGCATCCACCAGTGGTAGCCGATGCTCCAGTCGTTCCCGATCCCTTGGAGGTGCTCGCGCTCCCGCAGGCGGCGAGCGTAGCGGCCAGGGCGAGCGCCAGGATTGGCGCCATCGCGTTCTTGCGCAATCCGAATCCAGAGATACCCCGCATGTCCATCCCTCCAGGGTCGTGCGCTACGCCATATGAACTAGCGCTTCGCTCCGGTACAGGGTAGCATACGGGCGTAAAAAGAGCCAAGCAGACACTTCAGACGGATTCCGGTCGAGTGGTTGGGCATGGGAGCGTGTCAGCGCCCCTCACGCTGAGCCACTTGGCAGCGTGAGGGGCGCGCCTCCCATGTCCCGCATGTTAGCCGGATTCAGTAGCAAGGACTGGTACGGCTAACAGAACAGGTGAGAACTACGCTTCCGCGCCTACCGGTGTATTGACCACCACGGAGGACGTGGCGCGACCCAGCCGGATGCCCTGCGTCAGCGAGGTCAGGCCCAGCAGGGAGTGGATCAGCGCGTAGGGCAGGCTGAGGCTCAGCCCCAGGACCGCGGTCCCATCGAACGCATGCGACGTCGCGGTATTCTGCGAAACCAGAATAACGCCGAAGTTGTGCAAGATGCCGATCACGCCAATCGAGAGGAACAAGAGGCCGATCAGCAGATCATACGGGCGCGAGAGCGAGGCGAACACGCCAGCGATGATACCAGCCAGACCGCCAAGCAACAGCCACAGCGACTCGCTACTGATCGAGCCGAGCGAATGGCCGGAGGAATAGTCCACCAGCGTAGAGACAACGCCCAGCAATAGGAACCACAGCCAGTATTGCGCGCTTCGAGCGGCGAACATAATGCGCTCCTTTTCTCTTGCGTTATGCTCCGGCCGCTCTCCCTGGCGGCCGGAGCTACGCCTGCTACCCGGCACATTGCATGCCAATCAGACATAGTCACTCCATCGCTTTGGCATGCCGCTCGCTTTCCAGGCGCCGCTGTCCGCCCGCGACGTCCTATAATGGCGAGCGGAGGGAAGCGTTATGAGCGTGTTTGTAAGCCATCTCGCCGCGGCCCAGGCGCTGATCGTAGGGCTGGTCCTCCTCTGGGCCGGCTCCTGGAAGGTAATCTTCCCGCGGGCGCGCGCGCTGGCGCGTGAATCGGCGCTGACCCGGCTGGTCGGAGAGGGAACGCGGGCCGCCGCAGCGCACCTTGCCACTGGCTGTGGCGAAATCCTTGTGGCGGCGCTGCTGCTGGTGGCGCCGGGCGCGCGGCCGCTGACGCTCGCGCTCGCCACCCTGCTCACGCTCGGCTTCCTGGGCTATCTCGCCATCGCGCGGCGTATCGCGCCTGAGGCGCCGTGCGCCTGCATGGGCGGGCGGCCGAACCCGATCTCCTGGCGCACGCTCCTGCGCGCTGGCGCGCTGCTTGCGATGACCCTGGCCGGCTGGCTGACGCCCGAGTTCTGGTGGACAGCGCTGCGGGCCGCGCCGGCGGTCGCGCCGCTGCTGGCGCTGGAGGTCGCCGCGCTCTGGGCGCTCTCGCCGGAGTTCAGCGGTCTGCTTGGCGCCGAGCCAAGGTCCGGGCCAGGATGGCGGCTCATTCGCGGGCTGCGCCTGCGCCTGGACCCCGCCTGCGCCAGCATGCGCCAGGACGTGAGCGTGATCGAGGCCGCGCTGCGAGAGTCGGCGCCATACCGCGCGCTGCGATCCACCCTGGGCGCGCGCAACGACGCCTGGCGCGAGGGCTGCTGGGATTTCATCGCCTACAGCGCCACCTATGAGCGCCAGGCGGCGACGGTCGTCTTCGCGGCGCCGGCGCTCTTCGACGCGCGCTCCGTCTCCGCGGCGGTCGTCGCGGACGCCGACAACGCCATCCTGCTGGCCGTCCCGTCGCAGCGTGGCGTCGCGCCGCCCACGGCGCAGCCCGCCTGAGCGCAGCGCCGTGGCGGGCTGATCACAGCTCAGGCCGCTGCGGAAGGGGGCGCAACGTGCGCGATGGGAGAAAGGACGCTATGCGCGCGAAACGGATTGACGCCAACGCGGCGCGGGCCACCAGCGCGCCACTATCCGGCGCGAACGGCGGAGCGGATCTCGCGCCCCGCCTGCGCGTCTGGCCGGCGCTGGCGCTCTACCTCTTCGCCGCCCTCATCCCCGAGATGCTCTCCGGCTCGACGCCGCCGCTGCGCTTCCTCCAGCCCTTCAACCTTGTCTTTCTGCCGCTGCTCTACGGCTCCAGCGCGCTGCTGATCCGGGAAGCTATCGTCCGCCGCCGCCTCGGCTGGATCAACGTCCTCCTGCTGGGAGCGGCGTTTGGAGTCTTCCAGGAGGCGCTGGTCGTCCAGACCTGGTTCACCTACGCCGCGCCCTCCTCCGCATCGCATACCGCCAATAATTTCAGCGTCGCCCACGGCATAGACTGGAGCGCGGCCATCGGCTTCACGCTCTACCATGCCGTCATCAGCGTCGCCACGCCGTTGGCGCTCATCCAGGGCCTCTTGCCGCGCCAGGCGGGCCGGCCCTGGCTGGGGCGCAAGAGCGCGATATTCCTGGGCATGTGGCTGCTGCTGCCCAGCGCGGCGGTGGCGGTACGGGTCGCCGTCTCGATCTTTTCCGCCGAGGGCTACCACGGCCCGCCGGAGCCGCAATACGCCTACGCCGCGCTGGCCGTCCTGGCGCTGGTCGCGCTGGGGCTGCTGGTCCGCGTCCCGCGCCTGCCGGACTCCCCACGGCCAGCGCCCACCGTGCGCCGCGTCTTCCTGTCCGCCGCCGGGCTGACGCTGCTCTTCTTCATCACGCAGCTGCCGCTGGGCGCGGCGCCTGCGGCCGCCGCCATCCCGATTGGCATGACGGTCGCCGTCTGCGCCTGGGCGCTCTGGCGCGTCTGGACGTGGTCGGCGCGCGCGGGATGGAGCGCCGCGCAGGAGTTCGCGCTGGCGCTGGGCGTCGTCGCCTTCTTCGCCTTCGTCCTGGACCCCATCGAGGAGTTCTACACGCATACGCCTCTGAGCCGAGGCCTGACCGGCGCAAGCTGGCTGGTCTTCGCCGCGCTGGCGCTGGTCAATGTCCGGCTAATGCTCCGCGGGCAGCGTGCGCGCCGGGGAGCCGGCGCGGCCCCCCTACCTGGGGGAGCGCCGCTGGTCGAACACGAAGCGGAGGACGTGACGGAGGACGGAGAAGCGCTACAAGAGGAAGCGGCGGCGCTGGTTGAGGCGGAGTAAGGAGCATGACCCTGGGTAGCCAAGCAGGCTAGCCCAGGCGGCGTGTGCATATCTATGTGGATAAGTTCGTGGAAAACTCCAGCAGATTCGTGGATAACCATCCGGGTCGGTGGAAAGCGCGCCAGTCCAGGCCGCGCCCGCATCCACAATGCCGAAAACAAGCCCCTTGACACGCCACAGACCGCCCCATGCCCCAGGTCCGCCCACCCGGCGCCCGCCCAGTTATCCACATATCCACCTCCCAGTGGATAGGCGCCGACCGGAGTCCGGTTGCGCAAACGGGGCGCCTCAGGTACTCTCAACCTTACCGCTTCGTCTCTGGTGAAGCGCAAGGACGGATCGGCCCGCGCGTATCCCGCGGTACACGCGTCGCGGGAAGCCGCCAGCGTGCTATAGTGTGTAGAATAGACGTTCTAGCGCCATCTGGCGTTGGGAACCGTCTGGGCCGGTGGTCGCTGAGAGGGGCGAAAGGCGATGGCGTCTGAGAAGCTGCTGCCGCAAAACGTCGAGGCGGAAGCCGGCGTCCTGGGTAGCCTGCTAATTGACCCGGAGGCGATGGCGCAGGTCGCGGACTTCCTCAACCCGGAGGACTTCTACCGCGAGTCGCACCGGGTGATCTACGAGGCGGCGCAAGACCTCTACGAGTCGGGAACGCCCGCCGACCTGATCACGCTGATCGATGAGCTGCAACGGCGCTCGAAGCTGGACGAGGCTGGCGGCCCGAGCTATGTTTCCTCCCTGGCCAACCAGGTGCCGACCAGCGCGAACGTCGAGGTCTACGCGCATATCGTCGAGCGCACCGCCATTCTGCGCCGCCTGATCCACGCCGCCGGGCAGATCGCCGGCATCGCCTACAACGAGCCCGACGCCAATGTGGCCCTCGATCAGGCCGAGAAGCTGATCTTCAACGTCTCGCAGCGCATCTCGCACGCCGAGTTCGAGCACATCCGCGACACGCTGAGCGAATACCTGGACAAGCTGGGCCAGCTACACAGCCGCCGCGGTGAGATCGTTGGCGTGGCCACGGGCTTCTCCGACCTCGACAAGCTGACCGGCGGCCTCCAGCGCTCCGACCTGATCATCCTGGCAGCGAGGCCCGCGGTCGGCAAGACGAGCTTCGCGCTCTCGGTCGCCCACGGCGCGACGCTGCGCTACGGCCACGGCGTCGCCGTCTTCAGCCTGGAGATGAGCGCCGAGCAACTGGTGGCGCGCTTCCTCTCGATGGACGCCGGGGTTGACCAGCAGAAGCTGCGCACCGGCTGGATCGACGACGACGAGTGGGACCGCATCAGCGAGTCGGTCGGCCGCCTCTCCGAGGCCAATATCTATATTGACGACACGCCCGGCATCACGCTGATGGAGATGCGTTCCAAGGCCCGCCGCCTGAAGATGGAGCGCGGTTTCGACCTGATCGTCGTGGACTACCTGCAACTCATGCAGGGCACGATCAGCGGGCGCGCGGGCGAGAACCGCGTCCAGGAGATCTCGGCCATCTCCCGCGGCCTCAAAGAGCTAGCCCGCGAGCTGGACGTGCCGGTGCTCGCCCTCTCCCAACTCTCCCGCGCCGTCGAGAGTCGCACCGACAAGAAACCCCAGCTTAGCGATCTGAGAGAAAGCGGTTCAATCGAGCAGGATGCGGATATCGTCATGTTCATCTATCGCGACGATGTCTACAACACGGAGAGCGAGCGGAAGAACATCGCCGACATCATCCTCGCCAAACACCGTAATGGCCCGGTCGGCACGGTCAGCCTCTACTTCCAGAAAGAGCTGACGCGCTACCGCGACCTCGACCTGCGCCAGCCTGAGCCGGACTATTAGCAGAGAGGAGCCCACCGATGCCGGCCTTCCCCGGGTTCCCCTCCGGCCCGAACCCGTTCACCCCGCTGCCCGACGCGTTCTTCACGGCCATCGCGCCCGAGATCGAGGACGCCAACGAGCTAAAAGTGACCCTGCACCTCTTCTGGCTGTTTTATCAGAAGACGGGCGCGCCACGCTGCGCCAGCGACCGCGAGTTGCTGGCCGACCCGCTGCTGCGGCGCGCGCTGCGCCGGCGCGGCGACCCGCGCCCCTTCGAGGAGCGGCTGCGGGCGGCGCTGGAGTCGGCGCGGGCGCGCGGAACGCTGCTGCGGGCGCGGGTGCGCGTGGATGATGAGATCGTCACCTGGTACTTCTTCAACACCGAGCGCAGCCGCGAGGCTATCGCCGGGCTCCTCCAGGGCGCGACCTCGCCGGAGATTCTGCTCGATCTGGAGGGGCCAATCGCCGGAGCGGACGCCAGCGATGACGAGGCGGGCGCGCGGCGGCTGGCGGTAGAGGTCGAGCGGCCCAACATCTTCACCCTCTACGAGCAGAACATTGGCCTGCTCGCCCCGCTGGTCGCCGAAGAGTTGCGCGACGCGGGCGAGCGCTATCCCTGGGACTGGATCGAAGCCGCCTTCCGTGAGGCGGCGCAGCAAAATAAACGCAAGTGGAGTTATATCCGCGCGATTCTCAAGCGGTGGGAAACAGACGGGAAGGGAGGCGAGCCGTATGGAACGCATGGGCGATATTCTCGCTAGGACCACGCGGGCCACGCGTGGCCGCCTCGACGGCAGCCGCACATCCGCCGCACGGCGCGGCGCGGCGCGCCCGGTCAGCGCGCCGCCCACCCGCCCGCTGTCCAAGCCGCCCGTCGCGCCAACCCAGCCCGACGCCACACTGGAGAGCGCGCCATTGGATGCGCTCGACGGCGACCGCGTCCTGGAATTGCCCGCGCTCGCGCCGCGCGCATTCGGAGCCGCCGCGGCGCCCCAGCCCGCGCAGGCGGGCTTCGCGGCCGCCAGGCCCTTAGCCGCGGATTTATCCGCCGGGCTCTCCGCCGCCGGGCTCTCCGCCGCCGGGCTCTCCGCCGCCGGGCCATCCGCCGCCGGGCTCTCC
>DASVZK010000004.1:0-94641 GCA_036391685.1 Ktedonobacterales bacterium
ATTGAGCGACTCTTCGCGTGGCTCGGCAATTTCCGCCGGCTGGTGGTGCGCTATGAGCGCCACGCCCTCAACTACCTCGGCTTCGTCCACCTGGGTTGTATCCTCATTCTGCTTCGACGGTGTTTATGAGATGACTTCTAGCCACTAACACCTGCAACTGATCTTACCCCGGCGGTCTCGCCCGGCTCACCTGAAAGCCTGGTAGGAGATACCTCCTTGCAGTGCGTAATCTGCGCTCCCAAACAAACTGGCGCTTCAGCGCCAGATGCGAGCTTCGTCCCGGAAATAGCGAGCTGGCGGGCAGATACCTGTAAGCGTATAGGGGACTGGCCGCTGCGACATGCGCACGGCGACATTAGCGGATAGCTGTATTGCGCCCGAACAGTAGGGCGCGGCGCCGATCACCAGCGAGCCCACACGAGTCGTCAGCCTCCCAAAAAAGAAGGGATTTTGTGACATGTGGTTGCGCGGGCAAAGATACCGGATCGCTATGACGTCACTAGCGCTGGTAAGCATGTTGACGATCGCCCCAGCGATTGCCGACGGCGGTGTCCAGGCTAGTAACACAATGACCGTAACGCAAACGACGCCAATTCATCATGTTGTCATCATCATGATGGAAAACCACACGTTTGATAACTTGTTTGGCCGCTTTCCCGGCGCCAACGGCTATCAGGAAGCCCAGGCGCCTAATCCTATCATGACAGACTTCGACCACAGTAGCCTTGGCCTAAACGCTTGGCAGGCTGGAGGCTATCCTCAGTCGGCGTACATCCAGTATGGGCAGGCAGATATACCCACATATTGGAGCTATGCCCAGCAGTTTGGCCTGGGTGACAATTTCTTCACATCTGTGGCGTCGAGTAGCACGCCCAACCATGTCGCGTTGCTTGGCGCGGGCCGGACGGGCGGCATCAACCGGTCGCAAAATGGTTTGGGATGCGGATCACATGCCAACCGGCTGGTCTATTCGTCGGACTACATCACAGGCGCGCAGTATTGGTCGTATCCCTGCTACAACATCAATAGCGTACCCAGCGAGCTGACGGCAAATGGTCTGACTTGGCGCTACTACGATACCAACGACACTTACGACGCGCCAGCGATCATTCAGTCAACGTATGGCTCGTCTCGTGATGTACACAACTCGAGCCAATTCATTGCGGATATTCAGGCGGGAAATCTTGCCAATGTGTCGTGGGTCACGCCACTCAATTTCGCCAATGATCACCCGCCCAATGACCTACAGTCGGCGCAGAATTTCGTCGCAGATCAGGTCAATGCGATCATGAGCAGCGCGTACTGGCCGCATACAGCGATATTCATCACATGGGATGACTTCGGAGGCTTCTACGACCATGTCACGCCTCCCGTAGCTGACAAAATCGGCCCTGGTCCACGGGTACCGTTGATTGTGATTTCGCCGTACGCGAAGCACAACTATATTTCTCACGCAGCAGGCGAGTTTGCCTCGTTTGCGAAGTTTATCGAGGCAAACTGGAGTCTTCCACCTATCGGGGGGCGGGATCAGCTCTCGACGGTGAGTAATCTCATGGATTACTTCGACTTTAGCCAGACGCCACAGTCGCCCCTGATCCTCAGCCATCTGCCGGATTCGCAGGCCCTCATCGCGCCCATAGGAGCCGCTGGCGGAACGGTGAAGCTGACAGGTGCGGTCTCACCATCGGTGGGTAACCCGTCCACTGTGTTCACCTACGGGATTATCTACCGGCTCACTGGAATACCCACGATCCATAATGTGACCATTGATGGAGTATCTCACTCGATGACCGCAGGGTCGGTTTCGTCATTCGGTCAGCTCTACACCTACCAGACCACGATGCCAGTCGGTTCCCATAGCTTCACGTTTACCTTCTCGGATCCTAGCCAGCCAAACGGCCTGACCACGCAGCCATTTAACATGCCCATGCCGGGGCCGGAAGTGGATGAGTTCACATTGACCAACTGGCTTACATCAATCAGCCCCGTCACGCAGCTGGTCAATAAGCCGGTGACATTCACCGTCAATTACGTCTCGAAGGCGAATATAGCGCCGACCGTGGCGGAGCTTGATCTGGATGGCGTTCCGCATGCGATGCAACTGCAAAGTTCCGGCCCTCCCTGCTACTCGTGCGGTGTGAACTTCACGTACACGACCAGCAGTCTGTCGGTTGGCCAGCACTTCTATTGGTATCGGTTCAGCGATGGTACGACTACGGCGCGTTATGAAGGGTCCGTAGCGCCTTCGATCACGCCGCTACTTCTATCACGCTCGTCGGTTAGTCCAACCAGCGGCACGACATCGACGGCGTACACCTTCGCCACCACCTACGCCGATGGAGTCGGCAATGTGCCCTCACAGGCCGTGCTGTATGTAGACAATGTTCCCTACGCGATGACCTATCAGTCTGGTAGCTATGCAAGCGGCGCACTGTTTCAAGTGACGCTTCAGCTGCCTGTTGGTTCTCATAGCTTCTTCTTTGTGTTTGCCAACTCCAACACTAGTTGGGCAGACCCGTTTGCGCCTGTGACATACGCCGGACCCTCGGTGGGGCTACTGTCCGCGCCCCCGCCACTACAACCTGGTACCCTCAATGTGCCGTCTCATAGCGACAACCCTGACCTTCCGCTACCTACCTACGGCGGCGGTGATGGGAGTTAGTGCGTCTGGCGCTCTTTTGGCATCGCTCCTATGACATAGTATTGAGGTGAGTGAGCCAGCGAGAGCTAAGGTGTTCGGTTCTAGCTGGTTGTGCGGATGCAGCGTGAGATGTAGGGTTCGCCACGTCTCGCCTTGCATCCGCGCGTGTGGTGGGCTGGCTCCCTCTCTCGTTCACTGGAGTGACGTTCATGCTTTCTGCTTGCCCGCGGTTGGCGCTCATCACAGGAGCGTTTCTTGCAGCATTGCTCGTCGGCGGCTGTGGAGTGGGCGCGCATGGGACACTGATGCCGACGGTCGGGCAGCCAGCGATGGGGCGCTCGCAACTGAAGGGCATTTTCCAGTTCACTGGAACGCCGATGGTGGACAACCCTGACCTCACGGGTGGTGTCGTAATTCATTATTGGTCTGAGCTCGAACCCGAGGAGGGACAATTCAACTGGGCGCCCCTGGATCAGGATATCGCCTTGTGGGTCTCGCATGGCAAAAAGGTGGTGGTACGGATTCCTTTCTCGTCGAGCTTCCATAACAAGAATGCGACACCGCAGTGGGTCTACAACCTCGGTGTACGATCGGTCACTGAGGTGGATGGCGCCATTCATCCTCAATATTGGAACCCTATATTTCTCGCCAAGTTACATGACTTCATTTCGGCATTTGGCGCGCGATACGATGGCAACCCAAATCTCGTATTCATTGACGCCGCGGTAGGCAACGACGGCGAGACCATCGTGGACAATAACGGCCCGCACAGCCATACCAGTGTGAACACCAGTGACCGATTAGCGCTCTGGCAGGCGGTCGGTTACACAGATGACGTTTGGTGGACCTATATCCAGACCGTCCTGGGATACTATGCGTCGTCCTTCCACAAGACCCCGATGGCGGTGCAGGTCGTAGCGACCTTCATCGGCGGAACGAAGGGCTATAACGCGCAAAAGGTGCTTGCGTACGCCGCTCAGCACGGATTCTGGCTTCAAGACGATGCGGAGGCTCCCACAAAGTCGACACTCGATCCGCTTTGGCATGGGTCCACGCTTGTCCTGGAGCCCGGTGAGAATTCGTATAAGCAAGGCTCGACGTTGATGGCGAATCTGCAAAACATCATTCAGTTGCAAGCGGAATATGCCTTCGTATTCGGATCAGACTTGAAAGACCAGGCGGGTCAACAGGCATTGCACTGGGCCGCCGCCCAAGAAGTTCACTAGCATATTGTCCGGATCCCATACGCAATCTGTGAAGCACGCCACGGTGACATCGCGCCACAGGGCGCCGCGCAAGACAAGATAACGAAGCGAACGGATCGGGCTTCAGACACGTATTCCCTGCAAGCGCCGTGAGTGTTCCTGGCGCCTCTAGGCGCCATTACTAGGAAGGCGCTGTTTGGCCTAGGCGCTGGCATGCGCTATGAAGTCCGTGATAGCTTTCGTACATAGCGATTATGCTCGCTTGTCGCCGGGATGTGGCTGGCGCATGCGGGTTGGAGGCGGATAGTGCGACATCACCTCACACGGCGCGGATCATTGTTCCTGACAGGCTTGATAGTCGCCATACTGTTTGCAGGGTGTGGTTCACCATCGCAGGTGAGCGTGCCGACAGCCACGAGCGGAGCCATTGGAACGAGCTCTGTTCCGCTTGGCAATCCCAAAGGCATCTATCAGTTCACTGGAGAGAAGAACCCAGGGAATGCAGGGTTATCCTATCTGGCTGGCGCGTCGCTCAATTTCTACTGGTCCGATATTGAGCCCGCGAAAGGCCAGTTCAACTGGAGTCTGGTTGACGGTGACATGCAGCCCTGGGTGTCACGCGGCAAACATGTGATTTTGCGGGTCTCGACCGCCGGCAACCCCATGGGGGGGAGCTCAAACCAGCGAACACCGGAATGGGTTTTCGCTGAAGGCGTGCCACATGTTGCGCTGTCCAGCGGCGCGGTGTATCCGCAATACTGGAATGCGACGTGGCAGCGTGAGCTCGCTGGCTTTGTGCAGGCATTCGCGGCGCGCTATGACGGCAACCCGGCGATCACCTATATTGACGTCGCGGTAGGGAACGATGGTGAGACCATCCCCATCAAGGATGTCACTTCCGACGCCCTGCCACTCATGCAAAGCATTGGCTATAGCGACGCTCTGTGGTTCTCAACCATTCAACGCATCGTCGGTATCTACAAGAGCGCGTTCCATCGCACGCCATTGGCGCTCCAGCCAGATAAAACGTTCATCGGCGGCACGCCCGGCTACACTGAGGAAATAGTTCTTTCGTGGGCCGTCAGCCAGGGACTCTGGCTACAGAACGATAGCTTGCGCGATGGCTTGACCCTGAGTGGACCCTGGACGCAGACGACACTGGCAGTAGAGCAAATTAGTCCAGCAAAAGGGCGCGGAGTTGACCTCTCCTCGGATCTCGCGCAGGCCGTGAATCTGCATGCAAGCTTTGTGCTGATCTTCGCCAGCGATATCAATCGCCCAGTCAACCAAAGCGCCTTGCAGTCCGCCGCGTCGCAGTTCGGTAGCTGACTTATCCGAAATCCGAAGCCTTGTGGGACGCGCCGAAAACGCCGGCGGCCCAAGGTCCGCGCCAGGCTGATATCCATCTGGCCTTCCTGCAGCCTGGCTGGGCCCTCATCTTCCTGCGTTTCCTCGGCGAACCACGTTCCACTCGCGAGAACGGTCGACTTGGACCGCCGCGCACGGCCTCAGCTATACTCAGCTCGACTTTGTACATTGTTGCTCAGTAGCACGCCGCATGAGCTAACTGCTCCAGCGTCGCCCGTGGCAATAAAACCACGTGGGGATCCGAAGGGGATGTGGGAAAAGCAAAATCACCCCACAGATGCCCCCGCACCAGCGCCAACAGATCACTGAAGGTCGCTACCGACTTGTGATACCAAGCCGCTTGCCGATGAGGAGGGCGTCCATCGGGAGCCAGGGCAGATCCCAAGAGGGTGACCAGACTGTAGAGCCCGAAGAGCAGCGGGGTCGTGCGCTCAATGGCTTGGTCTGACCACTGGCGTTGCGTCTCAATCCCTAAATGAGCGCGGCTTTCCTCGAAGGTCGTTTCCAGACTCCAGCGCTTCATGAACGCGCACACCATCGCTACGGCCGACTGGGTCTGATCCGTCGAAAACAGGGCTTTGGGTGGCCGCTTTCCCTCAGGATCACGGGTGAGGACCCAGCGAATGGGCAGCGGCGTCGAGCCAAAGCGATACCACCAAGCCAGGCCAGTACACAGCTCGAGGGCGCGTTGCCCTTCACCGTACCAGTCCAGTGTGCGGCGCTCCCAGACCGTCTGCGGGTCCTGCAGCACCTGTTTCAGGGAGGGCAGCCGCTCGCCCACGACGCGCGGGCGTCCAAGCGTGTGCGCGCCGCGCATGGGCGCTGGCCGGTGAATCATCGAGTCGAGCCGAAAGGGCGCAATCAGCGTGCCGTGCTGCCGGGCGCAGTGGAGCCCGAGCTCCAAAATGCTGTAGGCTCCGTCACCCAGCAAGGTGAGGGGTGTCTCTGGCAGCCAGCGCCGCCGCAGACTGACGACCTGGCGGGTTCGCATCCCCAAGGTTTTGTGACGGATCCCGAGCTGTGTGCTGACCTCGGGGGTAGTGGCGAGCACGCAGAGAAAGGGCAAGGCCCACGGCTGCTGGCTCCACGGTACCCTGACCACCAGCGCCACGACGATCCAGCGTAAACCTGGGCTACTTACCGAGCGCTGGTGGCTGGAGAGCGTGCTATCGCGATAGTGGCCGCGCTTGCGTATCTTGCTGCCCCAGCGCCGTTCCAAGGTCTCGTCAATGACAATCTCCAGTCTCCCGCCGACGTCCTCAAAGGTCTCAAGCAGGAGCTGCAGCAGATGTTGGCTGGCCTGCAGCGGTGACCAACGAGCGCGGTTGAGAACCTGATGAAAGGCGCTGAAGTGGGGATCCTGCTGGTGCCCGGTGTACCACAGGGCAGTGGTGACCGTGCGGCGTCCTCGGGCAAGCAAGGTTCCTCGTAGCAGGGTCAGCGCTTTCTTCCAAGTGGGGACGGTAAACAAACACGCGAACGGTTCGAGCAAGGTTATAATGGGATCGGTACACGGCATGAGGGTTCTCCTGGGCAAGACGACAGCGCTCTAGCAACCGCTATCGTACTCCCTGAAGCCTCAGGCCGTGTTTCTTCCTCCGCAAGAATGGACAAAGTCGAGCTAAGGACATGACAATCAAGAGAATGGACAATGTCCTCATCGTCGTCGACGACCTCGAAGCCGCGAAGGCCTTCTTTCTCGAACTCGGACTCGAGTTGGAGGGCGAGACGACCGTCGAGGGTCCCTCCATAGATCGTCTCATCGGCCTCCAACACGTTCGCGCTACCCTCGCAGTGATGCGCACACCGGACGGCCACGGACGGATCGAACTGGACAAGTTCCACACGCCGGAAGCGATTAGAACTAGGCCTGAGAACGCTCCGGTAAACGAGCTCGGGATCCGCCGCATTATGTTCACCGTCGAGGACCTCGACGACGTCGTCGCACGCTTACTTGCTCACGACGCCGAACTGATTGGCGAGGTGGTGCAATACGAAGACACGTATCAACTCGCCTATATTCGTGGCCCCGAAGGCATTACCGTCGGGCTGGCCCAAGAACGTTCCTGAAGTGTTCACCGCCTCTGGCGTAACCGCTGGCGCCCGAGTCGCTCCTTCGACTCGATCCTCCCGGCTCGCAACCCTCCTGCTTTCTCCCCTACTTGCGCCGCGGTTTTGTTAGGCGCACGTAGCTCACGCCACCAGCGCAGAGTCGGGAATCGCAGGATGGAACTGGAATACAGCTGCGCTTCATAGTCATACAGTGAGGCTGGCGCCCACTTCTCACCTGACAAACAGCGAGGAGGATTCCGCCTTGTCGATTGGCGCATGCGTCGCAGCCAGCGCCTGATAGGCCTCCAGGGTGCGTGTGGTAAACATCTCATTGCTATAGCGGCCCGCGAGGCTTTGCGCATGTTGCGCGAGCGCCTCACACAGGTCGGCGTCGGAGAGTAGTTGTATCGCGCCCTCCGCGAGAGCGCTCGCGGAATATGGGACCAGTAACGCGGCGTCGCTCGTTAGGATCTGCGTATTGGACGCGATATCGGTTGCTAGAATTGGCTTACCTGCTTCCAGGTAGGTGAAGAGTTTCAGCGGCGCATTGGTTCCCGCGCTACGCGGGCTGAGCAGGACGTCCGCGAGCGCCATGAAGGCTGGCATCTCCTGAGGTGGACGCCGACCGGGCAGGCGTACAGCGTGCTCCACACCCAGTGCGCGCGCGCGCGCGCGAACCGTTTCGATCTGGTCTGGCATGCCGCCGACCAGGACGTACATAGCATGAGGGAAATGCGTCAAGACCGCTGGAATGCTGTCTATGAGCGCATCAAGCCCTTGGTAGGCCTCGAATGTCCCAGTGTAGAGAAGGACGCGGCTTTCATCTGGCAGATCCAATTCTCGCCGCACTTGGTTGATCCGCGCGCTCCTCTGCTCCTCGCTCAACGTCTCCTGCTCGCCCGCCGTGACTGCGATGTTATGGATGAGGGTCGTTGGCTTGCCTGGGGCGAGCGTATCCACTACATGCTGGAGTTCCGGATAGACGATGATGATTGAGTCTGCACTGCGCAACGTCATGCGCACGACGCCGCGCATCATGCGGATGAGAAACGGGTTCCGGGTAAATTTCGAACTGGCGAGGGTCTCGGCGAGATCGTCATGCATGTCGTAGACATGGGGAAGGCGGGCGAGCCGCCCAAGGGTAGCGCCGAAGAAACCCGCTTCGAGATGGGTATGCAAGCAGTCATAGCGGTTGTACAGCAACAGGCTTCCCGCTTTGAGGAAGAGGAGCGCATCTAGCGGAAACTTGGCCACGGACGGGCCGACCTTCACGCTCTTCACGAACGGCAGGCGCCACGCGCGGCGCAGCCGAACGTTGGGGAGGGCAATGTCGTCTCCGACGTGATACACGACGAGGTCTACCTGATGTCCCATTTCTCCCAGAACCCGAGCTCGGTGGTAGACCTGGAACGGAGCTCCTCTGGCCTGGAAAAACGGGAGGGGCGCGATCATCAGGATCCGCATAGTCTTACATCCTCACTCTCCGGCGGCATGTTCGCTCCCGAGCAAGTTTTAGCGCGCAGTCGCTGCACGCTCTAGCTCGTGTAAAGATAGACAGAGATATTTTGCCCCTCATACACGAGTGTGAAGTTGTACAGGATGGGCCGCGGTCCAGAGTTCCCCACTAGCTCGGTATGCCCGGTGGCGGTCAGGAGCCAGACACGATGATAGGTGGAGAGCGCCTGGTAGAGGTCATTCACGTTCAGTATCGGAATGGCGCCTGTGTTGTTGGTCATGACTTGCCCATGCCTTTGGAAGAGCGACAGCGCCTTCGAATGAAACAGGTAATAGGTCGGTTGTTTCGCGTAAAACGCGGCGTCGGCCTCTGGAGCAGCCGTGATGAGGGCATCGCCAGGCTCCCAGTGAGCGCGAATATAGTTGCCCGCATACTCGTAGTCCGGATGAGAATGGTGATAGGACAGGCCAAATGTCCGGCTGACGGCGAGCCCCATGTTTCCGATGGAAGGAATCTCGCTGCCGATCACTATCAGGCAGAGAAGCGCCGCCACCGTGACAGTGACGCTTGTTGCGACGCGGGGGGATACTGCCCGGCGTGCGCTACGCCACAGCGCCCTGAGCAGGCGCGCGATCATCGCCGCTTCGAGTATGAATAGAAATGGCAGAAGCGGATACAAGTAGCGATCGTTTACCAATGGGAGGCTAATGCACAGCGCGATGAGCGGTAGGAAAGCCATGACGCTGAAATATCGTAGCGCGCGATCCCTGGTTACGATGCCAACCAGCGCCGCGACAATACTGAGCGCCATCGTGACCTGGAACATGTCCAGGTTGGCGAGGCCGACAGCTGTTGGGTTGAAGAGCAGATTCAGGTAAAAGTTCACGTTCTCGGGGCTGTAGTGCAATAGAAACAGCACTGTCCGATCGGTTCCCAATATGGGCCGTCGTGACATGCGCCAAACAACGAGTTGCGCCGCGACGCATGCGATAGCTGAGAGACCCGCAATCCACCAGTGGCGGTTGCGTATCCACGTGAGCCGCTGCGTCCAAAGAAAGTAGATGAAGAACGCCGGCAGGATGATGAACGTTTCTTCGTGGCTGAGGTACAAAGCCACCATTGCCGCCATGCTGAGATAGATATAGCGAGTACGGGCATGTGGCTCGATGGCCTTGTAGAACAAGAAGACCACCACGAGCGCCAGGAGTTGCGCCTGCTGGTACATGCGGGCTTCGCGGCCCCAGTGCAGCTCGAATGGGCTAAAGAGCATGAGGGCCATCGCCAGCAACCCGGTGAATCTGCCAAAGAAGTAGCGGGCGACGTAAAAGACTGCCAGGAGGGCTAACATGTACTCTACGGCGCTGACCATCCGCAAGGCGATGGGGTTGTAGCCAAAGACAGCGATCACCGCGGCCAGCATATAGGAATACAGCTCGGCTTTGGCATACAGGAATCCCGTTGACCAGACCGGGAGTCCTGTACGCAGCACTCCCGTGGCGGCGGAAATACTGGCAAGCTCGTCCTGCCAATATGACTCATACGCCAGGTTATAGGTCACCATCCAGGCGCCGATTCCCGCCATGATGAGCGCTGCCGTCGCTGTGGCTACGGTGGCTGGGGAACGATACCAGGCGCCGGGGGCCGGGCTCCGTGCGCCCACCTCTGTGGCGCCCACGTCCGTCGCTCCCACACGTGACGCTTTCCAGAAGACGGCTATCACGCCAAACGTCACGAAGGTGACAGCGGCAAAGAGCGCGATCACCCACCAGTTGAAAGGAAACGGCCGCGGAACGAGTGGTTGGCGCCCGACCACGAGGCACAGCCCCAGGAGAGCCGCGCCTGGGGCAAAGGCGAACGCGACGCCTCTTACGGCGCTCACATAGGTGTCCTTCGCGCCGCTGCGCTTGAAGCGCTGATAAAGGATCGCCGCGCCTGCGCACCCAATGAGAAGTATGAGGAACGTGGTCAGGAGAAGGACCAGCGCGGCCTTGAGGAAACTGATCTGCTGCTGGTCCGACGACGGATACGGAATGCTGCCAGCACCGGCCGTGGCTTGGGTGGCAGGCAGCGCGATCTTATACACCGGCGTCGTCGTAATGACGGTCTGGCTAATGGGAATCGCGCTTGCCCAGTTTGCGGAGCCGTGCCCAGTTACCCATCCAGCGACGTTTGATGAGGACGCGAGCCAGCTTGAATCCGCCATCATCTGCACGGCTGAACCGTCAGGCGTAATGGCGAGAATGTCCAGTGTCATCGCCGCCGGCTGGGTCTGGGCTCCTGTTTCGAGGTTGATACCAGCCGATGCGACATGCGCCGCGATAGTATTGTTGCCGCTGTGAATATACGGTGTGATGTTATAGACACCCGCTGTGTACTGCGCTTGGGATGGAGGATCGGCCCCAGTCTGATCACTCGGCAGGCGGACAGGTTGTGTAAGCGCCGCTGATCCATTGAGGTAGACGGTGCTCGTGCCTGTGGATGCGACGCGCAACCAGACCTCACGATACGTGGGCAAGGTGACGTGCTGGAAAAAGAATGCGCCAGGATGGGGGCCCGCGGTGATCCAGGACATCGGCATGGGCGTCTGGAACACGACTGGATCAAACGGAACTACGCCGTCGGGCTGAGGGGAGCTCCAGATGAGGCTTGCAGACTGCCATGCTGAATCATCAAAGGTCTGAAACTGCCAATTGGGACTCGTTGGGGCGAGATAGGGCTGAGTCAACAGCGCATTGGCGGTCGCTTTCCAGGTGAGGTCGCTGGGCATAATCTGCTGAAATGCGCCATAATTGAGCCCAATGACTGCGCGAATCTGTGCGGCGCCTACATCCAAATTATCCGCACGAACTGAAACCGTGTTCGCGCCTGTTTGCAGGAGCGCCGCAATATCGTAGACGTGAGTGTTGTACAGCGCGCTGGAGGAGTAGTCCTGTATCGCGCTATCGAGAAGCGCGCCATCTACATAGACGGAGAAATTCTGATTGGCCTGAATGGTAAGGAAGGCGTTATTAGGTACGGATTCAAGCGCGAAGTCTTTGCGGAAGTACGCGACAGGTGAGCTTGAGTTCGCCACGGCAATCCAACGCGCGCCATACCAGAGCCCGTGGTAATCGCGCGGCTGGGGAAGCATGACCAGTTGATAAACGTAGATGTTCACAAGTGCGAGCGCGGCGGCCAGGGTGAGCCACATGACCCACCCTGTCTCTCGCAGTCCCGCGAGTAGCGGGCTTCCTGAATGCTTTCGGCCAGCGGGCGCGCTAATGAAGCCCGGACGCTGCCTGTCGCGCGGTGGTGTTATAGTAGCCACTATCCAGGTTCTCCGCTTTCGCTAAATACGCGCGTCCAGAGGTGTAGTCGCCAAGCCCATCAGCGCAGAACGCGAGAAACGTGTACGCCGAGGACTTTGTGGAGTCGTCCGATGTCAGTGTGAGCACCGTGTCGAACTCAACCGCAGCGGGCTCAAAGGCGCCCTGGGCGTACAGAATGCGCCCACGCAGGTAATGCCCATAGAGGTTGTTGGGGCTCACTTGAAGTAGTTCGTCGATGCTGGGCATCGCAGACTGGTTGAGATAGACCATGCCAGCGATCTGCGAGTAGCGCGTGCGCTGCTCGTTATCAGCAGGGAGAAGGGCCTGGTTCGTCTGGTTGACGATGGATTGCTCAAGCGAGAGCGTCGTGTCCAAGGTCACCTGCGGATTGCCCGGATAGCGCTGCGCGAGGAGCATGTCTTCGGTGACCGCCTGGTCAACCGCTACCATGTCGCGGTACTGTTGCGCGAGATAGAGTCCAGCGTCAAGCGTATTTTGCGCACCAGCCAGATATTGGGCTTCACCGTACTCCTGGTGAAAGGTTGGCAGGTCTTGCAGCGTCGGGGTGAGCGTCGTCGCCCGTTGAAACCAGTTCAGCGCGGCTTGCGGGCTGCCTGAATTCACGCTCTGGACGCCGAACCATTGACATACGAGACCAGCAGGGGCGCGGAGCAGCAGCATCACTGCGAAGAGGCTCACGACGAGCAGGGCCACGTAGCGCCTCGGTAGGCTATGTTCGGGATCGGCGATATTGGCGAGCGCAGCCTGGCGCCGGCGATACGCGCCAACGAGCAATACCAGCGACCCCAGGACCGGCAGGAACAATCCGATGTTCGGCGTGCTGGACAGAACAAACTCGATCAACGCGCCCAACCGATCCGCCGGCGTTTCACCAGACATCTGGAATGGGGCGAGCGGCTGAATGGTCTGAGGGAGTGTATAGCCAAACATTGGACGTATGAGGCTAGATTGGTCGTACTGGCCAATCATCCGCGTAACGGACACGAAGTCAACCAGCGTAAACTGATAGACAAAGAGAAGCGACACCGAGAGGGAAATCAGCGCCATCGCGATGCATGTGCGCGCTGTCAGTGATCTTCGCCACGGAATAGAGCTGGCCCACTCACCATGTGAGAGCCAGGCGGTGATTGCTCGCAGCGCGAAGACACCGGCAAGCGCGAGACATACCGTCGCATAGGTCGGCAGAACGCCGCGTGGTCCCCAGCCCAGCTGTATGTGAAAATCTCCGGCGTAATAGGCGCGGACGAGCGGAACTCTGAGCCAGGGCGCCACAGCGGCGAGCGCCAATAGCATGGCTCCGATGAGCGCCCACCCCGCTCCCGTCGACCGCAGACGCGCCGCCATACGCGGGACAATGGACGCCATGGTGGTCACACTCCCCCAATCGCCCGCGTCTGCTCGACTGGTTCTCAGAGACGATGACACCAGTCCGACTCCTTAATTCACACGAGACAGATATGCGACAAGACTCGCCCCTCGGGGTGAGGCCTACGGCTGGATCGACCGCACCGTCACGGCTTCGTTGTCCGACAGTTGATATTGCCCAACCAGGACAACCTCATCGCCTTCCTGGAGCCCATTAGCGATGCCAAACTTGTCGCCATCACGGGAGCCGACCACGACATGCCGCAGGTGAACGTGGCCGTTACTGTAGAGGAACACCACTGAATCGGCGTCTGGGTTGACCACCGAGAGCTCAGGGACTGTGGGGAACGTTACGTGCGTTTGTACACGCGCGTACACGCTTTCACCGCTGAACAATGCGCCTGAGCTGTTATTTACTGTGACCCACGCCTCGAAGGTGTCTGAGCCTGGGCTAGTCAGTTGTGGATTGATGGTTGAAATCGTTCCCGTGAAGTGTTGATCGGGCACCGCGGATGGGTACACGTCCACTGCCTGATTGAGAGAGATTAGCGCACGCTGATCGATGGGGAATTCGACTTTGACGATGATGCTGGACATATTCGCCACCGACACCAGCACAGCGCCAGCGCTCGTCACGGTTCCTGGCGTTGCGTTCACCGCCGTGACCACGCCCACAAATGGAGACAGGATATTGCCATTGCTGAATTCTGGCGAGTTGAGCTCGGTCGAGAGCGAGCTGTAGACGCCCTCCGCCTGGTCCAAATTAGACTGCGCCTGGGCGATGATGGCGGGCGTGGAAGTGGGTGTGTTGAGCACGCCGTTCAGGTAGTTTCTTGCTGCCGATACCTGCGCCTGGGCTCGCTGGAGTTGCGCCTGCAGATCCGCGTTGTTGAGGGTGAGGAGCACCTGCCGAGCCTTGACAGGCTGTCCAACCTGGACATTGACGTTAATAACGGCCGCGCTGACCGGGTATACAATATTCATCTGCTGAAATGGATAGGTGAGCCCACCGCCCGCGACGTAGGTGGTCAGCGTTTGGGTATGCACGGTGTAGACAGTAACGACGGGTGGGGACTGAAGGCGAGCGGCAGCCCATGCGATGAGCACGGCGACAAGGAGCGCTCCGGCGCCGACGGCGCCGACTAGCTTGCGATGGGAACGAATCCACGATGCCCTACTCCGCACGCGCTTCTGGGCTGGCCGCGTCGCTGGCGCCGCTTGTCCGTAGTCTGGCGTTGTCTGGGGGAGCGCGTCACGAGGAGCATCCACGTCCGTGCGAAAGGCGTCGTTCTGGGTGGGGGAGCCAACGCTGTCGTCGATTTTCACGCGAGGTTACTCCTACTTAACAATTCACCGCATCGCTGCCGCGGGTGGAGCATCAGCCGCCTAGGCTACGACCCAAGCGATCTTGCCGGTTGAGGCTATCCAAGGTGGCGGGTCAGTTCAACCTGGCCAGCGCAGAAGCGTGCGGTTGCGTGGCGTGGTTAGACATATGGCGCCAAGCACTACGACGTTTGGATCACGTGAGAAGCTTCGCTTCCTGCACTGTCCAGCCGTTCTTTACTACAATCCGGGGAATTTTCGTGACGAACAAAAGAACCCTCAGCGCATAATCGCCAGAGAAAGCGTCTGCGCGCCACTAATCAAGCGCGACAGTTCCGGCGGCATGCCAGCAGGCGGGTCTCCGAATAGAGTACTTGAGATGATGGCGCATTTGTTCATGAATGTTGATTACGTCCCGAAGGCTCGCAGGAGTCCCTTCTGCCATATGGCCGTCGTCCCATGTTACGCGGGCGCCAATCGCGATTCTCAGTATATGGGTCCTGACTCGGCGCGACTATGGGGCAATGTGCCTACCCAGAATCTTGGGCATGTGTCCTAGAGCGGGTAGATAAGCCCTCCATAGCGAGCGGCGCTCAATTCATGACGATTCGACTGCTCGGCGGAGAGAGGCGAGATGCGGCTGGGCGGTCGCTGGATGGCTCTGATTATCAGACGGCGAATGGCGCGGACGCTCTATCACACGTGCGCTTCAGAATGTTTGGCGCTGCGGCCGCGCTAAGCGCACCCTCCCTCATGCATTTGCTGTCATAGGCGAGAGGCAGGGGTCAGAAGCTTGATTCACTGAAGGAAAGGTGTTTGTTTGCCTGTTTGCGGCGCCGATCGGAGCGCGCGCAAAAAGAAGTAGTTTGCTATGATGGAGCCACAATGCTCTTCATTCTTCCCAACGGCGTTTGCATGCCGATCACCGCAAAGGAGAGCTCTCATGCCAGCAGGTGACAAGAAGTCCGCTGATAGCGCAGCTGTGACCAGCAACACCTCCGTAGGATTCACGGACGAAGAGCGCGCCGCGATGAAGGAGCGCGCCCGAGAAGTAAAAGCAGGCAAAGCGGATGGGGAACGCGACCTGCTCGCGAAGATCGCCGAGATGCCGCCGTCGGATCGCGCTATGGCCGAGCGGCTCCACGCGATCGTCAAAGCCAACGCGCCAGACCTCTCGCCGAAAACGTGGTATGGGATGCCTGCGTACGCCAACAAGGACGGTAAGATTGTCTGCTTCTTCCAGCCGGCGGCCAAGTTCAAGACGAGATACGCGACATTCGGCTTCAACGACAGCGCGCGCCTCGATGAGGGCTCCGTGTGGCCGGTCGCGTATGCGCTGAAGGAGTTGACCGCCGCTGACGAAGAAAGAATCAGCGCGCTGGTGAAGAAAGCGGTGGGCTGAGCGCTTGCGCCGTCACGGGCGCAAGTCGCATGTCGCTGTGACATCAGGCCGCCGAAAAACCATGCTTGGCGGCTTGATCTGATCATTGTGCTCGCTCGTCCGCTGGCCGGCGCGACGACTCACACGAGCTTTCGGCTATGCGCTATGCGCCGCGAAGGCGATAGAGCCGCTCACCCGCGTGCGGGACGTAGAGGATGCCCTCGTCCTCGCGTCCCGCCCAGGTCCGCGGGTTAATCTCGCGATAGTCCGCGTAGCCCAGATTGATGCGCCGGCAGCGCTCCTCTGGAATGCCGGTCGCCAGCGTCACCTGAATGCGTGGCGTTTCGATACCGGTCTCGGCGTCATACGCGCCGGTCCCTTTGACGTGGGTGCTGTGCGCGAGGATGCTCCCTGGCATGTCCCGGAAGCGGTCCCATTGCTTGAGAAAATACTCTTTGACATGGTAGCCGACCGCGTCGATCAGCTTGCCGTGCGTGTACGACACCTCGGTGATGTGCGGCGCATAGATGATGACCTCGCCGCCATCAGCGATCACCGGCTCAGTCTTGTACATCGCCTTCGCCGCTGTCCAGAGGTCATCGTACATCTCCGCTGGCGCTGACAGCGCCCGCTGGAAGGGCTGGTCGACGTAGGTGATATTGAGCGTGGCGGAGAGATCGGCCGCACGGCTCCAGGCTTCCGTGAGTGCGCCGATGTAGACCCCGTGCAGCGCCTCGCCCTGCATGACCATTGCCAGATAGACCACTGGAACGCTCACAAACGACGCCGCGCGCGTGATGATGCGCCGGACAGGCGTATCTTTCACGCCGATAGTTTTCATGCTCGTCACCAGCGCGCCAAGCCAGTGGGTAAAGTTGATGATGTCCGGCCCGGCGATGCCTGGGAAGAGGTATTTGGCGCCACCCGAGAACCCGGCGACCTCATGAGGAAATACCGGCCCGCAGATCAGCGCCACGTCATATGTACTGATCATGCGATTAAGTGTCACAGGAACATCGTCAGCGAGCAGACCGCCACTCAACTCGTTCGCCTCCGCGCGGGAGATGACGCCGATGGTCTGCAGCGCCTGCGGATTCGCCCATTCATGGTTGAAGATCCGCACGTTGGGATAGTGTTCCGCGCGGACAGCCGCGCTGACGCCTACCAGGCGGTCGATCGCCTCGGGTTCCATGGGCGGATGCGTGCCGAGCGCGATGAGGTAGTCGAGCGCGCGGGCTCGTTTGCCGATCTGCGCGTATAGCATACGAAACAGCATCGGAATCGGCGCGGTGCGGGTGCTGTCAGGTATCACGACGAGGACACGCTGGCCATCGAGCGGGAGCGGGTCGAGCGCCCGCGCTAGCATCGTCTCAACCGCATCGGGCGTGAGTGGCTGGTCGCTTGAGCCGGCGCCAATGACATCGCCCGTCATGTCCAGTGGCTTGCTCATCTCAACGTTCCTTGGATATGTCACGGCTAGAGCGTACCGGTCATCGTCGCGATTCGCCGGGCTGAAGATCGAGTGTCAGGGCGCGCTCACGCTCTGGCTGGAGGACGAGCAGCACACAGTCACGCTCGGCGTCACTCAGGCGAAGGCGGCTATAGCTCGCCGAGACAGTGAGCTCGGAGCCGTCTTTGAGCATGATGTTGTAGCGCGCCTGGCGTTCGTCTACGCCGCTGACCAGGGCTACGCGCATCGGGCAAGCGTCATAGCAGAGCAGCGCGCCGTCGCGGCTATGGCAGCCGAGCAGGCTGTAGCACGTCACTTTCCCGGCGACTTCATCGGCGGTCCAGCCACAGAGCTCCTGCGCCGCTTGATTATAGAGTAGCACCACGCGGTCCAGAGAGAGCACGAGCAGCGGGATGGGCGCGCGGTCGAGCGCCGCCAGCGCCACGCTCTCCAGCGATGCGCCCCGCGCGCCGCTCGCCTCGTCGGTCGCCGGCGTCACATTGCGGGCGGGCATGCGGTAGCCGACGCCACGCACGGTCTCGATGGGCGGGGCTGCGCCCAGGGCCGCGCGCAGCTTCTGCCGCAGATTGCTCACATGGATGTCTACCGCGCGGTCGAGCGGCGCGCCGCGCACAAAGCCTTCCAACTGGCTGAGTAGCTCATCCCGGGAGAAGACGCGGCCGGGATGGCGCGCGAAGATGCTGAGAAGCTCGAACTCCAGCGAAGTGAGCGGGATGTCATGGCCAGCGACGCACGCGCGCCGCTGATCGGGGCGCAACTCGATGGCGCCAACGCGCAGGGCGGCGAGATCGCGCCCCTGCGGCGCCGGGGTCCGGCGCAGCGCCACCTGCACCCGACCCAGGAGCTCGCGGGGATGCATGGGCAGACCCAGATAGTCGTCCGCCCCTGCGCTGAAGGCAAGCAGTTTGTTCAGCTCGTCTGGCCGGTCACTCATGATAAAGACCGCGGGGGCGTCGCTCTGGAGGCGGACCTCGCGGCAGAGCTCCAGCCCATCCACCAATGGCAGCGCCTGATCCAGAAGCGCGAGGGCCGGCCGGCTTTGGTGGATGAGCTGGCGCGCCGCGCGCCCGTTGTAGGCGCAGACCGTCGAGTAACCCTCGGCTTCCAGCAGGGACCGCAGCAGCCCAACGCTCGCCTGCGCGTGGCTGGCGATCAGGATCAGTGATCCGGTCTGGTTCGGCATGCGGGGCCCGCCTTCTCGCTTCATCGCGGTTGCGGATGTCCCGTCGCGAGCGCGTCGCGGCGGCGCTACGAGGCTGTTGCGCCAGTATAGGGACGGCGTGTTTCCCCCGTCAAGGTACTTTACATCTTCGAAACAATTAACCCCGTATGGCGCACACAGAGCGATGGCACAGTGTCTCTCAAGTTCAACCGGCGCCTGCCGGAGAGAAGGGAGAGCCGCCATGGCCGCCGGGGCAGCAGCGAGTGCGACGGGGCGCGGCCGCGCCGTCATCCGCGCGATGCGGCCAGCCGACCTGTGCGCGGTGGTCGAGCTTGACGCGCGCGTCTTCGGCGCGTCGCGGGCCGCGTATTTCGAGCGGCGTCTGGCGGCGCTGGAGCCACCGAGCCCGGCTTCGCATATCATCGGACTCGTCGCTGAGGAAGATGGCGCGGTCGCGGGGTTCGTGATGGGAACGCTGACCAGCGGAGAGTTTGGGTTTACCGACGTGACGGCGCTGGTGGACTCGATCGCCGTCCACCCTGGCCAGCGGCGCCAGCGTATCGGCCGCGCGCTCGCCGGAGCCTTCTTCACTGAGTGCGCGGCGCGCGGCGCGCGCGACGCCTACACACTTGTCAACTGGAACGCGTGGGATATGCTCAGGTTCTTCGATTCCATTGGATTTAGCCTCGCGCAGGCTGTCCCATTGCGGCGGCGCCTCGATTCGCCGGAGGGAAGACCCCATGAGCCAGCCTGAGAAGCCAGCCTCTGAAGCGCTGGCGCGCGCAGGCTGGACACGCCGGTACACAGCGATAGGTTCCCGGCTGAGCGAAGCGATAGAGTTGTACCGCGCGCTCGGCTTCGAGGTCCAGCTTGTCGCCGCTGAGCCAGACGCGGAGCAGCGGCCAGCGAGTGAGGCCTGTGAACAGTGTTTTGTGATGACACTCGCGCGGACGATCTATACTCGCCCGACTCGATGACGAGCGGGCCACCAGGCGCCTGTGAGGTAGCAGCATGACGAATTTTCCCGGTAAAGACCCTGAGAGCTTTGGCTTCACCGAAATCATCTACACCAAGCGCGACTGGGTGGCCACCGTCACGATGAACCGCCCGGACAAGTACAACGCCTACACATTCCATACACTTCAGGAGATGACCCAGGCCTTCCGTGACGCTTCCTGGGATGACAGCGTGGCGGTGGTTGTGCTGACCGGCGCGGGCGACAAGTCATTCTGCACGGGCGGCGATGTGGCGGAGTACGCCAGCGATTACACCGAGCGCCCGCGCGACTACTGGAAGTGGATGGGTCTCTTCATGGAGACCATCGACACGCTGCGCACTATCGGCAAACCGACCATCGCGCGCCTCAATGGTATGGTCGTCGGGGGCGGCAACGAACTGAACATGGCGTGCGATCTCTCGATCGCCGCCGACCATGCCCGCATCCGCCAGGTAGGCGCTGAGGTCGGCAGCGTCGCCGCGGGCGGCGCGACCCAATGGTTGCCGTTGATGGTGGGCGACCGCCGCGCACGCGAGATCCTCTATCTCTGTGAGTGGGTGGACGCGCCTAAAGCCCTCGAATGGGGGCTCGTCAATCAGGTCGTGCCCTACGCCGCCCTGGATGACGCGGTCGCTACAATGGCCGCCAAGCTGGTAGACAAGTTCCCCGAATGCCTGCGCTACACCAAGCAACAGACCAACTTCTGGAAAGACCTCGCCTGGTATCAGACGGCTGGCCACGCCCGCGAGTGGCTGGCGCTGCACTACACCTCGCTGGAGCCCTATGAGGGCATGCACGCCTTCGTCGAGAAGCGGCGCCCTGGCCACCTGGATGTGCGGCAGCGCGCGGCGAGCGGCGGATCGAGCGAGTTCGTCTGGGGGCCTTACAACCAGACCTGCTCCGCTTGCGGCGCGAGCGGCATCCCAGCGGAGTTCGCATTCTGTGGCCGCTGCGGCGCGCAGCTCGAAGCGAAGGTCGCGTGGTAGGCGCTGAAGTCAGGAGGGACGCCATGCGAGCCGCGGTCTTCTATGAAGCGGGCGCGCCGTTGCGGATTCAGGACTGGCCCACACCGGAGCCAGGTGAAGGCGAGATTCTGGTGCGGGTGGCCGCCTGCGGCCTCTGCCACACGGACCTGCACTACATCGACCACGGCGTGCCAACCGCCAAACGGCCGCCGCTGATCCTGGGGCATGAGGCGACCGGCGTTGTATCGCAGGTGGGCTCCCAGGCGCCGAACGTGAAGGTGGGTGACCGCGTGCTGCTGCCGGCGGTGCTGCCTTGCGGCTCGTGCTTCGCCTGCCGGACGGGCCGGGAAAACATCTGCCTGAATATGCGCATGTTCGGCAATGACGTGGACGGGGCGTATGCCGAGTACGTCATCGCGCCCGCCAAAGATGTCTTCATACTGCCCGATGAGATCCCACTAGTCGAAGGCTCGATCATCGCGGACGCCGTGACAACTCCCTACCACGCAGTGAAGAATCGGGCCGAGGTGCGACCGGGCGATACGGTCGTGGTCTATGGCTGCGGCGGCGTCGGCCTGAATGTCGTACAGTTCGCGCGGCTGGCGGGCGGCATCGTCATCGCCGTAGACATCGCCGAAGAGAAGCTGGAGCACGCCAGACGCCTTGGCGCCGCTGCGGTCATCAATCCCAAGGCTGAACAGGCGGGCGTCGCCAAAGCGGTGCGCAAGCTGACGGCGGGCATGGGGGCTGACATCGCGATTGAAGCGATTGGCGTTCCGGCGACGATGCGCGACGCGTTCAGTACCCTGCGTCCTGGAGGCCGGCTGGTCGTCGTCGGCTATAGCGACCAGGATGTAGCGCTGAACGCAGGGCGCGTTATGTATCGCGAGATGGAGGTGCGCGGCAGCCTGGGCTGCCGTCCCGTGGATTACCCCCGCGTGATCGAGCTTACCCGCGCGGGGCGCATCGAGGTCGCCTCGCTGGTGACGGCGCGCTTCCCGTTGGGTGAGATCAACACCGGGCTCGATACGCTGCGCGCCGGGCGTGGCATACGTTCTGTCGTGGTCATGGAATAAGGAGTGCGTCCGAATGGCGACAGCGTTCGAATTTCTCCACCTGGACCTCCTGGAGGATGTCGCGTTCATCACGCTTGACCGGCCGCCGCTCAACGTCCTGACCATCGCCATGAACCGCGAGTTGGAGACCGCGCTACGGAGCGTCAGTGGCGAACCGCATCTGAAGGCCATCGTGCTGCGGGCGGAAGGGCGCGCCTTCTGCGCGGGCGTGGATGTGGCCGACCATACTCCCGAGCGGGTGGACGAGATGATCCGCGGCTTCGGGCGGCTCTTTACGCTCTTCCACGCCGCGCCTGTCCCAACCATCGCCGCCGTGCGGGGCGCCGCGCTGGGTGGGGGGACAGAGCTGGCGCTGGGTTGCGATATTGTTCTGGCCGGAGTGTCAGCTCGCTTCGGCCAGCCCGAGATCAAACTAGGTGTCTTTCCACCGATCGCCGCCGCCTTCTACTCGCAGCGTATCGGTTACCAACAGGCGGCGCGACTGGTATTCACTGGTGAGGCCGTCTCCGCGCCGGAAGCGTTACGCATGGGCCTGATTACCGAAGTTGCGCCCGACGCTGACCTCTCGGCCCATCTCGATAGCATGCTCACGCAATTGCGGGCCATGAGCGCGGCCGCGCTACGCATGGCCAAGCGGGCGCTGCTGCTCGGCGAGACCCGCGAAACGACCCGTGCGCTCGACGAGATCGAGTCACTCTATCTGACCGACCTGATGGCGACCGCCGACGCCCGCGAGGGCATCCAGTCATTCATGGAGAAACGCCAGCCGGTCTGGCGTGACGCGTAGCTTACCTCACCCCTTGACTTCATGTATCCGCCCGCCTACCATCGCGGGCTCCAGGCGTCGCGCGCTTCGCCACCTGACGGAGCGAGGAGGCCGCAATGGCTGTTGACATCGAAACATCCCTGACGGACATCATCGCCCGCTGCCATCAGCTGAGTCAGCGGCTCTCGCTCCCGGTCGATGAAGCGCACAGCACGATAGGGTACTTCCCGGTCTACTTCCCGGAAGAGATCGTCCATGCCGCCGGGCTGGAGCCGCACGCGCTGCTCGGCGCTGGCAACCGCGTGGAGGTGCGGTACGCCGACGCGCGTATCGGTTCCTTCGTCTGCTCGATCTGCCGCAGCACGACTGAGCTAGGCCTCAACGGCTCGCTCGCCGGCATGGGCGGCTTCTTCGCGCAGCCCATCTGCGACGCCGCCAAGCATATGGCGGGCATCTGGGGTCGCAACTTCCCGGAGCAGGACCCGCAGATTCTGGCCTTGCCCCAGAATGTGAACTCGCCTGCCGCCACGCGCTACGTGTACGACGAGTACCAGCGGCTGCGCGGCGCGCTGGCGGAGAAGATCGGCCACGAGATAAGCGACGACGCGATCCGCGCCAGTCTGGGCGTCTACAATGAGAACCGCCGCCTCCAGCGAGCGCTTTACGCCCTCAAGCGTGACGATCCCAGCCGCCTCTCCACCGTCGAGGCCTACCTCATGGTCCGCGCCGGAACGCGCATGCGCCGCGAAGCGCACAACGAGCTCCTGCGCGAGGCGCTTCGGCTGCTGGCGCTCCGCCGCGTCCGGCCGATGGACAAGCCGCGAGTGGTGTTCCTGGGTGGCTTTTGCGAGCAGCCGCCGCTGGAGATGATCGAGACCATCGAGGATGTCTGCTTCATCGTGGATGATGACCTGCTCATTGGCCAGCGCTGGATCACCGAGGATGTTCCTGAAGATGGCGACCCCGTCTGGGCGCTGGCCGAGAGCTACATCGAGCGTTCCGCCTCCAGCCCCGTGCAGTATGACGCGCGCAAACCGAAAGAGGACGCGCTGATGACCATGCTTGGCGCGGCACGGGCTGAGGCGGCGATCATTTCCGCCGCGAAGTTCTGTGAGCCCGGCCTCGACGATCAGCTGGCGCTGTCGCGCCGGCTCGACCGCGAGAAGATTCCGTACCTGGTCCTCGAATTCGAGGAGAAGATGACCAGCTTCGAGCAGATGGCGATGCAGGTTGAGACGTTCGCCGAGTCGCTGCTCTTCGATTAGGAGGCTCCCTATGGCCACCACCGCCAGGCCCGCCGCCGCGCCCGACGCCCGCTCCGCTGGACAGCGGCTCGTCAATCAGTGGCTGGCGAACGTCCACACCGCGTCCGAGCGCGGCCAGCCGGTCGCCTACGTGTTCGTGATGGGCAACGCTATCGAGATCCTGCGCGTCTTCGGCTTCGAGCTTGTCTTCCCGGAGATCAACTCGCTGCAGACGGGCGTGCGCAAAGCCGCGCCTGACTACCTCGCCAAGGCGGAGGACTTCGGCTTCTCGCCGGATGTGTGCAGCTATGTCAAAGCCGACGTCGGCCTGATGCTGAGCGACATGATGCACCCATCCGGGACGCGCATGCCCAAGCCGGACATCGCCATCGCCTCGAGCCTCTGCAATGTCTACATCAAGTGGGCGGAGATCTGGGAGCGCCATTTTGGCACGCCAGCGTTCGTGCTCGACATTCCCGGCAAGCGCTTCGCCACCTGGCGCCCCACGCCTGGCTCGCCGCAATACGACGCCGACAAGCGCTGGGTGCAGGGCCAGCTTGAGGACCTTATCGCGAAGTGCGAGCGGATCACGGGCAAGAAATTCGATCCTGACAAGCTGGCGGAGGTCGAGGCGAACGTCAACGAAATGGTGCGCCTTTGGGTCGAGATCCTCAAGCTCAACCAGAGCCGGCCCGCGCCCTACAACTCGATGCTTGATGGCCTGACCTATATCGGCGTGCTCAACGCCTGGCGCGGCACGCCGGAGGGCGTCGCCTATATGCGGCTGCTGCGCGATGAAGTTGCGGGGCGGGTCGCGCGCGGCGAGGGACGTGTGCGGGAGGAGCGTTTCCGCCTGATCTTCAGCGGAACACCGTGCTACGTCAACTTGCGGCGCATGGTGGAGCTTTTCGAGGCGCATGGAGGAGTCTTCGCCGCCTCCGACTACCTGACCTATGCCGCTGGTGGCCTGGATAGCAGCGGCCTCTTCTATGACCCATCGCGCCCGCTCGAGAGTCTGGCGGAGGTGACTACACAGGCCTCGCAGCTTGGCCTCTCCAACCACTTCTTCTCGCATCACACCCTGGCGCAGCAGGTCAAGGACTATGGCGCGGACGGCATTGTCTACCACGGCATCAAGAGCTGCCGCACCGTCGCCACCAGCATGGCGGACAACCGTGAGTACGTCACCTCACGCTACGGCCTGCCGACGCTCTACATCGAATCTGATTTGATTGACCCGCGCTACTGGTCGGACGCGCAGATCAAGAACCGCGTCGACGCCTTCTTCGAGGTGCTGGAGCAGCGACGCATGCTGAAGGGAGATGCGTGAGATGTTGTACGTCGCGGGCGTAGATGTCGGCTCGACCCAGGCCAAGGCCGTCATCCTGGATGAGCGCGGGCAGGTCGCGGGTGAAGCCATCCTGGATGTCGAGATGAATATGGGGTCTGCAGCGCAGCAAGTCTTCGACCGGGTCGTGGCGAACACTGACCTGGACCCGGACGACATCGCGTTCACGGTCGCCACGGGCTACGGGCGCTACCGGGTGACCTTCGGCGACCTCCAGGTCACGGAGATCAGCTGCCATGCGCGAGGGGCGACCGCGGAGTTTCCCAACACGCGCACCGTACTCGACATCGGCGGCCAGGACACGAAGGCTATCCGGATCGGCGATTCGGGCGAGGTGGTGGATTTCGCCATGAACGACAAGTGCGCTGCGGGAACTGGACGCTTCCTCGGCGCCGCCTCATTCGCGATGGAGCTGCCAATCGCCGAGCTTGGGCCGCTGGCGCTGACGGCGACGGCGTCGGTGAAGATCACAACGACCTGTACTGTCTTCGCCGAGTCGGAAATCATCGGTCATCTTGCGAAGGGACACCGCCAGGAAGATGTGCTGGCGGGTATGCACTATTCGATCGCGACACGCTGCGCTTCGCTCGTCCGGCGCGTGGGCCTGACGCCCGAGATCACCTTCACGGGCGGCGTCTCGCGCAACGCGGCGATGGTCGCGCTACTGGAGAAGACGCTCGACACTCCACTGAATGTCAGCGCGCAGGGGCACTTCATGGGCGCCATTGGCGCGGCGCTCTACGCGCTGGATCATGCGCGCGCTGGAACTCCGCGCGCGACCGCTGGGGAGGTGACGGTATGAGCGATGACGCGCTCGTAGCCGGAATCGATATCGGCTCAACCTATACTAAGGCCGTGCTGCTCGATAGCTCGCGCAGCGTGCGCGCGACCGCGATCCGGCGCAGCGGCTATAAGCCCGCCGCCGCCGCCAGCGCCGTCTTCGATGATCTGGTGGCGAATGCGGGACTTCAGCGCGGAGACATCACGTACATCGCGACGACAGGCTATGGCCGGTACATGGTCCCGTTCCGGCACACCCAGATCACGGAGCTGACCTGTCATGCCGTCGCAACGGGCCATCACTTCCCCAGTGTGCGCACGATCCTCGATATCGGCGGACAAGACATCAAGGCAATCCGTGTGGATGACCTGGGCCGCGTGCGCGCCTTCCGCCTCAACGACAAATGCGCCGCCGGAACCGGCGCGTTTCTCGAAAAGACGGCGCGCTACCTCGGCCTGGAGACCGGCGACATCGGCCCGTATGCCCTGCGCTCGACCCAGCCTGTGGAGATCAGTAGCGTCTGCGCGGTCTTCGCCGAGTCAGAGGTCATCAACCACCTCGCTGGCGGCGTCACCCCGGAGGACATCATGGAGGGCGCCATTGTGGCGCTGGGTGGCCGCGCCGTGCAGCTGATGAAGCGCGTCGGTCTCGAGCCAGATTATGCGCTCGCGGGCGGCATGACCAATAACACCGCGATGGTCGCCGCGCTGGAGAGCCGGCTCGGCGCGCCCCTGCGGCTCCCGCCCAACGGCCTGGGTCAGTTGAACGGCGCGTTCGGCGCTGCGCTGCTCGGACTGCGGCGTGTCCAGCGCCTGCTGGCCGAGGGACGCTCCATCGCCGCGCCGGTGGGCGAGGGTGAAAGCAAGCCACGGCGGTGGTCTACCTATGTTCCGCCTAGCGCGGAAGCCATCGCCATCGCGTAGTGTCTTTCCCATCACGCTGGCGTCTTGGGAGAAAGGAGAAGGTTATGGACATCTTGTCGCGACTCTCGCAGGACCACGAGGAACTTCGCGCCTTGCTGGCGGGCATCGAGGCGGCGGCGGAGACGCAGGACTCAGCTGCGCTCATTGCGCGCCTGGATTCTTCCCGCGCGGCGCTGACACGCGACCTGGACGCGCATATCGACGTCGAAGAGGCGGAGGCGTTCGACGCCATCGCCAGCGCCCTGGGTGATGGATTGGTGGCGCCATTCTACGAGGACCACATCGAGATCAAGGCCGCTCGCGACGTAATATACGCGGAACTGGCGCGCGGGCAGACGCCGTATGAAGCGGCGCTGCGCCTCTGCGCCTTGATCGATTCGCACCAGCGGCGCGAGGACCTGATGCTGTTTCCCAGCGCACGCGAAAGCGCATTCAGTTAGCGCCCGCTTGTTGATTGTGACGACGTCGAGAGGTGGCGGGACGCGTTCGAGCGCCAGGTGTGACCTGCCGCGGCTATGACAACGGTACGCGTGGAGGCGCGTCGTGGAGTGCGCCTTGACAGAGCGATAGGGGCCGCGCGTCCCCGCGGAGAGCGCGCTATGACGGATGATTTGAGCGCCTTGCCGGCCGCGCCGGTAACGGTGGTGTACATTCTCGACGACGATCGCGCCGCGGGCGAGGCGCTACGCGGAACGCTTGGCGCTCTCGGCTACCAGGTGACGGCGCTGTCCGACGCCGCGATGACGCTCGCCGCGCTGCGCGCCAGCGAGGAGCGCGCCGCGCTGTTCTTCGCGGTGGAGGCCTACGGCGAGACCCTCGACGGGCAGGGCTATGCGTCGCTCATCGGCGCGCTCCTCGAGGACCCGGCTCTGGCGCGCAGGCATGTGTTCGCGGTCATCTCGTCCAGCGCCGAAGACGTGGACTGGACGCTCGGCAAGGCGCTGGCGCGGCTCAATACACCGGTTTTCAGCAAGCCATGTGACGCCGCTACGCTCGACGCCTTCCTGTCCGTGGCGCACGCCCGGCCCGAGCGCCAGGCCCCGGCTGTCGCCACGCTGTAGGCGGCGGCGAACTTCTCCCGCGCCCCCGAGGTGTCGCTCTCTAACCCCCCATGGAGAGCGACGCTCAGGGGGCTTATTGCCGCGCGCCGGCGCGCCGCCCGCTTGAATACTGTCGTCGGTTTGTGACTGCGGGCCGTGGCTGTGTGACATGAATGTGATCTGACGCTTCGACACTGGGATGGCAATGCGCATTTGCACAATTGCTGACGCCGCGCGGGGACGCGCTCGGCAGGAGACCACAATGGCGCAAGAATGGACGACAGCCGACGCCAATGAGGCGGTCGCGAGTGTCGCGCACCGGCTCAGTGAAGTGCTCGCGATCTATCCAATTACCCCGTCTACCTCGATGGGCGAGCTTTCGGACGCATGGTCATCGGCTGGCAAGAAGAACATTTGGGGCGCGGTTCCCACAGTCATAGAGATGCAGTCGGAGGCTGGCGCGGCGGGCGCCATTCACGGCGCGCTGACAACCGGCGCGCTGGCTTCCACCTTCACCGCTTCGCAGGGGCTGCTGCTGATGATCCCCAACATGTACAAGATCGCCGGTGAGCTGACGCCCGCGGTCTTCCATGTCGCCGCGCGCTCGCTTGCCGCCCAGGGGCTCTCCATCTTCGGCGACCACTCCGATGTCATGGCCACTCGAGCGACGGGGTTCGCGCTGCTCTCATCTGGCTCCGTTCAGGAGGCCCAGGACCTCGCGCTCATCGCGCATGCCGCCACGCTGGAGGCGCGCGTGCCGTTCCTGCACTTTTTCGATGGCTTCCGCACATCACATGAGATCAACAAGATCCAGACGCTGACCGATGACGACCTGCGCGCGCTCGTTCGCGACGACCTGGTCATCGCGCATCGCGCCCGCGGCTTATCGCCGGAGCGCCCCGTCATACATGGCACATCGCAGAACCCGGACGTGTACTTCCAGGCGCGTGAGACGGTCAATCCGTATTACGAGGCTTGCCCGGACATCGTCCAGCGCACGATGGACCGCTTCGCCGCGCACGCGGGCCGCCAGTACCACCTGGTGGAGTATTCCGGCGCGCCCGACGCCGAGCGCGTGATCGTCATCATGGGCTCTGGCGGCGAAACGGCCGCCGAAACCGCGGCCTACCTGACCGCGCATGGCGAAAAGGTTGGCGTCGCCCGCGTCCACCTCTATCGCCCGTTCCCGGTCAGCGCGTTCCTGGCCGCTCTGCCGGAGACAGTCACCACCATCGCCGTCCTAGACCGGGTGAAGGAGCCGGGCAGCGCGGGCGAGCCGCTCTATCTCGATGTGGTCGCCGCGCTGGACGATGGCTTCCAGACAGGCGAGGCGCGGTTCGCGCGCCGCCCGCGCGTCATTGGCGGGCGTTACGGGCTAGCCTCAAAGGAATTCACCCCGGCGATGGTCAAGGCGGTCTTCGATGAGCTTGTCGCGCCCCGCCCGAAGCGCCACTTTACCGTCGGCATCACCGATGATGTCAGCCACACCAGCCTGGAAGTGGATCCGTCGTTCTCCATTGACCGGGACGACACGGCGCGCTGCGTTTTCTGGGGCCTGGGCTCCGATGGCACTGTCGGCGCGAACAAGAACTCGATCAAGATCATCGGTGAGGATACCGAGAACTACGCCCAGGGCTACTTCGTCTATGACTCGAAGAAGAGCGGCTCGGTGACCACCTCGCACCTGCGGTTTGGTCCGCAGCCTATCCACGCGCCCTACCTGATCGAGCGAGGCCGGGCGAGTTTCGTCGCCTGCCACCAGTTCAACCTGCTTGAGCGCCAGGATGTGCTGGGATATGCCGCGCCGGATGGAGTCTTCCTGCTCAACAGCCCATGGGCGCCGGACGAGGTGTGGGCGCATCTGCCCGAGCCCGTCACACGGACGATTCGCGAGCGGCGACTACGCTTCTACGTCATTGATGGCAGCGCGGTCGCGCGTGAGGCGGGAATGGCGGGGCGCGTGAATACGGTCATGCAGGCCTGCTTCTTCGCCCTTAGCGGTGTGCTGCCGCGTGATGAGGCGATCGCCGCGATCAAGCGCAACATTGAGAAGACCTACGGCAAGCGCGGCGAGGCAGTCGTGCGGCGCAATTTCGCCGCCGTGGACCAGGCGCTTTCGCATCTCCACGAGGTCGCCATTCCGGCGGAGGCAGTCGCCAGCGAGCCGCTCCGCCCGCCAGTTCCCGCGGAGGCGCCCGCTTTCGTGCGCGAGACGCTGGGCATGATGATCGCCGGGCGGGGCGATGAGATCTCGGTGAGCGCCCTGCCCGCCGACGGCGCCTATCCGGTTGGCACGGCCAAATGGGAGAAGCGCAACCTGGCGTACGAGATCCCTGTTTGGGACCCTGAGATCTGCATCCAGTGTGGCAAGTGCACGATGGTCTGCCCACATGCCGTGATTCGCATGAAGGTCTTCGAGCCGTCCGAGCTAGCGGGCGCGCCAGACGCCTTCCAGTCCACTCCCGCGAAGTTCAAGGAGTTCCCAGGCTACCAGTACTCGCTCCAGGTGGCTCCGGAGGACTGCACCAGTTGCGGCCTGTGCATCGAGGCTTGCCCTGTCAAGGACAAGCGCGAAGTGGGCCGCCGGGCGATCAATATGCAGCCGCAGCCGCCACTGCTGGAGCAGGAGCGCGCCAACTGGGACTTCTTCACCGCGCTGCCTGAGGTCGATCCGGCCGCGGTGAACGCAGCGCAAATCAAGAACTCGCAGCTCCTGGAGCCGCTCTTCGAGTTCTCTGGCGCATGCTCAGGCTGTGGCGAGACGCCCTACATCAAGCTGGTGACCCAGCTCTTTGGTGACCACATGCTTGTGGCGAACGCTACAGGTTGTTCCTCGATCTACGGCGGCAACCTGCCGACTACGCCGTGGAGCGCGAACGCCGCGGGGCGCGGGCCCGCATGGTCCAACTCGCTCTTCGAGGACAACGCTGAGTTCGGGCTTGGCATGCGGGTGACACTCGACCAGCGGGAGGAGCATGTGCGTGGCCTGCTCCAGAGTCTGGCGGACGAGATCGGCGCGCCACTCGTGGAGAAGCTGCTCACCGCTGATCAGTCCAAGCCCGGCGGCATCGCGGAGCAGCGGCGGCGCGTCGCCGCGCTCAAGGAGCGCCTGGAGGCGCTGGCGTCGGATGCGCAGGCTGACGTGGCGGCGGGCGCGCGCGATCTGCTGAGCCTGGCAGATGCGCTGACGCGCCGCAGCGTCTGGATCATCGGCGGCGACGGCTGGGCGTATGACATTGGCTTCGGTGGCCTGGACCACGTGCTGGCGTCGGGCCGTGATGTCAACATTCTCGTGCTGGACACCGAGGTCTATTCCAACACCGGCGGCCAGGCGTCCAAGGCGACACCGCGCGGCGCGGTGGCCAAGTTTGCCGCGCGCGGCAAGCCAACAGCCAAGAAAGACCTCGGCATGCTGGCGATGGCCTACGGCAACGTCTATGTGGCGCGCGTGGCGATGGGAGCCAACGACGCCCAGACGCTCCGCGCGCTGCTGGAAGCGGAGGCGTACCCCGGCCCCTCGCTGATCATCGCCTACAGCCACTGCATCGCGCACGGTATTGATATGCGGATGGGGCTGGAGCAGCAGAAGTTGGCCACACAGTCCGGCTACTGGCCGCTCTACCGCTTCAACCCCGGCGTCATCGAGGAAGGCAAGAACCCGCTGACGCTGGATTCACGCGAGCCGACGATTCCGTTGCGACAGTTCGTCTACAACGAGACGCGCTATCGCATGCTGGAGCGGAGCGACCCCGCGCATGCGGAGGCGCTTCTGCGTGAGGCGCAGCACGATGTGCGAGCGCGGTGGACACAGTACGCTGAGCTGGCGGCCGAGCCAGCGCCGGAGCCTGCCCCGCCGGAGACGCCTGCCAACAGCGCGCCGCGCGCTGTTCCCGCAGGGGCCGGTGAGGATGAATGAGCGCGCGCTGTTCTCGCGCCTCTCAATGGCGAGAGGCGCGGAGCGTCGTGACGGCGCCAAGGGAGGACGATGATGCCTGATCTTGCGAGCATGTTTTTGGGGCTTCCGCTGCGGAATCCGCTGGTTGTGTCCGCTTCGCCGTTGTCCAGGAGCCTAGACACCGTGCGCAAGCTGGAGGACGCGGGCGCAGCCGCGATTGTGCTCTATTCGCTCTTTGAGGAGCAAATCACGCACGAAAGCCTGGAGCTCGATCACTACCTTCAGATGGGCACACACTCCTATGCGGAGAGCCTGACGTTCTTCCCTGATTTGGACACGTACAATGTCGGCGTCGAGCCGTACCTGGAGCATCTCCGGCAGGTCAAGCGAGCGACAAGTATCCCGATCATCGGCAGCCTGAATGGCGTCTCCACCGGTGGCTGGGTGGAGTATGCGCGCAAGATACAGGACGCGGGAGCCGACGCGCTGGAACTGAACATCTATTTTGTGCCCGCCGACCCCGACCGCTCGGGGGCGGAACTGGAGGAGATGTATCTTACGCTGGCGCGGGATGTCATTGCCGATCTGACTATCCCCGTGACAGTCAAGCTCAGCCCATTTTTCACCTCACTGCCCCACATCGCGCGGCAGTTTACCACGGCTGGCGCGCGCGGCCTGACGCTCTTCAACCGCTTCTACCAGCCCGACCTCGACATTGAGGAATTGGTGGTCACGCCACACCTGGTGCTGAGCACATCCAGCGAGCTGCGCCTGCCTCTCCGTTGGATTGCGATGCTCTACGGGCGTGTGCGCGCTGACCTCGCGTTGACGACGGGCGTCCACAACGCTACCGACGCGATCAAGGCGGTCATGGCGGGCGCGAGCGCGGTCATGATGGCGTCGGAGTTGTTGGCGCATGGGCCGCAGCGACTGAGCGAGATCCTGGTGGATATTGAGCGCTGGATGGAGGAGCGCGAGTACGACTCCATTCTGCAGATGCGCGGCAGCATGAGCCAGCGCTCCGTTTCGGACCCCGCCGCGTTCGAGCGCGCCAACTACATGAAGACGCTGAATTCGTTCGCCACGCTGCCGTGATGTGATGCGCGAGCGCTGAGCGCAGTCTGCCTGTCGTGAGCCCGGGCCACAAGCAGCCCGGGCTCACTTTTGCGCAGGCCCTGGCAGGCGTCAATTACCGGGTGGCGCATCACAGGCGCCAGAGATGTGTTGTGAACGTGACAGATTGAGTCGCGATTGTGACTGGCGAGTTAGCCAGTTGAGGTCTATTTGAGACAGGAGAAAGTTGAGGCATGGCGGTGGGTCGGTTCCACCGCAAAGGAGCCTGGTATGACAAGTTCTGTCACAGAACCCGCCCAGTGGACACTGCCGGCGAGTGTCGAGCAAATCATTCGCGACCGGGTCAATGAGCTTGCCACGGAGCAAGTGAAGCAACTGGTGCGCGATGAGGTTGGCGTGGCCATGAAAAAAGACCCCGCCAAGAATACGATGGCGATCATCGCGTCCAAGGGGACGCTCGATATGGCATACCCACCGCTAATCCTGGCGTCGGCCGGCGCGGCGATGGGCATGGATGTGGAGATCTTCTTCACCTTCTACGGTCTCGATATCATCAAGAAGGGCGGCGCGGCATCGCTCAAGGTCGCCCCAATCGCCAACCCCGCCATGCCTGTCCCCATGCCGAACATCGTGGGCATGCTGCCCGGCATGACCCCCATGGCGACCTGGATGATGCGCACGCAGTTCTTCGCCAAGCACAACGTGGCGACGGTCCCGGATCTTCTGCAGCAGTGCGTTGACCTGGGCGTCAAGCTCATCGGCTGCCAGATGACGATGGATGTGATGGGCATCAAAGCCGAAGACCTGATCGATGGAGTTGAGATTGGCGGCGCGGCCACATTCCTTAACTTCGCCAGCAAAGCGCATACGACGCTCTTTGTCTAGCGGCAACTTCAGCGTGGACGCGCATGCGCCACTCAGTACAAGGGAGTGATCTCCATGACATCCGCGATACATTCCGACATTACCGTCGATGCGCGGGGCCAGATGTGCCCAATGCCGATCCTGTCGCTTGCCCGGGTCATTCGTGATATGGCCCCGGGTGGCGTGGTCGAGATTCTCGCGACCGACGCGGGCGCGAAGGCCGACATTCCCGCCTGGTGCGAGAAGACCGGCAACGAGTTCATCAGCGGTTCCGCTGACAATGGCGTCCTGACCTTCTACGTTCGTAAGTCCGCCTGACGCGCTCCGCGCGCCACCTGCATTGAGCGATCAGCATCGCGACGAGGTATAGAACATGTCCAGTGTTACAGGCGCAACCCCCTCTGGGGAAAAGGCGCATCGCATGTCCATCGTGCTCTTCTCGGGCACGGTCGATAAACTGATGGCCGCTTCGATTTTGGCGACGGGCGCCGCCGCCATGGGTATGGATGTCGAGCTTTTCCTGACCACCTGGGGCGTCGTCGCGTTCCGTAAGGGCGCCTACCTCACCAACACCAAGGTCAGCAAAGACTTTGAAGAGTATGGCGCTTCGATGAACGAGGCGATGAAGGCCAAGCATGTCCCATCCTGGATGGATAACCTGCTCGGCGCCATAGAGATTGGCAACGTCCACATCGCGGCCTGCAGCATGACCATGGAGCTCTACGACCTCAAGCTCGAGGATCTGGAGCCAGTGGTGAACGAGATTACCGGCGTCGCGACATTCGTCGAGCGGGCCCGCCAGAGTGAGGTCAGCCTGTTCATCTAGCCGCCCGCGTGACGGCTCAGGATCCGGGCGGGCGGGCGGCTACCGCCGCCCGGACAACTGGGAGAAACGATCATGGAAACCCTACGTGACATTCACATCGATAAAGAGATAGACGCGCGCGGCAGCTTCTGCCCAGGGCCGCTGATGGAGCTCATCCGCGGTATGAAGGCGATCCCGGTAGGCGGCGTCCTGGCGGTCCTTTCGTCAGATCCCGGCTCGGCGAAAGATGTCCCGGCCTGGGTCCAGAAGGCCGGCCATGAGTTCCTCGGCGCGGTAGAGGAGCAGGGCTACACCCGCTACATCGCGCGCAAGACCCGCTAGCGGGCTGTTCCCTGGAGGAAGGAGGCGTATTTCTATGCCTCAACGAATACTTGTACTCGGCGGTGGTGTCGGCGGCACGATTGTCGCGAACACCGTCGCGCGCGAACTTGGCTCCCACGAAGTGGACGTCACCGTAATTGACGCTACCGGTCAGCACGCGTATATGCCGGGCTGGCTGTATGTGCCATTCGATCAGGCGGATGGCGTGCTGCTCTCGCATGACGAGCGCTCGCTGCTCAAGCGGCGTGTCAACCTGGTCGTCGCCCAGGTCGCCAAGATCGATCCTGTCAATCGCGAGGTGACGCTCGCGCCCGGACCGGGACAGACGCGTATCGACGACCTGCACGGCGCTGCCGAGGCGGTCTTGCCCTATGACTATCTTGTCATCGGCACTGGCTCCCGCCTCGCGCCCGAGGACCTCACCGGCCTGGCGGGGACAGAGGGCAAGTGGCACGACTTCTATAGCTACGAGGGCGCGCGCCGGCTGCGCTCGGCGCTTCACAACTTCGAGGGTGGCCGCCTCGTCATCGCGGTAGGTGGCATCCCGCACCGCTGCCCACCCGCGCCACTGGAATTCACCTTTCTCGTAGAGGACTGGCTCTCGCGGCGCGGACTGCGCTCGAAGACGGAGATTCAGTATCTGTATCCTATCAATCGTGTTTTCACCATGGAGCCAGTGGCGGAAATGGTGACCCCACTACTCGACCAGCGCGGCATCAAATACACGACGTTCTTCAATACGGAGAGCGTGGACACCGAGCGCAAGGTGATCTCGTCGCTGGAAGGCGAGGAGGTTCCCTACGACTTGCTGGTGATGATTCCGCCGCATCGTGGCGCGCAGGTTATCGAGGACTCCGGGCTTGGTGACACGCAGGGCTGGATCGCGACTGACCGCAATACGCTCGAAGTCAAAGGTCACGACCATGTGTTTGCGCTGGGCGACGCCACCGACCTGCCGATCTCCAAGAGCGGCTCGGCGGCGCACTTCGAGGCCAAGATCGTCGCGGCGCGCCTAATCGCAGCGATCCGGGGCGAGGAGCCCGACCCGCGGAGTGGGACTTACGACGGCGAGGTGATGTGCTTCCTGGAGACAGGGCACAACGCCGCGACGCAACTGGTCTTCAACTATGAGCGTCCGCCGCAGCCGCCGCATCCCAGCCTCTACTATCACGTGGAAAAGACGCTCTTCAACCGGGCGTACTACCATCTCGTTCCGCAAGGGCGTGTCTAGGCGATACGCCTGAGCCCGCGCCCCACCCTCAGCCCAGCACGCCATTGGGCTGAGGGTGGGGCTTTCTTTCGCGCTCGTTGAGGGTTCTGCCGTGGGGTACAATCGTGGGCAGTGATGTGGCGCAATCAGTAGAGATAGCGCCGTCAGACCGTGAAAGGAATCCGATGCGCAACCTGCTGATGTCTTTGATGGCGGCATGGGCGCGTATCGGGCGTGACGCTCGCCAGCGCGTGGCGCTGCTGGCCGGGCTGGCGCTGGTCGCCGTGGTCGCGGCGCTGCTCTTCGCTGTGCTGGGGCGTTTCCCACAGGACGGGCGAGGCGGGCTGCCGGGCGACCGCGCTACGGCCACGACTCGTCCCACTCCCACGGCGACGGTGGACCCCTGGACGACGCAGGCGCTCTCCGTGCAAGGTAGCCGCATTGTCAACACCCGCGGCCAGCCTGTGACGCTGCTGGGCGCGGCGCGCTTCTCGCTTGAATATGCCTGCCGCGGCGATGGCCACTTTAAACTGTCGGATTTCCAGGCGATGCGCGCGTGGGGGATGAATACCGTGCGCCTGCCACTTTCCTCGGCGTTTTGGCGCAACCTCGGCGGCGCCTGCCCCACGTATCGTGGCAGCGTCACGGCGGCGGTGGCCAATGCGGAGCAGGCTGGGCTGTACGTCATCCTCGACCTGCAGCGTGATGCGCCATTCAGCACGGCAGGCGACGCCAAACACGGCGGCGCGCAGTGCCCGCTACCCGACGCCAGGTACGATCTGGCGTTCTGGAAAGACGTCGCGGCGACCTATAGGAATGACCCGCGAGTCCTCTTCGATATCTTCGGTGAGCCAAATACTGTTGACTGGTCACAGTGGCGCAACGGCGGCGCTATCGCGACGGGTTGCCATCTATATCCCACAGCCCAAACCTACACCGCCATCGGCATGCCGGCGCTGGCGGCCGCCGTGCGCTCGATCGCGCCGCGTAACCTGATCATTCTCAGCGGCGTCGCGTGGGGATACGACCTGTCTGGTGTGGCTGGCGCTACTCAGACCCCCAATGTGCTGTACGCCACGCATCCATGGGATCACGCCTCATTCCAGCAGCCGAGCGACTGGGACCGCGCGTTTGGCTTGACCGCCCGCACGCTTCCGGTTATCGCTACGGAGTTTGGGCAATATGACTGTCAGACGGACTATCTCGCAACCGCTGTCGGGTATTTCGAGCAGCGCCACATCTCTTTCCTGGCGTGGGCCTGGACGACGGGCAGGTGTTCGACGCCGGCGCTGCTGGCGAATTGGAGCGGCGAGCCCACAGCGCCCTATGGCGCCTTTATCCGTGACCAGATCCTTCAGGCCGCCCGGTCAAACCCGCCAGGCGGTCTGTAGCTCGCCGCGGCATTCGAGAAATGGAGCATCCATGCGCTATATCGCGCTCTTGCGAGGCATCAATGTCGGTGGCCATCAAGTGAAGATGGACCAGTTGCGCGCCATTCTTCGTGATGCTGGGTTGGAGAACGCGCGCACTTATATTCAGACCGGCAACGTCTTCTTTGACAGCGATGAGAGCGATCAGCGGCGGCTGACTGGGCTGATCGAAGAGCGGCTGCGCGAGGCGCTCGGCTTTGCGGTTCCTACCTGCCTACGGAGTACAACTGAGGTCGAGCGCACCCTGGCGCAGGACCCGTTCACAGCGGCTGATGTCTCGCCGGATTCGCGACTGAACGTCGTGTTTGCCGCCAGCCCTATCCCTGCTGGTATCGCGGCGCCAGTCTGGTCGCCCAGACGCGATATGGAGATTCGGGCGGTAACCGAACGCGACGCTTTCGTCGTCTGGTATCTGCTGGATGGCCGTCCGCCTTCGTCCGGCGCGTTCCTCGAAAAGACCCTTGGTTCACAGGTCACCAGCCGGTTCCTGCACACGACGCGCAAGATTCTGGAGGCGGCCCTGGCCGGCTAACCCGCCACGCCGCCCGCTCGCGGCGTGGCGGGGACTAGACAGGCTGCGACGCCTCGCGTACACTCTTCCTATCTTGGGTATGTCGCGCCTCTCACCGCCGCGAAGCGCGCCCATGTGACAGGCGCTCGCCAAGTGAGTGTGCGGTGAAGGGCAGACATGGGAAGGGTATGTCCTGGCATGTGGATGAGCAAGCGCCTGGCGCCGGTGGCCTGTTTCGGCGCGCTGCTGGCGTTCACGCTGGCGGGCTGCGGCGGGAGTCGGCAGAGCAACGAAGTGGATATGGGCGTCGCCACGTTCGAGCAGGGTAGTGTCACCATCAAGGCCGGGCAGTCGGTGCATTTCGTGGACCCAACGACCGGCGGCACGCACCTGATCTGCGTCGGCCAGGGGGTCACATGCATCCCACAGGCGGGAGCCCCCGCGGAGCTAAGCGCTTCCCAGGGGATGACCTTCAACCAGGGCGACACACACGACATCGTCTTCCCAACCGCGGGAACGTATAACGTCGTCTGTATCGTGCATCCAGGCATGCAGGTCACTGTCACTGTCACATCCTGAGCGCTCGACCGCTCACATGTCGCGAGCCAGACCCGGTTGGATTTCGCCTTGTTCTCATCGCGCGCCCGCATTTTCGCGCGCAGGCGCTGGAACGGGAAGGGAGCGCCGTCGCCATGCGTAGACCCCTCTTTCGTGGTCACCGCCGTCCGCCGCTTGCCATGCTCGCAGGCGTGGGACTCATCGCGGGCCTGCTGCTGCTCTTTGCCGCGCCCGCGCCCCTCGTAAGCGCCCAGCGACTCGGTGGCGCGGGCGGGTATGGGCTGTGTCCGGGTTATACGACTCCGCGCGGGCCAGTCGGCCCGCCGCCGGCGCAGTTCGCCCACATCATCCATGTTCCCGCCGACCAGCCCACCATCCAGAAGGCGGTAGACGCGGCGCAGTCCGGTGATCTGGTGCTGGTCGCGCCTGGTGTCTACCATGAGGCCGTGACGGTTTGCAGCACGGGCGTCACCATCCGTGGCGAGGACCGCAACACGACAATCCTCGATGGGCAGTCGCAACTCGCCAACGGTTTCACCGTGCTGGCGGACAACGTGGTCATCGAGAACATGACCGCCCACAACTACAAGGGCAATGGCTTCTACTGGAATGGCCAGACCGGCTACCGGGGCAGCTATCTGACTGCCTACAACAACGGGGATTACGGCATTTACGCCTTCGGCTCGACGCAGGGAGAGTTCAACGACTCCTACGCCTCGGGCAGTCCCGATTCGGGGTTCTATATCGGCCAGTGCTTCCCCTGCAATGCGATCATCACGCGTGTGCGTTCGGAATGGAACGGCCTGGGTTACTCCGGCACGAACGCTGGCGGAAACCTGGTTCTTGAGAATTCCGAATGGGACATGAACAGCGCTGGCATCGTTCCCAACACGCTGGACAGCGAGGGCGGGCCGCCCCAGCGCGGCGCCGCGATTCTCAACAACTACGTCCATGACAACGGCAACACGAAGGCTCCTTACACGGTTTGGGCTCATATCCCACTGGGAACAGGCATTCTTGTCGCTGGGGGCGACAAGGATTATGTGGCGTACAACCGCGTCGTCAACAACCCGGAATACGGCATCCTGGTGCTGGGCAACATTGACAAGAACATGTGGCTGGCCTCGGGCAATGTCGTCATGCATAACCACGTCAAGGGCTCGGGCCGCGAGGACCTGGCTCTCGGCTCGCCCAGCGGCGCGAACAACTGTTTCTCTGACAACGAGGCGGCGACGACAACCCCAGCCCTGCTGGAAGTGACGCACGCCTGCGGCTCGCCGTGGCCGCTGGCGGGCGCGGGCGACTTCGGCGTCACACTGCGGCTCTTCGCCAGCGATGTAAACGCTGGCCTCAACTCACCTGGACCTAGCTTCAACCCGCCCGACTGGCGTGTCGCTCCCAAGCCGCCCAACCAGGCGAACATGCCCGATGTCAACGCGCCGCCCGCGCCGATCATGGTAGACCCCATGCCGGCCAGCGCCCCGTTCAGTGATAACTACCCAACAATCACCAATACCTACACCCCGGTCACCCGCGGAGGTTCAGCCATGTTCCTGCCACTCGGCTTCACAGGCTACTCGATTGTGCAAATCCTGCTCTCGTTCTATGGCAACATGCTGCTCTTCGCGCTCTACGCGGCATGGCTGGCCATCGCCTTTGGCGAGATCGCGCACCGCGAGGATCTGAGCGGCGGCAAGCGCATGGGCTGGGGCGTCGTGACACTGGCGGTACCGATCATTGGCCCCATCGTCTACTACTTCGCCAGTGGCTCGAAGCTGAGCCGGAACTTCCGCCTGGCGCTGGTGGTCGGCGCGCCTATCCTGTTGCTGCTGCTCACCATCCTCCTGCTGGTTGTGGCGAACTACACGCTGGCGTAGCGCGGTCCCCTTCCCTCCGAGGGACCCGTACGCCAGTGGAGCATGAAGGCGGCCGCGGGCCAAATCGGCCTGCGCGCTGTTCCTACCGCCGCGCGCTGGCAGTGAACTGGCCCCAATCTTTGGTGAAGCGCTCGATGCCTTGATCGGTGAGCGGGTGCTTCGCCGCCGCCTTCAGCACGGCATAGGGAACAGTGGCGATGTCCGCGCCGGCCTTGGCCGCTTCGATCAGATGGAGCGGGTGGCGCATGCTGGCCGCCAGCACCAGCGTGGGCAGGCTGTGCTGGTGATAAATGGTGACGATGTCGCGCACGACCTGCATACCATCCTCGCTGATGTCGTCAAGCCGCCCCACGAACGGGCTGATGATGTACGCTCCCGCCAGCGCGGCCAAGAGGGCCTGCGGCGCGGTGAAGCAGAGCGTCACATTCGTGCGAATGCCCTCGGCCTTCAGCTTGCTGACCGCCGCCCATCCCGCTGGAGTCGAGGGGACCTTGACGACGACATTGGGATGCCAAGTGGCGAATGCGCGCGCTTCCTTGATCATGCCCTCGGTGTCCGGGCTGATCGTCTCGGCGCTGATCGGGCCGTCTACGATGCTGGCGATCTCTTTGATCACCGCCTCATGGCTCTTGCCGGCGTTCTTGCTCATGAGCGTCGGATTGGTGGTCACGCCGCTGAGGATGCCCCAACTGGCGATCTCGCGGATCTCTTCGAGATGGGCTGTGTCGAGGAAGATTCGCATCACGCGCCTCCCTTCCTGCTATTCCTAGTGAGCGCCCAGCCGCTTGAGCTCGATGTAGCCGTCACGCACGCGGGTTTCGTAGCGCGGCTGGGCGATGGTCGCCGGGCCGGTGAGGGGCTGGCCCGAGCAAACGGAGAAGCGAGAGCCGTGCCACGGGCATGTAACCACGCCGCCCCCCAGCGTTCCCTCATCCAATGGCCCGCCAGCGTGACTGCACGTCGCGCTGATCGCGCAGTACTGGTCGCCCATACGTAGCAGGATGACCGGGACACCAGCGACCACCACGCGCTGGAGGTGGTTGTCGGGCATATCTGTGACCGGGATGACCGCCTCGAAGTCGTCCGATCCCGCTTCCCAGGCGGTATGGTTGACGCCGGTTCCCTTGCCGAAGACCATATCGCCGCCCAGATAGCCGCCGTACGTAACAGTCACGACACCGATGAAGCCCAGGACAGCGCCAGTCAGCGACTGCCAGCCGGGCGCCTGAAGCCGAAAGACGAGCGAGACGATGTAGAGGATGAGGGCGGTCGAGTTGAGCAGCCCGTGCCAGAAGCCGGTGCGACGCTCCGCGCCGTAGCTGTCGCTCCAGTCAGCCATGCCAGTCAGGACAGCGCCTATCCCGGCCAGCGCGCCGACGGCCACCACAACGACCGCCCCCTGCGCTGCCCAGGCCCACGTTTTGGGAGCGATCAGCCAGATGATATCGAAGAGCGCCGCCAGGACCCATGCTCCGATGGGGATATCGGTCAGTAATGGGTGCAAGGGGTGGCGCAGCCATGTCCCGTGCAGCAGGCTCTTGAGGCGGCGCGGCCGCCGGCGATTGGAACCAATCAGCGCCTTGATGAAATCCTGGAGCGCGTCGCTCACGCGCTCGATTGGCGGCGCGGGCGCGGCCTGCGGCTCAGTCGTGGCTACCGGGGAATCGCTCTGCTCATTCATCATATGCCCCTTCGCATCCGTTAGCCGCACACTGGTGGCGCCCAGACGCGCCATTGCGTCGGAGCGCCGCCAGCGCGCGGCGATGACTCGCCTACGCATAGGGTGTACCAGAATACGGCGCAGAATGTCAATGATATGTTTGACTTAATTGACAAAGCCCGGGCAACGCTGATATTGTCATGGGAGGCAGGGCGATTTCGGAAGGTAGGCGAGGCAGGCATGGCAACGCCTCTTTGGAGCCAGCGATTCTTCGCGACGACGCGCGGGCGGATCATCCTCCTGTTGCGCGGCGCCAGCCAGACAGTCGAGGAGCTTGCCCAGGCGCTCGACCTGACGGACAACGCGGTCCGCGCGCACCTGGCGACGCTGGAGCGCGACGGGCTGGTAGAGCAACGCGGCGCGCGGCGCGGACCGGGCAAGCCTGCGTTCATCTACGCCCTGACGGCGGGTGGCGAAGAGCTGTTCCCTAAAGCGTACGAACCCGTGTTACGGGAATTGCTCGACACGCTCAACGAGCGCGAGCGGCCTGATTCTGTAGCGGCGCTCCTGCGCGCCGCTGGCGCGCGCATGGCGCGGGGGATCGAGGGGCGCCGCGGCGACTTGCGCGCGCGGGCGGCTGGCGCTGCGGAGGCCCTCAACGACCTTGGCGGCCTGGCGGAGCTCGTGGAGACGGAGCGCGAGTACTGGATTCAGGGCCAGCGCTGCCCGCTCTCCGCGCTCATCCCCGACCATCCCGAGATGTGCCAGATGGCCGAAGCCCTGGTCAGCGAGATGACAGGCATGGAGGCGCAGGAGCACTGCGATCAGGGCGCGCTGCCGCGCTGTCGCTTCGTCATCAGCAAGCCCTGAGCGCCACAAGAAAGGGTTGAGATCCATGTACCTGGATAGAGATGAAGACGACGCCGACCAGCAGGCCGCGCTGGAGTTGCGGCCGCGCCGCGTCTCGGAGGAGCGGATGAGGCGCTTCGAAGGCTACATGGCGGAGATATTCGCCGCCTTCGGCATGGATATGGACTCGCCCGCCACAGCCAAAACACCCCAGCGCTTCATCCACGCGCTGCATGACATCACCGCTGGCTACGAGGGTGACCCGAAGCTGCTGACAGTCTTCAAGACTGAGTGCCGCGGCGAGCCGGATTGCGCTCTGAGCCAGGTGATCGAAGGTCCCATCCAGTTCTATAGCCTCTGCGAGCACCACGCGCTGCCATTCTTTGGCCGCGCGTACATTGGCTACATCGCCCACGAGCACATCATCGGCATCTCCAAGCTGACGCGGCTGACGCGCCTCTTCGCCCGGCGCTTCAGCGTGCAGGAGCGGCTGGGGGCGCAGATCGCCAACGCGCTGGAGGAGATGCTCCATCCGCACGCTGTCGCTGTCTACCTGGAGGCGCAGCATCTCTGCACCGAGATGCGCGGTGTGCGCGAGGCGGCGCCAGTGACGCGGACGACGGTCTGGCGCGGCCAGTATGCCAATGACCCGGCGCTGCGCGCCGAGTTCATGGCCGCCTGCGGGGTCCATGCATGAGCGAGCCTGGAGGCGAGGCGGCGCTCACGCCGCTGCAGACACTCTACACCGATCAGCGCGGCACAGCCGTCGCGCTTCCTGGCGCGCTCAATGCGCTGTATGGACGGTTCACCCTACCGCTGCGCGCCGAAGGACGCCCTTCTGTGATCGGCAACTTTGTTAGCTCGCTGGATGGCGTGGTGGCGCTGAACACGCCGGGGACGATCACTGGCGGCGGCGAGATCAGCGGCTTCAACCGCCATGACCGCATGGTGATGGGCATTCTGCGCGCCATCTCCGGCGCCATCGTCGTCGGCGCGGGTACGCTGCGCGCCGCTCCCAAACACCTCTGGCTGGCCGAATTCATCTATCCCCCGCTGGCCCCGGCGTACGCGAAACTGCGCGCCAGCCTCGGCCTGCGCGAGTCGCCACTGACAGTCATCGTCTCCGCGCGGGGCGACCTCGATCTCACCCTGCCAGTGTTCAACACGCCTGCCGCCCCGGCGCTGATCGTCACGACCGCCAGCGGCGCGCTGCGGCTCGGCGTGCGCGCGCTCCCACCTTCGACTACCTTGATGACCGTAGCCAGCGAGCGGCGAGTAACCGCGGCATCGGTCCTGGAAGCGATCAAGAATCAGCGCCTCTGCGACGTCATTCTCAACGAGGGCGGTCCGTCGCTGATGAGCGACTTCCTCGCCGAGGGGCTGCTGGATGAGCTGTTTCTCACTCTTGCGCCGCAGATCGCCGGCCGCAGCGCGGCGAACCCGCGCCCTGGCTTTGTGGACGGCTACCTCTTCGCGCCCGACCACCCCGTGTGGGGGACGCTGCTCGACCTTCGCCGGGGCGGCAGCCATCTTTTCCTGCGCTACGGTTTCGCTGAGGCGCAAGGCTAGCGTTCAGCGCCGCGCCTTCCACGGTCGCGATGGAATGCGCTCGATAGGCACACAGTCTGGAAGGAGCGGAGCGCGATGGGTTAGCGCATCGCCGAACTGGAAGCTTTCGCGCGCGAGGCGCAGCAAGTCGCGATGCGCTTTCTGCAAGACGGGAGGGTATGAGGCTATCCGGCCCGACTACGACCGCCATTCGTGGCAGGCTGAACAGAACGCGGCGCATGCCGGAGACGCGATCATCCTGCGCTTCAAGACGCGCCGTGGGCCTGGCGTGGGCGCCAAGACTGCTGCGGAGCGGCTCTTCGTGCGGGCGCGCTTCACCGATTCGACCCATAAGACGCTACGCGCGTCCATTCTCCATCCGCCCAGCGATCAAGTGTACGAGCGTCACTGCTCATGACGACTCGCTGAGGACGCGCGCGGCGGCCCGGAGGTATGAGGGATCGCCGCTGCGCTGCCGAAGCAGCCAGTACTCGGCGCCCCAGAAGAGGTAGGCGTAGAGAGGTGTGTTCTCGGCCCGCGCCCAATCCATCCACTGGCTATAAGTAGCGATGACCTGCTCCGGTGGGCAGGTGAACATCGCTGCGCCGCTGGGGTTAGGCGGCGCCGTCACCGCCTCCCATGGCTCGGCCTGGCCCTCGGAGACCATCAGCCGCCGCCCCGGCGCGCCACGCGCCCAGGCGAAGAGCCGCCGACGCGCCACTGCGCTGGCCGCGCCGTCGCTGCCATCCAGATACGCTGACACGTTCATGCCTCCCAGCAGCGCATGTCGTGGGTAGTAGTCTATCCCTACCATGTCCGCCAGCCGCTGCGCCACCGCCAGCGAGTCACCCTGGTCGCGAGTGCGCCACCATTGCTGCGCGCGCACCACGGTGGAGGTAGGCAGAAACCCGTTCAGCATCACTGGGCGTGTGGGGTCGGCCGCGCGCACGGCGGCGATCTCGCACTCGACGAACGCCGCTGCTAGCCGCCACGAATGCTCCATGCCCAGCGGGTCGACCGCCTCGTGCTCCACTTGCCAGGCGACGATCGCCCGATGGCCGCGGTAGCGCTCAATGAGGCGCGTGGTGAACGCCGTCGCGGCTTCCACCAGCGCGGGATAGGCAGCGGGTGTAATGAGCGCGCCCTCGCGTAGTTTGGGACGCAAGGCGTGCGCTGGCGCGAAGAACTCCGGATAGCCGAACGTCTTGACAGCGCCAACATTGAGAATGATCCTCAGGCCCGCGCGTTCGGCGGCCTCGATCTGCCAGTCCAGCGCGCCGGGACGCCATGCGCCCGGTTCCGGCTCGATCTCATTCCAGTACGCCCCGAGGCGAATGAGCTGGAATGGGTTGGCCAGGAGCGCTCCCAGCGCCTCACGCGGGCTCAGACCCATAGCCTCGGCCTGGCGTGGCCGGAAACTGAATCCTAATAGCGTATCGCCATGCGGGGCGATGGCGACTGCGCGCCAGCTGTCGGTTAGCGGCCGCCGCGGACGCGCGATGCGCAGCTCGGGCAGCCAGGCCGCCTTGACGCTGGCGCGCGGGCGCTCATCTGCGCTCATGCGCGCGTCTTCCGACGCGTGAGCCAGGCAAGCGTAGTCAGCGCGGCGCGGCTGAGGGATGCGGGCGCGTAGGGAACGGCGACTTCGCGCTGGAATCGCAACAGCAGGCGGGCGAGGTCTGGTGGGGCAGGCAGATGCGCGCCGCGCGCCCTCGCCGCCAGCCCAAGCTCCTCAGTGGAGACGAAGAGTTCCTCCATTCGCAGCGCGGGTCGCGTCTCCACATAGGCATGCGCCGGCTCGGGGCCAGGATTGGAGAACCAGTGCGCTACACCGCGCGAGATAGCGACCGACTCGCCAGGTCCAGCTGACAGCGACCGCCAACCCAGGCGAAAGCGCATGCGTCCGCTGATGACGGTGAAGCGTTCTTCCTGCTCGGGATGCGTGTGCGCCGCGGGGACATGTCCTCCGGGGGGCAGATAGAGATCGAAGGCCAGCAACGCGCCGCCGGTCTGCTCGCCGCTCTGGCGAATCACGATGCGCTCGCCGCTCACTGGGTTGATGATCTCGCGCCCCGCGGCTTGGGCAGGCGTCGGTGGCGCCTCACTGCCGGCCCCGAAGCTGCGCTTCAGCATCGCATCCTCCCAGCTTGACTCACGATTCCGGCTGTCTGCTGACGCCTGGGCGCAGGTCGTGTTGGACAAACGATTGCCCATGCGCTACAGTAAGCGTTATCGGCGGCTCGCCCGCTGGCGCCGAGCCGCGCCCCGGCGCGGTATGGAGTTCGGGCGCTCACCACGCTCGTACGATGCAGGAAGGTATGAGGTTGTGACGGTCACACTCACGGTCAACGGCAAGCGGCATGAGGTCGCGGCGTCGCCTGATACGCCGCTTCTGTACGTCCTGCGAGACGAGTTGGGGCTGAGCGCGCCGCTTTTTGGCTGCGGCCTGGAGCAGTGTGGCGCTTGCATGGTCCTGCGCGGAGCCGAGGCGGTTACCACCTGTATGCTCCCCGTGGGCGAGGCTGAAGGCGCGCGTATCACGACGCTCGATGGCTTGGTGGAGGACGGTGAGCTCCACCCCGTTCAGCAGGCGTTCCTGGATGAGCAGGCGGCGCAGTGTGGCTACTGCGCCAACGGCATGATCATGACGATTGCCGCGCTGCTCTGGCGCGCCCCACATCCCTCCGACGACCAGATTCGCGCCGCGCTGGAGGGCAACCTCTGTCGCTGCGGCTCGCACGCGCGCATCCTGCGGGCCGTCCGCCGGGCGGAAGAACTGATGTGGGGAGGTGAGGACGCATGAGCGACACGCGCTTACCCATCGCGGGACAGCCAGCCGCGGGCCGGTCCTTCTTCGGCGAGCCCTCGCGGCGGCTGGATGACTGGCTGGCCATCGAGCCGGACGGCACGGTCGTGGTCTTTAGCGGCAAAGTCGAGCTTGGCACTGGCGTTCGCACCGCGCTGGCGCAGATCGTCGCCGAAGAGCTGGACGTGGACCTCGCCCGCGTCCGCATGGTGATGGGCGAGACGGGCCGCACGCCAGACGAGGGCTACACCGCCGGCTCAAACACCGTCAAGAGCAGCGGTATGACGCTCCGGCGCGCGGCGGCCACCGCGCGCGCAATCCTGCTGGAGATGGCAGCGGCGGAACTGAACGCCACGCCCGCTGACCTCACCATTTCTGACGGGACCGTCACGCTGCGCAATCAGCCCGGCCCGCGCGTGACCTACGCCGGGCTGCTGGCGGGCGGCCGCTTCGACCGCGACATCGCTAAAGACGCGCCCCTCAAATCCCCTGCCAGCTACACCATCGTCGGGACCGCCGCCGCGCGGCTCGACTTGCCCGCGAAAGTCACCGGCCAGGCGTCGTTCGTCCAAGACCTGCGCCTGCCGGATATGCTGCACGCGCGTGCCGTGCGGCCACCACGGCCCGGCGCGACGCTCCTTAGCGTGGATGATGGCGGGCTACGTGGCGCCAATGTCGTGCGGTTGGGTGACTTCGTGGCCGTCGCGGCGGAGCGCGAATTTGACGCCATCCGCGCCGCCCGCGACCTGCGCGTGACCTGGAGCGAGGGACCGACGCTCCCCGCGATGGACAGCCTGAGCGCCGCATTGCGCGCTGCCACCGCAACTGAGCGGATCGTCGCGGAGGCGGGTGATGTGGCGGCGGCGCAGAGGCGCGCGCAGACGCGGCTGCGCGCGACGTATACCACGCCCTTTCAGGCGCACGCCAGCATCGGGCCGTCCTGCGCGGTGGCGGACTTCGATGGCGAGAAAGTCAGCGTCTGGTCGTCCACCCAGGGTGTCTACCCGCTACGCGCCTCGCTGGCAGACCTGCTGGGCATCCCGCTCGACGGGGTGCGCGTGACGCATCTGGAGGGCGCGGGCGGCTACGGCCAGAATGGCGCGGATGACGCGGCAGCCGACGCCGCGCTGCTGGCCCGCGCGCTCAAGCGCCCTGTGCGCGTCCAGTGGTCTCGGGCCGATGAGTTTGGCTGGGAGCCGAAGACGCCCGCGATGCGCATGGAGCTTGCCGGCGGACTGGATTCGACTGGAGCGATCAGCGGCTGGACTTTCGACGGCTGGTCACCCTCGCACGCCAACCGTCCGCGCCAGGCGGGCGACTTCATCGCCGGGCGGCTGATGGGCGCGCCTGAGCCGCCGCCGCGACCATTCTTTAGCGGCGGGGATCGCAACGCCGCCACTGACTACGACTTTGCTGACCAGCGCGTCACACTCCACTGGCTCAGCCGCGCCCCGCTGCGTGTCTCTTCGATGCGCAGCCTGGGCGCCTTCGCCAACACTTTCGCCAATGAATCGTTCATGGACGAACTAGCGCACGCCGCGGGCGCAGACCCGCTCGCCTTTCGCTTGCGCTATCTGCCTGATCCGCGCGCGCGCGCCGTTCTGGAAGCCGCCGCGCGCCGGGCGGGCTGGGGAGCGCCGCTGGCGGCTGGCGCAGGTCGTGGCCTGGCGTTCGCGCGCTACGAGAATACCGAGGCGTACGCCGCCGCCGTGGCTGAGGTCACCGTGGACCCCGCCAGAGGCGCGGTTCGGGTGCGCCGAATCACTGTCGCGCATGACTGCGGCCAGATCATCAATCCCGATGGCGCGCGCAATCAGATCGAGGGTAATGTCATCCAGTCGCTCAGCCGCGCCCTCAAGGAGGAGTACCGCTTCACTCCTGCGGGCCTAGCCAGCCTGGACTGGCAAACCTATCCCATCCTGACGTTTGCCGAGATACCCGAAATCGAGATCGAGTTGATCGATCGTCCCGACGAGCAGCCCGTCGGAGCCGGTGAGCCCGCGACCGTTACCACCGCGCCGGCCGTAGCCAACGCGATATTCGCGGCGTGCGGCGTCCGTCTGCGCGATGTGCCGTTCACAGCTGAGCGTGTGCTGGCGACGCTGGCGCGCGGCTAGGAAGGGCTCGACTTCCGGCAATGGCTCCCTCATGCCCTGTCATGCCATCACAATGATTGTTCCCGTCATGAAGGGGTGGATGGCGCAGTGGTAGGTGTACGTTCCGGCCTTGGTGAAGGTAAAGCTGAACGATTTGCCGGGCGCCAGGTCGCCTGAATTCCACGAGGCGGGATCGCCGCTGTCGCTGGTCGTGGTGTGCGTCGCAGAGCCCATATTCGTCCACGTGACCGTATCGCCGACGCGGATGGTGACAGACTGTGGTGAGAACTTGAAGTCAAAGATGTTGACGGGCACAGTCTCCGGTACAGGCGTGGGTGTAGGCGGTAGAGTCGCCGTTGGCGTTGGCACGGGCGTCTTCGTCGGGGTTGGCGTGGGGCGCGGCGTGGCGGTTGGCGTAGGGCGCGGCGTCGCGGTAGGACGCGGCGTCGCGGTGGGCGACAGCGTCGCGGTGGGCGACAGCGTCGCGGTGGGCGACAGCGTCGCGGTGGGCGACAGCGTCGCGGTGAAGGTTGGAGCCGCGGTGGCGAACGTCGTGCTGGTCGGGAACGGTGTGGATGTCGCGAGCGCAGTCTCGCCGGTCGTCTCGCCTGCTGGGACACTGCACCCTACCAGCAGCGTCATGAACGCCAGCAGCAGGCTCGCGGCGCTGGTTATCCGCCCGGCGCGAGAAACACGAAAGACCTCAGTGCGCATGCATGGCGACTCCCTCCCGTTCGCATCCATCAACCGCTCAGCGTGCGGCTCTGAGAGATATACGCCTGTCTGTTACACCGATCTAGGATGGGGGCTTGACAGTGCGCTCCCGATCAGGCACACTTAGCGCAAATTGGTATGACCATCATACCGGTATGACCAATCGGCCCGCGTGGGCGCAACGCACAGGAACGGGCGCGCATGTACCAACCAGTCGGGCGCGGCAAGCTCTTTGAGCAGATCGTCGCGCAGATTCAGGGGCGCATCGAGCGGGGCGAGTTACGCGCGGGTGACCGCCTCGCGCCAGAGCGTGAGCTGGCCATCGCCTTCAGCGCCAGCCGGACGGCAGTGCGCGAGGCGCTCAAGACGCTGGCGCAGATGGGGCTCGTCGAGATGGCGCCCGGGCGCGGCACAGTGGTCGCCGACAATACCTCTCACGCCATGCGCTCCTCGATCAGCCTGATGATGCGGGTCGGGCGTCTCAATAGTCCCGACTACCTGGTTGAGCTGCGCGAGATCATCGAGCCGGAGATCGCCGCGCTGGCTGCGCAGCGCGCGAGCGCCGAGCACATCGCGGCGCTGCGCGAGGCCGTCGAGCGGATGGATGGCGCCCTGCGCCACGCCGAAGCCTATATCGCGGCGGACAATTCCTTTCACCGCACGCTGGCGCTCGCGACGCGCAATCCATTGATCCTGTCGCTTGTGGACTCGATCGTGGACCTGCTTGCCGAGCAGCGCAAGCTCGTCTTCTCCACGCCCGGCGGCCCCGAGCGCGGACAGGTCAACCATCGCGCGCTGCTGGACGCCGTCGAGCGCCGTGATGTCGAAGCGGCGCGAACGGCGATGCGCGCGCACCTCGGCCAGGTGCGCCTGGACGCTGGCGCGGGAGGAACCGATCTCACCTCCTGACCCTTTCTCTTACGAGACAGGCTGGCAATGAGATCGCGTATCCCCACGCGACACACTTGCAACGAAAGAGACTGCGATGTCACAGACGGACACGCCGCCAGTCACGCGGCGCCAGCGGGAGAGCGCCAGCGCGCCGACACCCGAGCAGTGGCTTGGGATGTACCGCCAGATGCTCTCGATCCGCCAGTTTGAGGAACAGGTCAACGACCTGTATTTGACGGCGCGTATGCCGGGGCTTGCTCACCTCTACAGCGGTGAGGAGGCGGTAGCTGTCGGGGTCTGCGGCGCCTTGCGCCGCGACGACTACATCACGAGCACGCACCGGGGCCACGGCCACTGCCTGGCCAAGGGCGCGACAATTGACCGCATGTTCGCGGAGCTGCTCGGCAAAGAGGCGGGCTACTGCCGCGGCAAGGGTGGCAGCATGCATATCGCCGACCAAGACACCGGTAACCTCGGCGCGAACGCCATCGTTGGTGGCAGCGCCGGTATCGCGACCGGCGCGGCGATGGCAAGCAAGAAGCAGGGCATCGACCGCGTCGCGGTCTGTTTCTTCGGCGATGGCGCGCTCGGCCAGGGGCTGCTCTATGAGGTCATGAACATGGCGGCGCTCTGGAAGCTGCCCGTGATCTACGTCTGCGAGAACAACCTCTATGGCGAGTACACGCACTACTCCGAGACGCAGGCGGGCGACCTGGGCGCGCGCGCGTCGGCGTTCGGTATTCCGGTCGTGAAGGTGGATGGACAGGACATCCGCGCGACGTACGGCGCCGCGCGCGACGCAGTGGCGCGGGCGCGAGCGGGCGAGGGTCCGACCTTCATTCTCGCCGAGACCTATCGCTATTACGGTCACCACGTTGGCGACATCCAGCGCGCCTACTACCGCCCCAAAGAGGAAGAAGAGCGCTGGCGCCGCGACCGCGACCCAATCACGCTCATGGCAGGCTGGCTGGAGAGCGAGGGCCTGGCGACCACCCAGACATTTGACTTGATCCGCCAGCAGGTGGACGCTGAGATCGCGGCGGGCGTCACCTTCGCGCTGGAAGCGCCGTATCCCGAGGCTTCGGAGGTGGATGAAAATGTCTACGCCTAGCGCCGTTTCGCCTGCCGCGTCCAAATCGACGGGAACACGCGAGATCACCCTGGCCCAGGCGGTGCGCGAGGCGCTGGCGGAGGAACTCCGCCGCGACCCGACTGTCTTCGTCATCGGTGAGGATGTGGCCGAGGCTGGCACTCCATTCAAGGTGCTCAGCGGGCTGGTCGAGGAGTTTGGCAAAGAGCGCATCATGGACTCGCCGATCTCCGAAGCGGGCATCACTGGCATGGCCGTAGGCGCGGCAATGGCGGGCATGCATCCAGTCGTGGATATCATGTTCGGCGATTTCCTGGGCATTATTATGGACCAGGTCGCCAACCAGGCCGCCAAGATCCATTACATGTCCGGTGGCAAGCTCAAGGCGCCGCTCGTCATCCGCACGACACTGGGCGCGACCCGCCGCTCCGCCGCGCAGCACAGCCAGAGTCTGCATGCCTGGGTCAGCCACATCCCTGGCCTCAAGGTCGCCCTGCCCTCCACGCCCTACGACGCGAAGGGCCTGCTCAAGTCCGCCATCCGCGACGAGAACCCGGTGGTGTTCTTCGAAGACAAGATGATGTACACCATGAAGGGCCCCGTGCCGGAAGGTGATTACACCATCCCATTTGGCGTCGCCGACATCAAGCGCGCCGGAACGGATATCACGCTGGTCGCGACCAGCAGCATGGTCCAGGTGGCGCTGGCGGCCGCGGAACAGTTGCAGACGCTGGGGATCAGCGCCGAAGTGATTGATCCGCGCACGACCTTCCCGCTGGACAAGGCGGCCCTGATCGAATCGGCGAAGAAGACCAGCCGCGCCATCGTCATTGACGAGGGCTACGAGCGCTACGGTGTCACCGCTGAGATGGCGGCGATTATCGCCGATGGGGCGTTCTACTATCTCGACGCGCCAGTGAAGCGCATGGGCGCGATGGACGTGCCAGTGCCTTTCTCGCCGGCGCTCGAAGACCTCACTGTGCCTACCCCTGAGAAAGTCACTGAGCTCGCCAAAACGCTCTGCGGCCGCGCCTGACGCGAGACCACAGCCAGCCATCAGGAAGCCAAAGGAGATCAATCATGGGTCCCAAGACATACGGCGTCATGGGCGTTGACTGGGAAGAGCGCATCGACTACGAGCGGCTGCGCACGCAGCGGCTCGCGCGCATCAAGAAACTGCTGGCGGAGTCGGAGATGGGCGCGCTGCTCTGCTTCGATATGGCCAACATCCGCTACATCACCGCGACGCATATCGGCACCTGGGCGATTGACAAGGTTGCGCGCTTTACGCTGCTGCCACAAGACGATGAGCCGATTCTCTGGGACTTCGGCTCCGCCGCGCGCCATCACCAGCTTTACGCGCCCTGGCTGGGTGAGCGCTCGCGGGCGGGCATCTCCACTCTGCGCGGCGCGATGTCGCCAGAGGCGGGGCGACCGGAAGAGGTCGCGCGCAAGATCCGCGTCGAGTTGGAGGAGCGCGGCCTGATGGGCCAGCCGGTCGGCATTGATGTGGTTGAGCCGCCGGTGCTCTTCGCGCTGCAGCGTGAGGGCATTACCGTCGTGGACGGCCAGCAACTGATGCAGCAGGCGCGCGTCATCAAGACCGTGGACGAGATTACGCTGCTCAATACCGCCTGCATGATGGTGGACGCGGCGTATGACGAGCTTTATCGCTTCATGAAGCCAGGCGTGCGCGAGAACGAATGTGTTGGCCTCGTCTCCAAGTCGCTCTACGACATGGGGTCGGAGTTCGTCGAGGGCGTCAACGCGATTTCCGGCGAGCGCTGCTCCCCGCACCCGCACGTCTTCAGCGACCGCGCGCTGCGCCCCGGCGACCCCGCGTACTTCGACATCCTGCACAGCTTCAACGGCTACAAGACCTGCTACTACCGCACGTTCGTCGTCGGCAGCGCCTCACAGGCGCAGGTGGACGCCTACAAGAAGTGCCGCGAGATTTTGGATTTGGCCATCGCCATGATCCGCCCGGGCGTCACGACCGCTGATGTTGTCTCGATCTGGCCCAAAGCTGAGGAGTTCGGCTTCCCGAATGAGGAGGCGGCGTTCGCGTTGCAGTACGGACATGGCGTAGGCCTCTCGATCTGGGAGAAACCAGTCTTCAGCCGCCTCGTCTCGCTCGATCATCCTGAGGTGATCCAGGAGGGTATGGTCTTCGCGCTGGAGACCTTCTGGCCCGCCTCCGATGGCTGGTCGGCGGCGCGCATCGAGGAGCAACTGGTGGTGACGAAGGATGGCTGCGAGGTCATCACGCGCTTTCCCGCTGAGGAACTGCTCGTCGCGGGCGCGCACTATTACACCGCGACCGGCCCGCTCACGACCACACGCGACACACAGTCGCACCGCAACACCGCCGCGGGCCGCAGCAAGCCGGTCACGGCGGCCCACAACGGCGCGAAGGCGAAGAAGTAGCCGGCCAGGGGCCAGCGACCACACCAACAGTAGAGAGATCCGTTCGATGGCGACAGATGTGATTATGCCGGCGCTCGGCATGGCCCAACAAACGGGCCAGCTGGTGCGCTGGCTCAAGGCCGAAGGCGAGAGCGTCAAGTCGGGCGACGTGATTGCTGAGATCCAGACCGACAAGGCGACGGAGGAGTTGGAGGCGCGCGCAAGCGGCGTCCTCACCGGCTTCGTGGCCCATGAAGGCGACGATGTGCCGGTTGGCTCGGTCATCGCGCGCATACTGGCGCCGGGCGAGACAGCCGCCGCGCCCGTGCGCCCGGCCGCCACCGCCGCGCCAGCCCTGTCCGCCACGCCTGCGGCGCCCGTGAATGGCCACTCGTTCCTTGTCAGCTCCGCGGCGACCGGCGCGGCGGTTGAGGCAAGCCCGCTCGCCGCGCGCATCGCCAGCGAGCATGGCGTCAACCTCGCGGACGTGCCTGCCTCCGCTGGGCGTGTCCAGAAGTCGGATGTCGTCGCGTACCTCGAAGCGCGTAACGGGCAGCCCGCGCCTTCCACGCCTACCCTGACCACCGTTCCCGGCGGCGCGCGGTTGCGGGCGGCCTCGCCCAAGGCGCGGCGCATCGCGGGCGAGCGTGGAGTTGACTTGCGGCTCGTGGCCGGGAGTGGCCCCGAGCGCGCCGTGCTGACCGCGGATGTGCTGGCGGCGGCGAGCGCGCAGACGCCCGCTCTACCCGCCGTCACGCCCGCTGCGGCAGGTGTGACGACCTCGATCAGCCCCATCTGGCGGATCATGGCCGAGCGCACGACGGCAAGCTGGCAGGAAATACCGCATTTCTTCCTGCTGCGCGAGGTCAACGCCAGCCGCATGATCGCCTGGCGGGAGCGGCTGAAGCAGCGGCAGGACTCCAACGTGACGTATAGCGACCTGCTGGTGAAGGTCGTGGCTGAGACGCTACTAGCGCATCCCCGGCTCAACGCTTCCTGGCGCGATGGTGGGATCGTAACCCATCCCGATATCAATATTGGTCTGGCGGTGGCGACGCATGACGGGCTGGTTGTCCCTGTCATCCACCAAGCGGACAAACTCACCATCCAGGAGATCGCGGCGCGGCGGGCGGAGCTTGTTGCGCGCGCGCAGGCTGGCAAGCAGCGCGCGGACGATCTCTCCGGCGCGACGTTCACGATCAGCAATCTTGGAATGTACGGCGTGGACGCGTTCAACGCGATCGTGCCCGCGCCACAGGCCGCCATCCTGGCGGTTGGCCGCATCGTGGAGCGGGTCGTGCCGCTCAACGGCGCGCCAGCCGTCCAGCCGGTGATGGCGCTCAGCCTCTCATGCGATCACCGCGTGGTGGATGGCGCGCGAGGGGCGCAATTCCTCGGCGCGCTCGCTGAACTGGTCGAGGAGCCGCTGGGGCTGCTCGGCTGAGTGGCGCCCACCTCGTCGCTACTCGCAGCGCGTGAAGCGCATCGGGTAGTGATGCAGCCGCTCGATGCCATCAGGCGTGACGCGCACGAGCTCGCCCAGTTGCACGCCGCTGCGTTCGTCGGGCGTCGTGATGTTTGGCTGGATGACGACGGTCATGTTAGCCGCGAAGACGAAGGGTTGGCCAGACGCGCCCGTTTGGCGGGTGCGCAGGATCGGCGGCAAGTAGCCGCCGCCGAGACCATGGAGGAGGTCATCACAGATCGTATAGCCCGCCGCGTGGATGCGCTCGGCGACATCGACGACCTCTTCGGACGTTGCGCCGGCGCGCAGCGTCGCGGCGATGGCGTCGAAGACCACGACCGCCAGATCATACATACGCTGGTAGGCGGGTGTTGGGTCCGCGGCGATGGCGAACGTCCGCAGCAACTGGCCGGGGTAGCCACGATGCTGCGCGCTGATCTCGAAGAGCAGCGCGTCACCGGGCGTCAGCCTTCGGCCCGACGGGCGTTGCGCCGGAACGCAGACGGACGGGCGATCCATCGGGGTCGCCGCCAGGTAATGAATACCGGTCTGGCCACCTAGCCCGACATAGGCGCTTTCGATGGCTTCGATCAGCTCATGCTCGCTGACGCCTGGGTGGGCGTGGCGCTCCAGCGCCTCGACCGCTAGGTCAGTGTATCGGGCGGCCCAGCGGATGACGGCCAGCTCTTCGGCGCTCTTGATCAGGCGGAACCGGCGCATCGTCGCCCCGAAGTCTAGCAGCGGCGCGTGGGGCAGCGCCCGCTGAAGCGCGAGATAGTGGCGCGCGGGTAGCGGCCCGGCGAAGCCCAGTCGCTCGCCTGCGAGCCCACGCGCCCGCAGCGCTTCGGCGGCTGTCGCGGCGAGATCGCCGCCGCCCCAGCGGACGTCGCAGCTCCGGCTGACGCGGCGCGCATAGGAGACGTGGTTGAAGTACTCGACGAGGAGCATCGGCTGACCCGAAGCCGGGAAGAGCAGCAGCGCCTCGCGGGTGACGGGATAGTCGGCCAGGTAACTGACCTCATTATCCAGGCCGGGCGAGCCGTAGACAAGCAGGGCGGCGACGCCCTGCTTGTCCATAGCGCCGCGGACGCTCGCGCGGCGTCGGGCCAGTTCATTGTCGGAAAAGCCTGGGGCGGCGTCGGGCGAGGTTTCAGCGGGCATCGGGCGCTCCTTGGGCCACCGCCCTAGGGCATCTCGAGTTTGGAGCCGTTGAGCGTCGCGCTCAGCGTCACGGGAACACCATGGCGGAGCGTTTGGGCCGCGTGGCAGGCGCGCTCCGCGTGGGCGACCAGCTTCCGCACCTGCTCGTCGGGCGCGGGGCTGGCGACGGTGAGCGCGATGGTCACCTGCTCGAAGTAGGGCGGGGCGTCGTCCACATCGTATTTTTCAGTGTTGCGGAACATGCCGCGCACGTCGGCGGAGGCGTCGTCAATCGGGACCTGGTAAAGTGGCGCGAACCGCGCCAGTTGGGTGAGCAGTCAGAAGGCGACGCCCACCATGAAATACTGGAGCGGTGAGGCCCCCTGCTCGGTTCCACCGCGCGCCAGCGGCTCATCGGCCTGGACGTAGAACTTGCCCATCCGGCCTTCGAGGTGGACATCATCGAGTATGCGGGCGACCGCGCGTGTAGTGATCGTGCGCTGGGCGTCGGGCGTCGCGCCCATCTCGGCGCGCAGCCGCTCGATCTCATGCAGTTGTTTCTCGAGGTTGACGCGACCACGCTGGTCAGCCATAGCGCTTGCCTCCATCCAAAGATCGGCGCGCCGGAACAATCGTTTGTCTGGGGCGCCTGTGGCCCAATCTAGCGCAACGCTCTGGGAGGTGTCAAGCCGCGTGCGGGCGCCAGTTCGCTTGACAAGACGGAAGTGGAATGCTATTGTTGCGTCAATCGTTTGTTCAACGTAGGCGAACGATTGCGCAACGCGCGCCAACGGACGAAAATCCCGCCTCGGGCGACACTCGCCTGATGTGAGCGCGAAAGCGCCCGGCGGCGTAGTGGTATGCGAAGGGGAATGCGCCCATGACGGTTGACGCGCAGGTGCAAACGGCCATCGCCAACTGGGCGCCACGCTTCATCGCCAACGGGGTGGACCCCAACGACTTCCAGCGCGTCACCGCACGCATCCAGTCCTGGGACGCCTGGACGCGTGAATGGTCTGTCTGCGGCTCTGAGCATGAGCGATTGGGCGAGGAAGCGACGGCGGCCGGGAACTATGAATCGGCCGCTGAACACTACTTTCACGCGGCGATGGCGTACCACTTCGGCAAATTTCTGGCGGTGGCGTTTCCTGATCAGCTCCGCGTGGCCAGTGAGCGGGCGGTCCGGTGTTATGAGCAAGCGCTGCCGTGGTTCGAGATACCTGGAGAGCGGCTGGCGATTGAGTTCGAGCCAGAGACGACGATGTGGGGTATTCTACGGAAGCCCTGGCATGTGATCCGACCACCGATCGTCATTTTGATTCCGGGCCTGGACTCGGTAAAGGAGGAATTGCACTCATACTCAAATGATTTCCTGCGCCGGGGCATGGCGACACTGGCCATTGATGGGCCCGGGCAGGGAGAGATGGAATTTGAGCATCCTATGCGCGCCGACTATGAGGTGGCTGTACGCGCGGCGATAAATACGCTGGAGCGACGGTCAGACGTAGACGCGGGGCGCGTTGGCTTGATGGGGGTGAGCCTCGGGGGATATTATGCCCCACGCTCCGCCGCCTTCGAGCCGCGGGTGCGCGCGGCGATCGCGCTTGCGGGCGCTTACGATGTGCCCGCCGCGTTCGATCAGATGCCCAGCCTGACCCAGGACGCGTTCATTCATCGCACCGGCGCCGCGACACGCGCCGAGGCGCTGGAGCGATTGCGCCCCTTCAGCCTGACGGGCGTTGCGCCGCGTATCACCTGTCCACTGTTGGTAATTATGGGTCGGCGTGACCGGATCATTCCGCCAGCGGATGCGGAACGGCTCGCCAGGGACGTCGCTGGTCCGGTGGATCTTTGGATGTTTGATGACGGTAACCATGTCTGCAATAACATCACGTATCTGCACCGGCCACAACAGGCTGACTGGATGCGCCAGCGGCTGTAGTCAACGCATCGTCGCGTATGTAGCCTGACACACCCTACCGTGCTACAGAGGTGTAGCGTGAGGAGCGGAGTCATGATTGGACGTGGGTCCACACGGATTCATCGCTTGTTCAGTTCCATCGGCATTCTCGCGAGCCTGGTCCTCCTGCTCGCGGGGTGCTCGCTTGGAGGTGGCGGCACCACAAGCACAAATACCTCGCCCATCACCATTGGCATCTCACTCTCGCTTTCCGGCGACTTCTCCGCTGACGGCCAGGCCTTCCAGCAGGGCTATCAGCTTTGGGCCGACTACACCAACGCGCACGGCGGTCTGCTCGGCCGCAAGGTGGTGTTGAAGATCCTGTCGGACGCCAGCGACCCGCAGCAGGTGACCACGAACTATCAGACCCTGATCAACACCGACCATGTGGACCTGATCTTTGGGCCGTTCTCGACTCTGCTGACCAAGCCGGCATCTGTGATCGCCAACCGCTACGGCTATGCGCTGGTTGAGGGCGCGGGCGGCGGTCCATCGGTCTTCCAGCGCGGCCTGAATAACGTCTTCGACGTCTCGCTGCCCGTGGCCAACAACCTGGTCGCCTTCGCGAATTACATCGCCAGCCTCCCGGCGGCCCAGCGCCCGACGACGGCCGCCTACGCGACCGAGGATGACCCCTTCACGCAGCCACAGGTTGATACGGCGCGCGGCATCTTGGAGAAGGCCGGCATCCAGACCGTCTACAACAACGTCTATCCGGCGGAGACGACGGACTACACGCCAATCGCCGACGCGATCATCTCGTCCAAAGCGCAGGTCGTCGTCACTGGCACGCTGCTGAATGACATCGCCGCCTTCATCAACGACTTCAAGCAGCAGCACTATAACCCGCAGGCGCTGGTCGCCACCGCTGGTCCCGACCAGGGCACGCAGTTCCTGGACGCCATCGGTGGCGCGGGCGCCGCTGAGGGTGTGCTGGTCCCCAACGGTTGGTGGCCAGACCTCAACGCGCCGCAGAACGCGACGATGGTGCAGGCCTACCTCGCCAAGTATGGCGGCGACAAGTCGGGCATTAGCTCCGACGTCGCCGAGGCGTGGTCGGTGGGCCAGGTCGTACAGCAGGCGGTTGAGTCCAACCAGAGCCTCGACCAGGCGAAACTGATCGCGACGCTGCACTCCGGCACCTTCCAGAGTTGCCAGGGTCCGGTCAAGTTCGATAGCACCGGCCAGAATACCCTGGCTCAGGGCTACCTGTTCCAGTGGCAGAGCGGCAAGTTCATCCCGGTCTATCCGGCCAATGTCGCGACGTCCGCGATCCAGTTCCCGAAGGCGAACTGGTCCTAGCGCGTCCTGGTTTAGCTCTGTCCGTGGCGGTGGACATACACGCCACCACCACGGACACGCGCGAGCCCGCCGGGGAGCGCGCAGACCACTCCCTGGCGGGCTCGCGTCTGGTCTCCAGGCGTTCCCCACATCCCCTGTCTCAAGGAGACTGAGCATTATGACGTTCGATCCAGTGGCGCTCGAACATGCGATCGTATCAGGCATTCTCACCGGTGGCGTCTATGCCCTCATGGCCGCTGGACTGACGCTCGTCTTTGGCGTGATGGACATCATCAACATCGCGCAGGGCGCATTTGTCGTGCTGGGCGCCTACCTCAGCTTCTGGCTCCAGCAGCGTTTCGGCCTCGATCTGTTCGTTGGCCTGGTGATCACCATCCCGGTGATGTTCGTGCTTGGTCTGGTTCTCGAGACCGCCTTCATCCGCCCGCTCAAGCGCGACCGCACCCAGCTCTCCATCCTCGTCACCTACGCCATCGCCCTCTCCATCGAGGGCGTGCTAAACATCGTGTTTAGCGCCAACCTGCGCTCCCTGCATGACTGGTTTACGGAAAACAGCCTTCCACTCGGCGGCTTCTACCTGCCGTACATCTACCTGATGGCGTTCGGCTTGAGCGTCGCGCTGCTGGCGCTGCTCTACTTCCTGCTCTACCGGACGCGGTTTGGGCGCAGTGTGCGCGCGACGACACAGAACCGGGCCGCCGCGCTGCTGATCGGGATAGATGTCGAGCGAGTCTCCGCGCTGACCTTCGCCATCGGTGTCGCGCTCGCCGCGGCGGGTGGCATGGCGTTTGGCGCGACGACTCCGTTCAACGCCAACAGCCATTACGACCTGATCTCGCGCCTGCTGGTCATTATCATCCTCGGCGGCATGGGCAGTGTGAACGGCGCGCTCGTCGCGTCGGTCGGCATGCTGGTAATCGAGGATGTGACAGCGGTCGTCTGGTCGCCAGTCTGGGCGAGCACCGTCTTCTACGTCCTGCTGGTTGTCCTGCTGCTCTTCCGCCCACAAGGGCTCTTCGGCAAACTCGCCACGCGCAGCCAGTAACGATAGACGACGTCGCTGACGTCACGGAGTGAATGCTCGACGCGAGCGCACGAGAGGAAAGCACGGTCAATCACGTATGGCAATGGTAGCGCAAACACCAGCCCCGCCCGCAGTGGGGAATACAGCCAACTGGGTCCGCTGGGCCCAGGTGGCCTTCTGGCTCATCTGTCTGGCCTGTCTGCTGGGGTTCCCGCTGGTCTTCAGTGATGGCGCCTCGACGACGATCGCCTTCTTCACGTTGGTCTTCGCCGCGGCGGGCGCCGCCTGGAATATCTTCTCCGGCTATAGCGGCTATATCGCGCTGGGCCACGCGGTCTTCTTCGGCGTGGGCCAGTACGCGCTGGCGATCATGTGCGCCAAATGGAACGTCCCCGGTGGCTACATGCCGTTCGCGTTGGTGCCGCTGGCCGGACTGGTCGCCGCGGTCGTCGCGGTCCCGCTGGGACTTATCGCTCTACGTACTCGCCGCCACACCTTCATCGTCATCACCATCGCCTACCTCTTCATTTTTCAACTGCTAGCTGAGAACAACGTCCTGGGCCTGACGAATGGGCAGGGGGGCCTGGAATATCCTATTCCGCCGTGGTTTGGCGCCTCCTTCAACATCCCGTTCTACTACGTGATGGCCGCCATTCTGCTGTTCACGGTCGCGGTCTCCTGGCTGGTGCGCCACTCGAAATACGGCCTCGAGCTACTGGCGATCCGGGATGACGAGGACCGCGCGTTGGGCCTGGGAGTGCGGACGACACTGATCAAGCTCAGCGCCTTCACGCTCTCTGCGTTCCTGGTTGGCATGGCCGGCTCGGTGATGGGCTACTTCAACGAATCCATCTATCCCAGCGCCGGGCAGGCGATTGGGTTCAGCGCCCAGTTCGATGTCGTCGTCGCGCTGATGGCGTTCCTGGGCGGCCTGGGCACGATCTCTGGCCCACTGCTCGGCGCGCTGATCATCCTCCCGGCGCAGCAGTACCTGACGGTGACTCTAAGCCGGGTGACGATATTCAACCTGTCGACCATTCAGTCGGGGTTGTACCTCATCGGGTATGGAGCGGTCTTCCTCGCGATCATCCTGCTGTTGCCGCAAGGCATCGTGCCGGCGGTGAGCCAGTTCATCCGTAACCGTCTGGCCGCGCGCAGTGGCGCGCAGCTCGCCTCCGGGCCGCCACAGTCAGGCGCCGAGCCAGCGCCAGACGAGCCAGCGCCAGGCGAGCCGCCGCCCAGCATGGCGACCACCGCGCCGCGCCAGCGCTAGCGACTGAGAAGACAGCAGGGAGCGAGGGATATTCGATGAGTATGCTGGAAGCGCGGGGCGTCTCGAAGGCGTTCGGCGGCATACAGGCGCTCAACGCCTGTGATATCACGGTCGAGCAGGGCTCGATTACCGGGCTAATTGGCCCCAACGGCTCAGGCAAGACGACGCTCTTCAATGTCATCACGGGCTATGAGCGGGCTGACACCGGACAGGTCACCTTCAACGGCGCCTCGATCAGCGGCTTCGGACCAGACAAAGTTTTCGGCCTGGGCATCGGGCGCACATTTCAATTGACACGCATCTTTCCTCGCCTGACGGTGACGGAGAACATGCACGTCGCTATCCGGCGGAAAGGGCTGGCGGCGCTCTTCAGCGGCTGGAGCGCCTCGGGTGAACGCGAGCGCGCCCTGCGTCTGCTCGACTTCGTTGGCCTGACGCACCTGAGAGACGCGCCGGCGGGCAGCCTCTCCTATGGTCAGCGCAAGCTGCTGGAGCTGGCGTTCATCCTCGTCGCCGAGCCGCGGGTGATTCTGCTCGACGAGCCGGCTGGCGGGGTCAACCCGACGTTGATTGGTCAGCTCGGAGACCGCATCCGCCAACTCAATCAACAGGGCGTCACCTTCCTGATCGTCGAGCACAACATGGAATTCGTCATGGGGCTGTGCGACAGGGTGATGGTCATGCACCGCGGATCCAAGCTTGCCGAGGGCGCGCCCGCTGAGGTGCGCGCGAACCCCGCCGTGCTCGAAGCCTATCTGGGAGACTGACAGCGATGACAGCCACACTACTCCAGCTTCAGGACGTGTTCGCCGGCTACGGTGGTGGCGACGTGTTGCGTGGGGTGAACCTTGAGATTGTTGAGGGGACCATCACCTGCATCGTCGGCCCCAATGGCGCGGGCAAGTCCACCGTGCTCACAGCGGTCAGCGGCCTGATCAAGCCGCGCGCCGGGACGATCACGTTCAAGGGCCAGAGCATTGGTGGGTGGAGCCCACAGCGCGTCCTCAGCAGCGGACTCGCGCAGGTGCCACAGAACCACAGCCTGTTTCCGGGGATGACCGTGCGCGAGAACGTCGAGCTAGGCGCCTATACACTGTCTGATCGGACGCTCATCCGACGGCGCTATGACCACATCCTGGAGATGTTCCCCATCGTGCGCGAGCGCGCCAGCGAGCGCGCAGGCAGTCTCTCCGGCGGCCAGCAGCGGCTCTGCGAGTTTGCTCGCTGTCTGATGCTCGACCCGTCGCTGGTGCTGCTGGACGAGCCTTCAATGGGCCTCGACCCGCGAACGCTCAAAGAGGTCTTCAAGACGATTAGAGACATGCAGCAGGCGGGCAAAACCATTCTGCTGGTGGAGCAGAACGCCAAGGCGGGACTCAAGCTCGCCGATCATGGGGTGGTCATGGAGAGCGGCCGTGTGCGCCTGGATGGGCCGAGCGCCGAGGTGCTCAATAACCCGGAGATCGCGGCGCTCTATCTGGGCGGCGCCATCGCCACGCCCGCGCAGGGGTAGGCGCGGCCGCCTCACCCTTAGCGGTGATTGTCCCACCCTCTTGATAACTGGACGGTGAAACCTCCTGAACCCGTCTCATGGTGAACATGACGGATAGGTCAGGAGGTTGCGATTGAGAGATTGTTATTTCAAAGGGCAGGGCCGCCACAGGCGCTACTTCTGCGAGCGCCGGGATCCCTGCGGTTGCCAACCGACGCGTGATACTATCTGCGCCCGGCCCCCGACGTTTGCCCTTCGCGCGCCATGTTGCCCCATCACTTCCCCTCGCAGGGGACCCCCACGATCGTGGGACTTGAACATGGCCGATAGGATCCCCACGGCGTGGGGCTTGGTCGGATGGCGTCCCGCGCCCACCACGCGCGCTTCTCTCGCCACTTCCTTTCCCCTCGCAGGGGAAGGCGGCCGAAGGCCGGATGGGTCCCCCACCCCGTCGCCCTCACCATCAGTGAGGCAGCGTATCCAAACGCGCTACGGCGGCCTCATAATACCGCAGGTTGAGGTAGTCAGCGGGCGCGCCGAGCGAGAGTCCAGGGAGGCCGTAGCGTGAGCGCAGGGCGATGACCTGCGCCAGCCCTGCGTCATCGAGCGCGGCGCGCGCCCCATAGCCTCGCTGTGGATCGGTGAACGCCTCATAGGCGCGGGCGGGTGAAGCGGTCTCCAGTCCGAGCGCGGGCTCAGCCGCCAGCAGCGCCTCGACCTCCTGGCGCGCGGCGGGCTCGTGGATCCAGCGTAGCGCGCTCAGGAGCGCGCCAATATAGCGCGTGACGGTCGCGCCTTGGCTGTTAAGGAATGCAGTAGTGGCGGCGAGGGCCTGAGAGGCATAGGCGGGATAGGTCGTGACCGAGCGCGCGAGCGGGAGGCAGCCCGCCTCTCCGGCAAGGAAGTCGAACGGCGGATAGAGGATCGTCGCGGCGATCTCACCCGCGATCAGCCGCGAGGCCCGCTGGCCGGTGCCGCCCGCGACGCTGAAGCGGTAGTCCCGCTCCAGCTCCAGCCCTGCGCGCGCCAGCAGGTCACGCAGCGCTAGCGCGAAGCCCGAGGTGGGATTGTCCACGCCAACTAGCTGGCCGCGCAGCCCATCTAGGCCGGCGACGCCACGCCGGGCGTAAACGGTCAGCGGGCCATTGCTGCCACCCATCAGCATCACGGCGCGCGGCGCGTGCGCCGGATCGAGGCCAAACGCCGCCGGATTCGTATCATAGTTGATGATGTTATCCGGGGCGGTATGGACCAGATCAGAATTGCCCGCGGCCAGGTCCGCCAGCTGCTGGGCGGAGCTATTGGTCAGGGTGAGTGTCACATCCAGCCCGGCTGCGGCCAACAGCCCGCGACGCTGGGCGGCGATCACGGGCAGGTTCTGCAGTCCTCGAAATGAGCAGACGCGCAGCGCCGTGAGCTCCGCCGCCATGTCGCAACGCCCCTTTCGCTAGTAGGCGCCTGACGTCTTCTGGTCAGTCTGAGCCGCCTGCCCATTCTGGGAGCCGGGCGCGGCGTGGTCATTCGAGAGCGCGGCCACATCGGCTGTTACGCCCGCCATCTTGGCCAGCACCTGGAAGACGATGTAGAAGTCGTGATCGACCAGACCCATCGCGCGAGCAGACGTTAGATATTCGTTGCTGACCGCGGTGGTAGGCATCGGCACGTTTAGCTGGCGGCCCATCTCCAGCGCCAGGAGCATGTCCTTCTGCATCATGTTGACGTTGAACCAGACCTCATCAGGCGCTTGGGTGATGAAGGGCGCGCGGTACTGGAGCGACGGCGAGGCGATGACGCTGTCGAGCAGCGCGCGCATGGCGACCTCGCGCGGGATGCCGCCTTTCTCCGCCAGGAGCAGTCCCTCGCTGAAGCCCATGAATTGGACCTGGAGGTTGAGGTTGATGGCGATCTTCATGAGCACGGCCTGGCCATTCGCGCCGACGTAGTGCACCGTGGGGGCGATGGCGTGGAGGATTGGCAGCGCACGGTCGTAGACGTCCTTCTCGCCACCGATCATCATCGAGAGCTTGCCCTGTTCCAGCGTCACGACGCTGCCGGAGACCGGCGCGTCGAGCATGCGGGCGCCCTTTTCGGCCACACGTCCCGCCATTTGGCGCGAGATGGCCGGGCTGATGGTGGACATGTCCACATAGACCTTGCCTGGGGCGAGCGCGTCCAGGATGCCATCCGGCCCCTCACAGATCGCTTGCATCGCCGCCGTATTGGTCACCATCGAGAAGACGATGTCCGAGGCGTCGACGACTGCGCGCGGGCTGGACGCCAGCTTCAGGCCCGCATCTACCAGCCATCCCGCCTTTGCGGGCGTTCGGTTGTAGCCAGTCACCTGATAGCCCGCGTCGAGCAGACGCTTGGCGACGCGCCCGCCCATGGCCCCAAGCCCAACATATCCAACAGTCGTCATATGTACCCTCCCCGTTTCAAGCGGGCTGTTCTTGTGTGTCGCGGCAGGGCGCTGCTCGCCGAGTATGTCGCGCTCGGCGTTACTCGCCTGGCCGCCCGGGATACGAGGCCGTTACTCGCGGCCGCGGCCTGACGCTCAGCCAGACTGCGCGAGATCATGAGGATGCCGTGTCATGCGTGTGGGTGGTGGGCCAGAACTCTCGCGCGCCACCAGCGTGAGCGGCAGGAGCGTAGGGCTTTTGGGCCAGACGCCATCGATGATCATCGCCAGCAGGAGCTCTACCGCTTGCGCGCCCATCGCCCGGTCAGGGACCTGGACCGTGGAGAGCTGTGGCGTGACGAATGGTGTGTGGAACAGGTCATTGAAGCCAACAACCGAAATGTCATCAGGCGCGCGCATCCCCGCGGCCGTGATAGCGCGCAAGGCGCCCAGCGCGGCCAGATCATTGACAGCGAAGACGGCGGTCGGCGGTGTTTCGAGGGCCAGCAGCGCGCGCATGGCGTCGAAGCCGCCCTGCTCGCGAAAGCTGCCGAAAACGAGGAGATCTGGGTCTGGCGAGACGCCGTGGCGCTGGAGTGTGTCCAGGTAGGCGATGCGTCTGAGATAGCCGGTCGAGACCTCATCGGAGCCGGAGATGTGCGCGATGCGGCGGTGGCCGAGCGTCAGCAGATGCTCTACGGCGTCAGTCGCGCCGTGGTAGTCGTCGGGCACGACGGCGTTGGGCGTGATGGGGTCCGTGTGGCGATTGACGAGCACGAACGGCATGCGCTCGGCGGCGAGCCGCTCGATAGCGGGGTCTTCGCGCCGGGCGGTCGCCAGCAGCAGTCCATCCACCTGGCGGTCGCGCAGCATGGCGAGACTGTGCGCCTCACGCTCGGGCAGGTCGTCAGTGTTCGCGAGAATAATGCTGTAGTCGCGCTCAGCGGCGGCGTCTTCCATCCCGCGCAGGATACTAGCGAAGAAGGGATTGGAGATGTCCGGGATCAGCGCGCCCAATACGGCGCTGCGCTTGGTGCGCAGTGACCGTGCGACACTGTTTGGGCGATACTGATATTCGCGCGCCAGCTTCACAATCCGCGCACGCAAATCCTCGCTCACCCGCTGCCGTGGATCGTTCTGCAGCACGCGCGCGACCGTCGAAGGATGAACGCCAGCGAGCTGGCTCAACTCCTTCAGCGTGATAGGCATGGGCGCCTCGATCTAGCCCCGTACAGCACGGCCACATTTGGTTGAACAATCGATTGCCTAGACTGTACCATCACCTGAATAGCGTGTCAACCGGCAAGCCAAAAACGCGCCTAGTATACCCCATTTTGCGGGTGGTCTCGCGCCTGTTGCGTTTCGGTGGCGCGATGATCTGAACGGCTCCCTTGCCGGACAGCAACGTACTCGCCCCGTCGCTGGTAGGCCAGCGACGGGGCGAGGAAATGTGGAGGGCGCGCCTAGCGCCGGGGAAGACCGGCGCGCGCGGGCTGGACCTGCGGGCGGCTGAAGATGCGCAGGAAGGTCAGCAGACCCACAGCGAGCGCGGCGGCGACGTAGATGAATATCATCCACGGCTGGCTGGAGTCGGCGCCCGCCAGAACGCCGTGCAGCGTGACCCCTGCGAAGACCGCGAAACTGAGATAGTGTAGTAGTCGCCAGGTCTTCTGCCCCACACGCTTGCGCAGCCATGAGCTTGAAAGCACAACCGCCATGCCATACATCGAGATGACGCCGATGGCGACGGGGACCGCGCGATACGGCTCGTTGACGGGCAGCAGGATATTGAGCAGGGAGAATGGAATCAGCGCATCGAAGAGCAGCGAGACCAAGTGGAGCCCCACCAGCCCCGCGGTGAGCAGGGCCAGGAACTGGTGCGCCTCATCCAGCCACCAGGAGATGCGGCTGCCGTTGATGCGGATCATGGAACGCGTCAGGCCGAGAATAACCAGCAATGAGAGCGTGATATAGGACGACGTGGCCGACGCGCGGGTGACATACCACATGAACGGGTTTTTGACAGCGACGGCGCTGATCGCCGCGAGCGGCGCAGAGCCAGCAAGGCTCAGCAGCCCTGAAGAGATCGACTGTAGCACCGGGATTACCTTCTATCGTTCACGTCCGGGCAATGGGGGTAACGCCTCCACGCCTTCGGACGAGATGAGCATCGGCACACGCGCGCCTTCCGCGCCCCAGGTGGCCAGCCACGCGCGGGCGTTATTCGAGAGGGCGAACGAGCCGTCGCCAAATGTGATGATCAGCGCGACGCCTGCATCCAGGTCGTCATCTGGACCGATGGCGCCATAGCGCTCCCAGGCGGTCTCCACCGCCCGCGTAGCCTCGGGAAAGCCGCGCAGGAGCGCCAGTTTGGCCGCTACCTCGGCGCGTTCGGCAGTAGGAGCCAGCGCCGTCACCATCGCGATGGCGTGGCTGGCCCCCACTGGCTCGGGATCTTCGGTGTTCGCGCCTGTCCAGATTTCCAGCGGGAGTCCAGTGCGCGGGTCGAGCAGATGATGACGGACCACGCCGTTCTCGCGCCACCAGCGCCGCGCCGCGCCCGAAGTCGCCAGCGCGCCGCGGCTCAGGTGGATGGTTGCGGCCCATTCGGAGCTATCCATATCGGGCGCGCCCGCCTCGGCGCGCGGCGACCGTATGCCGACTGACCACGCTTCCCCGGGCTGCGGGCCGCCAATCGCGCGCAGGTCGCCACCGGCGTTCACCAGCGCGCCAGGGAACCGCTCGCAATACGTTGCCAGCGCGATATCTACCGCCCAGCCCTTCGCGATGCCGCCGAGGTCAATCCGCGCGCCCGCTGGCAGGCGGATACGCTGGCGGTCGGGATCCATCTCGATGGCGCGCCAGGCCTGGGTTGGGGGCGCCCACGCGGGCCGGACCGGAGCGTTGGCGTCCGCAGCGATATTCCGCCGGGCGATCTGGGCGAAGTCGCGGTCGTAGCCGAGCGCTTCCAGTTGCGGTAACAGAGTCGGGTCGAAAAGACCGCCGCTGGCGCGGGCCGCCCGCAGCGCCACCTCAATGGCGTCATAGAGGACCGGCGAGGCGGCGAACCAGGCGCCGGACGCCGCGTTGAGCTGGCTCAGCTCACTCTCGGGGCGGAAACGTGAGAGCCGCGCGTCCACTTCGTCGAACCAGGCCATACAGGCGTTCGCCGCCTCGCTAGCTTCCTGCTCCTGATCGGGATCGGCGGCGATCAGGACGCTCACATCGGTCGCCATGGGACGGCCGGCGCGCGTGACCTGGATGCGTCGATCGCTGACATCTGATGTAGCCATGTCAGGACATCCCCGTGCTGCTGTTGGGCGCGCTATTCGACGGCGATGTCGTGAAGCCGCTACTACTGGAAGAACTGGACGAATTGGTCGAGTTCGAGCCGCTACTGGTCGAATCGCTCGAGCTGGAAGAACTGGAAGAGCTCGAGGACGTGGTCGCGCTCGATGCGCTGACGCTGTGATTTGTCATATTCCAGGCGCCGATAAAGAGAGCCGCTGTAGCTCCGACGAGCGCGACCCGCAGTGTGCGCTTGCCTGCCGTGTGGCGGCTGCGCGCTGCGATGGCTGGCGCGGCCGTTCCATCCGCCGTCGCCAGGGTGATATCACCGACCGGCTGCGCGACGCATGCGAGGACGTAGCCCGAGGAGCGCTCGCGCGGGCTGAGCGCGCTCTGCTCGTCACCGCGCGTGCGGCCGGAGAGCTTGCGTAGCGCGCAGGTTCCGCAGGCGCCTGCGCGGCAGCTGAACTCCGGTTTGTAGCCGTAGCGCTCCAGCGTCTCCAGGAGTGTTTCCCCAGGGCGCGCGTCCAGCGTGCGCCCGCTATCCGCCAGTCGGATGCGCGCGGCCACGCCCTTGCCGCCGACCACGCGCGGCGCCGGGCTGCTGAAGACCTCCATACGGGTGCGCGCGACAGGAACTCCTGCCTGGGCGGCCGCCGCGACTACCTCTCGCCGTAGCCCGTCGGGGCCACACACATACCAGTGCGCGCGCGCCGCTCCCGTGCCGGCGGACATCGCCACGTGGGCTGGCTGGAGGCGCTGCCCTGCGGAACTCGCGTAGTGGTACTGCGTCAGCCAGGTCCGCTGCGGGTCCAGCGCCACGAGCTCGCGGGCGAAGATGGCCTCAGCCGGGCTGCGATAGGCGTAATGCAGTGTGACGCGCGGGCGGCTCGCGGCGGGCATGGCGGCTAGCGCGCGCAACATGCCGTATATGGGTGTGACGCCGCTGCCGCCAGCCACAAAGACCAGCCCATTCGCCAGATCAGACGGGAGTGTGAAGCCGCCCTGTGGCGCGCTAGCGCTCAGGATCATGCCCGGCCGGGCGGAGTCGTTGAGATAGTTTGAGATGGCGCCGCCCGGCTGGCGCTTGACCGTGATCTCCCACGGCGCGCTGACGCGGCCATCGCCGCAGAGCGAGTAACTGCGATAGAGTGTCTGCCCGCCCATGCTAAAGCCCAGCGTGATGAACTGGCCCGGCGCATAAGGCGCGGGCGCGCGGTTCGCGCCGGGGGCGACCAGGCGTATGGTGACCGCGTTCGCGGACGCGGGTGTCACTGACAGGACCTGGACGTTGAGCGCGCCGGGACGCGCGGCGGGCGTGGCGGCGGCCCTGCTGGCCTGAGGCGCGGCGGCAGCCACCGGCCTCCGCGCGGCGGTGGCCTGTTTAGCGCTGGCCATGTGCTCGTCTGCTTTCCATCATCATGATCGTCGTGATCGTCATGTCTGCCCGTTCTCCTCATGTGTGAGTCCACCGATGGCGAGCGGGTCAGCGTCGATCTCTCACGCCATGTCATCGGCGCCTTCCGCGCCGCGCGCTCCATCGCGCTTCCCATTTGACAGCCATAGCATGCCGCCCCGGAATTGGAAGTCCATGGATTCTTTATGAGCGTTTCCACATGTTTGAATATTCGCTGGTTTTCGCTCGCGCGGCTCCGTCAACGCGCCAGGCGCAAGGGTATTGTCAGGAGGGAAAGCGCGCTCTATGTGATACTCATTCCGCGGCCTCAGCCAGCCAGCCGCGCGGAGATACAGACAATGCCCCCACGGCGATCTTCGAGGACTGGCGCTCGATCACCCGTGCGGCGCGGCTCCCGCCGGCGAGGGGGCGCCGTCGGGTAGCAGAGTATACATCGAGAGGTAGAAGCGGCGGATATAGGGTGGGACGAGACGCAGATCGGCCATCATGCCGCTGGCCATGCCAGCGTACATCTCCCAATCGTTGCGCTCCACCAGCATGCCCGCCCAGTTCTGCGCCGGGATGCCGTGGATGTAGCCGTAGGCCAGGTCGCGCATGCGCTGGTAGCGTGGGTCCGGATCCTCAGAGAGCGCGATGGTCGCGCGCATCAGCGCCTCCTCCTGGCCAATGCGCCGCTCATGCCACCAGGCGTGCGCCAGCTCATGTACCGCGGCCTCGTACTGCGCGGTATAGAGGAAGACCTTGTTCTCTTCCGGAATCCAGAAGCCGCCGCCGCGCGTGGACTGCAAATCCTGGACTTCGAAGTCAATGCCGCTACTGAGCCACGCGCGCGCGTCGAGCGTGTACGGGAATCGGTCTAGGACATCGGCGCGGAAGGCGGCGACGGCGGGATTGGTAAACGCCGAGATCGCGCTGTATGACGGCATCGCGCGCCTCCTCTTTATGCCCGGCGGGAGTGGGTTGCTGTCCCATATTCTACGTCGCTGCATCCGGTGATGGCGACGGCGAGCGCTTGCGACATATACTGGCGGCAACGGCGAACGGGTGGAAGAGGGGAGCGCGCAAGACAAGGTGGTGGAACATGACTGAGATTCCCAAGACGATGCGCGCCCTGGTTTTGCATGCCTATGACTTGAACGCGTATGACTCGCTCACGGTTGAAGAGCGCCCGACGCCAAAGCCTGGCCCCGGCGAAGCGCTCATCCGCATGTCCGCCAGTCCCATCAACCCGTCTGACTTGGCCACACTTCAGGGTGTGTATGGGAAGCCCAAGCCACTTCCCATCGTGCCGGGTATCGAAGGGTCGGGGACCGTGGTAGCGACCGGGACAGGCTTTCTGGCGCGCCGTCTGCTGGGGAAGCGCGTGGCGTGCGCCGCGGGCGCAGGCGATGGAACGTGGGCCGAATACGTGGTGGCGCCCGCGCTCCAATGCGCGCCCCTGCCGGATTCCATCAACGATGAGCAGGGCGCGATGCGGATAGTCAATCCCTACACAGCCTGGGCGCATGTAGGGATCGCCCGCCAGACCGCCAGGTCGGTCATGGTTCAGACCGCGGCGGCGAGCGCGCTAGGGCAGATGGTCAACAAGCTGGCGAAATTGCGTGGCGTAAAGGTTATCAATGTGGTGCGCCGCGAGTCCCAGGCCGATGCGCTGCGAAAACTGGGCGCTGAGCATATCTTCGTGAGCGACTCGCCCAGCTTCGATGCGCAACTACGCGACCTCTGCCGCCAGCTTGGCGCGCAACTGGCCTTTGACTCGGTAGGAGGCGAGATGACCGGGCGGCTGCTGGCCGCCTTGCCCGCGCGGGGGCGGGTGATCCATTTCGGTTCGCTTGCGGAGACACTCACGACCTTCCATCCCAGCAGCATGATCTTTGACGAGCGACGCATCGAGGGCTTTTATCTGAGTCACTGGATCGCGCGGCAAAATCCGCTGGCGCTCCTTTCCATGCAGCGCCAGCTTTTCCAGCTTGGCGACCTGACCTACGTCACCATTCAGGGGCGCTTTCCGCTCGAGGATGGGCAGAAAGCGATCGCCACCTACCGGGCCAACATGTCTGCGGGCAAGGTATTACTCATGCCAGGTATGACTAATCGGGTGTAAAGCCCCATCATTCCCCACGTGGGGAGCCAGCGCTGAGAGAAGGCGGATTATGAGCCTGACCGGACGCGTCGTCACCTGGCTGATGAAGTTACCACCAGCCGAGACACCCCATGTGACTATAACGCGCGACGTGGCTGTTCCCATGCCGGACGGCGTCACGCTTCTGGCGGACCATTACATGCCCCAGACCGATCACCCCTGCCCGACGATCCTCGTGCGCTCGCCCTATGGGCGGCGCGGCTTCTTCGGCGCCACGACCGTCCTTCCCTATGCGGAGCGCGGCTATCAGGTCTTCGTGCAGAGTTGTCGTGGGACCGCTGGCTCCGGCGGCGAATTCGCTTTTGCCCGCAACGAGCGTGGGGATGGCCTGGCGACGATCGAGTGGATCAAGCGCCAGGACTGGTATTCCGGCCAGCTGGCGATGGTAGGGCCGAGCTACCTGGGGTTCGCGCAGTGGGCGGTGGCGGCGGACGCTGGCGCCGACCTTCAGGCGTTGGTTCTTTGCGTCACCACCTCCGACTTCCATCATTTCCGCTCGCAGGGCGGCTCGCTGACCCTGGAGAACATGCTCGGCTGGTCCACGATGATGACCGAGCAGGCGGCGACTGGACTCCAATTGGGGCTCTCCAGCATCCTGGCTATGCGCCGTCGCGGGCGAAATCTCGAGACTGCCTACCGCTCCCTGCCACTCGACCAGGCCGACCGCGTGGCGATCAACAAACCGTCGGCGATCTATCAGGAGTGGTTTGCGCACCCGACGGATGACGACTACTGGCGTCCGATCATCTTCAGCGACCGCGCCGGTGAGGTGACCGCGCCGATTGCCTTACAGGCGGGCTGGTTCGATCTTTTCCTCGACTGGCAGCTTCAGGACTATCAGCGATTGCGCGACGCGGGGCGGCGGCCATCCTTGCTCATCGGCCCGTGGTTTCATGGCCAGATGGGTAGCTTCCCGGACATGACGCGCGATGGGCTGAGCTTCCTCGACGCCAGGCTCAAGGACAAAGCCGCGTCCTGGCGCGCGCATCCCGTGCGCCTCTATGTCATGGGCGCCAACGCCTGGCGCGAGTTCGAGGACTGGCCGCCGCTGGCGCAGTCACTGCGGTGGAGTCTGCGGCCAAACGGCGCGCTCACCACTACGCCGCCAGACGACACAGACACCACCGAGCCCGACCGCTACCGCTACGATCCCGCCGACCCTACGCCTGCGGTCGGCGGCAATTCGCTCGGCGCGCCGGAGCGCATGGGGCAGCATGACAACCGCGCGCTGGAGGCGCGGCCCGACGTGCTGGTCTACACCAGCGCGCCACTGGAGACCGACCTGGAGGTCATTGGGCCAGTGACAGCCGACCTCTACGTCGCCTCCAGCCTGGACTACACGGATTACTTTGCCCGGCTGTGCGTCGTTGAGGAGTCCGGCAAGTCGCTCAACCTTTGCGACGGTATATTGCGGCTGACGCCCAACGATTCAGCGCCAGACAGCGACGGTGTGCGTCACATCCAGGTCGCCCTTTGGCCGACGGCGTATCACTTCCGACCCGGCCAGCGGATACGGGTCCAGGTCTCTAGCGGCGCGCACCCACGCTTCGCCCGTAATCCAGGTACTGGCGAGCCCGATGCGACCGCAACCAAGCTCCTGATCGCCGACCAGGTTGTCTACCACGACGCCGCGCGCCCTTCAGCCTTCATCCTGCCTGTCCTGGCTTAAATCGCTACGGCGATTTCCCCTCTCCTCGCAGGAGAGGGGGCAGGGGATGAGGTCGTCACTGTACTTACACCGCCCAATCCTTCAGCAGCGCCTGGGCGGCGTTGTGGCCGGGGGCGCCCATGACGCCGCCGCCGGGATGCGAGCCGGAGCCGCAGAGATAGAGACCGGAGACTGGCGTGCGGTATCGTGCGACTTCCGGCGCGGGGCGCAGCGAGAAGAGCTGGTCGGGCGTGATCTCGCCCTGGAAGATATTGCCGTTGGGCAGACCATAGCGCGCCTCGATGTCCACCGGGCTGAGCATCTGGCGGTCAATGATCGCGTCGGCGAAGTTGGGAGCGAAGCGCGTCATCGTAGCGACAATGCGGTCAGCCATGTCATTGCGCACCGAGTCGTCCCATTCGCGTCCCTTCAGATGATAAGGCGCATACTGGCAGAACATCGAGATCGTGTGCGTTCCTGGCGGCGCTACGCTGGGGTCGGTGCTGGACTGCATATACGCCTCGATCCACGGCTCTTTGGAAAGCTCGCCGCGCGCCGCATCCTCATAGGCGTTCTGCACCCAGTCGGGCGTAGGGCTGATCTCGCAGGAGCCGAAGTGCTGCAAGGCGGGCGCTGTGCCGGGCACGCTGGTGAAGTTGGGCAGTTCTTTGAGGGCGATGTTGAGCTTGAAGACGCCGCTCTCGGTCTTGAACTGGCTGATGCGGCGCAGGAAGTCACTGTCCAGCCCTGCGCCGTCGCAGAAGCGCAGAAAGGTGGTCTTGGGGTCCACATTGGAGAGCACAGCGTCGCCGCGAATCTCCTCGCCACTCTCCAGCCGCACGCCTTCGACGCGCCCGTCGTGGATCAGCAGCTTCTGGACGTGAGTATTCAACCGGATCTCGGCGCCATAGGCCTCGGCCGAAGCCGCCATCGCGTAGCTGATGCGCCCCATGCCGCCGCGCACGTAGCCCCACATGCCCTTCTCGCCGTTGACCTCGCCAAACATGTGGTGCCACATCACGTAGACCGAGCCGGGCGTCTTGGGGCCGATCATGGCGCCGATCACGCCCTGTCCCGCGAAGGCCGCGCGCATATAGTCCGACTCGAAGTAGTCGGCCAGCATATCGTAGAGCGAGCCGAACATCAGCCGGCGGTAGATTTCCTCATCCTCGCCCTGGAAGCGCGCCGCCAGATCAGCCACCGACGGCGGCTCTTCCAGCAAGATCGGATTCAGGATTTCGGAGGCGCGGTCGAAGAACTCCAGGAACTTCGGGTAGACCTCGGCGTCATGCGGCGAGAGGCGGCGGATCTCCTCAACGGTCTTCTCCGTGGACGCGCGGAAGAAGAGATGCTCGCCATCGAGGAAGGGGGAGAACATCTGGGGATCTTTTACATAGGCCTCGAAGCCGAATTTGTGTAGTTCCAGGTCGCGGATGATCTCCGGCCGCAGCAGCGAGACGACATAGGCGCAGGGCGACATGGTGAAGCCAGGAAACGGCTCCTCCAGCGTGCAGGCGCCGCCGACGCGGTCGCGCTGCTCCAGCACGAGCACGCGCTTGCCCGCCCGCGCGAGATAGCCCGCGGCGACCAGACCGTTGTGCCCGGCGCCGATAATGATCGCGTCCCACTGACTCTGGGCTGCCATAGCCGCTCCGCTCCCTTTCATGCCCCCGCTTGGGGGTCTCGCGCCATTGCGCGCGTTGAGGGCATTCTAGCAGAAGATGCGCGGGCGGACGAGGCCGACGGGGACTGGGCGGCTCAAGCCCGCGGCTAGGGGCCGGGCGTTGGCCATCCCCGGCGCATGTTTGGTATAGTTTGCATCTGCTTCATAGTGTGGAACCGGACGATGGCGCCTATGTACGTGGGGAAGGTGTACATGACGAGGCAGATCGTGATCGTTCGATATGACGCGCGCTGGCGAGACGAGTTTCGCGAGATTGGCGCGCCGCTGCGGGCGGCGCTCGGCGACCGCGCGCTGCGCATTGACCACATCGGCTCGACGGCAGTTCCCGGCCTGGCCGCCAAAGACCGGATTGACATCCAGGTGACAGTGGCGGCGCTGGACGAGGAGCCGCTGGCGCGGTCGCTCGCGCCATTGGGGTATGCGCTCGCCACCGAGATAGACCACGACCATGCGCCGCCAGGACACGAGGGTGACGCGCCAGCCGAGTGGCGCAAGCTGTTCTTCCGCGCGCCAGAGGAGCAACGCCCCACCAACCTGCACGTCCGGCAGGTGGGGCGCGCCAATCAGCGCTACGCCCTGCTCTTCCGCGACTACCTGCGCGTTGATCAGATGGCGCGCGGCGCTTACGAGCAGATCAAGGAGGCGCTGGCCCGGCTGCACCCTGACGACGTGGACGCCTATTATGCGGTCAAAGATCCGGTCTGTGACATCGTCATGGCGGCGGCGGAGCGTTGGGCCAGCGCCTCTAACTACACAATTGGGCCGTCGGATATTTAGTGACTTGCGCCGCGCCAGACCGTCCCGCGGCGTTCGTACTCCATCTGCTCTTCGATGCGCAGCGCCAGCGCAGGGCTGAAGAAGCGCTCGATCAGGTAGAGGGCGAGATCGAGGCCGGAAGTGACGCCACCCGCCGAGATGATGTCGCCGTCATCCACGACGCGCGCGGTGATAACCTCGGCGCCCGCCATGCGCAGATCAGCGATGGCCTGGTGGTGTGTGGTCGCGCGGTGCCCCCTGAGAATTCCACCAGCGGCGGCGAGTAGCGCTCCGGTGCAGACGGTGGCGATGATCGCGCCGCGCCCATGGGCCTTCGCGATGGCGTCTGGGATGAGACCGCTATTCATCTCGGCCCGCACGCCGCGCGGCGCACGCCCCACAAACCCCCCGCCCGGAACCACCAATACATCTGGCGTCCCAAGCATCCCCAATGATCGAAGCGCCACACCATAGGCTGTTCGCGCCTCTGCCGCGCCGTCTACCGTCACCAACTCCACCGTCAGGTCGGCGCCCTGCGTCGCCGCCCGGCGCAGAACCTCGTATGGAGCCAGCGCGTCCAGATCATCGAAACCTTCGAACAGGATGATCTCCGCTCGCATGTCAACCTCCCTCGCGCGGCCAGCGGTCCCGCCGCGACGCATTTGTGATAACGCCCTTCCTCCGTGATATACCGTTGAGACGCGCGTGTGCGCTTCCTATAGTGGCGCCGCGTCGCTGGTCGACGCGTGGCGAGGAAGCCAAAGGGAGGCGCACGATGCCCCAGATTCGAACTCTTCCAATCGTACCCGCGTGGAAGGCGCGACGCCTCGCGCGACTGACAACCGCCCTGGCGCTGGTCGCGATGATCACGCTGGGCCTGACCACCGTTGTCGCGCCTCCGGCGAAGGCCGCTGGAGCTTCGGCGACTGCGGCGAGCGCGCCTGCGATCACCGGGCCATTTAAGCTCATCACCAGGACGAACCTGGGTCAGACCAGTATTGATGGCCCAGCGCTGGCGAGCAGGACGAGCGGCCAGACACGCCTGGCGATCGCCTGGACTGGCACAGACCCGCAACGCCGCCTGAATGTCATGCTCAGTAGCACAGGCTTCGATTTTGGGTCCAAAGTCATCCTGAACGAGAATTCGCCGTTCCGGCCCGCGCTGGCGATGACGCCGACCGGGCAGGTCGCCATCGCCTGGACGGGGATCGATAGCGCCCACACCCTCAACGTGCTCTATGACGTCTACGGGACGCCGCGCAAGCTCACACTATGGGGCGAGACCAGCCCATTCGCGCCAGCTCTGGCCTATGAAAACAACGCGCTGTACCTCGCGTGGACTGGGCAGAATACCGCGCGCACGCTCAATGTTCAGGCGATCAACGTGAATGCGAGTGGCCTGAGCAAAGGCGCCAAAACGACACTGTGGGGATTTGGGAGCGCCGCGTCACCCAGCCTGTCAACAGGTCTCGACCATGTCGGACTGATTCTGGCGTGGAGCAGCCCTGGTACGCTGGCGGTCCGCTTCATGACGTCACCTGATGGCGTAACATGGCCCGCGAACGCGAATACGCTACCTGAGACGTCGCCGTTCGCGCCGGCCATGATGTCCTTTGTCGCCAGCAATATGCCTAAGACCTATCTGGCATGGACGGGAACGAATAGCGCGCGCACGCTCAATCTACGCTATACCGACAGCTTCCCGAGCTGGCCGGCGACAGTCAAATCCACGCTGGATGACACCTCGATCGCTGCGCCGCAACTGGCGTACATTGGTGGGCCGCAGGCGCTACTGCTGGCATGGACCGGGAGAGACACCGCCCATAGTGTGTATGTCTCGGTGATCACGCCGACATCGACCTGTATTGCTCCGCCAGGAGTCAGTCCGGTGTCTTCGCAGCTGATCGTCTATGGCAATTCGACCCGCAAGCAGGTGGCGCTGACCTTTGACGCCGGTGGTGAGGACGGCGCGCGGGCTGGCTCGCTGCTCGATACGCTCGCCGCCGCGAACGTCAAGTCCACCTGGTTCATCGAGGGCCAGTGGGGGCAAAATCACCGGACGACGGTTCAGCGCGTCGTCAACGATGGGCATGAGCTAGGCAACCACACGATTGACCACCCCGATCTGACCACTCCTGCCCGTAGCAACGAGTACATCTGCTATGAGTTAGGCATGACCGAGCAACTGGTCCAGGAGATGAGCGGCAAATCGACGCGGCCGTTCTTCCGGCCGCCCTATGGCGCCTACAATACGCAGGTGCTCAACGACGCCGCCAATCTGGGCTTCCGCACGGTCTACTGGAGCATTGACCCGGTGGACTGGGACCCCAACGTCACTGCCGACCAGATCGTCAGCCGCGTGCTGAATAGCCCCAACCTGAAGAATGGCGCCATCATCCTGATGCACGCCGGGAGCCTGCATGAGCCGGAGGCGCTGCCGCGCGTGATCGCCGGGCTCCAGGCCAAAGGCTATGGCATGGTGACGCTCAGCCAGCTCATTGCCTAGACGCCGGGCCGCTGGCGAGCGCTACGAGGCGGCCAGCCGCTCCAGCGCGCTCGCCAGCCAATCACGGTCGGCGCGCAGCAAGGCGAGATGGCGCTCGATAGTCAGGTCGATACCGAGGCCGAGGCCGTGCTGCGGCGAGCGCGCATAGACAGCAATCTGCTCATTAAGCTGCGCCAGCCGCTGGCGAAGCAGGGCCAGCGCCTCGGCGCGTGGCAGGGCGTCGAGGAACATGAGACCAATATCGCTGGGCGAGGCGTCTCGATCCGCCGCCGCCAGATTGGCGCGCAAGAGCGTAAGGAAGCGCTCTTCGCCCGCGGGAGTAATGGCGTAGACCTTGCGCGGAGGGCGCGCGCCCTCGCGCTCGGTGTGGACGCTGATGGCGCCGCTCTGCTCCAGCCGATCGAGCAGGGCGTAGGCGGTTGGCTTCTTCATGTCGGTGACATGGGCCAGGTCGCGCTCGATGAGTTCATTGATCTGGTAGCCGTGCTGGCTCTGCCCGCGCAGGATGCCCAGCAGCAGTAGCGCGCGCTCATCCAGACCAGATGCGGCGCTGGCATGGCTACCCGTTGGCCCGTTGAGCGGAGTGAGCTTGCTGGTCATGGCGTCTGCCCTCTTTCGTATTTCCCCGTCCGCGCCGCATCTTTCCCGCCAGTATAGTCACACTTGACTATACTGGCGCAAGATGGTATATTTTGATTAGTCAAACGTGACTAGTGCGATGCGGCTGCGGCTAAGCCCCGGTCGCATTAGATGATAAGGATGATGAAGCGCATGCGTGGAACAGGCGCGAAAGGGCAGTCCCCAGCGCTGCTGATGGCGCTGACAGTCTTCATTGATATCGCGGGCTTCGGCCTGATCCTGCCGCTACTGCCATTTTGGGCGCTGCGGCTGGGCGCCAATGCGACACAGGTCGGGCTCATACTGACCGCCTACGCGCTAGCGCAGTTTCTCTTTACTCCTATCGTTGGCGCGCTCTCGGACCGCTTCGGCCGCAAGCCTGTGATCGTGCTCTCGCTGCTGATCGAGGCGCTGTCTTTCGCGTTGACCGCGCTCGCAGGGTCGCTGTGGCTGCTGCTGGCGGCGCGCTTCATCGGCGGGCTGGGCGCGTCGAACATTGGCACGGCGCAGGCGGTGATCGCGGATACGACGGCGCCGGAGGGGCGCGCTCGTGGCATGGGAATGATCGGCGCCGCCATCGGGCTTGGCTTTGTCGTCGGCCCGGCGATCGGCGGCGTGCTTAGCGGTGTAAGCGCTGGAGCGCCGTTTTGGGCGGCGATGGGTGTGGCGCTGGTCAACGCGGTCCTGGCGCTGGCGCTCCTTCCGGAGACGCGCAAGGCGCGCGTGCAACTCGAGAACGCGCCCGCGCAGCGTTCCGCGCTTCTCGCGGGCTGGGTGGCGGCGCTGCGGCAACCGGCGGTGACGCGTCTGGTGATCGTCAATTTCCTCTTCACCCTGGCGTTCACGGCGATGGAGGCGGTCTATGCGCTCTTCTCACAGAAGGTGTTTGGCTGGCAGGCGCCGCAGAACGGCTACATTTTCACCTATGTTGGGGTGATCATCGTGCTGATGCAGGGTGGCGTCGTGTCACAGGTCGTGAAGCGCATCGGCGAGCGGGCGACGATGGCTTTGGGGTTAGGACTGCTGGCGGCGGGTCTGCTGCTGCTGCCGTTCAGCCTGTCGCTGGGAGCGATGCTGGTAGCCTTGGCGCTGCTGAGCGCTGGTGATGGCGCGGTCAGTCCCACGTCGTCGGCGCTGCTCTCCTTCGCCGCGCCGGAAGGCGCGCAGGGCGCGACATTGGGTGTCGCGCAGGGGGTCGCGGGTCTGGCGCGTGTGCTGGCGCCGATCGCGGCAGGCGCGCTCTTTGGCTCCAGTCTGGGGATTGGCGCTCCATTCATGTTCGGGGGCGCGCTGGCGCTGCTGGCGCTACTGGTCGCGCTGCCGCGCCTCTCTGGCCCGCGCAAGCCCCTGGCTCCCGCGCCTGCGCCGTTGGAGGAGAGTGAGTCCGCGCCGATTCATTAGGGCGAGCGCGTCGCATTCCGGGAATGCCTCGGGACATACAAACATCCCCCGGCCTCACAGTCGAGGCCGGGGGACATCGTTTGCCCGTCAAGGGCGCGCAAGGGTTAGGCGAGCAAGTCTACCAGCGAGAACCGCCGTAGCCGCCGCCGCCAGCGCCATTGCGGCGGCCGCCGCCGCCGCCGCCCATCTGCTGGTAGCAGTCGCTGCAGTAGACCGGCTTGTCGCCGCGCGGCTGGAAGGGCACGCGGGCCTCGCGGCCGCACGAGCTGCACGTCGCCGTGAACATCTCGCGGCGGCCCGTCGAGACCCCGCCCTGCATGGCAGCCTTGCGGGAAGCACGGCACTCGGGACAGCGCGACGGGGTGTTCACGAGGCCGCGGCTGGCGTAAAATTCCTGCTCACCCACGGTGAACAGGAAGTCGCGCCCGCACTCGCGGCAACGCAGTGTCTGATCGGTGGCCAAAGTCTAGAACCTCTTCTTCTCTGGTTGCGGCATGATCGCCCAGCGTGGCGACAACAGACATGCCCAACCAAATTGCCCACGCGCGAGCGCGGGACTGTGTCGGATGTGGGGGAAACCGCTGTGGAGAGAACTGAGGGAGTATCGTCCCAGAAACCGAGGCCGACGCCTTAACCCTTGCAGACCACCGACTTGCGTCATAACAGCGTGTGTGTGACCCCCGTTCACACACCAGAACCAATGTCCATAAAGACCGAGAAATACGCCAGAACGGAATTGAGGCCGCTCTCGATCCTCTCGACCTTCGCGCGAAGTATACCATGCGATAGCGCTTAACACAAGCCCCTTGCAAGCTGCGCGCGCCGCATTCCATGGGGACTACGTGGAATCACGTACTTCGGAAATCCCGCGCCTCAGTTGCGCCGTGATGTCGTCGCGCTAAAGCCCGCGCCTGTCGTGAGGCTGTCTCATCGCGAGACCGTATTGTGACCCCGCGCGCGCGATTTGGGCAGAGCGCGTGATATCGAGCGCCTATCGTGACAGGAGGTGGGATGATGGTGTGGCGTCCGGCTTGTCCGGATGTTCCGCCCGCTCGCCATATGAACGGCTAATCGCCGCTCGTGACGCTGAGGAGAGGAGGCGCTCCATGCGCTGGACACTTGATCCCAATCATACCCATATCGCCTTCTCGGTGCTGCACATGGGTATTACCTATGCGACGGGCCATTTCGCCCGCTATACCGCCGAGATCACGCTGGATGAGGAGACGCCGGAGCGCTCGTCCACTGATGTCAGCATCGTCGCCGCCAGCATCGCCACCGACAACCTGGAGCGCGACGCGCACCTGCGCTCGCATGACTTCCTCGATACGGCGACCTGGCCCACGATCCACTACCGCAGCGGCGCGATCACTCCGCTTGGGTTCAATACCTACAACGTCGAAGGCGATCTGACCATTCGTGACGTGACCGTTCCGGTAACGCTGGAGGTCGTCTATGGTGGCGAAACGGTCGATCCGGAAGGCTACCGCCGCATGGGCTTCTCCGCGCGTGGCTACGTCAACCGCGAGCGGTACGGCCTCACCTGGAACATGCCGCTGGAGAGCGGGGGCGAGGTTCTGGGCGCGACGGTGCGAGTCGAGATCGAGGCGGAGCTTGTTGAGCGGCCGGACGCCACCCCACTATCCGACCAGCCCGTCGCTCCCGCGCAACCCTGACACATTCCGCGCGTGATCCACGCCCACCGCGGCCCTCGCGCGCCACGGTGGGCGTCTTTCGCGGAAGCCTTCTGCCAGCCTTACGCCCGCCGCCGCGTGGGGCGCGGGGCGCGCTCGCCTGCGGCCAGGCGGCGCGCGGGGCGGCGCTCCACCAGCAACCCTTGCTCCTCGGCGTCGTCTATCGTGTAGCGGTAGCCCTGCTCGGTCAGGAAGAGCTGGCGGTTGGCCGAGAACTCCTGGTCGCGCGTGTCGCGGGTGACGATGCTGTAGAAGTGCGCTGGGCGGCCGTCTTGCTTGGGTCGCAGCAGCCGCCCCAGCCGCTGCGCCTCCTCCTGGCGCGAGCCGAAGGTGCCGGAGACCTGGATGGCGACGTTGGCGTCGGGCAGGTCTATGGCGAAGTTGGCGACCTTGGAGACCACGAGCCGCTTGATCTTGCCCTGGCGGAACTGGTCGTAGAGCTTCTCGCGCTGCGTGTTGTTGGTGCGGCCGGTCAGCAGCGGCGCGCCAAGCAACTGCGCCAGGTCCTTGAGCTGGTCGAGGTACTGGCCGATGATCAGCACCTGGTCGTCGGCGTGGCGCTCCAGCAACTCGCGGGTCACGGTGATCTTGACCGGGTTCTCCGCCGCCATGCGGTACTTCTCGCGCTCTTCGGCGACGGCGTAGCTCATGCGGTCCTCATCGGGCAGCGCGACGCGGATCTCATGGCATTCCGCCGTGGCGATCCAGCCCTGCCGCTCCAGTTCGCGCCAAGGGACATCGAAGCGCTTCGGGCCGATGAGACCGAAGACATCAGCCTCGCGCCCATCTTCACGCACCAGCGTCGCCGTCAGCCCCAGCCGCCGCCGCGCCTGAATCTCGGCCGTGATGCGGAATATCGGCGCGGGCAGCAAGTGCACCTCATCGTAGATGATTAAGCCCCAGTCGTGGTTGGTCATCAGGCTGAAGTGGGGAAAGACGCCGTCATCGCTGGCGCGGTAGGTTAGCATTTGGTAGGTGGTGACGGTGACGGGGCGAATATCTTTGCGCTCGCCAGTATACTCACCTACCTGGTCGGCGGTCAGGCTGGTGCGCTCGACCAACTCGCTCATCCACTGACGCACAGCGATCGTGTTGGGCGAGAGGATGAGTGTTGAGCGGCCCGTGGCGACCATCGCGCCGATGCCAACCAGCGTCTTGCCCGCCCCACACGGCAGCACGACCACGCCGCTGCCACCGCTAGGGGCGCCATCGGCATAGAATGCGTGCACCGCATCCATCTGATACTGGCGCAAATGGAACTCATCGCCCGATACGGTGGCCTCGCGCAGGGACATTGGCAGCGCCTTGCCGTCGGTGTAGCCCGCGAGGTCTTCCGCCGGGTAGCCAATGGCGATCAGCGCCTGCTTGACATGCCCGCGGCGCGCGGGGTCAATCACCAGTGTGCGCTCGTCGCGCTGCCCGATGACGAATTCCTGGGTGCGCTTGTGGCGCGCGACCTCGACGATCAGCGCCAGGTCGTCCGAGCGCAGAATGAGGTCCGCGCCGTCGCGCAAGAGCTTGATGCGGCCGTAGCGGCCGATGTAGTCGCGGATATCCGCCAGCACGTTCGGCGGCAGGTCGTAGCGGCTGTAGCGGGTGAGCGCGGCGATGACCTCCGGCGCGTTGAGCCCGGCGGCGGCGGCGTTCCAGAGGGAGAGCGGCGTCAGGCGGTAGGTATGGATGTGCTCCGGCGACTTCTCTAGCTCAGCGAATCGCGCCAGGGCATCGCGCGCTTCGGCATAGAGTGGATGGTCCACTTCGAGCAACAGCGTTCGGTCGCCCTGTACAACGATTGGGTTGGCGTTTGTCGTCACCATTGCGTTCTCACCGTTACTGGCCCGTGGCCATCGTCTCCCTGACTCCGAGCCAGCGCGCGCCGCGCGTTTGGGCTCCACTGGCCGCAAGACTCGCTGCCAGACTCGCCCGCGCGCTCCCCCGGCGCATACTGGTCATACACCGGGCGTGGCGGCCCAGCGTACCAGGTAGTGTACAACAGCTTGCGACGCGGTGGCCTCGTACCCCCGCATCATGTGCCGCGCGCCGGAGAGGACCTTGAAGCCGCGCGCCGGCAGGCGATCGAGCAGCGGCTCCAGTTTGTGGCGCGGCGAAACCTCATCGAATTCGCCTGTGATAAAGAGTTTTGGCTGCGGGAAAGCGCCCACATCCGGCGTAAGCCGGAAGACGGGTGGGCTGATGGCGACCACTGTCTTGACGCGCGGGTCATGCCCCGCGTAAACGAGCGCGACCCATGCGCCGAAGGCGTGGCCTACCAGGCAGAGTTTCTCGGGGTTCACGCCCGGCTCATTCAACGCGAACTCGACCGCGCCCGCCACGTCCAGCGGCTCGAGGCGGCCATCCGTTTGCTGACCCTCGCTGGCGCCGACACCGCGGAAATTCAAGCGCAGCGCGACGAAGCCCGCAGCCGCCAGATCATTGGCGACCTGCGCGATGACCGGATCGTCCATCGTGCTCGTGAGTGGCTGGGGATGGAGGAGGATGGCGACGGGGGCGAGTGTTGCGCCAGCGCTGGCGGGTAGGGTGAGTGCGCCTTCGAGGATCGGCGCTGGGCGGCCCGCGCTAGAGAAGGTAACCCGTCGGGAGAGCGCGTTGGACATCTTGCCTCGCGCCGTGTCGCCGCGCCCGCGCTCTGTAGAATCCCGCCGTCACCGCCGCCCCCGATATAGGCTCCCTGGCTGACTCAGACGTAGGGTATCCAGCCCGCGCCGCTCGGCGCGGACTCCAATGCGCCGTCGCGTTCCCCGTCTGGGCCATGCAGGCGCGTCAGACGCTCTACGTCGTCGCGGCGGTAGAGCCGCTGGCGCTTCATGCCCTGGCGATAGCTCTTGATGATGCCGCGGCTCACATAGGCGTAGAGTGTGCCGATCTTGATACCTAGCAGCGCGCAGGCTTCCTCGGCGGTCAGGAACTCCTGGCCTTCCATCAGAATCATGCAGCCTCCGATTGTCGCGGGCCGTGCGCCGTTGCCGTTTCCCGGTAGAAAGACGCCCGCTCACAAGCAATGAAATGGCCCGCGACCACGCGTCGTACGGTGTCGCAAGCCAGTATACGGCGTCCCCAGCGGGCGCGTCAACCGGGTTGGCGGTCTGCGCCGTACGCCTGGCGCCGCGCGATAGGCCTGAAAATCTGGTTTTCCAGCGCCCGCAGCGGCGAGTCTGGCGTTCAGGTATCGACCATGCGAGCGGCATTGCTCTCTGGCGGGCATAAGCGCTTCGTGGGGCGCCGCTGGCCGCATGTGCGGTCGCGCTTCGCGCTTGACAGGCGTTCGTGTGTTCCGTATACTCCCTGTGTGCGCCCCTTGATGCCCCCACGGGGTATGGCGCAAGGCCGGGCGACCCACGCCCGCGCTCGATAGAAGACTTTCCGGCGAGTGGAGCGGTACCCACGTGAGTAACATGGTGAACAGCGCAGTGACGCCTCTTCTGGGGATCAGTGTGCCTGTCGCCCGCCCTCGGCCCGGCTTCGGGATCGCTTCGGGGACTTTCCCGAAGATGGGCGCGCCCACCCGCTGGAGTAAGAACACCGGTCTTTCAGTTCGCCATCAGTATTGATTCTGGCGAGCGTCCCCAGCCAGACCGGTAGCGATTCCAGAACCGCCGGAAGCGGCGAGAACAAGTTCTGAGACACAATCGCTCTCTTCTCCTTCAGATCATTCAGGATCTTGGGCCGTCGCGCGCGTTCCACCCAGCGACGTATCCGCCGCGCGCCGTAACCGCCCTGAAGCCGTCTCAATGTCACGATCCAGTGTCGCGCGCGGGCAAGTGGGGCAAGTTCCTATCACACATGTATTCCCGGATCGGTGGTAGTGGTCGTTGCAAGTGAGCGCAGGAGGAATCCCAATGCTCGACACGAGTCCCGCGAGGCCGGGCGAGTCCGGCGATCAAGACGCCGCATCGCACCCCATGGCGCGGCGGATTGACCAGCTGGCGCAGCTCGAGGCGCTGACGCCGAGTGAACTGGTGAGCATTCAGCAGGACGAGGCCTTGCTCGTGGAGCATGTCTCGAAGCGCTTTGTGAAATCGGAAGGCCTGCGTCTCTTCCGGCGCAAGCGGGAGTCTGGGGCGGGCAGGCGTGTCGTGCGTGCGGTAAGTGATGTTTCGCTCCGGGTTCGGCGCAAGCAAATCTACGGTGTGCTCGGCTCCAACGGCTCGGGCAAATCTACCTTGATCCGCCTGATCTCGACCCTGTTGCTACCCGATGAGGGACGGCTCAAGGTCTTCGGCTACGATGTCGAGCGCGACGCGGGTGTGGTGCGCAAGCTGATCAACCGCGTGAGTGTGGAGGCGGCGTTTTTCCGCAAGCTCAGCCCGATGGAGAACCTGCTCTACTCCGCTCGCCTCTACGGTGTCCCGGCGGGGCAGGCGCGTGCGGACATCCGCGCGATTCTGGCGCGACTGGGCATCAAGCCCGACCGGGTGACGCAGCCGCTGGAGCATATGTCGCGCGGGATGCAGCAGAAGGTGGCGATCGCGCGCGCCTTCCTGACCGCGCCGGTGCTGTTGCTGCTGGATGAGCCGACGACCGGGTTGGACCCGCGCTCGAAGCTGGATGTGCAGCGCTTCGTCGCCGAGTTGCGTGATACGCACGACGCGACCATCCTGCTCACGACCCATGATATGGACGAGGCGGATGCGCTCTGCGACCGTATCGCCATCATCGACGGCGGCCGCATCGTCGCTGACGGCGAGCCGGACGAACTGAAGGCGGCGGTCGCCACGCGCCTCGGTCTCGACCGCCTCGCGACGCTTACCGAGGTCTTCATGTCCTATACCGGACGCGACTGGGAGGCAGAGGAGCCGGAGGACGAGGACGACGAGTAGCGAGCGAATCGCGCGAGCGTTCCACCCACCCTGCTCCGACGAGAAGCAGGGTGGGTGGAAGAACGCTCCACATGGCGCTCTCCGCTCACATTCCAGGGAGGACTCATCACCATGCTTTCCGCTCAACGTGCGGGCGATGTACTGACAGCGGCGCGCTCGTGGGGCCGGACGCTGCGCTCGGAGACGGGGAAGGGTTACGCCTTCGTCGAGCGTGGCTGGTTCCTGACAAAGCGCTACTGGGCCTGGGAAATCGTCTGGGTCACGTACAACATCGTCAACGCGCTCAGCGTGACCTTTATCGCCAAAACCGCCCAGAACGCCGCTCCAGGCCGCTTTACCCAGGCTGACGTCGATAGCCTGATTCTCTATCTCACAATCGGTACGGCGATGTGGAGCTATATCAGCGCCGTCTTCGACAGCGTGACCGAGACGGTGACGATCGAGCGCTGGGAAGGGACGATTGAATACACCTTCATGGCGCCGGTCTCACGCCTGACGCACCTGCTGGGCGCGTGTATCTTCGCGCTGGTCCACGGCCTGGCGCTTATGGTGGCGCAGTTGCTGGTCATCAGCATGTTCTTCCATCTGGACCTGACGAAGTCCAACTGGTTGGCGGCGGCGACGATCACCGCGCTGGGCAGTGTCTCGCTCATTGGGCTGGGAGAGATTGCCGCCATCCTGCCGCTGCTTTTCACCGAGCGCGGCGCGCAGATGGCGTACATCATCCGTGCGATCATGCTGCTGGTCTCCGGCGTTTACTACCCGGTCACGGTGTTGCCGGGCTGGCTGCAGGCGGTCGCTGTCATCTCGCCAGTGACGTACATGCTCGATGGGTTGCGCGCCAGTATCCAGCAGGGGCGCGGCGTGACGACGATGTGGGGCGACATCTGGCCGCTGGCGCTGGCGGGCGTCGTGCTTGTGCCTCTGGGGCTGGTTATCTTCGAACAGGCGGAACGTTACGCCAAGCGTACGGGCGCCCTCAAGCGCAACGGCTAGCTCTCTAACAATCGCGAGCGGCGTCCGGGGCATCGTGTCTGGACGCCGCTCGCGCGTCTCAGTGCGGTCGTTTTCAGGATGATGGTTGTCTGATATGCTAGGTGGCGTCGGGACGGCCCCGACCCGCGCGCCGTGAGACGGTTAGGGGATGCTCTGGAATGCTGGCGCTTCTTCCGTTGGTGTGCTTTGTGGCGCTCTGCCTGGGGTTCCTGCTCTATGAGCCGCGCGTCTCGTGGCGGCGCGCGCTTCTCTCCGCCGGGGTCGTGTGGGGCGTGGTCGTTACGATTATCACCGAGGCCCTGAACGGGCTTACCGCGCTGACATTCGCTGGGGTTCTTGTCGCCTGGCTTCTCGCGCTGACGATAGTGGCGCTGGTGGTGGTGGCGCTGTTCCGCCTGCGACCGCAATCCATCGCCGTCCTCGACACACGCCTACGCGCGTTGGTGGCCCTCTTCCGGCGCGAGACCGCCCGGCATGATCTGAAGACGCGCCAGCGCGCGTGGCCACTGGCGGCCGCGCTCGCTGGCGCGCTGCTCATTATCGCGACGACCGGGCTGGTGGCGCTGGCGGCCGCGCCGAATAACTGGGATTCCATGACCTTCCACCTCGCGCGGGTCATGTTCTGGATGGAGCATGCCAGTCTCAATCCGTACCCCACCGACATCATGCGCCAGATCTATGAAGCGCCCTGGGCGGAGTATTGCGTTGCGCAGTTCTATCTGCTGAGCGGGTCTGACCACTTGTCCGCTCTGGTTCAGTGGTGGGCGATGGCGGCGAGCGTCGCGGGTGTCTCTCTGATCGCGCGCCAGCTTGGGGCGGCCCGCTCTGGTCAGATCTTTGCCGCCATCTTCGCCGCGACGCTCCCGATGGGTATCTTGCAGGGCAGCAGCACGCAGAATGACTATGTGGTCACGTTCTGGTTCGTCTGCTTCACCCACTTCGCGCTGGCCTTCCGCAAGCGCCCCAGTAGTATGTGGAACACGCTCGGCCTCGGGGCCAGCCTGGGACTGGCGATGCTCACCAAGGCGACCACGTATGTGTACGCCCCGCCATTTCTACTGCTGCTCGGCTATTGGGCGATCCGGCGACTGCGCTGGCGCGTCTGGGAGGTCACGCTTGTCGCGGGCTGCCTCGCGCTGATCCTGAATGTTGGCTACTATATTCGCAACCTGCGCGCGTTTGGCGCGGTCTTCGGCCCATCCGACGAGGTCAGTCGCTATGCGAACGCCCAGTTTACGCCAGCGACACTTACGGCCAACGGTATACGCGATCTGGCGCTGCAGATCGGCTCCCCATGGTTTCATGTCAACGCCGCGCTTGACGGCGCCATACGGTCCATCTTCTCCCTGCTCAGGCTCGACATCAACGATCCCGCTACAAGCTGGCAGGCGTACGCGTTCAACCCGCTCTCACTGCACGAGGACTACGCTGGCGCCCCACTGCATTTCTTGATGATATTGGGCGTTGTCGCGCTCTTCCTCGGCGCGCCGCGCCTGCGCGCTGACCGGCTGGCGCTGGCGTATATCGCGACGCTGGTCGCGTCTTTCCTGGTCTTCGCCCTCTACCTCAAGTGGCAGCCCTGGAACAGCCGGCTGGAACTCGTCTATTTTGTCCTGTTCGCGCCCATTTGCGGCCTTGCGCTGGCCAAGATCTCGCCGCGGCTGGTCCTCAACCTTGCCGCCATCACGCTAGTTATCGCCGCGCTCCCCTGGACGGTCGCGAATAAGAGCCGACCGCTGGTCGGCGCGAGCAGCGTCCTGACCACGCCGCGCGTTGACCAATACTTCGCGGACCGCAAGGGGCTGGAGCCCGCGTATCTGGGCGTGGCGAGCTACCTCAGCCAGCGGCAGTGCGTGACGGTTGGGCTGGTAGGCAATATCGATGACTGGGAATATCCCTGGTGGGTGACGCTCGATCAATCGAGCGGCCCGCTGGTCATCGAGCATGTCAACGTGCGGAACGATACGAGCGGTCTGGCGGATAACGAGCCTTACCCCGATTTTCACCCGTGCGCGATCATCATGACTCGCCTCCAATTGCCCGCGACGCTCGATTACAACGGCGTGAGCTATAGTCTTGGCTGGCGGTCGCAGCCACTCGGGGTCTATATTCTCCGGTAAGCGCGCCACGTCTCCCGGTGGCGCTGGCGCGAGCGGTCGGACCCGTGGAGGCTCCACCTATGCGCGATGAGGGGCAGGAACGGAACAGGGTAGGCGGAGAACCTGAAGAGTCGCTGAGTGTCGAGTCGCTGGACGCGCCGGACGCAGGACAAGACGGCGGGCCCAGTGGGCGCCTGCGCGGGTGGCTCACGGCGCTCGCGCCTGCGCGGGCGGGACGGCCGCTTTCCCGTCGCGCGCGGGCGGCGCGTGTAGTGGTCGTGGTGGCGCTAGTGGCGGCGACGCTTTTCACGCTGCTGGGTGGGCCGGCGCTTGCCGGAGTAGGATGGGCGCGACTCTACGCCTGGATGACCAGCGCTGCCGCCGCTCCGCCGCTGGCGATGACAGGCTGGCAGACGATTCCGTCCGCGCCCGTACCGCCTGATGCGACCAGCTACAGCTACACTCCTGACCCCACGAACCCGCAGCGCGTCTTCGCCTGCGCCGCGGACGGGTCCGCTGTCTCGGCCTGGGTGACGGATTCCGGCGGCCGGACGTGGCGGCGCATTCTGGAGGCGGCGCTTCCTCATGCGCGAGAGCCGGCGTGCCGGGTCAAGATCGCGCTCAACGCGCCGGTTGTCGCGATTGCGGTCGTCAGCGCGCACAATCCCGACTCGGCGGGCTGCGAGACCCTCACGCTGTTCGCGCTGACCGATCTCGGCTCAGGAACGCTGGCGCTGCCCAGTGAGCCCAAATCCTGCTTGGCTGACGCCTGGCCCTCCGCCGCCTCGCTCTATTACTGGTGGACGAATAACAGCCAGGGCGCGCTCGCGCTGACTGGCCTGGAGCGAAGCGATGATCTTGGCGCGCTGTGGCATGAGGTTCCGATTGTCCCGCCCAATGGGAATAGCTCACTCGCGCCAGCGCTGCTGGACTCGGGCAGTGGCGATACGATTCTGACCCAAGTCTATTCGTGGTCGTCCGGCCAGCGCGCAGCCCGCAACGAGCTTTGGCGCTCCCTCGATGGTGGAAACTCCTGGCGCCGGGCGCTGAACGCTCCCCTGGGCGCGCAACTACTCTCAACCACCGAGCCTGAGGCGCTCACCGCCTCTGGCTGGCCGCCCACCTACGCGATAAGTTTCAGCGGGGGCGAACTGTCGCCGCCGTGGGTACCTGACTGGGAACCCGCGGCGATCGCGGCGTTGCAGCCCAACGGCTCGAGCTGGCGCGCGCTGCCTCCGCTGCCGCTGCAGCCCGCCACATCAGCGCAGCGGCCCGCGCCTCTCGGCGTGACGCGGGCGCTGGCCGTCGGGCCTCTTGGCGACCTGCTCGCGCTGGGTGAGCGGCCCGGCGCGGTAGCGACGATCAATTTTCAGCCGCGCCAGTGGCTCTGGGCGTGGGACCCGGCGCTGGGCGGGTGGCGGGTGGGGCCAGAGGCGCCTCGGGGCTCGGCGCTGGCTGGCGTAACCTGGGCCAGCGGCCCGGCAAACACGCGCTACGCCAAAGCGGCGGGTATGTATCTGTGGCTTACTGGCCGGGTCGGCGGTCAGTTCACGCTTGTATGGGCATTCATTCCCACCGCCCAGCCATGAGCCCCGCGACAACGCCCAAAGCCCGCCGGCCATGAAGGGATGGCTGGCGGGCTTTGGACCGCAGGCGGCCGAAACTACAGCTTGATGTCCCAGATCGTCTGGCCACCGCTGGTGATATCCGCCTCAAAGGCCAGCGTGAACGACTTTTGCGAGGACGGTACTTCGAAGACGAGCTGGCCACGCGAGAGGCCGCCCGCTTCAACCTTGCCATCGGGCGTGGCCTTGGCGAAGCTGGTGACGGTCTCATTGTAGGATTGCCCGGTCGAGTCTTTCAGGCTCAACTGCAGGAGGCTCGACAGGGACTGTTCCTGCGACGAGACGTTCTTGAACGTCATGTCGAGGACGAGGTAGGTGTCACCGGCGTTGAGTTGATCGATGTCGGTTGAGCCGTGCGTCGTCACCGAGTTGAGGGTCACGACCCAGGTGTCGCCAACTTTGACCTGGTCTCCAACCTTGAAATGGGCGGCGCTCGACGAACTCGAGGAGGAGCCACCTGACGTGGTTGAGCCAGAGTTGTCGGCGCCGCCGCAGGCGATGATCGCGCCACTCACGGCAAGCAGCAGCGCGAGGACAGGGAAGAAGCGGCGCAACGTCTGATACGGTTTCCTTGATAGCGCTTGTACAATAGGCGCATGAGCCGACACATTCAGTTGGCGACGCACTTGAGTGTCGCGGACCTCGAGCAACGCTACCGTATGGCGCATGAGCCGCATGAACGCAGTTGGTGGCAAATCCTGTGGTTGTTGGCCCGCGGCCAGACGGCCACCACCATCGCCGATTCCACGGGCTATTCGCGCTACTGGATCGGCCAGATCGCCAAACGCTATAACGCCGAAGGCCCTGTGGGCATGCAGAACCGGCAGCACACGACCTCCTGGCGCGCGCCGCGCATGCTCTCGGCCGCGCAGCAGGAAGAGCTGCGCCAGGCGCTCGCCGGCGACGCCCCGGACGGCGGCACGCGTTGGCGGGCGCGCGACGTGGCCGACTGGATGGCGGAGCGCCTCGGTCGCCCGGTGGCCACACAACGGGGCTGGGACTATCTCCAGCGGCTCAAACACACCCCACAGCTGCCGCGGCCCCAGCATGCGCTGGCCGATCGGGAACAGCAAGCGACGTGCAAAAAAAAGAGAAGGCCGCTGCTGCGGCAGGTGGCGACGGCGTTTCCCCACGCGAGGGTCGAGCTGTGGGCGACCGATGAACATCGCATCGGCTTGAAACCGCTGCTGCGGCGCGTCTGGGCGCCACGCGGGCAGCGACCCGTGGCGCGGGTGCAACACCGCTTTGCCTGGCGCTATCTCGTGGGCTTCGTGCATCCCGCCTCGGGTCGCACCATCTTCCATTCTCGCGACCACGGTGAGTATCCCGGTGTTCGAGGTTGAGTTGGCCGAGTT
>DASVZK010000005.1:0-21173 GCA_036391685.1 Ktedonobacterales bacterium
AAACAATGTGTACACTTGATGACGGAAGGCTCGGAGCACTTCCTGCTCTGGTGTGTTCATATCCAGAAGGATGGGCTCTCGGGCCTCTCTCTGTCTACTCCACCTGGGACGGCCACTTGGTGTTGGTTAAAATGCAAGCTCATAAGCTAAACGTCGCCTAAAAATGTATGCGCTTTTCGGTTGTGGTGTTGATTCCACGGAGCACGGAGGATATCGTCGCACTGGTCACGCGCATGATGGATCCGTACAATCTCAACCATGCGACGCCGCCACGCAAGGAGCATTTTCGCGACCCTGTAGGTATCGCGCGGCTGGCGGCTGCGTTTCGATTGCCGGTCGCCACGCCCGAGGCGGTCGCTGCGGAATTGGTGGCAGAGGGACATGAGGCAGGTATAGATGCTGACGGGCTTTACTGGGTAACGACCGACAATCCGCGCGGCGATTGGGATGGATGGGCGCTCTGGCATTTCACCGACGATGCGCGCTCTACCGCCGCTCCTAATCCAGATGTCGAGGTATGGGGCGTGATCACACCAGATAGCGAGTGGCATGACTTCTCATGCGGCTGGGACTGGCCGGCTGAGAAGAAAGCCGTCTTTCAGCGGCAAGCCCAAAGCCTCATAGCCACCCACCCAGACTGCCTGGCGGTAATATTGGATTGCCATCGGTAGGTACGCGTGTCACCCTCAACATGAGCAACTAAGTGGGTGGCCAATTGGACGTGGAGCGGAGCCGCTCTCACCCTTTCATACGGACTCTAGCCCACGAAGGAGGGGTCGCGGCGGAACGCCCTTAGCCGCGGGTTCACCCGCCCGTAGCCTGGCCCACCGCCGCAGTCTGGGGCGCCCCGCCGTGACAGGACTGTGTGCGCGGCGCATCAGCGCGCGACCGTGTTGTGAGGGGTGCGGCGCCCACTGAACAGTGGAATGGAGTCGTCACTCACGCGCCGCTTGCGGCGGCTAGGAAGTACAGCCGCATGTCGCATACTATAAAGCGCTGGAGTTGGGTGGGATTGATCGCGCTGGTCCTGGCGCTGACCCTGGCGGCATGCGCTCCACAGGCGGGGCCAACGGCGAACGTAACACCTACCGCCACAAGCGCGCCCGCCGATGGCCAGGACATCATCCCATCGCCCACGCCGACCACGCTCCCCACGCCGACACCGACTGCGCAGCCTACCGCCACTCCAAAACCTGCGCCCACTGCGACGCCAGCGCCCAACATTCCACCCGCGCCGAGCGCCAACGGGCGCGTAATTCTCGTCAGCCTGGCGCGCCAGCGACTCTACGCCTATGAGAACGGCGCGCTCGCGTTCACCTTTACCGTCGAAACGGGACGGCCGGAGTTACCGACGCCCACAGGCGTCTTCCATATCTTCGTCAAGAATTGCTCCGACCTGCGCTGGACCAACAATTCGGCGCCCACCGCAAAACACAACGTAAATTGCGTGGAGCACAACGGCGACGGGCATCAAGCGGTATTTATCTCGCCCTGGCCAAAGGGCTCGCCCAACTGGTACGCCCCGACCCACATCAACTATGGGCTGGAGTTCAAAGAGGGTGGTTTCTATCTCCATGACGCCTGGTGGCACGTGATGTTTGGCCCTGGAGCCAACACGCCCCATCAGCTACCAGACGGTAGCTGGGAGACCGGTTCGCATGGCTGTATCGGGATGCGCATTTCCGATGCGGAACGACTGTATGGTTGGGCCCGTATTGGCACAACGGTCTACGTCCGCGCGAAGGTCTGAGCCCGGCCGCGCTAATCCACTGTGCGCGGGTTGAAGGCGTCCTGCACGCCGTCGCCCACGAAGGAGAACGCGAGCATCAGCACTGTCAGCGCCAGCGTGGGCCAAACCGCCTCCCAGACATTGGTCAGCACTTGCGGCACCGCATCGTTGATCATCAATCCCAAGCTAGAACCAGGCGGCTGCACGCCCAGGCCGAGCAGCGAGAGCACCGCTTCACCTCCAATGGTGCCCACCATGTCGAGCACGGCTGCCACCACCACAAGATTGAACAGATTCGGCACAACATGCCGCAGGATGATCTGAACATCTGACGTGCCGACCGTGCGGGCCGCCTCGATGAATTGCTGCTCGCGCAGCTGCAGCGTCTGGCCGCGCACCAGGCGCGCCATGAATGGCCAGGCGGTGATACCTAACGCGGCGCTCACCAGGATGAGGCGACCGGAGAGACCAATCTCGGACTGGACCAGCGGCCCTAGCGTACCAGCCGCGAGGATGGCGAAGAGCAGCCCAGGGAAGGCGAACATGATATCAGTGAAACGGTCGAGTAAGGTCGCGATCCAGCCGCCATAATAGCCCGCGAGCGCGCCAATCAACACACCCAGGCCCACATCGAAGACCTCGACCAGCAGCGCCACCTCGATCGAGATGTTGATGCCCGCCATGAGCCGCGCCAGAATGTCCCGGCCAACCGCGTCGGTTCCGAGGGGATGGACAATGCCAAAGTTGGGATAGGCGTCCTGCCGGCTGATATCAATCTGGACATAGTTGTGGTATTGCATCGGGGTCAAGTCGTCCGTACCCGTGACGCCACCATTGTGGATAACCGGGCCGACGCGCGTGTAAATCAGCGGGCCGACGTAGGCGAAAACGATGATGAGCAGGGTAGCGGCAGTGAAGAACATCGCCCGGCGGTCACGTCCGAGCCGTCGCAACGCGGCTTGCGTTGGCGAAAGTGACTGCCCCTCGGTCACCGCTTCGCCGCCTGCCGCTCGCCGGTCGAGTTCCGCCTGTGTGGGAGCGGAAAGCCTGGCTTCAAGCGGACTCTGCGCCGCGGTAGTCGTGTTAGCGGTCAGGGTATCCTCATGCTTGCCATCACCCGACGCATCCCTTACCGCACGCTCCGGCTGCTCATCAACGCTCATCCGTAGACTGTCCTCTCTCACCCAACCATAATGATTTCGGGTCGAACCACTCGCGCGCCATGAAGGGCGCGCTGGACATGACGTTGACGAATACGCCAACCAGATTCAGCGCCTGCTCGAATCCACCATTGAAGACGGCCCGACTCATCACAATTTACCTGCCTGGCTGCTTCATGAAGGATAACGGCGCTACACCCGCCCGGCGCCTAAGTGTACGCGTGGGAACCGCATACTATACAGAGGGTGGCCGCGAGGCATCGCCCCTGACGCCGGGCGTATGCTAGCGCGAGCAGGCAGGCGCGCCCGGGAGGAAGTGAGGTAAGGATAGCATGAATCGGCGACGCGCCACTCAATCAACACTTCTGCTGGCGACCCTGACCGTTCTCGTTGTCGTCTCTGGGTGCGCAGGCGGGCAGACGCCAGCCCGACCGCCCGCGACTCTTTCACCGCCCACAGCGACGGCAACGGCGACCACGGCGCCCGGTCTCGACCAGCGCATCGACGCCTATATCTCCACACTCTCACTCCAGCAGCAGGTGGGGCAGACGCTGATGCTAGCTGTCTATGCTGACGGCTACAATGCCAACCTCGACCAGGCCCTTACCCAATGGGACTTGGGCAGCGCGATTGTCTTTCCGAACTACAATGGCGGCCCTGTACAACCCACCACGCTCGCTGGCATACAACAATTAATGAGCGATTTGAAGGCGCACGCGACGACGCCGCTGCTGCTGGCTACCGATGAGGAAGGTGGCCTGGTAGACCGGCTGTCGTTCTATTACGGTCCAACGCCCTCGCCACAGCAACTCACTGCGACTGGCGATCCCCAGCGGGCCTACGCCCAGGCGCAGACTGACGCCCAGCGCATGCGCCAAATCGGCTTCAATGTGGACTTCGCTCCGCTGGCTGATGTTTGGCAGGGCGGCGGTATTGACGAGAGCCGTACCTTTGGGACCACGCCCGCGCAGGTGACGACCTACGCTGGAGCGTTCCTCGATGGCCTCCAGCGCAACGGCGTCGCCGGGACGCTCAAGCACTGGCCAGGGCTGGGCGCCTCGACCGGAAATCCTGATTTCACATTGCCGGAGGTCCCGCACACCCAGGCCCAACTAAACGCGATCGACTTCGCTTCCTTCCGCAATCTGCTCTCACACCAGCCCGATTTGATCATGGTGACGGCTGTGATGGTCCCAGCCTATGACCAAAACGCTCCTGCCATGCTCTCGTCTACCCTTGTCCAGCAGGTCCTCCGCGGGCAGTTAGGTTATCAAGGTGTCGTCGTTACCGATGCGATGGATGCGCAAGGCGTCATCAGGTTCATGAGCCAGCAGGGATACAGCGATCCGGCGCAGGGCGTGGCCGAGGCCTGCGTGCGCGCCTTCCTGGCGGGCGACGACCTCATCGAGGCGCCGATCGAGCAGGACCGGTTGGCGGCGGTCGTCGTGGCGATGATGCAGGCGGTACAATCAGGTCGTATCCCGCAGTCACGCTTGCGCGAGGCGCTGCATCGCATTATCCGCTTGAAAGTCCAATTGGGCTTGTTGACGCTGCCCTGACCCAGCGCGCCTCAGGCGACCGCCGCGCGCCGCCCAAAGGAGAGCCCGCATGCCGCCAGCGCACATACCCCAGGACCCTGACTTCGAGGCGCGCGTGCGCGCCAGCTTTGGGCTCCAGACGGTGATGGCGTTGATCGGCGCGGAAATGACTAGCGTCACGCCCGGCGCCACCGAGATCACCCTGCCGATGCGCGACGACCTGACGCAACAGCGCGGCTATATCCATGCCGGCATCGTGACGACCATCGTGGACAGCGCCTGCGGATACGCCGCGCTGACACTGGCGCCAATTGGAGCTGACGTGCTCACTATAGAGTACAAAGCCAATTTCATGTCGCCCGCGCGAGGGGAGCGGTTGATCGCGCGCGGGCGTGTGGTCCGCGCGGGCCGCACGATCACCGTCTGCGCGGGCGATGTCTTCGCTGAACGTGACGGCGGAGAGCATGCCGTCGCCACCATGCTCGCTACAGTGATGGTTCTAGCCCCACAGGCCGCCTGACCGCGCGACTCAGGCCAGCGCGAAGCGCACCGTGAACACACTACCCTTGCCCACCTCGCTTTTGACATGTGGCAGAGTCCCATGCGCCTCCATGATGTAGCGCACGACGGCAAGGCCCATGCCGCTCCCCTTGGGCCGCCCCGTGATACGCGACGCCGCCACCTGAAACCGGCGCTCAAAGATGCGGCGGAGGCTCTCGGGCGGAATGCCAACACCGCTGTCCGCCACGATCAGCTCTGCCCAGCGCAGGCCATCCTTGACCGCGACTCTCGTTGCGATGCGAACACTTCTTCCGCGCGGAGTAAATTTCAGCGCATTGAAGAGCAAATTGCGCGCGACCTGCCGCACGCGCTTGCTGTCCATCAGCGCCAGAGGCAGCCCATCGGGGGCGTCCACCTCGAGAATCACGCCATTCTCTCTCGCCATCGAACCAAGCTCACTCGCGACTTCACGCGCCAGGAGCGAGATATCGCCCGGCTCGGGCGAGATACTGAACATGCCGAACTCCCGCTGGGCGAGCGTCTCCAGGTCCTCAACATTCTCCGCCGCCTGCCGCACCCCACTTAGCGCCAGCCGTTCCAGTCGCTGGCGTTCGTTCGCGGTAAGATCGGGCGTCGTCTGCAACAGCGCCAGATCCAGATTGGAGATGGCGGTCGCAAGCGGCTGGCGCACCTCATGCGCCAGCGTCTCCAGGAAATCAGATCGCTGCCGCTCGCGCTCGCGCTCGTTGGTGATGTCGCGACCGATCAGCATGGCCTGCCGCCCCGCCTGCCCCGTAAGTGGCGTCATCGTGAACGAGACCGTAACGGGCTGGAGCGCGGGCGCGTCCGTCATAGCGCCAGGCGCCGGAGGAAGCGTCGGCGCGGGAAATGTAGCCTCAAAGGTCCCTTTCCCCGCCACGCCTTCCAGGCAGGCGCGCACACGACAGGCGCCCTGGCACAGCAGGCAGCGCTCCGGCCTGGCGGGCGCCTCAAGGTCCTCGTTGAACGCCTGGATGCACCGCATGCCACGCAACTCTTCGGCGGTCCTCCGCAGGTAGCTGGCGAATGCCTGGTTAACCTCCACGAGGCGTGTTTCGCCGTCGATCAACGCCATGCCGTCCGAGGCTGAGTTGAACATCGCGTCGCGCTGATCGCGTTGCGCGCGCACCTCCTCGAAGAGCTCAGCGCGCTCCAGCGCCGCAGCGGCCGGAGTCACGAAACGTTCGCTGGCCCGCTTCTCAGACCGCTCAAATGGACGCGCGCGCGCCAGCATCAATACCCCCAGGGTACGGCGCTGTGAGACGAGCGGCTGGCAAATCAGCCAGACTGGCCCGTACTGCGCCAGCACGCCAGTTAGCGAGCCTGACTGGTCGTCGGCAAGTTGCAAATCGTAGAGTGGCTGCTGGCTGCTAGCGACACGCGCGGCCAGCGACCGTGGGTCGTGGAGTGAAATTGTCGCGCCAGCCAGCGCGCTTGCGTCCACACCCAGCCCCGTCACGAGCCAGAGCTCCGCGCGCTGCGGATCGAAACGATAGATCAGCGCTGCGTCAACCGCGACGACACTCGCGATGCTACTGGCGATGGCGTTGATGATCGCGACCGGATCCAACCCGCTTGCCAGCGCCTGATTGGCCTCGTTAAGCGCCGCCCGTTCGCGCGCGTGCGCCTCATGGCGGGCGGCGAAGTCGAGCAGGTTGAGCGTCATCGCAATCTGCCGTGCGTAGACCAGCGCCAGCTCGCGCTGCTGGGAGTCGAACGCCTGAGCAGCCGCGCGGGTCGCCACCAGCGCGACGAACGGCCGGCCGTTCTCATACACCGGAGCGCAGAGCAGCGCGCCGAACGGGCCTGTATCCAGGCGCCCGAAGTCAGGATCGGTCGCCAGATTGCCGCTCTCGTACATCCGCTGGTCAGAAGCCGCGCGCGCAAGTGCGGAGCGCACAACGGGCGGAGCGCTGGTAGGGTCCAGCGCCTCGTAATCTCCCGACTGCGCCCGCAGCGCGACCGCGGGTATCAGCGCGCCATCGTTGACACTCGCGCGCGCGACGGCAATCCAGACGCCATTGGCATGCAGGAGCGGCGCGATGTCACGCGCGAGTCCCAGGAGCGCCACATTGGATGTGACTGGCCCTCCCGTCCCGCTGGCGAACACGATTGGCTCCTCTCCGTTTGCGCCTGGCCGCCGTCAGCTGGCGGGCGCGGGCTGCCAGTCCGTCGCGGGCTGGAGTTGGTTGAAGTATGCGGTTAGCTGGCTCTGGGTGAGGTGCGCCGCGACGGTAACGTTCGTGCCGCCGACGACACCAATACAGATGGTCGTAGCGTCAGAACTCTGTCCACTTTGAGGGCATTGGGGCGCGCTCGCGGCGGCGCCATGCGCGGGCGCCTCAGAGAAACTGATTGGCCCGACATTGGGCAGCACCCAGGTGACACTAAGATGGCCACCAAAGATTGGGTCATGTATCGCCCCGCCGAGCAGATCCAGGCAGGAACCCTTTGGCAGGCTCGGCGGCAAGTACGGGGTGAAGCCAAGCTGCCCCTTCACCTGGTCCCAGCTTGTGATGGCCTTTTGCGAGGACGAGCTGCTGTCCACGAAGTTGAATTGCGGCTGCGCGCACCAGGGTAGCGAACTAAGGGTCTGACCGCCCGCGCCGCCTGAGCCATTGCCCCCACCAAGCGCACAACCAGTCAGCGCCAGGAGCGCTACGCACCCCAGCGCCAGACCGGAGAAACGCGACGATCGCCCTCGCTCGCGTCCGATCCTTGCCCAACCTACCGACATGCGCTGTCACTCCTGAACCGCCGCGCCAGCCCATGGCGCGCTCCATTGGCGACACAACGCGCCACGCGCAATGGTTACACACGTGGCTGACGCCCTACGTTGTATAACGCGCAAGCCTGTTTGTGTGGCCGCCGCGGTACTGGCGGGCAAGGCGCTATCCATCATAGCCACTGCCAGCATAGATCGCCTGCGCATCCATGCCGGCAAGCTGGTTAAAGGTCACACCAGGATGGCGCGCCAGGTAGCCCGCGACGATGTGGTCACCGATCTGATACCCAGCCGCGCGTGGGATGCCACGCGTGGGGTCACCGGTCATGACCGCCTCCTGGTTGGGATTCGCGTACTGATTCAGCGTTGGCTTGACCTGCGCCCAGACCCGCGCCTCCTCTCCGGCGCTAATGCCAAAGTCCTGCAGGCCGTATCCCGACATGCGCGCGGCGTAATTGTCGGCCATCCCATCAGTGACTACATTGTCGAGCAGCGTCAGATAAGCGTTGCTGGCGCTCCCCAGCCGGTCATAGCGCACGACCTCGAGGTACTCGTGGTAGAGCGGGAAGTACATGAACGACCAGTCGCGCTCCGGATCGCGAGGCAGCGTCCGGTTGAGCGGGTCCGCCTCCCACATGGGAATGAGCATGCTTCGCTCCTGCGACGCGCCACCGAAGGTGTGGCTGATCCAGGGGAGGAGGTAGACCAGCGTATGCGGGCCGCGCAGGTCTTGCGCCGCGCGCTTCAGGGCCGAGAGCGCTTGCTCGGTCACGTGCGCCGCCTCCATGTCTTGCGTGATGCAACGGAACGTTCCTGGGTCAATGGATCCAAGCTCCCTGGCGCTCGCGTCTGTACCGCCGACCGCCTCAGTAAAGATATCGTTCATGGGCGGGTACGGATTCAGCACGTCTCTATTCCAGATCTGCGCGCGCTGGCTTGCGGGCTGCCCCTCGGCGGCCGTCGCGTAGCGCATGACCTCCGCGTAGACGGGCTGCACCGTGAACTGACCGGTCGCATCCACCGGCGCGATATCGCGCGTGGACGTGGAGGAACAGGCCACCTGGGCCACCGTTCTCGTCAGTGAGCCGGTGATCCTGCTGGTCACGAGAACCACCAGCGGAGCCAGGGCGACCGCCAGAGCGCAGACACACAGCATAATCGCGGCGCCGCCGCCCATGATCGCCCAGCGCAGACAGTGACCACGCCGCTGCCGGGGCGGCGCTCCCGCTGGCTCTAGCCAATCCTGTCGCATTCACTTCTCTCCATGCGCGACATGCGCCACCAAGAGTTGGCTAGAGCGCGCGCATTCTCGTACCGTATTGAGACATGTACGGAAACGGCGCCGAAAACGCGCAGTCAGGCGCATGGCGTCCTGATACGCGCTGTGCGTACACTGGTATGACGCTCGCACGCTGAGCGCGCCAGCCCGCAGGCGCAGCCGCACCGGGTGTGCGCGCGAACGGACGGAGGGATACCATGCCGAAGAACATAGCGCGGCGTGTCGGCCTGATTGGCTACCCGGTCGGCCATTCCCGCTCCCCAGCGATCCAACAGGCGGCATTCGACGCGCTTGGCATTAATGCGCGCTATGAGCTTTGGGAGACGCAGCCCCACGATCTGAGAAAGCGTGTGGATTCCTTGCGCCAGCCGGAATATTTGGGCGCGAACGTGACCATCCCCTTCAAGGTAGATGCGCTCCCCTATCTCGACTCGCTCGCCAATAGCGCGCGGCGCCTCACCGGCGCGGTGAACACCATTGTGCGGGACGACACCCCACAAGGTGTGCGTCTGACCGGCCACAATACCGACGTGACCGCTCTTCTGCGTGTGCTCGACGAGCAAGAAGTCTGGACCGCGGGTATGCGCGCGCTCATTCTTGGGGCGGGCGGAGCGGCGCGGGCGGCGCTAGGCGCGGCGCTGCTGCGCGAGGCTCGCCCATGGGTAGCGGCGCGTAAGCGCAACCAGGCTCGCGCGGCGCTGGAAGCGCTCTATTCGCGGCAGCATGATTTCATCGCTTCGCCCGCGCCTCCTGATGTGTCGGGCGCGCAGTCGCATGTGTCCTCGCACGACGCCAAGCGCCAGACACTGGCGATTGATGACCTGGACGCGTTGGGGGAGACGCTGGCGGAAACAAACCTGCTCATCAACGCCACTCCCGTTGGGACACGCGACCCGCTGGCCGCGCCATTACCCATCGAGTTGCTGCGCCATATGCCGCGTAACGCGTTCGTCATGGACATGGTCTACAACCCACCTGAAACCGCACTGGTGCGCGCGGCCCATGCCGCCGGACTGCGCGCGATTGGCGGCTTCTCCATGCTGCTCTATCAGGGCGCGGAATCGTTCACGCTCTGGACCGGCGCCGAGGCCCCACTGGGTGTCATGCGCGCCGCGCTGGAAGCCTCCCTGCGCACGGATGGCTAGATCGCGCAGCCCGAGGGCGCCCCGCGCCGCGCCACTGTAACGCGCGGCCGCCTGAACACTCTACATGGACAAACGCAACGACCTTGAGGAAGTCAGTGGCGGGCGCGGCGCATAGCGCTTCCAGCCCAGCCGAGTGAGGAGGCGCGGGTGTCAATTACAAGTCTGACGGTCTATGGCGCGACATGGTGCAGTGATTGCAAGCGCGCCAAGAAATTTCTGGGAGAGCAGCGTATCCATTACGACTGGGTTGACATTGAGCGCGACACGAGCGGCCAGGAACTGGTCGAGCGGCTCAATCAGGGCAAGCGCATCATCCCGACCATCGTCTTCGGAGATGGCAGTTTTCTGGTCGAGCCGACCAACGCCGAACTGGCCGCCAAGCTTGAGCTACCCACCGTGGCAAAGATGAGCTACTACGACCTGATCGTCGTCGGCGGCGGGCCTGCCGGGCTGACCGCCGCGCTCTATGCCGCGCGCGAAGGCTTCGAGACGCTGGTGATCGAGCAGAGCGGTCTGGGCGGCCAGGCGGGCGTCACCGAGCGGCTGGACAACTTCCCTGGCTTCCCCGATGGCGTGTCAGGCGCGGAGTTTGGCGACCGGCTGGCGGAACAGGCGCGCCGCTTCGGCGTCGAGCTCCTTCAGGCGCAGTCCGTGACGGGGCTGAGGGTCGAGGATGAGTCACGCTATGTCACGACCGCTGACGGGCGCGAATACGGCGCGCGGGCGGTCTTGCTGGCGACGGGCTCACAGTACAAGCGGCTAGGAGTCGATGGCGAGGACGATTTCATCGGCGCGGGCGTTCACTTTTGCGCCACCTGTGACGGACCTTTCTACAAGGGCAGGCCAGTCGCGGTGATCGGCGGCGGCAACAGCGCGGGTGAGGAAAGCATCTTCCTGGCGCGGTTCGCCAGCCAGGTGACCATTCTGGTTCGTGGGGACGACCTGACCGCCTCAAAGCTCGTCTCGGATAAGGTGCGCGAGTCGAGCAGCATCGCCGTGCGGCCACACGTCGAGGTCGTCTCGTTTCAGGGCAATGGCAAGCTCTCCGGCGTCACCATTCGCGACAGACAAAGCGGCGCGCAGGAGGAAATCCATCCGGCGGGAGTCTTCGTCTTCGTCGGCCTCAAGCCCAATACCGACTGGCTGCCGCCCGAGATCGAGCGCGACACGGCGGGCTTCGTCACGACGCATGGCATGCTGGAGACAAGCGTTCCCGGCGTCTTCGCCGCCGGTGACGCGCGCGCCGGGTCCACAAAGCAGGCGGCATCCGCCGCGGGCGAGGGAGCCAGCGTCGCGCTCGGCATACGCGATTACCTGCGGCGCTAGCCCGACAGGCTAGGCGCGCGCGCCGGGAGCGGAGCGGCGAGCGCGCCCACCTGGCGGCGCGCTCGCCGCCGCCGCCTTGTTCTCTGTCAAAAGCGCGGAACCCGCCACGTCGCGGATGTCCAGAAGCGCCTGCACGGCCTTGTGCTCCACCCGGTCGCGCATCGTGGTGATCGCGGCGCGTACCTCACGCAACGGAAAGCGGTGCGTGACCAGGCGCTCTGGCGTCAGTAAGTTCTCGCGCATCATCTGCGCCGCGAGCGTGAAGGTCGTGATGCGGCCACCAGAAACGATGGAGGGAGCAAGTTCTGGCGCGTCTGGCCAGCTTTCAGCCCCGTGCGCGTGGACGCCCAGCAGCGAGACCTCGCGACTCCAGATAAGTGTTGGGTCGAGCCGCAACCAGCGCTGCGGGCGGCCAGCCATCACGACGAACCCGCCCTCGCGCGCCCAAAGCAACGACTGCCGGAGGGAATTCTCAGTGCCCAGTGTGTCATAGACGACATCAAAGCCGCCCACGAGCATCTGCGCGCCGGAGCGGCCGCGGAACAGCTTGCCCTCCGTCATGCGCGCCACCGCGTCGTCACCATCCTCAGGATAGAGGATGCGCGTGGCGCCCATGCGCGTTGCCACCTCCACCTGATATCCCTGCTGCGGAGCGACGGTGATATTGAGCGAGTGCGCCAGCGCCCGTAGCGCCTGAGTGATCAGTAGCCCCTGCGTCTCCGCGCCCAGCACCAGCGCCAGGTCCTCGGGTTCGGGATGGTAGCGCAGCGCGACCCTTAGGGCCTCAGCTGCAGGCTCCAACAACGCCGCCTGCTCTGGAGTTAGGCCGTCCGGTGTAAGGAACATTTGCCGCTCGTGGACGATCATCTCGTCGCTCCAGCCACCTCCAATCTGCTCCAGTCCAGGCAGGAACCGGTTCTCGCAGAGGGCATACGAGCCGACTGCGCACTGGTGACAGGGCGGCTCGATCTCATGCGTGGCGCAGCACGGGCCAGTCTGGTAAACCACCCGGTCACCGACGCGCAGCAACCGCGCGTCGGGTCCCGCCTCGACGACCTCGCCCACCACCTGGCGGCCGAGATAGACCCGCGCAGGCTGTGGCGTCGCCTGTGGCGCGACTTTGGAGTCCCAGCCGACGAGTGTGCGCTCGACCTCATCGAGCGCGACGCCGCTCACGATATTGCGCACCCGTATCCAGCGGCGGCCTGGCAGGGCGGGCGTCGGAAACCGGCGCACACGCAGCGGCGCGAACGGGCCAAAATAGCTGCGGCGCGAGACACGCCCCAGCGCCCGCGCGCCGCGCACCCGCGTCGGGCTAAGATCGAGATACGCGCTATACATGCTGCACAGGCTCCCCGGATGCGGCGATCAATTGTCGGTTGGCTCATCCAGTATAGCTGTTGCGTCGCTCGCGGGAACGTGTCGTGGCCATACATGGCCGTGGGAGGGGACGCCGGGCGAAGAAATTCGCACGTCGCGGACCATCCGGCCACCACGTCCGATTGCGCGGACGCTGGGCCTGCACAGGCGAGATTTGTGGTGGCGCGGCCCAGAAGGCGAGCATTTACTCGCCAAGCGCCGCCGCGCCGCCATGCCCGGATGTCCGGCCAGACCAGATCGCCAGCGCCAGCAGCAGCGCGCAGAGAATGACCAGCGACGCCTGCGCCACCATGCCGATCAGCGCGGCGTTGTAGCGAGTCTGCCCAATCTGCGCCTGCATATACAGCGCATGGCTAACAGGGTTGAGCGCCAGCGTATGGATGACCAGCGCGGCTGCGTCAACGAGGAGGGCCACGCCAGCGCCAACGCATCCGCCAATCAGCGTGGCGGTTCGCGTACTGGCGCGGTTGGCGAGCGCGCGCGCGACGCCCCAGCTTGCGAGCAGGCAGAGCGCTGTGAGCGCGGCGAATCCCACAATAAACGCCACCGCGACGGCTGGGCGTCTGGCCAGCAGGCCGCCGAAACCGCCCAGGGCAACGAGCGCCGCCAGCGCGATTGTGACCCAGCGCGCAATCTGCGCCGATGTGAAGGCGGCGGCGGCGACCGCGACGCCCGTCACCCCAGCGACGAGCGCGGCGACATAGACCATGTCATAGCTGAAGCGCAACAGTGACGAGACACTATAGGCGGCGCTGGTCAGCGGATTGCCATCTTCGAGCAGGTAGATGTTGAGGCCCGCGGCGACGCTCACGAGGACCGCGAGCAGCGTCGCGCCGGCAGCCAGCCAGACCGTCCATGTTGACCCGCGCATCTGGTTCCACCTTTCACCGAGGGCGCCCGCCAGGATATCGGCGTACAGCGCCAGCCAGAAGGTCGCGGTGGCGCCGCCTGCCGCCCGCGATTCCGCCATGTCGCGCCCGGTCTGCCAGAGTTCATCGCCGTGGTGCGCGCGGAAGGCGCGCGGGTAGATGGTGAGGAGCAGACGATAAAGCCGCAGCGGGGTGGTGGGCGGCCCGCTCTGTGCGTCGCGCATCGTCTTACCGCCCTCCGGCTACATCGGGCGCGCCACCGAAGCCCAGCCCCGGCGTCGCGCGAGCGGCCTCGACCAATCGCGCCAGCCGTCGCGTCTCAGCGAGCGCCGCGCGCCGTCCAGCCTCGGTGAGCGCGTAGTAGCGACGGCGCTCGTCGTCGTGCGCGGGATCAGGCCGTTCGCCACTCTCGACAATGAGCCCAGCGTCTAGCATCTCACGCAGCGTGCGGTAGAGCGTGCCGGGCCCCAGGCGCGTCACCCCGTCGGAAAGCGCCTCGACCTCGCGCATAATGCCGTAGCCATGCCGCTCACCTCGCGCCAGCGCCAGCAGAATATGATAGACGCCAACCGACAGCGGCGCTTCGCCGTCACTCCGTCTCCGCCCCATATGTAGACTCCTCGCGCCAGCTATCATCGTAATGGATATATCCATTACGATGATAGCTGACTTGACAGCACGCTGTCAAGCGCTCGGGCATAACGCACAAACAAGAGCGAGCGTGGCGCGGGAAGTGCTATATCGCCCACACGCCAGCCGCCGCGCTGGCGGACTCAATTGTCAGACGGTGCAGCGCGACAAGCTCGTCCTGGGTCAGCGACAGGCCGGTATATCCACCCGCTAGCACAAACGCCACCGCGCGCGCATGCGCCTGGAGCCACTGAAATACGAGCCGCTCGCGCTCCGCGAGGATCGGCCGGGTGATCCCCGCGAGGCCGCCAATCGTGCAGCCCTCATACGGATCCATGCCCGCGTTGTACAGGCAGAGATCATAGCGCGCCTCAAGTTCTATCTCTGAGAGCAGTCGCTCAACCGCGGCAAGATATTGGCCCGCCTCGTCCACAAGCTCGAGCCGGTTTCGGGCCGCGGGTGTATAACGGTCATAGGGCGAGACCGAGACATCAGCGGTGCGGACGAAAGGGGCGTCGCCGAGGAGCGCATGTGTCCCGCCGCCGCAGTGGGCATCGAGATCAAGAATAAGGACCGACTGCGCGCCCCGCTGGCGCGCGTCGAGCGCAGCGAGCGCAAGCCCGTTGAAGGTACAGTAGCCCGCTCCGGCGTTGCGCCGGGCATGGTGGAGCCCGCTCGATAGCGAGCCAGCGACACCGTCGCGTCGCGCGTCGCGCGCCGCCGCGATGGCGCCGCCGGTGGACGCGCACACCATTGTCCAGAGTCGTGGGTCCCACTCGAAGCCCTGTGACTCAGCCAGATAACGTGGCTCGCCCGACTTCACCGCCTGAACGTAGGCCGCGTCGTGCGCCACGCGCAGTTCGCGCTCCGTGACTGAGGCAGGAGCCACTAGCGCGACTCCGGCGACTGGCTGCGCCTGGAGCGATTCGGCGACCCAGCGCGCCTTGCGTGTGGTATCGAAAGCATAACCGGATAGTGTATAGCTCTCGCTGTAGTACAGGTTCATCTCGACCTCCCGCTCGTCCGCCGCGCCGCTAGCGCCCACGCTCCGGACAACGCCGCGCCTCGCCCCCCATTATCGGCCGCCGCGGGACGTCTCCAGGCGGCGGCCCTCTAACGTTTCTCTTACACTCCTCCTACACACCTCTAACGTGGCTCCTACACAGGTCTAACGTCGCGCGCGGCATACTGGCGGAGGCGTCGCCGGCCACTACTCTGGCGTGGCGCGCTGAACGCCTCGCCCAGTGGGGGCGAGGCGCCGCAATGAAACGCGACATGAATAAGACTGGTAACACTGGTCACGTGCGAGGCGCCAAGAGCGCCGCGCCCCAGGAGGAACTGCTGTGGCCGCGAAGATCCATCCCGTCGGCGATCGTGTGGTCGTCAAGCCTATGGCGAAGGAAGAGACCACGAAGTCGGGCCTGATCATCCCTGACACCGCCAAGGAAAAGCCCCAGGAGGGCGAGGTTATCGCCGTCGGCGCTGGCAAGCAACTCGACAACGGCAAGCGCGCCGAGATGGAGGTCAAGGTCGGCGACCGGGTCCTCTTTGCGAAGTACGGCGGCACCGAGTTCAAGCTCGATGGCGAAGACTTGCTGGTCCTGCGCGAGAGCGACATTCTCGCCGTCCTCGACTAACCCCATCACGATCACAGAGCGCGCGCGAGCGCGCGATTTCTGAAGATTCTCGCTTAGAGGAGAAACATCCACATGGCGAAGCAGCTCGTCTTCGACGAGGCGGCCCGGCGGTCACTCAAGAAGGGCATTGACATCCTCGCCGCCGCGGTCAAGACCACTCTCGGCCCCAAGGGCCGCAACGTCGCGCTGGACAAGAAGTTCGGCGCGCCTACCGTCACGCATGACGGTGTCACTGTCGCCAAGGAAATCAACCTTGAAGACCCCTTCGAGAACATGGGCGCCCAACTGCTGAAAGAAGCAGCCACCAAGACCAATGACGTCGCTGGTGATGGCACCACCACCGCCACGGTCCTCGCGCAGGCGATCGTGAACGAGGGCCTGAAGAACCTGGCCGCTGGCGCCAACCCCATGCAGCTGCGCCAGGGCATTGAAAAGGGCGTCGCCGCGGTCGTCGAGTACATCAAGAGCGAGGCCACCCCGGTGGACGGGCGCAAGGAGATCGCACAGATCGCCACCGTCTCCGCCGCCGACCCGCAGATTGGCGAGCTGATCGCCGATGTCATGGAGCGCGTTGGCCGCGAGGGTGTCATCACCGTCGAAGAGTCCAAGGGCACCAACTTCGAGACCGAGTATGTCGAGGGCATGCAGCTCGACAAGGGCTACAGCTCGGCCTACTTCGTCACGAACTCCGACCGCATGGAGGCCGTGATTGACGACGCCTATCTGCTGATCACCGACAAGAAGATCAGCGCCGTCGCCGACATCCTCCCCGTGCTGGAGAAGCTGACCCAGATTGGCAACCGCAACATCGTGATCATCGCCGAGGATGTGGACGGCGAAGCGCTGGCGACCCTGGTCGTCAACAAGCTGCGCGGCATCCTCAACGTCCTGGCCGTCAAGGCGCCGGGCTTCGGCGACCGCCGCAAGGCCATGCTGCAGGACATCGCGATCCTGACCGGTGGACAGGTCATCAGCGAAGAGACCGGCCGCCGCCTGGAGAACGCGGCGCTGGCCGACCTTGGTCAGGCGCGGCGCGTCATCTCGACCAAAGACGAGACGACGATCGTCGAGGGCAAGGGCGAAGAGGCGAGCATCCAGGCCCGCATCAAGCAGATCAAGGCCGAGATCGAGATCACCACGAGCGACTACGACCGTGAGAAGCTCCAGGAGCGTCTGGCCAAGCTGGCCGGTGGCGTGGGCCTGATCAAGGTCGGCGCTGGCACTGAGGTGGAGCTGAAGTTCCGCAAGACGCGCGTCGAGGATGCGCTCTCGGCCACCCGCGCGGCGGTCGAGGAAGGCTACGTCCCGGGCGGCGGCGTCGCGCTGCTCAACGCCGTTGACGCGCTCGACAGCGTCAAGCTGACGGGTGATGCGGCGACCGGTGTGGCTATCCTGCGCCGCGCGCTCGAAGAGCCGCTGCGCCAGATCGCCGTCAACGCTGGCGAGGACGGCGCGGTCGTCGTTCAGACCGTGCGCCGGGCACAGTCTGAGAAGAAGTCGAAGCACATCGGCTACAACGTGCTGACCGGCGCGACCGAGGACATGATCAAGGCGGGCGTCATCGACCCGGCCAAGGTCACGCGCTCGGCGCTGGAGAACGCGGCCTCGATCGCCGCGATGATCCTCTCCACTGAGGCGCTGATCACGGATATCCCCGAGAAGGAGAAGCCCGCCGCCCCGCCGATGCCGGAGTACTAGGCTACTCAGGCGAAGCGGGCCGGGAATCTTCCGATCCACGCATACGTCACGAGCGCGTCCTGCCCCAATGGGGTGGGGCGCGCTCGTGACGTATGGCGGCCGAGCGACATCTCCTCTAGCCTCTCTCATCCGAGGAAACGGGATGTCTCGCGCAGACAAGGTAGAAGGAACCCGACCCACGGCATCTTGGAAACGTGAGAGTTCGTGAGCTCGATTTTGCGTACATATCGTGAATGGGGAAGTTGACTTGGCGCGCCGGCTGCGCTCGGCCTCGCTTATGGTCACGCGGAAACGCATCCCTCGCGAGGATGGTGGAGCGTATGGCGCCCGGATCTTCTGGAGCGATGCGACGTGTCCTGGGCGCGCTCTGCCTGATTGGAATCGCGTTGCTGGTCAGCGGCCTCTTCCCGCCCTGGATCATACGCATCAACTATCTGTCGAACGCTCATTGTCCACACAGCCCCACCTGCCCACCGCCGCTGATTGACACCCGCTCCCTATGGCAAGGGGTCATCGGTGACCCACCGACTCCCGCATCCCTCTCCTGGTGGCTGAATGCTAGTATGATCCTCGGGCCACTTTTGCTCATAGTAGCGCTACAATTGGCGATCGGCCTCGCCGCGCTATCGGGCCACCGGTCAGCGGTCCTGATCACCGTTGGTATGGGGTGGGGGCTGGTCATTCTTCCACTCTATTTGCTCATGTCGCGGATCTACTATTGCCTGTTTGCAATGGTGTGTGGCGCCACAGGACCATGGGCTACGCCGGGCGACCGCATCCTCGCGCCGGGGTTCTGGCTATTGTTAGGCGGAATCCTCATCGCCATCGGCTGCGATCTCGCGCTTTTGCGCCAGCGGAACGGCCGGGAGCGCAGGACGCAGCTAGAGCGCGCGAGCGCATGAGCGCCGTAGTTGTGACTCAACCGTGACTGCTCAGCCAGCCCAACAAGCCGCGCTCGCGCGTACAGGAAGATAGGGACGCGCGGCGAGGCCGCTTCTTTCACTTTCGCCGCGCGTCGTGTATCCTACTCAGCACACTCTGCGCACAAGAAGCGGAGCCCGTGGCGCATCCCCGCGCCAAGCCGCCCAGCGCGCGAGTCGTGCAGTCTTGACGGGAAGGAGGCGATGCGTGGCGTGGACCCGCGACGCCGCCTGTCCCGGATCGGGCGCGGCGCCTCCTCCTCTGTGACCAGCCATCACTTCCCAAGCAAACGTTCCACACCCTCATACACCCGCGTCCCACGCTGTTAATCGTGGGCTACCAGGTATACGAGCGCAGGCCGGCCCGCTCAGGCCGGCGGAGGCCATGCGCGTGGCGATGGCGCCGCGCGCCTAGAAGTCGCGACGCCGTCGCGGCGGGAAGAGAGACAGCCTGGTATGAGAGCATACACCGCTGAGAACATCCGGAACGTCGCCGTGATCGCACACGGCGGGGCTGGCAAGACCTCGCTCGTAGACGCGGCGCTCTACGACGCCGGCGCCAGCGCCCGCCAGGGGAAGGTCGACGAGGGCTCGTCGGTCTCGGACTATGACCCCGACGAGCAGAAGCGCCGCATGTCCATCAACCTCACCACGCTGCCGCTGGAGTGGCGCGCGTCCAAGATCACCTTGCTCGATACGCCGGGCTACGCCGACTTCGCCGGCGAAGTGATGGCCGGACTGCGCGTCGCCGACGCCGCCGTGCTGGTGGTCTCGGCCGAGAAAGGCGTCGAAGTCGGCGCCGAGCTAACCTGGTCCTACGCCAACCAGCATGACCTGCCGCGGCTGATCTTCGTCAACAAGCTCGATCGTGAGAACACCACATTTGACCGCGCGCTCGACGCGCTGCGCACGCGCTTCGGCCCCAAGGCCGCGCCACTCACTATCCCCATCGGGCAGGCGGCGGGCTTCTCGGGTGTCGTGGATCTCATCTCCGGCAAGGCCTACAGCTACGGCGCCGACAAGATGAGCGAGCGTGAGGTTCCGGCAGAGATGGCCGACGCGATCGCCAGCTATCGTGACAAGCTGGTTGAGGTAGCCGTCGAAGCCGATGACGACCTGATGAACAAGTACCTGGAGGGCGAGGAGATCAGCGCGGACGAGCTGCGCCGCGCCGTCCACGCCGCCACCGCCGCCGGCGCCCTGGCGCCCGTGCTGGCGGGTTCGGCGGCCAAGAACATCGGCGTGCAGAACCTGCTCGACGCCATCACCGACTACCTGCCCTCCGCCGCCGAGCGCATGGCCGCCGAGCGCGCCGGAAGCGCCGACAGCGACCTGCCCTGCGCCTTCGTCTTCAAGACCATCGTCGACCCGCAGAAAGGGACGTACAGCTACTTCCGCGTCTGCAGCGGGACGCTCAAGAGCGACCAGCATGTGCTAAACGTGGACACGGCGACCGACGAGCGGCTGGGCCAGATCCTGATGCTGCGTGGCAAGGCGCAGGAGCCGGTCGCCGAGCTACATGCCGGCGACATTGGCGCGGTGGTCAAGCTCTCCAAGACTCACACGGGCAATACGCTGGGCGCGAAGGACTGTCCCAAGCAGGACCCGATCCACGTCCCGGAGCCGGCCTACACCGCCGCCGTCTTCCCCAAGACGCAGAGCGACCTGGACAAGATGGGCGCCGCGCTGGCCCGCCTGGGCGAGGAAGATCCGTCGCTGCATGTCTCCCGCGACCCGATCACCGCGGAGACGCTAGTCTCGGGGTTGGGCGAGTCGCACATCGAGATCGCCCTGGAGCGCATGCAGCGCCGCTTCGGCGTCGAGGTCTTCAAGCGCGAGCGGCGCGTGCCGTACCGCGAGACGATCCGCAAGAAGGCGCGCGCAGAGGGACGCCACAAGAAGCAGACCGGCGGCCATGGCCAGTTCGGCGATGTCTGGCTGGAGGTCGAGCCGCTGCCGGAAGGCGAGAAAGACTTCGTCTTCGAGAACAAGATCGTCGGCGGCGTGGTGCCCAAGGAGTATGTGCCAGGCGTGGAGAAGGGCGTGGCGGAGGCGCTGAAGGAGGGCTTCCTGGCGGGCTACCCGATGACGCACGTGCGGGTGGCGCTGGTGGACGGCAAGTACCACGATGTGGACTCGTCGTCGCAGGCCTTCGAGATCGCCGCGCGGCTGGGCATGAAGGAAGTGGTGGCGCTGGCCAACCCGACGCTGCTCGAACCGATCATGACCGTGACCATCATCGCGCCGGACGAGAACATGGGCGATATCTCCTCGGACCTGAACACCAAGCGCGCGCGCATTCTGGGCATGGAGCCAGCCGAGGGCGGTATGCAGCAGATCACGGCGCAAGTTCCGATGGCCGAGATGCTGCGCTACGCCACGGATCTGCGCAGCATCACCCAGGGCCGCGCGCACTTCGCGATGACGCTCTCCGGCTACGAGGAGGTCCCGGCGAGCGTGCAGCAGGGGATCATCGAAGCCCACAAGAAGGAGCTAGCCGAGAAGCAGGCCGCCCACTAGCAGGCCAGCCACGAGCCACGCGTGACCACTCATGGCGGCCGCGCGCGGCGGCCACCGCAGTGCGGGAGCGGCGGAGC
>DASVZK010000006.1:0-122364 GCA_036391685.1 Ktedonobacterales bacterium
GCCGCCACGCCAGCGCCGGTGGCCATAGCTGGAATTCGCCGCCTGCTTGCTTCAAAGCCTGAAATATCTCGCCAGTCTCGCGACGATGGCATAGGTCATCCTTCCCCTGGATGCACTGGCCGGCGCAGAAACTCGACAGCGCTCACCTGCGCCGCGCCGTATCTGGTGGATTGTGTTGCGGGTTTTGGCCGCGCCCGCTGGCGCCGCCGCTACCGCCGCTGCCCCCGCTCGCCTGTCCGTCTGTCTCGTCCTCTTCGTCTTCTTCAAACTCGCACGTGATGTGCTTCTCGAGCGGAGCCTGTCCCACACGCGCGGCCTCGATGGAGGCCATCAGGCCGTCGAGAGCGGCGGGCGGGAACCCCGTGGCGGTCAGGACCTCGCGGGTCGCCTGGATCTTCTCGCGCCAGCGCCGCTCCGCGTCCTGCTCCTGGCTGGTCTCCGCTCCCGTTCCCGCTCCCTCCGCGATGCGCGCCTGGCGCGGGCGCTCGTGGCCCGCGCCCCCGGATGCGTACGCGGTCTGGCCCTCGGGCCCGTCGCGTCCATCACTTCCGCTGGGCTCCTCGAAGCCCAGCGGGGGAGTCGGGACGCCGGCCGCCCGGTAGGCGTCCAGCAACTCCGACATGGGGATATTGAGCCGGGCGAGGACCATGAGCATCTTGTCGAGCGGCGGCGTGATGTCGTGATAGAGCCAGTTGCTGACCGACGAGCGGCGGATGCGGCAGGCCTGGGCGATGCGCCCGCTGGTCCAGATCGGCCGCTGGCGCGCCATGTAATTGGTTAGGACCTGAGCGAAAGGCGTCGGGCTCAGACCGCTTTTCTCGCGAGGCATGGGTGTCTTTCTCCTCCGGCCGCTGGGGCCTTTTCGGCTGCGGTGGCCCCGCTACCCGAGCCACCAGACGTCCCTGCTCCGCCGCACCCACGCCGCTTGCCGCTCTCCGCGCGCGCTCTATCAGGCCCCAGATGGCCACGATACACACGGTAACGGCAAAGCCTGGTTGCTAGCATAGCAGGCTACCTGCGCCCCGCACTCAGTATTAATGCGTAAATCTGAACCGTACACCGCGCCATGCTATGGCTCGCGGGCGCGCGCATCCGGTGTCTGTCGTTGGCAGGGCGGTCATCTTCGCAGTATAGCGATGCGCCAACCGCACAGGTCGCGTTATATGCAGGCCAAAGGTCACCTCTACGCCACTCCTGACCAAACCTGTGCTGTCTATCATTGTCATATGGCGTATTGGCATGTCGTAAATCACCAATTATACTCCTTGCAACATGTATTAGCGCCGTTCTTCATCATCATACGGCGGAAGGCCTGGCGATGTGAAGGCGGCGATTGAAGATCGGACGCCAGGGCGAGCAGGAGGACACATCATGGCGACCGAATTGACGCGCGATCCGGGCTTCCCGATCCATCGCGGCAGGTACCTGCCCCGCAAGCTACGCCCGCAGGTCGGCCCCGAGGGACGCGAGGCGCGGCGGCTGGCGCTCCAGCCGCTCTTCCGGTGGATATGCGACCATGGCGGCTCGCAGACGCGCGTGCCGCGTCTGGCGTACCGCCGTCACACGGGCATGGGCTGCACCGCGAACCACGCCTATCAGGTGCGGCACGGCATGTCGCCAGCGCCTGACTGGCTGGTGGACGAGTGCTGCGCGGTGCTCGGCGTCAGCCGCGAGACCATCTGGCGCGAGTACGCGGAGGAACAGGCCAGGGAAACGGCCGGAAACTCGGGCCAGGACGCGGAGCGCGCGGGCGCGCGGACCGCCTCGGGGTGGGATGTGGCGTGATGGGGTCGCGATCGGTGCTTGGTATTGCGCTCGGGTGGCTCCTGTGGCTGCTCGATCTGGTGTTCTCCGGTGTGGAGGGACTGGCGCGGCGCTGGGCGCGCTACATACATATTCTCGCATATTCTCGTTGTTCATTTGTTCGGTGATATGGAGCTCTATTCTCCGCTATTACCGGCGCCGCTGGCCCGCCGGGGCGGCCCGTCTACTGGACAAGACGGACGCTCCGGCGCTGGCCGGGCTGGCGGCGCGGGGCATGACGCCACGCATGGAGACCCAGGCGCCGCGCTCAGCGCCGCTCTGCTGGCGCTCTCGACGCAGCCCGCGGCCCTGCCGGCCATCGACCTGCCGGGTCTGCCAGGGCTGCCGGGTCTGCCGCCAGCGCTGGCGAGCGAGCCGCCATATGCGGCTCCTTCCCGGCCCATCATACTGCCCGCGCCGCTGCGCCCACCGTCTCCCCCGCAGGTGTACGAGGTCTTCGCGATCTTCTCGCCGGAGGATGACGGCATGATCTGGCTGCACACCTCGCAGGGCGACCGGGGACTGCGCTGGCTGAGCTGCGCGCCGCTGCGTGGTGACGCGCTGAACTAATCCCGCTGACCACGCTGAGCTTTCTGAGTTCTTTTGATGGCGCTTTCAAGCCGGGTAACTGGAGGTCATACGCATGCGAAACATCACGGTCGTGGCGCGCAAGTTTCTCGAGACGCGCGCCGGGTGGAAGCGGCTGGAACAGGCCGTCACGGCGCAGCGGGCGGAGCCCGGGTCGCCCCTGGCTGTCAGGGCCGGCAAGGCGAAGGCGGCGGCGCGCGCGCTGGCCTGGACGCTGGGCATCGACCTTGACCTGTTGGAGCGGCCCAAGCGTCTGGAGCGCGCCGCGCCAGTGGTAGATGCGCCCGACCCGTCCGCTGAGCCTGATGTGTCCGGTCTGTCCGGGCTTTCCAGCCTGTTCAACCTTTCCGGCCAAGGGGCGGCCGAGATCCAGGCGGTCCTTGACGCCGAGGGGCCAGTCCAGATCATCCCCGTGCAGCTAGGATCGAACGGGCGGAGCGACCGGCCCGCTGGCCGCTGGTACCTGCTGGACGTCCCGCCGCACATCCAGCCCGACGGCTACCGCACCGAGCTCTGGTCGGCGTTCTTCTCCCATGAGCAGTTGGAAGAGCTGCGCGAGGCGGTCTCGTTGACGCGGCTAACGCTGCTCACGCCTGACGACCAGCTGGGCCTGCCCCGCGATAGCGCGGATGCTGAGGTCGCCGACCTCAGCGACCTCAGCGACCACATTGGGGGCGGCGAATGAAAGCCCCCTCTTATCTCCGCCCCGTCGCGCCAGCTATGGCCGCTGACCGGCCTCTCAGCCGCCGGCGTGCGCCGTCCCAGCCGGAGCGCAAGGGTCCAGCGAGCCGCCAGCCGCGCCGCCGCGACCTGCGGGCGGGCAATGAGGCGGGCGAGCCGCTGCTGCTGCTGACAGTCGAGCAGGCGCGCAGGCGGATGCAGTGCGGCCGGGCGGGCATCTATCAACTCATCAACAGTGGTGAACTGGCCAGCGTCAAACTCGGCGGCTGCCGCCGCATCCCTGTCTCGGCGGTAGAGGACTGGATCGCTGGCATGCTCGACCGTTCGCGCGGTGTGCGCACGCTGCGCGGCGCAGGTGGAGGGCGCTATGGGGCGTAGAGGAAACGGTGAGGGTAGCGTCCGCCAGCGTGCGGATGGCCGCTGGGAGTCGCGCGTGCGCCTTCCCGGTGGCGAGCGGGTGAGTGTCTACGGCGCCACCCGGGCGGAGGTCGTAGAAGGGGCGGCGCGTGTGATGCGGGACGCGCGGCTGGGGGTGAGCGTCGCTGATGGGCGCGAGCGCTATGGGGCGTATCTTGAGCGCTGGCTGGAACTGGCGATGGCGGGCAAGGCCGAGGGCACGTACAGCGCCTACGAAACGGCGATCCGGCTGCACATCGAGCCGGTGATTGGCTCTGTGCGGCTGGTGGATCTCGCGCCAGCGCATATTGAGCGGGTCTATGCGGTCATGCTCGCGCACGGGATTTCAGCCACCGCGAATGTCGGTAAGGCGCTCTCGGCGAGTCTCTCCAACGCGGAGCGGCAGGGTCTGGTGGTGCGCAATGTCGCGCGGCTGGTCAGGCGGCCGCGGCATGTGGGGCGTGAACTGCGGTTTCTTGCCCCAGATGAGGCTCGCGCCTATCTCGCGGTGTGCGCGGCCTCCGCGCCGTCCCCGTCAACCAAACAGTCCTTGATGCGCCTGGCCCCGATGCTGGCAGTGATGCTGCAGACTGGTCTGCGCGTCGGTGAGGCGATGGCGTTGCGCTGGCGTGAAGTGACCTGACCGGGCCTGAGCCGTGCGTGCGGGTGCTGGCGACGGCGCGCTGGCGTTTGGGTGATCCGGTCTTCCGTCCGGCCAAGATGGAGAGCTCGAAGCGCCGGGTGCTACTGACGCCGGAGGCAGTCGAGGCGTTCATGACGTGGCGTGTCGCCCAGCGCGCCGATCGCCTGCGCGCTGGGTCGGCGTGGCGGACGTCGCTGCCAGCGGTGCGCCCGGGGCATGAGGGTGAGCTCATCGAGTTCGCCGACCAGGTGTTCACCGACCCGATTGGGCGGCCGGTGCACCAGCGGCAGGTGGAGCGCGCGCACGCGCGTGTCTGCCGCCTGGCGGGTGTCCAGCTGGTCAGGCCGCACGACCTGCGTCACAGTTTTGCGACGCTGATGCTCACTATCGGGGTCACCCCAAAGGTGGTAGCCGAGATGCTGGGCCACTCGTCTGTCAACCTGACGCTGACGCTCTACAGCCACGTCTTGCCGCACATGCAGCGAGAGGCGGTCGAGAAGCTGAGCCAGCTCCTCAGCCCTGGATCCCCAGACCTCGAGCGGAACAATCTCGACCGCCCACCGTCGTAGCTTCTCCGCCGCTCCTGGGGGGCGTCTGACCAAACGTGCGCGAAGTCATGCTCGTGGCTGGGCTTGTTATCTGTGTCTATCGTTGGTGATAGAATCATGATAGACAACATCGCGATCAGTTCGAGACTGTTCGCTCGAGTTCGCGAAACCTGTTAGCTGGCGGGAAAGGTGGTCAATTTGGGGGTCAAACGGAGTGCGCCGCCACTCAGTCAATCCTGTGAAAAGCCGGATGACAGCGGCGACGACACGCGGGCGAGAGGGCGAAATGGCGCAGATCGTACCAGTGTATCACGATTCGCTGCGCCGCGCGCGCCTCAGGCGCGCAGAGCAAGCGCGCGTATCTACACTTGCGTGGGGTGGTTGTGCTACAGTACCAGTGACTTCCCCGTTACGTCTCATCCGATCATTTGGTTGAGCGTTCTCATTTTCCCTAATACAACTGTCGCGGCATCCAGGGAGTGATCTGGCCACTTCCTCTACCCTTCGGCGAGATCCTGGCGATTTCAGCGTGCGCGACGACGCGCGGGAGGGCATTGATGGACACCTGCGAGGACTTGCTTTTCCAGGCTGAAGGATCGCCTGTCAGTGACATCGCGCGGCGTGCGCGCCTCTGTCTTTGCCATTCATCTCTTGCCTTTGCACGCTCCACGATAGATGCAGGTCTCGCGCCAGTTATGCCAGGCTCGCTTCGTACCCTCTGACGAGCGTTTTCCGTACTGGCGACATTCGCCAGTACGCTGCCGGCGCCGGCTATTAGTGTTGGCGTCATATTCGTCCGGGTAGTGTGTTTCTCGTAGTTTTGGATCACCTGTGGTCCTCTCGCCTGATCAAGAGCGGAGCCTCAATTGATCCAACCACTCAGAGCGCATGCGCTTGTGACCCTATTTGGCTATTGAAGGGTGACATTCCGCTGGCCTCCGGCGCCGGCGGCGCGCTGCGCACGATGAGGAAGGACAAGCGATGAAGCGGTCAGTTCGAGTCACTGTTAACGGAGTGGAACGCACTGGAGAGGTCGATCCGAGAACCCTGCTAGTCAGCTACTTGCGCGAGAACCTCGATCTGACCGGCACACATATTGGGTGCGACACAGGTCAATGCGGCGCATGCACTGTGATGCTCAACGGGCAGACGGTGAAAAGCTGCATGGTGCTGGCGGTTCAGGCCGACGGAGCAGAGGTCATGACCGTCGAGGGGTTGGCGAGGGATGGCAAGTACCATCCGATTCAGGACGCATTCTGGGAGAAACACGGCCTTCAGTGCGGCTTCTGCACGCCGGGCATGATGATGGCGGCGGTCGGCATCCTCAAGCGTAACCCGAACCCTACCGAGGCCGAGATCCGCGAGCAACTGGAAGGGAATCTCTGCCGCTGCACAGGGTATCAGAACATCGTTGAAGCGGTGCAGAGCGCGGCCGCCGCGATGCGCAATCCCGGCCAGGCGGTTGGCGCTGGCTCACCGGGCGGAGAGGAGAACTAACGGATGGCCGTTACCCGTATGTTCGGCGCATCCGTCAAGCGCCGCGAGGACCCACGCCTGATCACGGGCGAAGGCGCCTACACTGATGACTTCAAACTGCCCGGCATGCTCCAGATGACCATGCTGCGCAGCCCCCATGCGCACGCGCGCATTACGCGTCTGGACACTTCGAAGGCCAAAGCGCATCCAGGTGTGGTCGCTGTATTCACCGCGGCCGATCTGGAAGGTGTGCCTCCGATGCCCACCGCCTGGCTGCTGCCTGACTCTGATCTGAAGGTTCCCGTCTACACCGCGCTCGCCACTGATAAGGTGCGGTTTGTTGGCGACCCCGTGGCGGTCGTGGTTGCTGAAAATTCCTACATCGCGGATGATGCGCTCGACCTCATCGAGGTTGAGTACGACACACTGCCCGCGGTAGTGAACCAGGAAGACGCGCTCAAGCCGGGCGCGCCGCAACTCTACGATGACGTGGCAAACAATCAGGTCTTCCACTGGAAATTCGCCAATGGAGATCCAGATGGCTCTATGGCCGCGGCCGAGGTGCGTCTGCGCCAGCGCTTCATCCAGCAGCGGCTGGTTCCCAATGCGATGGAGCCGCGCTCGGCGGTCGCCGACTGGAACCATGGCGCCGGAGAGCTCACCTTCTACAACACGACGCAGAACCCGCACATCGTCCGCTTTCTGATCGCGGCCACCCAGGGGATCCCTGAAAACAAGATCCGGGTAGTCGCGCGGGATGTGGGCGGCGGTTTCGGGTCGAAGATCCCGTTCTACGCCGGGGATGCGCTGGCAATCTTCGCGTCCCGCAAGCTCAAACGCCCCGTGCGTTGGACCGAAGATCGGCGCGAGAATTTTGTCGCTACCATTCACGGTCGTGACATGATCATTGATGCGGAGCTTGGCGCCAACCGCGATGGGAAGATGACGAGCCTGCGGGTGGTGAACCACGCGAACATGGGCGCACATCTGTCAACGGCCGCTCCAGGCGTGCCGACGTGGCTCTTCGCACTGATCGTGCCTGGCTGCTACACGATCGAGAATTATCGCTGCGATGTCTTTGGCGCGGTGACGAACACTACACCGACAGACGCCTATCGAGGCGCCGGACGCCCTGAGGCCGCCTTCCTCATCGAGCGCATGGCCGATCTGTTGGCGAACGAGTTGAAAATGGACCCGGCCGATGTGCGGCGGAAGAACTTCATTCCGGCAAGCGCGTTCCCGTATACATCGGCGGGAACACTGTCCTACGACAGCGGCGACTACGAGAAGACCCTGGATATGGCTCTGCAAATGGTCAATTACCAGGGCTTTCGCCAGCAGCAAGCCGAAGCGCGCCAGCACGGCAAGCACCTTGGCATCGGCCTGTCGACCTACGTCGAAGTGTGCGGCCTGGCGCCGTCAAAAGCTGCCGGCGCGATGGGCTTTCAGGGCGGACTCTGGGAGCCGGCCACAGTGCGCGTTCTGGCCACGGGGAAGGTTATCGTGCTCACTGGCACCAGCCCCCATGGGCAGGGTGAAGAGACGACCTTCGCGCAGTTGGTTTCGGAGGAACTCGGTGTGCCAGTCGAGGACATCGAGGTCGTTCACGGCGATACGAGCGCCATTCCGATGGGCTGGGGCACCTATGGTAGCCGGACCACCGCGGTAGGCGGCACGGCCATCTTTAAGGCGACCCAGAAAGTGATCGAGAAGGCGAAAAAGCTCGCCGCGCACCTACTCGAGGCGAACCCCGATGATGTCGTCCACGATCATGGGACGTACTTCGTTCAGGGCAGCCCAGCCAAGATGAAGACCATTCAGGAGGTCGCCCTGATGGCCAACCTCGCCTGGAACATGCCTGAGGGTATGGATCCTGGCCTGGAAGAGAGCAACTTCCACGACCCAACGAACTTCACGTATCCCTTCGGCGCGCATGCGTGCGTGGTCGAGGTAGACGAGGAAACAGGCGAGGTCAAGATTCTGCGATACATCGCCGTGGATGATGTTGGCAAGGTGATCAATCCGATGATCGTTGATGGCCAGGTCCACGGCGGCGTGGCGCAAGGCATCGGTCAGGCGCTCTACGAGCACGCGATCTACGATGAGGACGGCAACTTCCTCACCGGCAGCATGCTCGACTATACCGTGCCGAATGCGACGCAGATTCCGCACATGGAGACCGCGCGCACCGAGACGCCGTGCCCTCACAACCTGACAGGGATCAAGGGTGTCGGCGAGACCGGCACGATCGCGTCCAGCCAGGCTGTGGTCAACGCGGTGTGTGACGCGCTCTCCCCGTTGGGGATCAAGCACATTGACATGCCGCTGACGCCGGAGCGTGTCTGGCGCGCGATTCAGGCGGCGCGAAGCGGTGGGACGACAGGCGCCTGAGCCGCAGCCAGGACGAGGAGTGACCATCCATGTTTCCAGCTGAATTTGACTACCAGGCTCCTGGCAGCGTCAGCGAAGCGCTCACGCTGATTGCGGGAGGCAATGGCGAGACGAAGGCGCTCGCGGGTGGGCAGAGCCTATTGCCCTTGATGAAACTGCGGCTAGCGAATCCCGGGGCGCTGGTCGACTTGCGGAATATTCCCGAGTTGCGTGGCATTCGCTCCGACGGAACCGGGGTTATCTATGGCGCTATGACTACGTACTCCCAGGCGCTGGATTCCCCCATATCCCAGAGCAAAGCGCCTCTAGTTGTCCAGTGTCTGCGACAAGTCGCGGACCCGCAGGTGCGCTCGCGGGGCACGATTGGTGGCAGTCTAGCGCACGCCGATCCTGCGGGCGATTTCCCAGCGGTCGCGCTGGCGATGAACGCGCAGATGCGTGCGGCGGGGCCCGGGGGAGAGCGAACAATCGCGGGCTCTGATTTCTTTACCGACCTGTTGACGACCGCGCTTCAGCCAAACGAGTTGCTCACCTCGGTCAGGCTGGAGGCGACCGACACCCCCCATACCGGCACGGCCTATGTCAAACACCGGCATCCAGCCAGTGGGTATGCGGTGGTTGGTGTAGCCGCGGTGGTCACGCTCGATCCAAGTGGGGTATGCGTCGGAGCGCGGGTGGCAATCACTGGCGCTGGTACGCATGCTACGCGCGCTACGGGAGTGGAGCAGGCGTTGAATGGCCAGCCGTTCGCGCACGCCGCCGCGCAAGCCAGCGCGCACGCAGCGGATGGCCTTGACATGCTCAGCGATTACTATGCCTCCGCCGATTATCGCGCGCACCTTACGCGCACATTGACGCTCCGGGCGCTCAATCAGGCGGCGCAGATTGCCCAGCGGTAGCGCGTTTGTGGCGCTACACCAGGTCGGAGCCCCTGGCGCTCACCCTTGCGGTGAGGGTCAGGGGCTTCATAACGCGTGTGAGGCCGCCTAAAGGCGCTCGAGCGGTACGAAACCGAGCGTTGTCAGCGCATTACGCAGCACCTGGCCAGTCTCACGGACGAGCGACGCGCGGAAGGCTTTCGCCACAGGGTCAGTTTCACGGAGCACGGGTGGCGTATGGTCGTAGAAGTCGCTGAAGCGGGTCGCCAGATCGAACGCATAGCTGGCGATACGATGCGGCTCTAAGAGGGCCGCGGCCTCGGCGAGCGCGCGCGGCCAGGCGTCGAGATGGCGCAGGAGGTCCCACTCGCTCTGGTCGAGCGTGGCTGGCGTCTCGTCCAGCGCATTTGGGATCGCATATCCTTCCTCCGCAAGGCGGCGCTGGATGCTGTGAGATCGCGCGTGCGCGTATTGCAGATAGACGCCGCTGTCGCCGTTCGATCGCAGCGCCTGGTCAATGTCGAGCACAATGATCTGTTGCAAATCGAAGCGCACCATGAAATACCTGATCGCTGACGCCGCGAGCGCCGCGGCGGTCTCCCGCGACATGCCGCCGTCTGGCCCTTCCTCGCGCGCGGTCATCAGGCGCTCGATCGCCAGATTGATCAGGTCATCCGCTTTGATCTCGATGCCCTTGCGGCCAGACATTGCATAGGAAGCGCGGCCGTCACTGATATCCACGCCCAGACTCGCGGCGGCTGCGGGCGAGAGCGCTACCACCTCATAGGCCAGATGCGTCGAGTTGTCCGCCTGCTCGGTATAGCCAAGCCTGCGCAAGCTTTCATAGACGACCTGCTGTGGATAGGACTGCCGGGTATCGATGACATTGACGACCCGATCGGCATGTCCGAAGCGCGCCGGCTTGGCCTCTTTGCGGGCCTCTTTCGCGCTGACCGTGGCGCGCATGGTCCAGAGTTGCTGCCTGTTCGCCTGTGCGCCCCATGGGATGAAGTGAAAGCGGACGCCGATCCGTGGATCATCGCTCAGGCCGAATTTCCATAGCTGATAGGCGATGTCCTTACCAGTGTACGTCGCGGTGCCGTCGCTCTTGACGAGGATTTTGTCTGCTGTGCGGTCGCCTTCAATAGTTTCGTTGTCACCATCACCAAAGGGTAGAATCCAGCAATCTTTTGCCGGACCTGATGTCGGCTTGCGGAGGACACCGCTGTCGCGGAGCATTGCGAAGGTGTTGCGCCACAGTCCGGCGTGGAGAATCGCGGATTCCCAGGTGAGCAGGTCATAATAGACATTCAGGCGCGACATTGTGCCGAGGTGCGCCCTCACGATCCTCGTGGAGAGGTCGGCCGCCTGCGCAGCGAAGTCTGGCTCGCCAGCGGGTATGGCTTCTGAGCCAGCTTCAATGGCATGTAGCACTGCCCTGCGCATCTCGAGTAACTCTGGGCGCGCCTCGTATGCCTTGCCCGTTGCGACGTACACGCGCGAGCAATAGTAGTCAAACGATTCGTCAGGAAGCTGATCGGGCCCGCCCTCGATGGTGAGCTCACCACGCGATAGCAGCGTCAGGCCAACGACCACATCCGCTACTTGCACTCCAGTATCGTCAATATAGTTCTGGACTTCGACTTGATAGGCCTGCGTGCGCAACGCGCGCGCGACTGTGTCGCCAATGCAGGAGTTGCGCAGGTGGCCTACGTGCGCGGCCTTGTTGCTGTTGATGTTTGTATGCTCGATGACGACTTTGACCCCAGCGCCCGTTGTGCTGTGACCGAATGTGTCTCCTGCGGCATGTATCTGACCGATAATTTGCGCACCGACCTGGGCGCGATTCATCGTGATGTTGATGAAGCCGGGCGGCGCGACGCTCACAGCGCGGATGGCGGGCTGTTCCATAGCGCGCAGCCTGGTCGCCAGCGCTTCCGCGATGACCATTGGCGGGCGGCCGACACGGGTCTTCGCCGCCCACGGCATCAACGGCATGCTGTAGTCGCCAAAGCTGGCCTGCGTTGTAGAGCGCACATCAAAGGGCAGAGCGTCGACTGAGATCGACAAGCCCTCGTCGCGAATGTATCTCGCCGTCGCTTCCTGGAGCAGCGCGGTAAGCCGCGCGATGAAGTCCTGCGGATTGGCTGGCGCTGTCGGGCGCGGCGCTGTCATGCGGTGAATTCTCCGGTCGAATGAGTGTCCTGGAATGGCGCGCAACAGGCGAACGCGCCCAAACAGTATATCCCTAGCGGTTTGGCGGCGTCTACTTAAGCGCTAGGCTGGAGGTGAGCCAGCGTCTGACTGCGCGCTTGATGTTGTCGCCCGCTGGGCCGCGAGTCCACCGAAATATCGCCGGACGCATATTTCGGCAAGCGCGATGGCAGAGACTACCAGGAAAATGTGCAGCGTCTGGATGATGCGGAAAGCGATGAGATTGGTTACCAGCGTCTGTGTCATGCCGATCAGCGCGACGCCCAGGCCAACCATGAAAGTACCCGCCATGAGAACGAGCGAGCCGCCCTTGCCGAGCGCCTGGGGCAGTCCGAGAAAGAAAAGTAGAATAACGATGACCATGCCGATCGCCACATGAACGCCGACCCAGGCCGGGGCCGATCTGGTGAATGCGGCGAAGACGCCGATGAGCAGGTTGATGACCCAAAAGGCGCGAAACGCCATCGCGCTGAGCCGGACGGCATTTTCCACTGATGTTCCTCCCACCACAGTATGATCGATTTCCAAGTTTGAGTTCACTTCCTCAGAGTGGGATTGCGACGCTAGTTTCGACACTAGGCGTCTGACCGCCAGATGCCCGGGCGAGGGTACCGTATCCAGATTGACTGACCCACGGAGATTTGTGACGGCCTCCACATGAAATGTGAGTTGCTGGTGATACAAGAGGAGCTTTCCGCGGTATACACTCGTTAGTATAGGCAATGCGCGTGGTGGGAACCAACGCTTCGACCTGGCCGGAAGTCCACATCCTGCGGACCTGGAGGGCTGAGTATGGCTCCGCCATCATCCACGATCACGTGCGCACAATGTAGGTACCCGAATCCGCCTGGCGCGCAGTACTGTCTTCGGTGCGGCGAGGCTGTCGCGCCCGCCTTGCTTCGTCAACTCCAGCGCATGTATGAAACGTTGCGGGAACTGGACGAGACAATCGCGCGCGGTGAAGGCGACCTGACGGTCAGTGCGCTAAAGACCCAACTGCTCGAGCGTTACCTTGAAGCTCGGCGGCCACGCGTCGTTTCGTCCATGAAAACTCCCGCGACCACGAACGTTCCAGCTCCCCTAATTACGCCTCAACCCCAGGGCGCGCCGGGCGTCGCGCCTGCGCCGTTCCCACCTGTCGCTCAGCCACCGGCGGCCGCAGGCGTATTATCCGCGCCGGCCCCTATGCCTCCTGGCGCTCAAGTCACTCGAGCCGCGTCCATTCCCGTGGCGGCGACTCCGTCCAAGCCAGTCGCGCCGCCTCCGCCTGTCCACCATGGTCCGATGTTTTCCTGGCGCGCTTTCATCGCCGATCAGGCGATATCCATTCTGGCCTACCTGGGCGGGTTCCTGCTGCTAATCGCGACGCTGACCTTTGAGGTGACGGCATCGAGCGGGCTAGATCCGCTCCTCAAACTCGGTGGCGTGACGTTCGTCTATGTGGTCTTCGGCGCGCTGGGCATTGGGCTACGCCGCTTCCACGCGCTTCGCACGGTGAGCCGGGTGTATTTGGGAGTCTTCGCACTTGCGACACCGCTTGAAGCGCTCGCTGTTTACCTCTTCGCGCTACGAGGCCAGGGGCTTTCCGCGCAAGGCATGGTGTGTATCGCGGCGGCCTACGCGGCTGTGGTCTACATCGCGCTCGCGGCGCGCACACGCTTCGTTACCTATGCCTATCTTGGTTGGGCCTCGGTGATCGGGGCGATCGTTACTGTGCCACTTTGGGCCGGCGCATCATTTGAATGGTGGATGCTGGCGCTGGCCGTTAGCGCCCTCGTCCTGCTGGCGCCGCGCGTTCTCAGCATGAGATGGCCAGAAGGCGCGATCGCCTGGATGTCAGTCTCCGCGATGGCGTTCAGCGCCGTCATTTCGAGCCTGGCTGCTTTGTCTGCGATTGCGTTGTTTATTGGCAGGTTGGCGGTGGTGGAGGTCGGTGCGGCAGCGTATTTCGCGCAGGCGACCTCAGCCCTTCTGGCGCTCGCGCTCACCTCGTTGGTGCTTACAGCGCTTGCCTTTGCCTGGTTCAAGACACTCCCAACGCTGGCAAGTCCAGCGGTGACAGGGTTCAGTCCGTTCACTGCCTGGCTTGTCGCCGCGTTTGCCGCGATGAGCGTTTGCTCGATCGCGCTGGCGATGGGCGCGAGCGCCGAAGTATTGGTCTACACGCTGGCGGGCGCAGCGCTTGCCGAGGGAGTATTCGTTCTGGTGCTGCGAAGGCGGCTGGCTGCATTCTCTGGCCTGGTCATCGGGATACAGGCGCTCGCGATGTCACTGGCTGGAGTGGGCGTCCTAATGGGCGCTCCCCTAACTTCACCGCACATTCCAATGTTGAGCGCGTGCCTGGCCGGATTCGCGTTGGGCGCCATTTACGCAGCGCGTGGGGTGGTTGGGTGGCCAGCGCTTTGGGGCGTCGGTGGTGGGGTGTTTGCGCTCATTGGCGCTTTCTCCGCGTTCGAGTCGCTCGTCCCGTCGACATTGCTCAACGCGCAATCGGATGCTTTCGCCACGGCGTGGCTTGAGCTGCCGAGTCTTTACGCGGGGCTAGCGCTCGTGTTCACAGCCATTGGCGTGCTCCTGAAGTTCGTGGCGCCAGCGTTCTCCGGCGCGCGCAATCTGCGAACGGCTACGCACAGCACCGCGCTCGTCGGATCGGCTGTCACAAGCCTGCTTCTGGTAGCGCATACCGGGCCATATGCGGCCGCTGTGCTAGGTGTATTTGCTGTCACATCGATTATCGTAGGCCGGATCGAACGCTGGCCCATTCCATCGGGCGTTCTCGGCGCCTTCTTCGGCATAGCCGCGGTCCTGATTTTCATCATCAACGCGTCGACTGGGCTCGCTATCGTCGCGGTAGGTCCCGCCATCGCAGTGGCTGGGCTTGTGTGGTACTTCGGCGCTGGACGCATGTACGCGGCGCCCGTGTACCTCGTGGCGCTTGTGGCGGCTCCAGCCACGTCGATTCGCCTTACGCAGCCGTTTGCTGATATCCCCCCTGGAATCGCGCACTTTGCGCTAGGTCCGGCGGGGATCTCGGCGTTAGCCGTGTCACTTCTCATGGCGCTTGCGGCGTTGCGTGAGCGGAGCGCGTGGTGGCAGTCAGTTCCTGCGGCAGTCTCGTTGCTCAGCCTCGCCGCGGCGAACAGTCTCTGGCCGGTCGCGATGCTGACTCTTGCGCTGGCATGCGCTGGCACGCTCTCGCGATTGGCGCGCGGACGCACCTGGGGCATTCCCTGGCACGGAGCCGCCGCGATATCTTCCGTGGTTGCGGTGCTCGATGCGATATTAACCCCGCAGGGCAGTCCAGCGAGCGCCGTGACGCTTGCGTTGGCCTTCATGACTGTCGCCTGGCTCGTCGCCTGGCAAGAAGACTTGCCATGGCTGACCTGGGCCGCGGCTCCGTACGCTGTGGTGGCTTTTTTCGAGGCCACAGCGCTTCCAGTACGCGATGTCGGGAAGTTTGGCATCCTCGTGGCGCTGACGCTGCTGATCGTGGGGTTTGGGGCGCTGGCCCGCGCGCGGTTGGGACGCTGGTGGGGCATCCCGCTCTACGGCATAGCGGCGATTGGGTCGGCCTTCACGCTGGTCATGGGATTCTCCACGCCTGCCCTAACCGGCCATCTCGAAATCGCCTCCCTGATATTTGGCGCAGCCGCCTGGGTCATCGCTTGGCAGGAACGGGAACCCTGGCTGTCGTTGGGCGTTGCGCCATACGCCGTGGTGACGTTCGTCAACACTACCGCGTTGCCCATCGATGTGCGCCTCCAGTTCACCATCCTCGTCGGACTGACGCTACTAATCGCGGGGTTTGGCGCGCTGGCGCGCACGGGGTTGGGGCGGTTCTGGGGGATCCCATTGTATGGGATCGCCGCGACCGGGTCAGTCTTCGCGCTGGTGACGGGCTTCTCGACCCCAGGGCTTGCGGGCTATTTGGAGGTGGCGGCGCTGGTCTTTGGCGCGGCCGCCTGGCTTATCGCCTGGCGGGAGGGACAGCCCTGGTTCACTGCTGGCGCCACGTCATACGCTGTGGCGGCGTTCGTCAACGCCGGAGCCTTGCCCATCGATGCTCGGCTGCAGTTCACCATCCTGCTGGCGCTGACGCTGCTGATCGTGGGGTTTGGGGCGCTGGCCCGCGCGCGGTTGGGACGCTGGTGGGGCATCCCGCTCTACGGCATAGCGGCGATTGGGTCGGCCTTCACGGTCGCGCATGGCCTCGCGCATCCCGCAGAGGCGTGGTACGTCGAAGTCTCCGCGCTCGTCCTCGCAGTGGTGGCGTGGCTCGTCGCCTGGCAGGAGCGGAAGCCCTTGATCTCGTCAGGGTCCGTCCTGTATGCGCTCGTCGCCTTCGTCGAAGTACCACAATTGCATCTGGATATTTTCGCTGGACTAGGCGTGTTCGTTGTCCTCACATTGACGTTCGCTGGACTCGGGGCGCTGTCGAGAGTCAAACTGGGCCGGTCGTGGGCGCTGACGTTCTACGTGACCGCAGTGATCGGTTCGTTATTCCCCATTCCTCAAGCGGTGACCATGCCCAGTTATGCTGGACTGTTCGAAGGTGTGCTCCTGGTATATGCCGCCGTAGCTCTTGGCATCGCGCTGATTGAGGACAACAAGTGGGCGGTCTTCGCTCCGGCGCTCTACGCCAGCGGCGCAGCGCTGGCGCAGCCTGATGGAAGGTGGTTGCTGCCACTCGCGCTGGCGCTGGCGGCGCTCGCGTTCACCATGTCGCGATGGCGGGGTGGCCGTTGGGCGTTGCCTCTCTATGGCGCTGGGGCTGTGGCTGCGCTCGCATCGACCTGGCAGAGCCACCAGTCCATCCCGTCGTTTGAGCCCATCGCGCTTGGCGTGCTAGGGGTCACGACCTGGTTGCTCGCCGCGCTGGAGTCGCGTCCAGACGCGCTCATCATTGCCTATGTGTTCGCGGGTCTTGCGATCCCCGCGCTAGGGGAGGCTCTCGGCTGGCAGGAATGGACCAGCATCCTGTCGTTTGCCGGACTGAGCTGGGGTGTCGGGCTTGTCGGGCTTGTCTGGGCACGGCTTCCCTGGCTACGCCGGAGATCCGGCTCCTGGCTTCAAGGGATCGCGCGCTCTGCCGACACGCGCGCCTCGTTAGAAGACCCTCGCATCGCTGGGCGTTGGATCAGCCGCGGCGCGGGTCTGCTCATTGCCTTCGGAGCGGCCAGCGCTGGCATTGTTGCTCCAGATGCATTCGCCGCGCATACATCCGCCACGCTCGTAGCTGCCGTGACACTTGCTTCACTGAGCGGGATACTGTTCTATGAGGGAGCTTTGACCGGGTGGCGTCCCGCGGCCTACGTGGCGATCGAGACGCTGGCGCTTGCTGTTACGTGGCAGATTCGGTGGTTTGGCGTCACGAATTTACAGGCGTTGATCGTCGCGCCTGGCAGCGCCCAGCTGGTTGTGGGCGCGCTGCTGCCAGTGGACAGGCGGCTTCGGGCGCCCGCATGGTTGAGTCAGGCGTTCTCCATTGGAGGAGCGCTCATCCTGACGATCCCCACATTCACGCAGTCGGTAACCGAGCCGCGCGACGCGCAGTGGATCTATATCCTCACGCTGGCGCTGGAGGCGCTCGTTCTCACGCTCATCGCCGTTGGATTACGCAACCGTGTCCTTGCGCTCACCGCATCTGCGTTTGTCGGAGTCGCCGCCATCCGTGGGGCCGTGCTGGCCGTGACGAACGGCTCGCCAATCGCGCTGATCATTGGCGCGTTCGCGCTAGCGTTGATGGGGCTGGCGACCTGGCTCAGCCTACGAGCTCGCCACCACAACACGCGCGACAACGAGGGATCCCTAACTGTTTCCGATTCCGTTGACCCGCGTCAGCCTCCGCCGCTCGCTGGTTCGTAGAACGTTATTGAGGCGCCTGCGCAAGTCGCAGCGCTTCCGCAACGCTCCAAGCTTGATAGGGGCAACCACCTAGCGCGAACGGTGGGTCGCCCGACGTGACCTCGCTAATCGATCCACTTCCGGCGACGCTCAAATGCGCCTTGAACGGAGCGAGGAGGCGCGCATGCAAGCTGCCGCTGTCTTCCTCCGGAAAGAACACCGTGTGGGCGTCGGCATAGGCGCCGATGAGCCAGGGCCACACTGTACCCTGATGATAGGCGGCGTCTCGTGTTCGCCGGTCGCCGCCATACTGGCCGAGATAGGCCGGATCAGAGGGGGAGAGTGTCCGCAGCCCCAGAGGCGCCAGAAGCGCGCTCTGAGCCTTTTCAATCGCGCTGCGGCCTTGGCTTGGACTCACCAGTTCTGGAGCGACGGCTAGCGCGATGATCTGATTTGGTCGCAATGCGGGATCAGTGGCTCCAGGTTGGCCGTTTACGTCCACGACATCAAAGAGATAGCCGCAATCCGGGGACCAGAAACGAGCGGCGAAATTCGCGCGCACCTGTGCAGCGAGCGCCTGATAGACAGCGATGTCCGCCTCATCATGACCTAGTCGCCGCGCCCAATCCGTAATCAACGTCATTGCGCGGTACCAAAGCGCATTGATCTCGACGGGTTTCCCACGGCGAGGTGTCACGACCCAGTCATCGACCTTCGCGTCCATCCACGTCAGTTGGATACCTTCCGCCCCTGCATAGAGCAGCCCATCGGAGGGGTCAACGCGAATGCCGTAACGTGTCCCGCGAGCGTGCCATAGAATAACACTGTCCAGCGCGGGGAACAACTCTTCGAGCAGATCCTGGTCATTGTGCGCTTCGAGGTAGCGGTCAATCGCATGGAAGAGCCAGAGCGTCGCGTCCACGGTGTTGTACTCGGGTGAGGAGTCCGCGCTGTCGGGAAACCCGTTTGGGATCATACCCTCGCTCATAAATCCCGCAAAGCCGCGGATCAGCCCGCGCGCTTCCTCGGCGCGACCAGTGCCAAGGAGCAATCCCGGCAGTGCGATCATACTGTCCCGGCCCCAGTCGGTAAACCAGGGATACCCAGCGATGATTGTGACAGCAGGATCGGCCTGTCTCGCGTCGAAAACCGCCGGCGGGGGTCTGCGTCCAACGATAAACTGATCAGCGGCGAGCGTGAGCCGCGCAACGAACTCGTCAGTGGGGGCGCCAGCCGCTGTGAGCAGAGCGCGTTGGCGCGCGCGCTCTCGCTGATATGCCGCTTCCACCGCGGACTCATGATCGACGCCGCCAAGCGCGCTCTCGTCAGCGCTCGCGGATACAAACGCGCCGGTAGCGATGACCAGGCTCGAAACGGTTCCCGGTTCCAGTGAGATCGTGAATTCGCCAGGGATGTAAACGTCCTCGGTATCATTCAGGCCGCGCTCGCGCTCAACGCGATGCTTTATTCCCCAGCGCCACGAACCCCCGACTATGAAGCGCGCCGCGCCACCAATCAGGTAGTATGGAACGGCGTCGGGCCGTGCGCGCACCGTGCACCCGACAGGACCTGACGCTCCAGCGAGCGTGATGGGCAAAACGTCAAACTTCCAGTCCGGCGCGCCGTGTTGCTCCGCGTGGTGGTCCCGGTAGACACAGTACGGCTGGATGCGGAGCGTGATTGGCGCTGCCGCTTCTTCCGCCTGGCAGTGGTAGCGCACGAATGTCATATCAGAGCCGTGTTCCATCCAGATGGTTTTTTCCAGCGTCAAGCCCGGCGCCAACTGAAAGGTGAACCGCGGGATCAAGCCGTCAAGCGTGAATGAGCGCAACTGGGGGTACCCATTGGGTGAGAATCCGCCAGCGCTGTTTTCACAGGCGCATAGAGCGATCTCGCGGCCGTCACTCAAGGTGACGGTTTCGATGAGTTGCGTGACCAGGTTGAGGCGCTCTTGCGGGACACGTGGCGCGGCGATCAGGTAGCCGTGATATCCACGAGTAGGAGCGCCGGGGAGTGAACCCATCGCATAGCCACCAGCGCCGTTGGTCACCAGCCACTCGTGGGTGAGGGCGTCGTCGATGCTGGCTGGCAGCGCGACCTGAAGTTGCGGTAACTCGAATTCATTGTGAGGACCCACGAGTATCCAGCCTTTGATCAGAGACGGCGTGACGCCGTAAATATCCATGCAACCAGTGTACGACGAGGGGAGCGCTTGCCGCGCTTGGGCGAGGTCTGCTATCTTGACGCCAGGAGGCGATTATTGTGCCAGCGATTGAACATAGGGGAAGATTCGTGGCGTCGACCGCAGAGGATAATCTCTGGACTAATGTAGCGGCAGGCGCTACGCCCACCGAAACGAGTGGGCGGCGCGCATTCCGCACCGTCCCGGATGATCTCTATCAGTCGATCCCGATCTCTCGCTGGGCGCAAACGCTGCTTCAGGAACCTGAATTCCAGCGGCTGCGTGATGTGTCACTGTCTGATATACCTGGCTCTATCCTGTTCGGTCGCGCGTTTCCATCGCGGTTGATCCACAGTCTAGGGGTCTATTATCTCGCCCGCCTGTCGCGCCCGCGCGATCGGGCGCTGCAAGCCGCGGCGCTGGCGCATGACATCGGGCACGGGCCATTCTCTCACCTTTCTGAACCGCTCATGGTGGAGCGGCTCGGCATGGACCACGAGACGCGCTCCGTGGCGCTCTTTCGTCGCGTGATTATGCGGGCAAATCGCTCGGCGGCGCGCCTACTGAACTGGCTCGATATTGACGAGGTAGGCTCACTCATCTCAGCGAGCGGAAATGTCGGTCGCGCGGCGCTGCTCAATGGCCGCCTGGACTACGATAATCTGGACCATGTCGCGCGCTTCATGCGGGCAGCGGAACTCGGTGAGCCTATGCATGATGGCCGCGTGGTCGCCCGCGGCCTTCGCCTCGTCGCAGGGCCGAACGGTGAGGAGGAAGTCGCGCTGACTGATGATCTCTGGTCGCAAGCCCGCGCGTGGCAGACCGATCGCGCCGTTGTATTCCAGTTTCTCCAGAGCGACCCCATGAATGGCGCGGCGCACGGGATGCTGCGCAAGGCAATAGATCTTGCGGCCGTGTCCGGCCACATTGACGGTAATTTCTTCGACTTTACCGATGGTGAGGCGCTGGTGTTCTTGCGGGCGTGCCCTGACTCTCGAACGCTGGTCGGGCGAATCCTCGCGCGGCAGCCATATCAGACCACTTGGGAGGGCGACGTCTTGGACGCCGCTACCGATGTCGCGACCGCTTTCGCGCGAGCCGAGGGCCGGTTGGCGCTCGAGGCGCGCATTGCGATGGAGTCGGGTTTGAGCGAAGATGACGTTGTCGTGACATTTGTGGTTTCGCGTGTGGAGAGGCCACTGCCGCCACTCCTATCGCGCATGAGCGAGGCGCACGCCGGCCAGCGAGTGTCGGAGCCGCCTGAACGATTCCTTCGTGTGCTCACGCCACCAGGTCTTGCGAGCGATTATGTCCGTCGGGCGCAGATGGCGATCGAACGCATACTTGGCGGAATGGGCGCCCGGTCGCGCGTCTGGCCTGACCTCCGCTAGCGCCAAACGGCGCTATCACCGTCGCGCGGTAGGCGGCCCCGAACCTCCAACGCGCAACCGGCAGGCCCTCCAGATATCCCAGCCCATCGGTCACATCTTGCGCGCCTCGCCGCGCCCTCAGCTATACTGAATGTATAAGGGGAGCGAGCGGTGTCTGACGCCCGCGCCTTGGTGGAGGACATGCGGGGCGGTTCGCCGCTTGGGGCGGGAGACACGGATGTGGGTTGTAGATTGCTCGAACTATCTCTATGAGCGCGTAGCGGCGAACGAGTGGGCCGCCCAGCATGCGACGAGCGCCGCGCAGTCGCGACCTGAAGCGCCCCGCGGAGTCTGGCGCGCACTGTGGTGGCGTCTTACCGGCGGCCCCATGCGCGAGCGGAAGCGCGCTCAGGCTGCGAGCGCGGCTGCTTTACAAGAGGCAGAACTCTACCGCCGCGGGCTGCAAGGTGAACATGCGCTCATCTGGTTTCTGGCGCAACGACTCGACAACCGTTATCTGCTGCTGCGGAATTACACGCCTCCAGCGCCGTTTCGCACTGGAGGTGACATCGACGGCGTTCTCATGGGGCCGCATGGAGTCACCGTCTTCGAAGTCAAGGCGTGGCGTGGCGTGTTTCGCTGCAACGGCGATGAATGGCTGTTCCTCCCGCGTGATCGCTCCGCCTGGGAGCCCGGACGCAAGAACCCAATCGATCAGGCCCGTTACGCGGCTGATCGCGTGAAAGGGACTCTTGCGCTGGCTGGTCTGCGCGACATACAGGTTGACCCTGTGCTGGTCGCCGCCGAACCGCGCATGCGAGTAGAGGTCATTGGCGAACCAGCTATCGCCATCTACCAGCCGTTTAGGGATGCGGAGGGATTGGCGCTTCAGCCACGAGGCGCAGAGTATTCCTATGCTGACCTTGACGCCATCTATAAAGCGCTGGTTGGGCAAACACCTGTGAGACGGTGATGACGGGTGGTCGGTGACCGCGCGAGACGTGCGGTGTTACTCCGCGTCGTCCTCGTCGTCATCCGTCGCGCCGGGCATCGTAATCGCTACCTCTTTTTCTCCCTCGCCTTCGTCCTCTTCGTCGGAGATTTCCGCAAGGGAGACACCCATGCCAGGCGTGGCGCCATCGAGGACATACACCATGCCCCGCTGCGTATAGCCGCCTTCGAATGGATCTGACGACAATAGCATAGGCGTGTCGAGATCAATATAGCGGAAGCCACCTATCCCGGCGACCAGACTGGCGGAAGCCATGATGCCCAGCCGCGACTCCATCATCGCGCCGACCATGAGCTCAACATGGGCGGCGCGACAGACAGCGGCGATGTCCAGCGCCTCCGCGAACCCTGACTTCATCAGTTTGATGTTGATCACATTAGCGGCGCCCATGCGCACGACGCGTAACGCATCCGCGGCAGTGTGGACGGCCTCGTCAGCCGCGATGGGCACGCCCGCCCGATCGGTCACATACTTGAGACCATCCAAATCATGCCGATGCGTGGGCTGCTCGAACAGGACAGGTGTGACGTCCTCGGAGGCGAGGGAGCGCAGGAGGTCGAGGGCTTCCGTGGGCGTATAGCCCTGATTGCCATCGAGCATGATATCGCAGTCCGGCGCGCCCTCTACGACCGCAAGCACGCGGTCCAGGTCGTCGTCTACATCCACGCCCACTTTGATTTTGAGCGTCGCGGCCCCGCGCTCAGCATAGTGGCGCGCAAGCTCACGCATGTGTTCGGGCGACTCGATAGGGATCGTGATGTCTGTCTCGACCTCATTCAGCGCGCCACCAAAATAGCGGTGAAGTGGAATGCCCCATGAGCGCGCCAGCGCGTCGAGCATGGCGGCCTCGACGGCGGCGCGCGCGCACGCCTGATGTTCAAAATTTGCTGTAAGGCGGTGGGCGATCGTACGCCACTGCGCTACATCGTACCCTTCGACGATGGGCAGCATGCCGCCTACCGCAGCGAGCGTAGTTTCCTGCGTTTCACCACCACTCGGAGGAAAGGGCGCGGCTTCGCCCAGGCCTTCAATGCCGTTCGAGAGACGCACGCGAACCAGGACATTGCGCGCCGCGGTGATGCGTCCCGTCGCGATCGTAAACGGTTCGAGCAACGGTACGTCCAGCGGCTCCGCGGCGAGAGAGACAATCGTAGTCGGCGCGTGCTTGTTATTTGGCATGGCGGTTCAACCTTCCTGAGCGGTACGCAACAGCGTCGTCGCATGCGCTAGGCTCGCCCGTCCGATTCGGCAAAGAACTCGTCGAGAAAGTCAAGCATGAAGCGGTGTCGCGCTTCGGCAAGCTGGCGTGCGCGCGTAGTATTCAAACGATCTTTGAGCAGCAATAGCTTCTCATAGAAGTGATTGATCGTCGGGGTTTGAGTATGGCGGTATTCCTCACGCGACATGCTCGCGCGCGGCAAAACGGAAGGATCATGCATTGGCCGGCCTCGACTGCCACCATACGCGAACGCGCGCGCCACGCCAACTGCCCCAATGGCGTCCAGCCGGTCAGCATCCTGCACGACTTTTCCTTCGATCGTCGCCATGGGAGGGCGGTCGCCGCCCGCGAATGACATGGTCGCAATAATGTTCAAGACGTGATCTGCTGTTACGTCGTCGGCTTCCTGCGCCGCAAGCCATTCGCGGACACGGCGTAGGCCCACTGTCTCATCGCCCGCGATCTTCTCGTCGGCGATGTCATGTAGCAACGCGGAAATCTCGCACACAAATACGTCCGCGCCCTCGTCTGCCGCGATGACGCGCGCCAGGCGGCGTACGCGGTCGATGTGGCTCCAGTCGTGGCCCGATGCGTCTTCGCCCAAGACCTCGCGCGCGAATTGCTCGGCGCGGGCCAAGAGCGTTGAGCGGCTATCGGGCTCAGCGTCGACATCGGGGGCGGAAGGTTCGTTCACGCGGTCATCTCCAGACGCTTGGATTCAGCGATTGCGCCGGCCTGTTCGAGTTCGCGCGAGGTGAGCGCGCTCGGCCTGAGCGTCAGATTGAGCGCGCGTGAAAAGCCCGCGCTGATGGCCCGGCTGGCCTCCTCAAAGCCAATTTCCCGACCTGCGACCTCCGCTAGTGTGATGGCGTGCGCGCGCAGTTGGTCGGCGAGGTGGGCGCGGGCCTCCTCATCCGGGAATGCGAGGTAGCGGGTGACGCGGGAAATGTCTCCACGCAATGGAAGCGAGCCATGTTGCAGTACGCGTCCATTTGGGCGAGCCTGCGCGCTGCCTATGAGCTTTCGCCCTCCCGCCGTGATCTCATAGGCTGACGGCGTCTCAAAGCAGGCGGCGGAAAGGTTGTGCGTTCCACTAGCCGATGCGGGTTTCATCTCCGCGTGAACGCCAAGAAGCGCCAGCCCTTCGACCAGCCCCTGGCTTAGTTTGCGGTAGGCGTCAAGGATTGGACCGTCCGCACGAGGGTCTGTGGGGCGTAGCGTGACGCTGTACGTCAACTCGTCTGTGTGAAGGATGGCCCACCCGCCCGTCTCGCGACGCACCGTCCCAACACCATCGGCGTGGAGCGCGTTCGGATCGACACCAGCAAGGGGCTGTCGCCGCCCGAGGGAAATACAGGGCGGCGCCCATTGATACAGCCTCAGGACGGGAAGAGACTCGCCCTCACCAACGGCATTCATTAGCGCCTCGTCGACAGCCATATTCCACGCGCCGTCGCGCGGAGCGTCATCGATTATCAGCCGCCACTCCGCCGTGTGATAGGCGTGCGCGCCCAATGCGAGCCCAGCCAGGTCCGGGAATTGCGGGTTAGTCATGGTCATGCGCCTTATCGCTGTCCGGCAGAGTCGCGGCCATGATTCATTGCGCCGCGGCGGGTAACAGTATCGCACGTTACCTCAGCTCGCGCGTCTATTTCAGCACCAGGTAGTGAATGAAGTAGTAGATGGAAAGTCCAACACCAACAGTGATCACGAACCAGCGTATCCCGTTTTGTGGAACCTCGTGCGCCAGGCGCGCGCCTGCCCAGCCACCCACGATGGCCCCCACCGCCATGACGATCATTTGAGGCCAGTAGATCAGGCGCAACACAATGAAGGCGACGACCGCTACGCCGTTGATCACGCTTGCAAGCACGACCTTGAGCGCGTTCATTGCGTGGATGTCAGTGAGGCCGAGCAGCGCGAATCCGGCGAGCATCATGATGCCGATGCCGCCGCCGAAGAATCCACCGTACAGCGCGATGACAAACTGAATCGCGAGCACCGCGACGAACGCGCCGCCGCGATTTCCCCGCGGCTGGTCATCCTGCGTGTGTTTCGATCGGCCACTCAAACGGCGAAAGAGCGTCGTAATACGCCCGCCCGCCGCAAAGATGATGGTCGCCAGAAATAGCAGGAACGGGATCATGCGCTCGAACAATGTCTGCGGGGTCCTGGCGAGCAAAAGGGCTCCCGCCACGCCGCCAAGCGCGCTGACCAGACTGAATACCAACACTTCACGCTTTTCGTGCGCCAGGTCGCGCCGATAGGGGGGGATGCTAGCGATGGAGCCCGGCAGTACGGCCGCGGCATTGGTTGCGTTGGCCGGCACCGCAGGCACACCTACGAGCAGCAGTGTAGGAAACGAGATGAAGCTTCCCCCGCCCGCGACAGAATTCAGCGCTCCGGCCAACATGCCGGCGATGAACAACGCGACTCCCTGCCAGACAATCATTCAGGAACCTCATGGATTCGCGATCGTAGCAGCCGCATGAGCGCAGGCTACAGAGCGAGCGATAGTGCGTATCGTAGTGCGCGCTCGTTCCACAGGTCAATTCGCCTGCCGCGCGAGCGCTAAGCGAATTGGCATAAGTCTTGGGGTGGCAAGGGGTAAAAGGGCAGAGGCGGAAAGCGCGGTTGGCAAGGAGGGCTCGTCCTGAGTGCAGAGACGGAGCAGGCGCGCACAGCGGAAGAGCGCGTGAGACAGTTGCGGCGGCTGTGCAAGACAGATCCGGATCCGCGAGTCCGGCGGCGCGCGCAAGGCGCGCTGCTGGTCGAGCAAGGCCATCCACTGGCCGAAGTGGCGCGCATCTTTGGGACGGCTCCGCATCGCGTCCGCACCTGGCAGGAGCGCTTTCGTGCAGATGGACGCGCGGGGTTGGCCGATCGCGCGCGCGGCGGACGCCCACCCAAGCTGGATGCGGCCGGCCTGGCCTACCTCAGCGTGGCGCTCGACCGCGGACCGCAGGCGTACGGTTTTCCCGTCACCGTGTGGACGCTGCGCGATTTGCAGACATTGCTGCTGCGCGAGCGCCAGGTGCAGGTCAGCGTGGCCACGCTCTATCGGGTGGCCCCTACCCTGGGCTACCGCTATCGCCGACCGCGCCCCGATCTGACCCACCGCCAGAACGCCGAAGCCGGGGCGACTGCCACCCGGCTGCTGGAGTGGCTGCAAAAAAAACGCTTGCTGAGCCCGGACGACCCCATCTGGTCTATCTCGATGAGTGTGAAGTCCACCCCCATCCGCACCTGGCGAAAGTCTGGCGCAAGAAAGGGTCCCCGCTGAAGGTCCCCGCGGCCGGCGCGGATCGCAAATTCGTGATCTATGGCGCGGTGGACTATGCCAGCGGACGCATCATCCAGACGCTCAGCGACCAAAAAGGGGAGACGTCCTTCATGGCATTTCTGGACGACCTCGCCCAGGCGCTGCCCGCCGATGAGCCCATTGTCGTCGTGCTTGATAACGCCAGCTACCACAAGAGCGCTGCCGTACGCGCCTGGTGGCGGCAGCATGCTGACCGCTTTCAACCCGCCTGGCTGCCGCCTCGGCTACTCCTCACGAGGTGACGTTGATCGCGCCGACCCTTGACTCGCGCTTCGTCCAGGAGTTGCCGCGCCGCCTCATCGGCGACCGCGCCTACGACGCCGATCCGCTCGACGTGGCGCTCGCCCGGCTGGGCGTGGAAATGATCGCCCCGCATCGGCGTGGGCGGGTGCGACCCAAGACCCAGGATGGACGCCCGCTCCGGCGCTATCGCCGTCGCTGGAAGATCGAGCGCCTCTTCGCCTGGTTGGGCAACTTTCGTCGGCTCGTCGTGCGTTACGAACGCCACGCGCTCAATTACCTCGGCTTCGTTCACCTGGGTTGTATCCTCATCTTGCTCCGTCGGAGCCTATGAGATGGCTTGTAGTGGCGTGCGAGTACGAGGTTCATTGGTGTATTCCCGGCCCTGGTCGTACACGTTATGCCTCAGGCTCTGGTCCGCTCCCGTGGCCCTGCGCAGGCGATCGCTTCCGCTTGCTGGACCGCGCTTCGGTCAGTTGCTGCTGCAGCGTGGCATTCTTGGCTTGCAGCGCTGTGATTTGCTCCTGCAGCGCCAAAATCCGCCGGATGCCTTCCATGTTGACTCCTGCCTCTGCCAACTCAGCGACTTCCTCGATCTGAGTCAGGTCGTCATCCGAATAGCGTCTGGTGTTACCACTGGTCCGAAGCGGATTGAGCAGGCCGCCTTCCTCCATACGGCGTAATTGCTGCTGAGGCACGCCAGATAAGTCGGAGGCGACCGCGATGGAGTATTTGGGCAAGGTCGTATCCTGCAGCGACTTGGGAATGCGTACGGTGTGAGCGCCTTTCGGCTGGTATTTCGACGTCACCCGAGTACCTCTTCGACACAGAGCGCGTTGCTGCCCGATTGGAGAGCAACCCAGCTTGGGCGCCTCCAATCGGGCGTAGCGCCACCATCACACACGCGGTACCCGGGACATGGTCACCGCCTAACTCAGCACTCAGCTTGTTTGAAGCCTATTGGCCGTCGGCAGGCTGCGCTACGCGGGCGTCTTGCTCGACAAACGGCTGGTCGGCCAGCTGGCTCCCGGTACTGCCCGTCTCGTGGATAGTGATGCGTTTGGGCTGGGCATGCTGCGCCACGGGGATCTCCACCGTCAGGATACCCCGCTCATAGCGCGCCTTGACAGCGTCACCATCTACGTCCTTGGGAAAGCTCACCGACCGGGTAAACTCGCCGGTCCCGAATTCGCGGAGGAGATAGATGGCCTCTTTCTGCTGCTCCGCACTTAGCACATTGGGGAGCTTGGCCTTGATCGTGAGCGTATTCTGCCGAACCGTCAGTTCAGTATCCTCGGGATGGACGCCGGGCAAGAGCACCTGGCAAAGATACATGCCCTTGACTTCGAGCACATTCAAATGCCCCACAGCTCCCCCCGCACTGAGCCCAGACGATGGTCCGAATCCCGGCCGCATCACCGCTTGCTCAAAGAGCTGACTCATGGCATCGCGAAGCGAGGTTGCGTCCCGGATCGAGTCCCACTGCATCAGAGAAGACATGTTCTGCACCTCCATTGTGTGTGCTAACTGTCGTGCTCTCGCGCCTGCTCGCAACTGGATGGGCGACGCCGTTGGACACCGCTGGTATGCCGACAGGACCGGCTCAGCGTGAACGACGTTCGCTCCACTGTCTCCAGCCTGCGCCGTGGAGAGCGCTCTACCGCAGACGTGGAGAGCGCTCTACCGTAGAGAAGAACATTACTGTATCTCTTGCAGAGACGACAGTACAACCAACGCCCATACCGTAATATATCTCACAATAAATGTCAAGAATACTAGCTATCTTCTAACAATCATCTAACACGCTAAGTTAGGTTAACTAATGAGATTCGTGCGATCTGATTGCCGCCACGAGTCAGTCCTCTCATCAGTGAACTGCCAGCTCTACCCCGTGGCGAAGGTTTGGGAGATTTCTATGGTGGTCACCATTTTTAACCACCAGCTTGCTACTGGCAAACGTTGTTCCTTCCGACGGTTTCTCAATCGCCAATCACAAACAGGGGCCAGGCATCTCATTCATGCCTGGGGTGCTCATCTGCCTCTGAAGAGCCGTAAGTTCGTTGGGAATTCACCCATTTATGAGATGGCTTGTAGCATCCTGTATACTGGCGGCACAGTTGAAAACCGAAAATGGCGCGCCCAGTTCGACGTAGTTTATGTGACGAGATTCGTGAGCGTGGAGGTACAGTCAGGCATGTTACCGCCAGACCAAACAAATCATCCGCCCAAGCGCTTTGCCGGGCCTCCACCGTCGCCCGAGCCGCCAGCAGGCGTCGAGCGACCCAAGCTCGATGTTTCGTTGCGCGCCGAGAATATCCTGCTCAAGGAGTTCGATTATGCGGGACTCTCAGCCTATCAGGTGTACGAGAACCGCGAGCGTATCTTCAATTTCTACTTCACGCTCATGGGCGCGTTACTCTCAGGATTAGGCGCGCTGTACCAGATCAGCATCAACTCGCATACCGACTGGCGGCCACTGGCGATGGCGCTACTCATCGCGGGTGGCCTGCTCAGCTCCATCTTCTACGTCCGCCTCATTCACCTGCGGCAGAATCTTCGGGATAGCATCATCACGACCTACGTCATCAAGGAATTCTACATTCAGCAGTTTCTCGAGGAGATTCCGAACCTGGAGCAGGCGTTCCGCTGGCGGCTCGCGACCATACCGTCCGGTGAGCGTCCAACGAGCGATACCTCGTTTGTGCTGTATCCTGTCGCCACGATTTGCGCAATCAGTTTTGCCGTCGGCGCGCTGCTGGCCGATCAACTGGCGCCTGGAGGCTGGGCGCTCCGGGCAGTCGACCTGGATGTCGCGCTGGAGCCCTGGGTCGTCGCGCTGGTAGTCGGCGCCGCCGTGGCCTTCGTCGAGTGGCTCTTCCACCGATCGCAACTGGGCGCAGATATTGAGCTGAAGATCCTGGAGCGCCAGGCGATGAAACTGGGCATCACGCTAGGCGAGGCAGGGCAGCGGCAGTCAGCTTCACTGCTAAGTCAGATCATGCAGTGGCGACAGCCGGAGTAGGTCTGCGGATGACCACGTGCGTCTAAGTGGCCGGCGAAGCGCCGACGGCTGGCGGGGCTATCGTGTCCTCTGGCGCGTCGCTCGTTTCCTCTTCAGAGTCAGCGCGCGCGCTGGAGGTCATGGCCTGCGACAGGGCGCCCGCGACAGCGCGCAATGGTTGGCCCGAGCCGCCGCGCCGCCACTGCAAGAGCTCCGCCGCGATACTCAGCGCAATCTCATCGGGAGTCTCAGCCGCAAGGTCAAGTCCGATCGGCGCGCGAACGGGCTCGAGGGTCTCAGGTGAAATCCCGGCGCGCAGCAGCCTACGGAAAATGGCCCGCACTTTCGAAGGACTGCCAATCATACCGATATAGCCCGCGCTCGTGGCGAGCGCCGCGCGCAGCGCCTCTTCGTCAGCGCGATGCCCGCGCGTTACGATGACGACGGCGGTCATGGGGTCAGGATCGCGCTCGGTGATCCATGAGGCAATCTCGGCGACGGAGATCTCCACGCTGGCCGGAAGGTCGGCCGATCGAGAGAACTCCGAACGGTCATCCACCAGCAAGACCCGCCAGCCGAGTGGCCCCGCCAGGCGGGCGAGCGACTGCGCCACATAGCCTGAGCCCGCGATGAGTAGCCTGGGCTCTGGGCGCGCGGGCTCGATAAACACCTCGAGTGTGGCGCCGCAGCTTCCTACACTTTCTCCGGTGTCGGGATCGAGGTGATACGTGACCAGCTCCGCCGCGCCTGTGCGCAGAATCCGTAGCGCATCCTTGCGGGCTCGGGCGTCTGTGCTGGCGCCACCTAGTGATCCCGTCAGCCGTCCATCCTGACGTACGAGCAATTTGGAGCCGGGAGGGCATGGGGCGGCTCCCGAGACGCGCACAACGGTGAGCAGGACGACCGGCTCGCCCCGGCGCAACGCCGATGCCACTTCGTCAAACATGTCACCCTCCCGTTTCGCGGGCTATGACTCGTCAGCCTCGTCCTCGTCATCCCAGCGGCCAGTGTACGGCCCGTGTATGCCCTGGTGAAGCACGCGGAGCGAGAGGAGCGCGCAACGCTGTCGCGCCGGGCCAATCGAGACGCCGAGCATCTCCAAAATGTCAGCGGGCCGCAGGGCGCGCAACTCCTCGAGCGACGCGCCCTCGATGCGCTCGGTTAGCATGGACGCCGCAGCCTGACTGATAGCGCAGCCACGTCCACTGAACCGCACCTCGCGCACGGTATCGTCCTCGACCTTGAGGTCAAGTTCGATTCGGTCGCCGCACAGCGGGTTCGTATCCGCGGCATGGATGTCTGGATGATCAAGATGACCGTGGTTTCGCGGGTCTCGATAGTGCTCCAGAATGTATTGGCGGTAGATGTCTTCCATCGTGCCCTGTTCGCTGTCCCTTCGCAGTCCCTTCGCCCAAGTGGCGTACCGTACGCCGGATGGCCGCTAGCCGCCGAAAACGGCGCGGGCCCGTTCCAGCGCGTCCGCCAGCGCGTTGATCTCCGCGGATGTTGTATAGACATAGAAACTGGCGCGCGCCGTCGCGGGAATATGAAAGCGCTCCATGAGCGGCTGCGCGCAATGGTGGCCCGCGCGGACGGCCACGCCTTCCCCATCGAGAATCGTGGCGAGGTCGTGCGCGTGGATGTCTCCCACGGTGAATGATACGACACCGCCCCGTCGCTCGGCTGCGGGACCGTAGATCGTCAGGTCAGGAATCGCCTGCAGGCGCTCCATCGCATAGCGGGTCAGCGCGCGCTCATGCGCATGCACCCGGTCCATGCCTAGCGCCGACAGATAGTCTACCGCGGCGCCCAGACCTACGGCCTCGATGATTGCGGGAGTGCCTGCCTCGAATTTCCAGGGAAGGTCATTCCAGGTCGACCCTGTCAGCTTGACCTCGCGTATCATGTCGCCGCCGCCCATGAAAGGCGGCATCGCCTCCAGGAGCTCAGCGCGTCCCCACAGGATGCCGATTCCGCTTGGGCCGAGCATCTTGTGGCCACTGAAGACCAGGAAATCGCAGTCCAGCGCACGCACATCAACCGGAATATGCGGGACGCTTTGAGCGGCATCCACCAATACCAGCGCGCCGACGGCGTGCGCCTTGGCGACAATCTCCGCGACCGGAGGGAGCGTGCCAAGCACATTGGACATCTGTGTGACCGCGACGAGCCGCGGGCGCTGCTCCACCAGCAATCGCTCGAAGGCCGTCATGTCCAGTTCGCCGTCCTGCGTGACGGGCACGTAGCTCACCGTCGCGCCAACCCGCGCCGCTGCCAGTTGCCACGGTACGATGTTGCTGTGATGCTCCATCTCGGTCGCCAGGATGACGTCACCTGAATGAAGATTGGCCTCGACCCACGTGCGGGCGACGAGGTTCACGCCTTCAGTGGCGTTGCGCGTGTAGATGATTTCGCGCGCGCTGCGGGCGTTGATGAATTTTGCCACGGACTTGCGGGCGCGCTCGTATGCGCGTGTCGCTTCCTCGCTCAGCGTGTAGGCGCCGCGGTGAATGTTGGCGTAGGATGTCGTTGCGAATCGTTCCATCGCCGCCAGCACAGCGCTGGGCTTTTGGGAGGAGGCGGCGCTATCCAGGAAGACGAGCGGCTTGCCATGGACCTCACGCGACAGAATGGGAAAATCGTCGCGCGGGGCTAACGCCCCAATGGCGCCCTGTGCGCGCGCTGACTCGTGAGTAGTGACGTCTGGCATCACTGCGCCTACTTTCCGCGCTCATCGATTTCGCGACCTCGCGCGTCCTCTGAAACGCAAGCGAGCCGGAAGCGTTCGCCCCGGCTCGCCGCTCGATTAATGGGAAACGTGGTTAGCGCCGGGTCTATTCAGCAACCACTTCTTCTCGCGCTTCGGGACCAATCAACCATTCATAGCCCTTCTGCTCGAGTTCGAGTGCGAAGTCGGGGCCACCGGTCTTGATGATCCGCCCGTGATGCATGACGTGCACCACGTCAGGAGTGATGTAGTTTAGGATGCGCTGATAGTGGGTGATGATGAGCACTCCCAGGTTGGGGCCGCGGAGCGCGTTGACGCCTTCGGATACGATGCGCAGCGCGTCGATATCTAGGCCGGAGTCCGTCTCATCGAGGATCGCCATGCGAGGCTCGAGCATCGCCATTTGGAGGATTTCCGCGCGCTTCTTTTCGCCGCCAGAAAACCCTTCATTGAGATAGCGGTTGATGAAGGTCTGGTCAACCTTCAGCACCTTCATCTTCTCAGTGAGCAACTTCCGGAACTCGGCGGGTGGCATCCCTTTCCGCTTTGGCGCGGCGCCAGTCGCCTCAACGGGCCTGGCTGGATCAAATCCCTCTCGCTTGGCTTCCACTGCGCGACGCAAGAAATTGGCGACGGTCACGCCAGGGACGCTGCTCGGATACTGGAACGCCAGGAAGAGCCCCATGCGCGCGCGCTTGTCCGGCGAGAGTTCAAGGATATTGTGGCCCTGGAAGAGGATTTCGCCGCCAGTCACCACGTATTTGGGATGCCCCATGATGACATTCGCCAATGTGCTCTTGCCTGAGCCATTTGGCCCCATGAGCGCATGCGTCTCGCCCTGGGTAATCGTCAAGTTCACGCCGCGCAGTATTTCCTTGCCCTCGACGCTCGCCTGGAGATCGCGGATGACAAGCTGCGGGACGCCAGCCTCAACGTTCGACATGGCGGGCGCTGATGTCGTTTCCATAGACGCGAACCGAACCTCCTCCTGCGCGCGGGGCGTTAGCGCTCGCGCGAGGCGTGCATATGGTGACGCCCTAATGAGCGCCAGTTGTTCTATTGTCGCAGCGCCATCATGCCTGGCGCATTCCAGATTCACCGCTCACCGGACTACGGCGCGACACCGGAGGTGAGAGGCTGATGAGATGAGAAGCCGGTTTCCCGATTCCGCCACTTGCCGCATTGGCCTCCTCAAGGAGGTCAGCAAGCGTGATCCCATCGAGTGTGCGTGTTATGGCGTCGCGGACGCGGGCCCACAGAAAGTGTGTTGAGCAACCATCAAGCCGGTCGCAAATTGTGGCCATCTCGCCTTCGGTCGCACAGATCATTGGCGCGATTGGCCCTTCGAGCGCGCGCACGATTTCACTCATGCGCATCGAGTCGGGCGGGCGCGAAAGCCGGTAGCCGCCGTGAGCGCCACGGGTGGACTCGACGAGGCCATGCTGACGGAGAGCGCGCACGAGTTGCTCAAGGTACTGCTGCTGGAGCTCGAGGCCCTCAGACTGGCTGACCTCGGTCAACGAACAGGGACGATCGCCGTAATGGCGGGCAAGGTAGACCATGAGCCTTACCCCGTACTCGCCGCGTGTCGTGACTCGCAGCATCTGTGGCCTCCTCGCTTATTCCGACTTGTCTAGTCGGATATATGATAGCATCCGGCCGGGCGCGGGTCAAGCGCCGCTGGGGGCGGCAGGCAGGCGAGAACGGTGTTATCATGCGCTGGGATTCCGCGGTGACGCGCTCCGCGCCACTGACTCAGACGACGGCTTGAAACGAGGTATGCGCAATGACGCCATCCGATACATCTCACGGTTCGGGGCCCAGACCGGTGCGCGCGCCGCGCGGATCGGAGCTCTCCTGCAAGGGATGGCAGCAGGAAGCTGCGCTGCGGATGCTAATGAACAATCTCGACCCCGAAGTCGCTGAGCGGCCAGATGATTTGGTCGTCTATGGCGGTTCGGGGAAAGCGGCGCGCAATTGGGAATGTTTTGACGCCATTGTCCGTTCGCTCCGCGCGCTGGAGAACGATGAAACGCTGCTGGTACAGTCAGGCAAGCCAGTTGGCGTGTTTCACACCCACTCCGGCGCGCCCCGTGTGTTGATTGCGAACAGTAACCTCGTTCCCCACTGGGCGAATTGGGATGAGTTCCGCCGCCTGGAGGCCGAGGGGCTCACCATGTACGGCCAGATGACCGCGGGCTCTTGGATCTATATTGGCTCGCAAGGCATCGTCCAGGGTACGTACGAGACCTTCGCGGAGGCGGCGCGCCAGCATTTTGGCGGCACGCTCAAAGGGACAATGACGCTCACGGCCGGACTCGGCGGAATGGGCGGCGCGCAGCCACTCGCGATCACGATGAATGAAGGCGTGGCCTTATGCGTAGAGATCGACCCACACCGCATCCAGCGGCGTCTTGATACTGGCTATCTCGATGAGATGGTCACGGACCTGGATGAGGCGATGCGCCGCGCCGAAGCGTACAAGGCGGCCGGGGAGGCGCGCAGCATCGGGCTGGTAGGCAACGCTGCTGAGATCTTTCCGGAGCTCGTGCGGCGAGGCGCGAAGATTGAACTGGTTACAGACCAGACATCCGCGCACGATGCATTGAACGGCTATGTGCCCGCAGGACTGACCCTTGAGGAGGCGAACACGCTGCGCCGCGAAGATCCCGCGGAATACGAGCGGCGGTCACTGGCCTCCATGGCGGAGCATGTGCGCGCGATGCTCGATTTCGATGAGATGGGCGCGGTGGTCTTTGACTACGGCAACAACCTCCGCGGACAGGCGTTGCGCGCTGGCGTCGAGGATGCGCTGCATTTCCCGGGATTCGTCCCGGCATTTGTACGACCGCTGTTCTGCGAGGGTAAAGGACCATTCCGTTGGGTCGCGCTCTCAGGCGACCCCGAAGACATTCGCAGGACTGATGAGGAGATCTTGCGGCTATTCCCCGAGGACGCCGCGCTGGCCCGCTGGATCGGCATGGCGCAGCAGCGCATCCATTTCCAGGGACTGCCAGCGCGCATCTGCTGGCTGGGGTATCGGGAACGTGATAAGGCTGGCGTCGCATTCAACGAGTTGGTGCGACGCGGCGAAGTCAAGGCTCCGATTGTGATCGGGCGCGATCATCTGGATTCAGGGTCGGTAGCGTCGCCCTATCGCGAGACGGAAGCGATGGCTGACGGATCAGACGCTATCGGCGACTGGCCGATTCTCAACGCGTTGCTAAACACCGCCAGTGGCGCGTCGTGGGTGTCGTTCCATCATGGCGGCGGAGTCGGCATCGGTTACTCGTTGCACGCGGGAGTGGTCATTGTCGCTGATGGCACAGATGAGGCGAAGGAGAAGCTCTCGCGGGTATTGACGAACGATCCTGGCACGGGGGTGATGCGGCATGTGGACGCTGGCTACCCGAGGGCCATCAAGGCGGCGCGCGACCGCGGGCTCAAGGTTCCCATGCTGAAGGATGAGTAGCGGCGTGAGACGGTACCCCCAACGGGATTCGAACCCGTGATCTCCACCTTGAAAGGGTGATGTCCTAGGCCGCTAGACGATGGGGGCGTGGCAGCCGCTGGAGTCGCTTCCGGCGGCGCGCCACGTCAGTTTACGCGCAGGCGCGCGGCGCTGTCAAGCGCCGCGCGCCTGCCTTGCAGGGATTCTCACTGCGCCTGGCGCATGTCATCATCTGACGCGAGCGCCTCAAGCACAAGCGTCACTATTTCGTCGAGAGCATGTGGCTCGCGCAGGACAACGCCTGTATTCGCGCCACCCTGGCTGAGGTCGAATGACGACAGCTCAGAGGTAATGAAGATCGTTTGCGTGTCAGCGAACTCTGGGTGGCGCCGCAAGCGGCGATACCAGGCGAGCGCATCATCCTCGCCATCCCCCGCATCAATGATCGTGACATGCCGTCGCTGGCCCGCACTGGCCGCCATGGAGGATGGGCCATCGCCGACGAGGCGGACGGAACCGGTTGATCCTAATTGGCGCTGGAGCGCCCGCGCTAGAGCCCCAGCGAGTGAGGGGGCGCGGTCAACGATCAGTGTGCAGTGCCCCTGGCGCGACGGCAACGGTATCGACGCGTCAAGCGCGAGTGCGCCCGTGGTAGGTGGAGGGGCTGACTGGACGGGAGAGAGAGCAGCGGAGTTCGCCACGAGCCACACAGCCGCGTGCCGCCTTCTGTGGGCAATGGTGTGATAAGGCCGGCGCGACAGACCGCCCGTTGAATCGAATCCCTTGCGCATGCCTGAATGCTCCGTACCCGTCCTGCCAGTTTGTGGTCGCCGTCATGGGGGTTTCGCCGCCGCGATTCCCAAGCAAGCCTATTGGGCCGAGTATATCGCACCGCGGACCGAGCGGCGTTGTATGGCAGTACTTCCGGTAAATTCACACCTGAGGCGTTACGAGGAAACCAGCATTCTTGCGTAGAGAGCTTCGTATCCTGTCGCCATTTGACTTAGTGTAAAACGCCTCTCAACGCGCTGGCGACAGGCCCGTCGGTTCAGCGCACTCACCCAACCGACACTTTCGGCGGCGGCCGTAATGTCGCCAGGGGTGACGAGCGCGCCAGTCTCTCTGTCGACAATGATGTCGCGCAGGCCGCCGCGCGCGTAGGCGATCACAGGCGCGCCCGCTGCCTGCGCCTCGCATGCCGCGAGTCCGAACGGCTCTTCCCAGTGCGAGGGGACCAGTAACGCCGTCGCGCCGGCCATCAGCTCCCACACCCGTTCGTGTTCCAGTGATCCTAGATAGGTTACCTGGCTTGGCTCGGATTGAAGCAATGGCTCAATCTGTCTGGAGAAATAACGCTGGTCATACACCCCGCCCACCATCAGCAAGCTCATGTTCGCGGCCCGAGCAATGGAAATGGCGTCTGCCGCGCCTTTCTCTGGAGAGATGCGCCCGGCGAAGAGCAGGAACGGGGGCGATGCGGGCTGGGCGCCGAACGGGATTGCCTCAACTGCTACGCCATTATTGATCACCGCGTCGATGCGGCAAACGTCCCGATAGGTCTCAGCGCACCCGGTAGAGACCGTAGCGAGCCAAGGCTGTCGCGGGGAGCGGGGCGCGCCTGGTGGAGCGAGGGACGCAAGAGCGGCGTCGAAATCGTCGCCCAGGCTGGGCATGTGCAGTGTGTGGAGATTCGGCAACGCCTGCCGCGCTCCCCCGAGCAATGCGGGGAGGTCATACGCGTGGGCATGGATGAGATCGTATTCGCGGGAATGCCCGGCGATCATCTCGAACCCGCGCTCAAACGCCGCCCGCATGGCCGATTCGGATGCGCGCGACTGTTCACGCTGGCCCGTGAAATCCGCGGGATCCAGTTGGGTGGTATCTGTAGCGATGGTGATCAGGCGTACACCGGGGAGCGCTGACGGGTCACTGTCGCTTGCCGCGTAGAGAGTGACCTGATGGCCACGCGCAGCGAGTGTAGTCGCCAGATCGCGCACCATCGCCTGGGCTCCGCCGAGATATGGTTGCCGGATCGGCGATACGAGCGGCGCGAGAACCGCGACACGGAATTGGCGATAAGGCATGCTAACTCACCCAGGCTGGGGCGCCGTAGTCGCCAATCCGCGACTGTCGCAGCGACCAGTCGAGCAGCTTCGGCCCGTTCACCGTGAGAGAGAGCACGTTGCCTCGCCTGACATCCTCTGAGTACATTTCGTCAAAGACAAAGTTGCCCAGACTAAACACGATTGGCTTGCCGCGGTACGTCGAAGATGGCTGAATGACATGTGGGTGCGCGCCAACGACGAAGTCCGCGCCAGCGTCTATCGCTACCTGCGCCATCGCTTGCTGTTCTCCCGACTCCACTGGATGATACTCGATGCCCCAGTGAGTAAAGACGATGAGATAGTCAACCTTGGGGCGCAGCGCGCGAATATCGGCCGCCATGAGCGCGGCGTCAAGCCACGCATGACCTGGCGTACTAGGCGTGGCCGCGAAGCTGAACGGCTCGATCTGGCAATAGGCCAGGAATCCAATGGTCGTTGAACGTATCGTGCGGATGACAGGCTGGTGCGCAGCTTCCAGATTGGCGCCGCCGCCAACCGGCGTAATGCCGTGCGACGGCAAATGGGTGAGCATGTCCATGAACGCTGACTTGCCATAGTCGCCGCTATGATTGTTCGCAACCGACATGATTGAATATCCGGCGTCAACCAGCCGACCGTACCCCATCGGGTCGGCTTCGAACGTGTATTGCTTTGGCTGCGGACTGCCCAATCGGGAGACAACGCATTCCAGATTGCCGACCGTCAGGTCGAAGCCCTTCAGGGCATCAGCGACACTATTGAAGGGGAATCGGTCGTTGGTTTGCAGGATCTGCTGGCCGACACTTCGGGCGAGCATGACATCACCAGTAATGCCGATGGACACAGCCCGGGTATCGGCTGTGGCGGATGGTGTGGCGTCAGTTGTAGGATTTGCGCTGATCTTCGAATTGGCGCGAACGCCGGTGTCACACGCCGCGAGGAATGACGTAACGGGTCCACTCGCCAGGGCCGCGACACCAAGCGCGCCTCCGCGTCGCAGCACATCGCGCCGTGTCAGACGGTCATCGCGTCGCGCCATTGGTGTTCCTTTCCATCAGTCCTGCCACTCATGTGGAGCTAGTTCGCCTGGAAGGCGATTGGCTCTAGCCATTCGAGAATATCTCGAGATTCGTACCTGAGAGCGGGCGCGCATCGTCGCTTACCAGGAATTGCAGGATATGCGCGAGGTCGTCGGGCGTCATGTCTGGCCTGAGATGCGGCGCGGCGGCCCGGAGCATGTCGGTGTCGACGGCGCCGGGGCTCACAGCGATGACGCGAATATGGTGCGGCTTGCCTTCAACGGCGAGGATTTCGCTCAAGCCCGCGACGCCGTATTTCGAGACGTTGTAAGCGCTAAGCCCAGGGAATTTCTCGACCCCTTTGACGCCTGAGAGGGAGGACAGATTGATAATGATCCCGCCACCCTGGGTGATCATGACCCGAAAGGCTTCGCGACAGCAAAGGAAGACACCGCGGAGATTGACACCGAGCACGTGATCCCATGTGGCGGCTTCCATTCGCTCAAATGGCGCCTGCGCGACGGCTCCCGCGCTGTTGACCAGAATGTTGACCGGCCCTAGCGCGTTTCCGACCGTCTGAAACAGCGACGTGACACTTTCCTCGCTGGCGACATCGCATGGGCACGCGATCGCGGCGCCGCCACCCGCGCGGATCTCCGCAGCGGCGGCGTCAAGCGCGGCGGCGTCTCGGGCGGCCAGGGCCACGGCCGCGCCAGCGCGAGCGAAGCGGAGGGCGGTCGCGCGACCGATCCCCCGGCTGGCGCCGGTGATCAGCGCGACTTTGCCCGCCAGAGCTACGTCCCGCGTGGAGGTTGTCACTTGAGCGTCCATCTCGCGCCGCCTCCAAAAACGCGCATGGTTGATGACTACATGCGAAGTGTGTTGCTCACGATAAACATCAGATTTGCTGGTCGCTCTGCCATGCGCCGGGTGAGATAAGGATACCATTGCGACCCATAAGGCACATACACGCGAACGTTATAGCCGGTCGTAGCCAATCGCTCCTGAAGGTCACGACGGATGCCGTAGAGCATCTGGAACTCATACCGCGCGCGTGGTATGTCGTGTGTTTTGGCGTACTGGATGGTCGCGTTTATCATGCGCTCATCGTGGGTGGCGATAGCCGGGTACACACCGCGCTCGAGGAGCGTACGCATCATCTGCAAGTAGGCTGAGTCGACATCGGCCTTGCGGGGATGGGCGATTGTCGGCGCTTCGAGATACGCGCCCTTGACCAATCGCACCCGGACACCCGCTTCTACCAGCCGGTCGATATCGTCAGGCGAGCGATACAGCGCGGTCTGAATTACCGTGCCGACATTCTCAAATGCCCTGTGCAAATCAATGACAATATCGACGGTACGCTGTGTATACTCCGACGCTTCCATATCAACCCGAACGAAGATCGATTGCTCCTGCGCCGCGGAGAGGACGCGCGCCAGATTTTCTCGCGCGAGGGCCTCACTGATGTCCAGGCCGAGCGCGGTGAGCTTGACCGAGATATTCGCGTCTGCGCTGGCGCTCTTGATGCGCTGGAGGATGCCGATATATTCATTGGTCGCCGCGCCCGCTTCACTGGCGTCATGGGTGCTCTCTCCCAGATGGTCCAGGGAGACGGCGATCCGCCGCCGGTTCAGGTCGTGCGTGACCGTCATGGCCTCGTCAAGCGTCTCACCTGCGACAAACCGGCGCGCGAGGCGACGGGCAACCGCATTGCGCTGGGTGAATTCACGTATGGCGTCCTGCTTCGCCAGAAAGAGCATGCTCTCTTTCAGCATAGTCGGGGTTTCTCCTCGGTGGGTGCTCTCGGCGGTGAGCGATCGCTGCGTTGCGATCAGTCCTGCGGGCCTGGTGGGGCGTGGGCCATCTTCGATTATACTCGTTCTTGCGTCCAGGTGAACGTCCATATGAGGAAGCGCGCGGCGCCCGGGTAGGGGCGGCGCCGCGCGCGCCGCGGCGCCGGGTTCAACGGGACAAAAAGTCCATGCGTGCGCCGAAGAGTGTGATCGTGCGGTTACAATGGGGTGGTAGCAATTACGTCGTCTTATAACGCCGCCTTGCCATGGGAGCCAGCCATGAATTCCGCCCGCAAGCCGAATCCAGTCATCGCGCGCACGCTCTTACCCATCCTAATAGTGGCGGGACCGCTGGCTTGCGCGGCAGCGCTAACTACTCTAGGGTATGTCTTGTTCAAGAATCAAGCTGTCGCTGCGACTCAGGCGAGTGGCAGTCATGGCGCTCTGTCAGGTCCGCTAGAGTACACGATCATTCTCGCGCTTGCTGGACTGCTGGCGTCATTGGTTCTGGGTGTCGTGGGCCTCATGCTGTACAACAAGTCACGCTCTGGGATCGAAACCCGTGAGGCTGCGCTTGCTGACGGGATGGAACGGCTAGTCACCGTAGACCTGATCGCGCAGCGCATCGCCCGGCGCGGCGAACGCCGTGAGACTATGGCGATCGCGTGGAATCGGCGCCAGCGCGAGGCGATCGGCGCGATGAACGGGTTGGCTGCGCCACGCGCCGCCCTGCAGCGCGTCGCAGGTGATATTTGGGCGGGTGTGTCACAGCCAGGCGCGCCTATGGACCCGGCGACGGCGATGCGCATGGCCAGAGAGAGCGCGGTGGCCGCCGCTGCGCTCGGCGCCGCGCTGGATGACCTCCGGTCGCTGGTCGCCGCGCCTTCCGCCGAAATCGAAGAGATTGCGGAGTTGGACGACGCGCTGGTGGCTGACCTGATCGCACTCGATGAATTGACCTCGCAGACGCGTCACGCGCTCGAGGCTGCAACTGGCGAAATACGCGCTGTGCGCCCACCGAGCGACTCGCGGTGGCGCGACATCCCCTACCTGCGTGATAGCGAGCCTATTGAGGTCGAACCCCGGATCGATGGACGTCCTGGCGTGCTTGGGCCGGGCGGAACTGGGCGGCGCGCGGGATTCCCGCCGGCTCCTCCCTCTACCGGCAATTGGCCCTCGACCCAAGACACTGGCCGCGCGCGACCCCCGGCCCCAGATCGTCGAGCTGATTCGCGACCGCCCGGCGCTCAGCCGTTCCAGCCGGGCGCTTCCTCCAGCCAGTGGCGCCGTCCGTTCCCTGGACCGAGTGGCGCTCAAAACAACGAGCAACATCCTCAAAGGCCGGCTCCGCGCGATCGGGATGACAGTAGCTCCCGCTGGCTGAATGACTGAGCGGTAAAACCTGGCTGGCGGCGCTTGTCTTGACATTACCTGGCGCGCACGGACTATTGTGTATCTGTTACGGTTTCGCGCGCGACCCGGCGGATCTTGTATCCCGCCACCGCGCTCGTCGTCCCGCACGTTACCCCCACTCACCAGCGCTCTATAGACGCTGGTCATGCCGCGCGCCGATGCGTTATAGCGAAGCAGAGTCGGTCAATCGGACGCTTGTTCGCGGCGACATGTCTGGGGAAGGTAAGGAGAGGGTACACAATGGCGTTCGAGCTCCCACCGCTTCCGTACGACTACGCCGCGCTAGAGCCCGCGATCGACACGCAGACCATGCAGTTGCACCATGACAAGCACCATGCAGCGTACGTTACCAATCTCAATAACGCGCTGCAGGGACTCTCACAGTTTGATGGCGTTTCGGTCGAGGATGTACTGCGCAGAATCAACGATGTGCCCGAAGCCGCGCGCACTGCTGTGCGGAACAATGGTGGCGGTCATGCCAACCACAGCATGTTCTGGCAGATCATGAAGCCGAACGGCGGCGGAGAACCGGCAGGAGCGCTCGCCGATGCGATCAACTCCACGTTCGGCTCATTCGACCAGTTCAAATCGACGTTCAATGATAATGGCGTGAAGCGTTTCGGCTCCGGCTGGACGTGGCTTGCCATTGACCAGCAGGGCAAACTGCAAGCGTTTTCGACGCCGAATCAGGACAGCCCGCTCATGGACGGCATGTTCCCTGTCATGGGCAATGATGTGTGGGAGCACGCGTACTATCTCAAATACCAGAATCGCCGACCAGACTATCTGAATGCCTGGTGGAGCGTCGTGAACTGGGATGAGGTCGCGAAGCGCTTCCAGCAGGGAACGAGCGGCAGGTAGCGCTGGTTAGCCAAGAACGAGACGCGTGTCCCAGGTTCATGCTGGGAACGCGCGTCTCGTCTTCATAGGTGAGGGTCTGTGGCGCCCCCCGGCTCAGGCGTCGGCGCCGTTGTCGGATGAGGGAGCGTCCGGCGAAACGGCGGTGGATGCTGATTTCTCTGCGGCGACGGCCGCGACGCCAGACCCGGGATTGGTCGTCTGCCAGAGCGCGACGCCGATCACCAGCAGCCAGGCCGCGAGACCAGCCAGCGAAAATGAGTTCGTTGGGGCCTGAATATTCAGCGGGTTCAGCAGGAAGAACACGGCGTTCGCGGCTTCCAGCGCGGCCACGAGCCCACCAAGATACGCCGCCCAGCGCGGCAGGCGCGTCACGCGCAGGAAGCGCACGCTAATCATCGCCAAAAAGATAGCGAGCGCAACGCCGCCAAACGTACGGGAAAGAAGCGACTGCAGCGCGTAGTTCTGCCCAAATGTGAGCGCGATGTTCGCTCGCGCATCCGGATATGAAGCAGCCTGGAAGTCCGCCGCCGCCCTCGCGCTGGCCGCCAGCCCGATAATCCCTGCCAGTGCGAACGCGCCTAATCCAGACCAGCCCGCGGCGCTGGCAATCAGGCGCGGCGCGCCTTGCGAGGGCCAGAGCCACCGCGCTAACGCGCCAGGAAGCGTCAAGGCCAGAAGCAGCGGCGCCACCTGTAGAATGCGAAGGGTCTGGTCGGTGGCGAGATGGGTGGCCAGCCAGGTGAGATAGGGAAGAAAGCTCCTTGACCGGCTGATCTCCGCGACCGCGCGGCTGTAATCGTTACCGACAGCCAGCGCCTCATAGAGCGGAGCGGCGAACAATAAGAGCGCTCCGGCGACAATAGCGTATATGCCGCGCAAGCGAAGGCGCGCGAGCTCCACGAGGAACTCCTGACCTGCTGGCGGAGCGCAGAGTGTGGTAATCGCCGAGGCGCCCCAAAGAATATGCGCCGGCTGCAGTGAACACCGGTGCTATACTCATCATCATACAGCAGCGGCAGCCTGATAGAGGTGGGCGCGCGCCAAGATCTATAGGCCCGTCGCGCAAATAGGGCGGTAGAAGGAGCATGCGTGATGCCGCGGGATCTTCCCATCGCGAACGGCCGGATGCTCGTGAATTTCGACGGCGCGTATACTGTGCGCGATATTTACTGGCCACACATCGGTCAGCAAAACCACACAAATGGGGACCCAAGCCGAACCGGAATCTGGGTGGATGGACAGTTCGCCTGGTTCGGAGACGATAGCTGGAACCGCGATCTACGCTATGCGCAGGACACCCTCGTAACCGATGTGACGCTGTCGCATGCCGGATTGCAGGTGCAAATCCACTGCGCGGACGCCGTCGACTTCGATCGAGACGTGATGGTGCGACGGCTGCGGGTGACGAACCTTGCCGACCACCCCCGCGAGATCCGCCTGTTCTTTCACCACGACTGGCACTTGTGGGAGAACCCCGGCGCAAACACCGCGCTTTACCGTCCCGATCACAAGTTCCTCGTCGCGTACAAGCGCCACTGTTATGCGATTGTCGATGGCGCCGTTGGTGACGAGTTGGCAGGCTCGTCCGCGCTCAATCGCAAAGGGGAGCTAGGTGTTTTCCACTGGGCGACAGGTGAAAAGGAGTTCGGTGGCCAGCAGGGAACATGGCGCGACGCGGAAGATGGCGAGCTGAGCGGCAATCCCATCGCTCAGGGCTCGATCGATAGCTGCGCAGGCTTCTATCTTGGAGCCGTGGCCGCGGGCGAAGAGCGCTGGTGTTATCAGTGGCTCTGCCTGGCGCACACGTTCGAGGGGGCGCGCAGGTTGAACGACACGGTGCGGCGGCGCGGGCCAGAGCAGTTCATCGCGCGCACCGAAGCGTACTGGCGAGCATGGGTGAATACCAAGCCGCTTGCGCAGTCGGATCTCTCCGATCCTCTGCAGGACCTATACAGGAGGAGTCTGCTGCTCGTGCGGGCGCAAACGGACCGGCATGGCGCGATCATCGCAGCGACTGACGCGGATATTTACACCTTCTCTGCGGACTCCTACGCGTACATGTGGCCACGAGATGGCGCTATTGTCAGCACAGCCCTCGCTCATGCCGGTTACGGCGATATCACGGCGACATTCTTCAGTTTTTGTCGAAAGGCGATCACGCCCTCCGGTTATCTTTTGCACAAATACACGCCAACCGGCGCGCTCGGCAGTAGCTGGCATCCATGGATGGACGCCAACGGTGTACTTGAGCTTCCGATACAAGAGGACGAGACGGCTCTGGTAGTCTATGCGCTCTGGCAGCACTTCCAACTCTTCCAGCAAGTCGAGCTGGTGCGGCCATATTACCGGCCGTTGATCATCGCGGCCGCTGAGTTCATGGTCTCCTATCGTGAGCCGCACACCGGGTTGCCGGCGCCTTCCTGGGATCTCTGGGAGGAGCGGCGCGGGATCCATGCGTTCACAGTTGCGGCGGTCTATGGCGGCCTCATGGCGGCAGCGAATTTCGCCCACCTCTTTGGCGAGCGTGACCTGGCAGCAAAGTACGAGAAGGCGGCTGACGAGATCAAAGCGGCGACCCGCGTGCGACTTTGGCATGACGGCGAGCGGCGCTTCCTGCGCATGATCAATGTAACAGCTGACGGTCAGATCGAGCCGGATATGACATTCGACTCGGCGATGGCGGGCCTGTTTAAGTTTGGCATGTTTGAGGCCACGAGCGACGAGATGTCGACGACGATGGCGGCGTTCGAGGCGCGCTTACGGGCGAACACGCCAGTCGGTGGTATCGCCCGGTACGAGAATGACTACTACCATCAGGTGACGAAGGACCTTAGCCTGGCGACCGGCAATCCGTGGTTCATCTGCACGCTTTGGCTGGCGCAATATTACATTTCTGGCGCGAAATCGCTTGAAGAATTGTCCGCTGCGCGGTCGCTTCTCGAGTGGACACAAGCGCATGCGCTGCCGAGCGGTGTGCTTGCCGAGCAGTTGGACCCGCTGACCGGCGCTCCCCTCTCTGTGTCGCCGCTGACCTGGAGCCATGCCGAGTACGTGCTGACAGTGCGCTGGTATTCGGCTAGATACGCGGCGCTCGAGCGCGCTGCAGGGCGCTAACGAAGCTCACGCGAGGCGCATAGGGAGAGGCGCAATGGAGCGGCGGATCGGGCTGGTAGCCGCGCCACGTGTCCGGAGGGGCGGCATTCTCCAGGCGCGTGACCAGTTCGACGCCTCGCCGTTGTTTCGCCGAGCCCGCGACTACTGCGAGCGTCATCGCCTCGAATGGTATATTCTCAGCGCCAGCCATGGGTTGATTCCACCACAACAGGTGATTGGTGACACGCACGCGGTAGTCCATACCATGACGCCGGAGGAACGCGCGCGCTGGGCGGAAGACATCGCGGCGCGGCTCGCGGCCCTACAGGCCCGCTCGGCGCAACCAGTCGTGTTCACACTTCTCGCAAGCCAGCGCTATGTAGAGTTGCTACTGCGGGCGGCTCCCGCGCTTCCCCTGGTGACCCCGCTCGCTGGACTTACGCTCGCCGCGCGCTTGCGCTGGTTCGACGAGCGCCTGCGCGTGCAACCCCGTTTACTTGGAAAACAGGCGCCAAGCGAGCTGCCAGAGGAATGACACCAATGATCGAGGCCTAGCCACAATAGGCCCCTTGTGCCAGGGGACGCGGGCCGATATCATAGGCTAGCGCTCAGCGCCTGCGCACATCCTAGACCAGTGAGAACGAGCGGCGCTGGAATTCCGCGTGAAGGGGCGTCCCAGAATGCCGACAGTCACGAGTCTGATCAATTTGAAGGGCGGCGTGGGCAAGACGACGCTGACGCTCTCGCTGGCGCACTTCCTGGCCATAGAGCATCAGCGGCGTGTCCTGGTGATTGACCTTGACCCACAGACGAACGCTACGGTGTGTCTGATTCCCGAGGATGAGTGGAAGGCGCGCGATGAGAGCGAGAGGACGCTCTATCAACTCTTTCTCGATCACGTGAGGGGGACGCAGCGCTTCAACGCAGACGAAGCCATTGTCAGAGACGTGTCAAATGTGGGTGGCGGCGTGTCCGGCCTAGATCTCTTGCCGTCCAGCCTCCAATTGATCAAGATTCAAGACCGCCTCACGCAGGTGACGGATTTCGACAGTTATCAGCGCGGGCCGATATTCGCGTTACGTGACGCGCTCAAGGAGTTCTTGCCCTATTACGATCACGTCCTGATCGATTGCCCTCCATCGCTGGGAATCGTCACGCTCAATGGGCTCGCCATCTCCGACTCGTATCTCATCCCGGTTGTGCCCGATATACTGTCGGTGCTGGGAATTCCGCCGATTCTCGACAGAGTGGCGCACTTCTCAGGCGCGATCCGGCGCAACATACGGGCGATGGGCATAGTCATTTCAAAGATGCGATCGACTACGATCCTGCACAACGAAATGACGCGCAGACTTCGGGATGACTTTATGGACCGGCGCTTCCCCCTGGTCTTTGAGACCATTGTGCCGGAGTCTACCCGCATCGCAGAAGCAGCCAATGTCATGGTCCCGATCAACACCCTCCAGCAGAAGTACGGAGGCGGCGGCCCGTATGAAGAGTTGAGCGCGCTTGCCAAGGAGTTTTTGGCGCATGTCTCACGCTGACGACACAGCGGATCTGACACCCGACATCGTGGGCCGTTTCCTGCGGTCATTGGCGGCGCGCGCCGAGCGCGACCCGCACCTGGCAAGCGTCATCGCCGCCAGTTTACGCGAGGCGGGGTTGCTCGCAGGCCCTTTGGAGCTCGCTTCAGGCGCGAGACCAAGCGCGCCGCGCCGCGGGCGGGCCACCAGCAAAGCAGCCTTGGGCGAAGCGACGAGAGCCGCGCTGGATCCATTTGAGATCTGGCGGTCTGAAGGCGAAGAGGGGCTGAGACGCGCGCTGGCAGAAGCGACACTGTCCGAGTTGCGCGCCGTCGTGAAGGCGCACCGGCTTGACCCTGCGCGGGTGTCGTCGCGCTGGACTGTCAGCGAGCGCGTCGCGACGCTGATTTTCGATCAGGTCAAGGCGCGAATGCGTCACGGACGTGCGTTCGAGAGAATATAAACAGACCCAGACGCGCAGGTTTCCATGTGCGTGTCTGGGTCACGATTTGCGCTAGCTGTCTTGTTGCTCACGCTTGCGCTGTCGAAGTCCACCCATGCGGCCGATTCGCTCGTAATGTTCGATCCCCAGCGTCTCGCGCGTGCGCTGGCCGCCAATGCGGCCGATATCCGCGTAGAAGTCAGGGCCGCGCCGCTCGCGGACCTTCTTGCCACCCATCGCGCCAATCTTGGCGAAGAAGTCATGGCCGTACTTGTCGCGAACCGCCATGCCACCGCGTTTGGCGTTCTCGGTGCCGGCGCGCGGGCCTCTGCGCCGTGGCGCCGCTGGTGTTGGCTCAGCGGCAGCGGGAGTTGCGCGCTGGGTCGCCTGACGTCGTTTCGTCGCCATAGTCGCCCCCAATACTTGCCGTTCAGCGCTGCCACGTCTCCAACTGCATCTCACTGCTCGGACACGGGTCACCGGTGGCTTACGCTCTGGGCTGGGTTCGCGCGTGTGGCTCGGCGCTTTCTGGCCTTAGGAGGGATGGTAGCAAACGGCAGGCGCTGCTGTAAAGGGTAAACTGGCCTAATTTTCCACCTTTGTCAGGCGCCTCAGTTGGGCATACGTTTGTTCACTGGCGTGAGGCCAGCTTGAGCCAATTGGGCGGGTGTGTTGTCGGGCTCGAAGCGTGGTGATACACTCAGCACGACCTGACAATCTGTGGCCAATTCCCCGGAATTGTGGAAATTGACCAGGCCGTCGGCGCAGTAGGCGTTCGGATGCGCAGAACGTCGCCGGCGTTCAGTGACTAGGGGCAAGAGAGGGGCGCCTGTGAGCACTTGCCAGCGCTGTGGGGGGATGATCCCGCCAGGGGCGTCTCGCTGTCCCGTTTGTGGTGAGCCAACAGTTGATCCACGATGGATCGACTCCGCGAGCCAGTCCATGAATAGTGGAGCGAGTGGCGGTGGCCAGATGAGTGGCGACCCCTGGCAAACCCCTGGTCAGGCGCAGCCACCGCAATTCTCCGCCAGTGATCTCATCAGCCCTGATAGCCTCCCGGGCTGGATGCGACAGGGACCCATTCCGCAATCAGGACCCGGAAGGTCGCAGGCTCCTGAGCCATCATGGGGCCAGCAGGCGCCACCCGCGGCGCCGGCTTGGGGAACACCCCCGGTGGGTCAGCCTGCGCCATTGGAAGCGCTTCAAACCGTTCGACAGCCCGCGGTCGCCCCTTCACCAATGCCGTACCAGGCTCCCGCGCCAGCCGCCTCGCAGCAGGGCTGGGCAGCAGCCCCCCAGCCATATCCACAGCAATTCGCGCCTGCGCCGCAATCTCCACAGATTCCCCAATCACCGATGACGCCGTATGGAGGGCAGGCTCAACCTCCCTCCGCTGCGGGCTACCCTTCACTTCCCGCCTATCCGCCGGGCGGAGCCATCAATCCGGGTGGTGCGTTCCCGGGGACGCCACAGAGCGGGTGGACGCCACAGACTCCGCCTGCCGCGGGGAGCTATAGCCAGAACCCCTATCCGCAACAGGCTCCCGCGCAGCCGGCGTATTCGCCGCCAAGCGCATTCCCGTCTGTAGAGCACGCGGGCATGTTTGGCGCTCTGCCGCCGGCAGCTGGAATAGGCGCGCATGGCTTGGTTGATCAGGGCGCGCTACCCTCCTGGCTCGCGGGCGCCGCGCCACCACCACAGCCGCAAACACTTGGCATGCAGGCTCGGTCGCTCGTAGATGAGCAGTTGTTACCCGAATGGCTGCGGCAGCAGCCCGAAGAGCGTCCGAAGCCGACTGTCGCCAGCTGGCTCGGCGCGTCGGCGGCAGAGGAACAACCTCCGGCCTGGATGACACCTGCGGCGGCAGAGTCTGCGCGCCCGAGCCCCGCCGCGCCCGCATTTCCACAGGCGTTTGGCGCTCAACCTCAGGTAGCGCCCTCGACGCCGTGGAACGCGCCACAACTGGCGCAGCCCGGGCAAAATCCATGGCAGCAGCCCCAGCCCACGCCAAATGCCTGGCAAGCGCGTTCGCAGGAGGCCAGCTCTGCTCTGCCAGGGTCTGAGGATCTGGCTTTGCCTGATTGGCTTCAGCGGCAGGCAAGCGCCGCGCCCGAGCCCGCTCCGTTCGCTATGGAGGCGGCTCGTCCAGTATCGTATGACCTGTCTGGCGCGGCTCCGTTCCCGGAGTTTCCAGATCAGTCGGACTTCGAGCGACCGTTTGCCAGCGAGCAATCGCCGAAGTGGGACAGAGGTCAGGCGAGCGATGAGCGCGCGGCTGGCCCACAGGCCGAGTGGAGACAGCCCGACAGTTGGGGCGATGAGGCCCATGAGAGCGCCGCGAGTGATGGCTGGGACCAGCCACTGGAGCAGCCAGTTGTGCGCGGTGGACCAAAGAAGTTAACCAGAGGAGCGCCGCTCGCGCCCGATGAGATGCCTGCTTGGCTCCGTCGCGCCACCGCTGAGCCGTCTTTCGCGTCACAGCGGGACGCGTTCTCCTATGACGAGCAGTCTGGGAGAAGCGCGCCGCAGCGGCATGGTGGCGGGCGTGCGGACGGCTGGGATGACGCGCCACAGGTCTGGGACGACGGGGCCTACGGTGCGGGCGACAACGGCTACGGCGCTCAGGACGATGGCTGGCAAGATCCCTACGGAACCGCGGTGCCCAGGAGGGCGGGCGGCGTATGGGACGATAGCCCCCAGGAAGACTACGCTGATAACTCGCGGGTCGGGCCAAACGAGCAGTGGCGACAGGGGCGCGAGCCTGCCCAACCATACGACGGTTACTATGAGGACGCGCCGGGGCAATATGCGCGTGATCCATACCCGGATGATGGCTATGGTGAATACGCGAATGAAGAGCGCTATCCAGCTGCCGGGAGTGGGTACGGCGACGGCGATGACTACTATGACGCCGAGGATGCGCAGGAGCGTCGCAGAAAGGGTTGGCGCAGCTTCTTCCGCCGCGACGAATAACGGGCTCGCAGGCGCACACACTAGTAGCGATGTTGAGCTAGGTGAGAAAGTTAAGTGACGGCTTCAGTGGCTGACTCGGCGCGAACGTCTCCCCGACCCGAGGAGAATGCTGGCAGACGGTCAGCGATTAAATCATTACTGCTCATCGACTGCGGTTCCGTCTTCACCACTGTCGGGTTGACACGTGTCGCGGATGGCCAAAGCCGACTGGTCGCCAGAGCGACGTGCCCTACGACGGCCACGCAGCCACGCGCCGACATTATGTTAGGCGTTCTTGACGCGGTCGGCGCGCTGGAGCATATCGCTGGCTTTCCGCTGGTGCGGGACGGCCAGGTGATTTCACCTGAACAACCTGATGGCTCGGGCGTCGATGCTATCGCGCTCGTCACCAGCGTCGGTGGGCCGCTACGCATCTACAGCACAGGTCCTGGACGAGATACGCTGGCCGCGCTGTTGCACCGCGCCCTCGCGGGACTCTTTACGCAGGTCGAGCAAATTCCTGCGCTTGAACCGCCACCGTACTCCGACGAGACATTGCAAGCCATTGCGAACACGCAGGCTGCCGCACCTCACGCGATGCTGATCATCGGTGGGACACTTGACGCGGCGCGCAGCCGCGAGGCGCTCGATGGCGCTGCGCTGGCAGTCTCCCGGTGGCAAGACGCGCTCAAGACTGCGCCTGGCGGCGGAATCGAGCAGACTTCAAGGGACAACGGTGGGTTGCCAGTCATCTTCAGTGGCGCGCCAGATGACGCAGCCTATCTCCAGGCCGAACTACGCGAGAGCGCGCAGATATTCCATGCCACACAGACGCTGTCTCCCAATACTCTGACTCCGCTCAATCGCACCGTGGGCTCCTTATATGAGGGCGCAGTGCTGCGCGCCATTCCGGGGTACGAGCGTTTGCGGCGGGCCGCGTCCGCGCCGCCGATGGCGACGATCACATCGCTTGGCGGCGCAGCGCGTTTTTTGGCGCAGCGGTATGCCATGAATGTCGCGCTCGTGGACGTTGGCGCGAGCTCGACCCTGATCACCGCGGCGACAAAGCAGGGCGAATTTGTGCCCGGCGCGCAGCCAGGTATGGGCGTCGGCCCGGGCGCTGGAAGGCTGTTACGGGCAGCTGGAGCGTCATCGGTGCTGAGGTGGCTGCCTTTTGACCTCGACGAGAATGGGCTGAGAGAGTATATCCTGTCGCGTATGTTGCGCCCACAGTCGATTCCCGCCACAGCGCACGAGGTCGAAATCGAGCACGCTTTGGCTCGTGAGGCGATTCGTCTCGCGCTTCAGGCTCCCGGCTCACGCCTCATGGGAGTGCGGCCGCTTGATATTATCGTCGCGACTGGCGGTGTCTTCACCCACGCTCCGACTCCGGCTCACATTGCGCTGATGTTGCTCGATACCCTGCCACTGCACGGTATTACCTCGCTGGCGCTCGATTCCGCGGGTATCATCTCGACTATGGGCATGGCTGGGGCGCTCGCGCCGGAACTCGCCGCACATGTTGTAGAGGTGGATGCGCTAACCTTGCCGCTGGGGCCAGTCATCACGACATCTGGTTCAGCGCCTGATGGTGAGGTGGCCGTCTTCGCGACTCTGGAACTCGCGGATGGTCGCAAATACTCCATCGAAGCCCCGGAAGACTCGCTCGTGCGCTTGCCGCTAGCCCAGGGCGAGCGCGCGCTTCTTGATCTGAAACCGCATCCGATGGTTGACATTGGACTGGGGCAAGGGCACTCGGCCAAGGCGACGGAGTCCATCGAGGGCGGCGCGCTCGGCGTCATCATTGACACCAGGCGGCGTCCTCTTGCGCTGGCGACGGATGGCACAACGCGCATCGCGCGGTTGCGCGCCTGGCGCGATGCGTTACAGCTGGGAACGGGAGCGTAGGCATGAGTTACGTTTCGCTCACGTATCCCTTTGGCAGGCCTGTCATCACATCGGTGGCTGTACGTCGCGAGCGGCCGCTGCCTGCTGGGGCGACACCGCTCGTTTCGGTAGGCGACAGGGTGAAGCCTGATACCGTGTTGGCGGAGCAGCGGCGCGATCAGGGGGTGACGAGCGTTCTGTCTGGTATCACAGGCCAGGTAAGCGCCACGAGCCTGGGTCGGAGCGTGACGCTTGATGGTGTTGCGACACTACTCCATGGCGCGGTTGGTGTTGGCGGCCCATCGGCGGGACCACTATTCACCATTCCACGTGGAGAGTCGCTTGCAGTCGCGCATATACCTCATGGGTGCGTCCTCGTGCATCCAACGCGTGCGCCACTCATGTTATTGCAGCGTGCGCTCGCCGCTGGCGCGGCGGGTGTCATCGCGGCTAGCGTCACCGCGCTTGAGTTGGAAGCCTTTGCCCGAGCCGATCTGATGGCGCTGCTGGAGGGACTCGCCCCGCCTACGGCGCCTCAACCGCTCACAGTCGTGCTGACCGAAGGGGTCGGTGAGGCGGTTATGGATTCCGCCTTCTGGAATGTATTGACCCGGCGCCTCGGTGATATTGCGCTGCTCAACGGACTTACATTACCTCAGCGCGCGAACCGACCAGAGATACTGCTCTCGTTGCCAGAGGGCTCGGCTCCCCAGCAACTGCCAATGCCGAGCACGATCGTCAACGGCGCGCTCGTCCGTGTATGGTCCGGGCCGTCGCGTGGCGCACGTGGCCAGGTAGTCCACCTCTTTGCCCACGAACGCGTGATAGGGAGTGGACAGTGGGAGCCGTGCGCGCAGCTGAGGCTTTCCGATGGATCGACGCTAACGGCGCCGCTCCAGCTTCTCGATGTGATCGGGTAGTGGTATCACGGCGCGCACCTTCGAGGAGCGATGGGCGACATGGCTGAGGCTGTGAAGTTCTCACCCGCGAGCTCTTTTTCGCTCGAGGAGTTGACCTCGGCGTTCAATCTCGCCTTCACAGGCTACTATCTGCCGCTTCTTCAAACCACTGAATCACTCCATGAAATGATGCGAGAGAACGAGGTCAGTCTGTCAGTCTCGCGGGTGCTGTCGCTCAATGGCTCAATTCAGGGCATTGGCCTGGTGGCCATGCGAGCGAAGCGCGGATGGGTGGCAGGCATAGGGATCGGCCCGCGCTGGCGCGGCGAGGGCTATGGCCGGCGGCTGTTGGCGTGTCTACTTGATTCCCTACGTGACGCTGGCGCGCTGTCAGCGCAACTTGAGGCGCTTGCAGTGAACATTCCCGCCCTGGCCCTCTATCACCGGATGGGCTTTGTTGACAGGCGCGAGTTGCGCGTGTACCAGGGAACGCTCCAGAATTCCTCGCGGGAATCGGTGAGTCTGTCCCCATCCGGGGATGGAGTTCGCATTCGCCCGATGAGCGTTGATGCGGCGATGAGCGCTACCGCCCCTCCGCGTGCTGCTGCGCCCGCCTGGCAGCGCGAGCCGCGCACACTGGAGCGCATGAAGCGCCGTCCGCGTGCCATCGGATTGTGGCATGGCGACCAATTCCGCGCCTATTTGCTTTTTGCCCACTCTCAGGGTGGGCTATCCATCTTCGCTAGCGAATCATTTGCCGTCTCGCCAGGCCAGCGGGCGGCGGACGTACGCGCGCTGCTTACCCACCTCACACACGGGGATCCCGATTCGATGGTTCGCGCGGTCAATGTGCCCCCAGATGATACGCTGGCCGATGCGCTCGATCAGTTGGGTTGCCCAGTTATCATTCGTCAGCGCGAGTTGTGGCGCGCGTTGTGAGGCGCGGAACATGACGCTGGAGCAAATCGAGACCTTTGTGGCCGTTTCGCGGGCGCGTAGTTTTTCCCGCGCCGCCTTGCTTCTCAATCTCGCGCAGCCGACGCTGAGTGGACGGATCGCCGCGCTGGAGCGCGAGCTAGGCGCGCCCGTATTTGCTCGGCGCGGTCATACGCTCGAATTGACCGACGCCGGTCGGGCGCTGATTCCCTACGCCGAGCGTATGCTTACTCTTAAGTTAGAAGGGCAGAACGCAGCGAAACGAGCGGCTCGCGGCGATATGGGGCAGTTGACGCTCGGCGCGAATCCCAGTTGCAGCCAGTATATCGCTCCCCGGTTGGTGGAACGATACCTTCAAGATCACGCCAACGATCGGGCGAAAGTCTATACCCAACTGAGCCCGGTTCTGATGGAAACGCTGATGGACGGCGTGATCGAGTTGGCGCTCTGCTCGACCGCCCGCGCGGAACCACGAGCTACCATCCATTGGACCTATAGCGCGCCACTGCTGCTGCTCGCCGCGGCGTCGCATCCACTTGCGCGTCAAGGCTCCTGTGAACGAGCGGATCTTGCGCGCCACACCATCCTCTCCACGCAGGCAGGTCCTACCCAATGGGGACTCCGCAGCATCTTGCCGGTAGGGGTCGAAGCGCGAGTTGAAGCGACCGCAGGTGAAGTCATGCGGAAGTTGTTGCTCCGTGGCGTTGGTGTAACAGTGCTACCTGAAATCGCGGTGTGGAACGAGTTGCGAAGCGGTGAGTTGTCACGTGTCACTTTGCGCGATGTTCAATTGCCGGCCTACGACATCGCGCTCGTTTCATGGCCCAGAAGCGAGCTTTCACCGGCAGCCGAGGCGCTTTTGCGCATCGTTGCGGACATCGATGTGCGGTCTCTGCTCGATGATGACCTGGAAAGGTCGTCACAGGTTCGCGATCGTCTGCGCAAGCGCTAGCTTGACCTCAGGCGCGGCGAACGCTTCCCAGACAGCGCGCCCATGCCGGCGCAGTTGCAAACGCTCATCCTCGAAGCGCCGCCTGAGCGCGGACAGGTCACGATCAATGGCGCCTGTGGATTCGACCTCTTCTAACATGCCCAGTAAGACGACGACATCGAGGAAATCGCCGAGAACCTCCTGGAGATTGAGTAGCGCCTGGCGAACTGGAGCGATGGACGATCCAAGCGCTGGAGCAAGCATCTCAATGGTATATCGCAGGCGCTTGCCGGCGATGCGCGCCTGGTGGATTTCAAGGGTGTCGTCGAGGTCGAAAGCCGCCCCATGCCGTATCAGCGATTCGTAGCGGCCAAAGAGCGCACTACCTGCCCATTCCCGGGTCAATAGACAGGTTTTGGCGACTGTATCAGGCTTAGCAAGCTGGTCGAGCCTGGAGACGAGGTGGTGAAATCTCGACTGATCTATATCGTCGCGCACCACGATGTAATGTCGCTCCCGCCGCCGCTGCAATTCCGCGATCAGTTCGGCGCTGGCGGCATGGTCGCCATCTTCTTGCTCTGTGGCGATGCTGGCGAGGCGCCCAAGCATGATGTCATAATCGCGCGCCCCACCTAAGCGTTGCGCGACGTCGCCCAGTCCTTTGCGCAGTTTGCGCAGTTTGCGCAGTTTGCGCAGGCGCGCTTCGTGGTAGATCTCCATGTCCTCCATATTCAGGAGCGCTGAGCGCAGCCTGCGGATCGCGACCCGCATGTCGTGAATCGCATCGGCGTCGCCATTCGTGTTGACGCGATGGGTGGCGCGCCGCAGCGCGCGCGTCTTCTGGCGAACATAGTGGCGGGCAAGCGCATCGAGGGGAGTGTAGCCGTCAAGCGTCCACCGGCCATGTCGGAGGAGAGCAAGACCACGCTCGAGTTTGGATTGCGGCTGTGGCGTGAGTGGAAGCAGCGCCGACAGTCGCTTGCTGAGCGCATTGAGATCAGCCCGCGCGCCGTTTCCTTTTAGCTCCAACTCCAGCTCGTGAATGCTCTCGCGGCGCCCCCCTGCGAGAATGGCGCCAGTGTCCAGGGCGAGCTCGCCCACCGTTCGCGCGCCACGCCGGACGGCCCAGAGTCTGCGCTCTACCGTGACATGCAGAATCGGCGTCAACGCCTCGCCGTTCGTGAGCGCAAGTACGCGGTCGCTGATGGGCGCAGGCCAAACCTGCGGGTCATAGCTAGCGGGCGCCCTGAGCGGCGCTTCAAGTTCTTCGCGGATATGGACGCCTGCCGTTCCCCGATTCGGGCCCTTAAATGTCAGCGTCAGAGACGACCTGGTGTCGCGAATGCGAAGAGCGTAATGTGATTGTGTGAGCTGTCGCGAGGGCGTGTCGAGGAGCGTGTCGAAGTGATCCTCGACCCCCTCTTCCTGTAAGGAGAAGGGAGCGACATCGAGGTGTATGATTTGTTCAGACGCTAGCGGACCCGTGATGGTGAATTTGGCTTCGATTTCCATTCGACTCGCTCCCTGTCTGACCAGTCGTGTCACCGCGAGCGCTGGCTGGCGAGAAACCCGCGGCAGCCACTCATGCGTCACTGTATGCCGTGCCCCATCCGCGGCGCAAGATATGTGATGGTCGCGTGAGCCCGCAACCGATATCGCATGCGTATGTAATGTAGGGAGCGCTTGACGCGCTCGCAGTGCTGACGCCGTGAGTGCGCGCTGTTTGAAGTTGTTCCTTGGCGCTGTTAGCCAGATAGCTTGCGCTGGCCGCGTGGCCGGCGAGTCACAATCAGTCGAACGGACGCGCCGGATCTCGCGTCAGACGCGCCCATCGAGAGGTGGCGCTACATGTCATCGGTTGACGATTCTGGGCGGCAGCAGGGTTCGCACGAGGCTGACGCTCCTTTCCCGCATGACCCGATGTCGTCAGTAGAGGCGGAGCGCGCGCGCGAAGATGCGTTACGTCGCGCCAACGAGCGCTGGGCGGCGCCCATGATTTCGGGCGCGCACGGACGAGTGGAGGAAGAGACACGCCTCCTCACCGAGCAACTCACACGAGAGGAACAGGCGCGCCGGCGCGCCGCGCATCAGGTGTCAGGATCAAGTGAGCATCCTACGGTTGAACTTGCCGCGGTCACGCGCGTCGCTGGAAGGCGGATCCCGGTCGGGGAGCCGATGAAGCGGATCGTTCTTGCGCTAGACGGGTCGCTATACGCAGAGCGTGCGCTGCCCTATGCTGAGGCGCTGGGCCGCATGGTTGGAGCGGATCTGGTCATCGGATACAGCACCGACCGCGCGGATCTCGCGTCGCGTGACGTGACAGACGTTGTACGGACCGGTGGTAACGGATCGGTCGTTTCGGCGCTGCTTCGAGCCAGGGCTCGCGTGGCGGCTGCCGGGCTGCGCGCAAGTACGCGAATTGTGTTCAGTCCATCACCGGCAGAAGGGATTCTTGCGCTGGCGCGCGACCTCGACGCTACTGTCATCGCTCTTGCGTCGCACGCGCGCCATGGCGCTGAGCGCACACACGCGGGAACCATGGTAGACGAGACACTTTGCCGCCACCGGGCCTATACGCTCGTCGTACCATCTGCGGCGCCTAATCTCCTGGACAAGCGCTGCGCGTTCAGACGCATTCTAGCGCCGCTCGATGGGTCACAGAGCGCAGAAAGCGCCCTGGCGCTTCTGGGTATCCTGCTCACGCAGCCAGCGCCGGAGGAGCGACCCCGTCGTGTCACGTTGCTGTTTGTGGCGGAGTCGCACGCGCAGGAAGCGGATGGCGCAGCGTACCTGCATGAGATTCAGGCCGCGATTGAACGCGAGACAGGTGTGCACGGAGTTGTATTCACCAGCGTCGCTGTTGGCGCGCCGAGCGCGGCCATCAGTGGGGAGGCGAGCGGCGCGCGCTCTCCGATCCCCTCCGTTGCCCGCTATGACCTTACCCTCCTCGCAACACGCGTCGAGGCAGTCAGCGTTCACTGGGCGCTCGGCGGCGTCGCGATTCATGCGCTGGCCCATGGGGATACACCGACGCTGTTTGTGCGGGGCGCATAGCGTCACTCGTCATCTGTCTCGAGCGTAGTGGCGAGCGATTTGGAAGGGAGCCAGCACTGGCCCGTGTCACTCCACCGCATGATGCCGAGGAAGGCGCCAGAAGTGGAGTACACCCGGGCCAGTTCGTCTGCTTCTACGGGAACTCCATACGCCTTGCCAAACCGGAGTTCGCGTCCATCGCGGAACATGCGCGCAGTCTCCGCGCCAAGAATGGCGGCGCGCCAATCGAGCAACGCCTCGTCAGCCGCAAACAGCATGTCGCGCCATGCGCCGGTGGAGAGCGAATCCGCGAATTGCTCGAGAGAGATCGCCTGGGCGAGGGTAAACGGCCCACTGCGGGTGCGTACCAGACTGGCGAGGTGAGCGCCGGGCCCAAGAATGGCTCCCAGGTCGTGCGCCAGCGATCGAATGTAGGCCCCCTTACCGCAGTTGACGTCGATCGTCAGGTCCGGGGCTTCCCACGAGATGATATTCAGCGCGTCTATCCTGACCATGCGCAGTGGCGCCTCGACCGCTTTCCCGGCGCGCGCCAGCGCATACAGTGGGACTCCGCCCCGCTTGATCGCCGAATACACAGGAGGCCGTTGCTGAATAACGCCCAGAAATGCTGGCATAACCGACTCGATTTGCTCACGTGTCAAGGTGACAGGCGCTTCGTGGACGACCTTCCCCTCAGCGTCATAGGTCGTCGTTTCGATGCCGAACCGAACAACCGCGCGATATTCTTTGCCGCTGTCGCTGAGATATTCCGCAACCCTGGTCGCCTGGCCAAGCAGGACCAGCAAAACACCGGTCGCAGCGGGATCGAGAGTGCCAGCATGACCGACGCGCCGCTGGCCGGCCAGCCGGCGCACTCTCGCCACGACATCGTGCGAGGTCATGCCCGTGGGTTTGTCAATGACGGCGATGCAATCCACATGCGCTCTCCGGCCTGGTTGGCTAGACTCCAGTCAACATACCTGCTCGCAGCATACAATACGCTGTAGGGTGTTGCGCCATGTCACGGCAACCACGAGATGCGGGTAGCCTCGCCTTAGTTAGTTGAGAGTGAGTGTTGGCATGGCGCGCATGGGTCTCGCAGGCGAAAGAGCCAGTGGCACGAGTTGGATCAGTCACATGCGCACATTCGGCTCTACACCGCGGACCGCTCTGCTGACCCTCGTTCTCGCGAACATGCTCTGGGCGGGTACCTACGCGGCTGGGAAGATCGCACTTGAGGACCTCAACCCGATCGAGCTCAACGCGCTGCGTTTTACGATCGCCGCAGTCGCAATGTCGCCCGCGCTGATTCGTGGATGGAGACGCCTTCCGCGTGACCGCGCCTCGGCGCTGACTTTGGCGGCGCTCACGTTGCTGGGCTTCGTTCTCAACAAGGCGTTGGAGTACTATGGGCTGGCGCTCTCGACTGCCTCGGATGTGGCGCTGTTGATCGCGACTGAATCCATGTTTACCGCGCTAATCTCCTGGACATTGTTGCGCGAGCGCGTGTCGGTGACGCGGGTCTGCGCGCTCATCCTGGGCTTGCTGGGCGTCTACCTGATCGTCGAGCGTGGACTGACGCCGGGCCTGGGCTCCGGAGCGAGCAGTCTGCGCATCATGGGAGACTTGTTAGTCATTGGGTCTCTGGTGCTGGAGTCAGGTTACACGACGCTTGGAAAGCGTGCGCTCGAACGAATGCCGCCGCTGCTCTTTACCGCCGCGACGCTCACGGGGAGTCTGTTCGTGTGGATTCCTGCTGGCGCTCTGGACATCATGCGCGGAGGTTTGCCTCATCTAACCATCGCCGGATGGCTGGCGACGCTGTACATGGCGCTCGTCGCCACTGTGGCAGGATATTGGTTGTGGTTTCGCGGGCTTGCAGTCGCGGATGCGTCAACCGCCGCCCCGACACTGTTCATTCAGCCCTTGCTCGGCGCCGCGCTTGGTGTGTGGCTTCTCCGTGATAGCGTGAACTGGGCGACCTGGACCGGCGGCGGACTCGTCTTTGCCAGCCTGGTCTTGATCGCTCTATATGAGCGCGCGTCGCGGCGGAAGGCGCATTCCGAGTCGGTTGGTGATGTAGTAGCCGAACTGGGCGAGTCAGTGCCTTGATGGGACACTGGGGAGGATAGTCGGGCAGATGTATGTGGCGACTGGGCGCGTTACGCTGCGCCTATTTGAAAGCGCGTCGCTCAAGGACAAGCGACAGGTTGTGCGCTCGATTCTAGCGCGGGCGCGAAATCACTTCGAAGTGTCGGCCGCCGAGGTAGGCAACCAGAAAATCTGGAATCTGGCGGAGATCGGTGTCGCCTACGTGAGTGGCGAGAGCGGGCATGCGCTCGATGTGATCGAGGAAGTGATTCGCTCGATCGAGGCGTCGCGCCCGGACCTTGAGATTACCCAGGCCTCAACAGACGTCATCAACGTCTCGTAGAAGGTGGATTCACCTGCGGTTGCGTTTTGGAGGTCGCACATGGATGTCCGCGATGTGCTCGCGCTTGCAGAGTCGCAAATGACCCAGATCCTGGATGACTTGGGCGCGCTGGTCAACATCGATTCGGGCACATACACGCCGCGCGGCGTAGCCCGCGTTGCGGACGAGTTAGAGCGGTGGCTGAAGGCCGCCGGGGCGGAGGTCGAGCGGGTAGCGGGTAGTGAATTTGGCCCGCATCTCATTGCCCGTTGGCGCGGACCAGGACGTGGTCGAGCGCTTCTGATTGGTCATATGGACACTGTCTTCCCTGAAGGCGAGGCAGAGCGCCGTCCGTTTCGCGTCGCGGACGGCCGCGCATACGGCCCAGGCGTGATGGACATGAAGAGCGGCCTGCTCATTGGCCTCTACGCGGCGCGCGCGCTTCTTGATGAGGCGCCGTGGGCGGAATTGGTCATGTTCTGCAATAGCGATGAAGAAATAGGCTCACCGTCGAGCAGGAGCCTGGTAGAGACGCTCGGAAAGCCAGCGCATGCCGCGCTGGTTTTAGAGCCGAACTCACGTGTGGACAAGACAACAATCGCCCGCAAGGGCGTCGCCACGTACCGAATCGATGTGGAAGGCCTCTCCGCGCATGCTGGAGTCGAGCCGCACCGCGGGCGTAACGCGATTCTCGAGCTTGCCCACCGGGTGATAGCGGTGCAAGCCTTGAACGGGACTATTCCCGGCGTCACGCTCAATACGGGGGTGACCCACGGTGGCGAGCGGCCAAATGTGGTGCCAGACGCGGCGCATGCTCTGGTCGATGTACGGGCGGCGGATCTGGAGGGCGTGCACGTGGTCGATGCGGCGTTGCGCGCGCTGGCGGACGGTCCCGAGCATGTGGAAGGAACGCGCACGCGGCTAACGGGCGGTTTTATGCATCAGCCGTTTGTGCAGAGTCCAGCAAGCCTGCGCCTGTTTGAGATGGCGCAGGAAGTGGCGCGAGAACTTGGATATGAGCTCTCAGGCTCGCCAACTGGCGGTGGCTCAGACGGCAACACCACCGCAGCAACTGGCGCGCCTACACTGGATGGGCTTGGCGCGGCCGGAGGAATGGCTCACAATCCTGGCGAATTCATCGAGGTCGCGTCGATCGCGCCCCGCATCGCGTTGCTCTCAGGCATCATCCAGCGCCTCAATGTGGGGGGTGACCAACTGCGCCATCACCAGACTGGCATAGATTAGCGTCCCGGGGGCAACCAGGCAAGCATTTTTTTGACTTGGGATATACTTGCCGGGTGCGCGGATAGCAAGACTCAGTCGGAGCGCCGCGCGCCATGTAGGTGCTGTTGATGAGAGGACATAGAGTGTGACGAACGGCGCTACTCCAGATGGCGCAAATGGGCGGGGCGCGGAGTGGGGAACGGGCAGCCTGGATCTGAGCGCTGACCCGACTACGCTGGAAGCCGCTAGCATGGCGGCGACCATCGCCGCCACCTTGAAGATACGGCCGGCGCAGGCCCTCGCAACGCTCGAACTGCTCGATGCCGGGAATACCACGCCGTTCATTACCCGCTATCGCAAAGAGGCCACTGGTGGGCTCGATGAGGTCCAGATTCAATCAGTGGCTGACCAGGCAGAGGCGCTGCGGGCGTTACATGGTCGGAAACGGGATGTCCTGCGGCTCATCGCAGAACAAGGCAAGCTCACAGCGGAATTGTCCGAGGCTATTGAGAGCGCCAAGACGCTTCAAGCGGTGGAAGACCTGTATCTGTCCTACCGGCCGAAGCGCAAGACGCGGGCAAGTGTCGCGCGTGAGCGTGGATTGCAGCCTCTGGCCGACCTGATCCTGTCGCAAGCGCGCATTCCCGGGAACACCGAGCAGGTTCTGCGCTCTGCCGCTGAGCCATACGTCACAGAGGAACAAGGCGTCCTCTCAATCGACGCTGCGCTAGCTGGGGCGCGTGACATCTGCGCCGAAACGATCATGGAGGACGCGACCGTCCGGGGTGACACCCGTAAGCTATTTTTGCGAGACAGCGCAGTGGCCGCGAAACTCACGGTGGACCCTAGCCAGATGGCGGCCAAAGACCCACGTGGTGTCTACCGGCTGTACTATGACTTTCACGAACCAATTAGCCGGATGGCGCCACACAGGACACTGGCGCTCAACCGCGCTGAACGTGAAGATGTCGTGCGCGTGAGCGTTGACGTCGCCTACGAGCGCGCCAGTCCGCTTATCCAGCGCGTCTTTCAGCCGGATCCGCGCTCGCCGTTCGCCGGCGAACTGGAAGCTGCCATGGCGGACGGTTACAAACGTCTGCTCGCTCCTGCCCTTGAGCGAGAGGCGCGAGCCGAATTGACACGCATCGCGGAAGAACACGCCCTAGCTGTTTTCGCGACCAATTTGCGCAACCTGCTCTTGCAGCCTCCGCTGCGCGGCATCGCCGTACTCGCCATTGACCCAGGATTTCGCACCGGCTGCAAGCTCTCTCTGCTCGATGAGAACGGCGCATATCTGGAGTCCGCGACGATCTATCCGCATGAGCCACAGCGGCGCTGGGCGGACGCGAAAGCAGCATTGAAGGCGCTTATCGCGAAGTACAAGGTTGGCGCAATTGCTATCGGCAACGGCACCGCGTCGCGCGAGACAGAGCAATTGGCCGCGGAGACCATTCGCGAGCTTGAGGAGATGGGCGCGCGTTCAGGATCGGTCGGCTATGTCATGGTGAGCGAGGCTGGCGCGTCAGTGTATTCAGCGTCGGCGGTCGCCCGTGAGGAATTCCCGGGGCTCGATGCGACGCAGCGTGGCGGGATCTCCATTGGCAGGCGGCTCCAGGATCCGCTTACCGAATTGGTGAAGATTGATCCCAAAGCGGTCGGTGTAGGTCTCTATCAGCATGATGTCGATCAACGGGCGCTAGCGGCGGCGCTCGACCGGGTAATGGTATCGTGCGTCAACTTTGCCGGGGTCGACGTGAACGTGGCGTCAGCCCAGGCCTTACGGTACGTGGCAGGCGTTTCGACGCGCGTGGCCGACGCGATTGTCGCCTGGCGCGCGGCTAACGGTCCATACAAGACGCGTCGAGACCTGCTCAAGACGCCAGGGCTTGGACCGGCGACCTTCACGCAGGCGGCGGGATTTCTGAAGATAGCGCATGGCGGCGAGCCACTGGACAATACGTTCATTCACCCCGAGAGCTACGACGTCGCGCGAAAGGCGCTCGAAAAGTTGCCAGGTGCGAAGGACGCCCGCGCCGCAGATAGGGTGCGGGCATGGCGCATGCTTGTGAGCATGGGCTCCGGTGGAAAGGGATTCCAGGCGGCGGTCGAGAAATTGGCGCAGGAGTTGGGAGTAGGCGCTCCCACGCTGGCCGACATCCTGGAGAATCTGGAGAAGCCTGGATTAGACCCTCGGGAGAGCCTGCCTGCTCCAATTCTTCGCCATGACGTGCTCAAACTTGACGACCTTGTCGAGGGCATGATTCTGCAGGGATCGGTGCGCAATGTAGTGGATTTTGGCGCGTTCGTGGACATCGGCGTCAAGCAGGACGGCCTCGTTCACGTTTCCGAGCTGGCGGATACTTTTGTCCGCGACCCTATGTCGGTGGTCGCTGTCGGCCAAATCGTCACTGTGCGTGTTATGAGCGTGGATGCCGCCCGAGGGCGAGTACAGCTCAGCATGCGCGGCGTCAAGTAGCCCCATTGGTTTCCTACGCCGAAGTAATGACTGCAGGGCACAGACGCCCTGCTATAATGGTGGGCGGAAAAGCGGCGTTTAGCAGCTGCGAGCAGCGATGAGGATAGGGGCGACGCGTGGAGAGATCCGTTTGGCTGCGGTGGTTCAACCTGGGACTACTTCTCATCCCGGCAGTGATTTTTCGGGAAGAGCTTGGGTTAGGCGATGGACCGCTGACACTTATCCTCGCTGCGCTCACGCTTGTACCCTTGTCGGGCTTCCTGGAAAGCGCGGTTGAGGAGCTTGAGGAGCTATTTGGCCAGTTTATCGGCGGACTACTTCACACGACTTTCGGGAACGCAGCTGAACTGGCTATCGCGCTGACATTGTTGCTGGGCGTGCCCGCTGGCGACGCGACCGGTTCTCAGATCGTGCTGAGCTCCATTGCTGGTGTCGTGATCCGCAACTCGCTGTTGATCTTGGGTGTGGCGACCATCGCTGGCGCGATCAAGAATGGGCGTATGAAGTTCAGCACCGAGAACGCAGGCGAATATTCCAGCTTCTTTGCGCTGGCTGTGACTGGCTTGTGCCTGCCTACGGCGGCGTTTTTGGTTGTGCGGGGTACGGACCCACACTTTGACCCGGCTGGCTTGATTGTCTTTGGCCGGTACTCACTGAGTCTGTCAATTGGGATCGCGCTCTTGCTGGCCTATACCGCATACATTCTTTTCGCGGTATTCCGCCTGCGGGCGGGAGAGAATCTGGTCGAAGCGGCTCAGGCTCGCCGGGAAGTACGCCGCCTCCGGAAAGCGCAGGCAGTGAATCAGTACGCTTTCGCTGCGGAGGGCGTCAATCCGTTCGAGCCTGCGCCTGGAGTTGACGCCTTGTTCAGCGATGAGCGCAAGAAAGCTGAGGCGGAGATTTCCGCCCAATCCAGTGGTGGCGCCGTAAACCCGCGGGTAAAGACCAGGTCAGAGCCTCGCACCGCCCACACTCGATATGCCCAGGCGAAGCGTGAGGCGCGTCGGGCGGAGGCCGCGGCGCGGAAGGTCGAGCGCGGGGCAGAGGAGGTTGAGGGCGAGGCTGAGGGTTTCCTGCATCGGCACAAGTGGCTCCGCGTCGTGCTGGCGCTGTTTATCCTCGGTCTGGCGGCAACCGGTGTCGTGTTCATGTCCGAGGCGTTCGCGCACTCTGTTGAAGGCTTGGCGCAGCACGCTGAGCATTATGTGAACGGGTTCTTCCTTGGCCTGATCGTGATTCCCGTAGTAGGTGGCGCAGTGGAATTGTTCGGCGCGACAGGCATGGCGCGTCGAAATCTTATCGATATCACGATGGGGGTCACAGCTGGCGCGTCGATACAGATGGTCACGGTCGTTGTGCCTGTACTCGTTATCGTCGGCTACCTGACTAACCACCCTCTCCTGCTACACTTCACCCCGCTGGAGGTCATCATCTTCGTCGCGGCGTCTTTCCTGTTTATGCTGTTGAGCCGGGATGGAGAGGCGACGATACTGGAGGGCGTGCAACTCTGTTCGCTCTGGGCCTTGCTAGCGGCCACGGCGTATTTCTTGCCGCCATATGTCGCTGGATAGGCGCTGACTCCGCCAACACGACTGGACTATATGTCCAGCCGCGCGCCCGCCAGCAGTTGATAGCGTTCGCGCTGCTCGGGCGTCAACAACGAGCGGTCGGTCATGATCGCGTTGTCGAGCGCGGTAGCGCATGCGCAGTGCGAGTTGGAGCGGTCACTGGATAGCGCACGCGCCGCCTCGCGAATGATCTGTTGCGCGTGCACAACGTTGCGTGATAGGTTGGCGATGACCATTTCCACTGTGACGGGTGTCTCGGACTCATGCCACACATCATAGTCGGTTACGCAGGCGATGGTTGCGTAGCAGAGCTCGGCTTCGCGCGCCAGCTTCGCTTCCGGTATCGCGGTCATGCCGATGATATCGGCGCCCCACTGGCGATAGACACGTGACTCCGCTTTGGTCGAGAATTGCGGTCCCTCGATGCACAAGTATGTACCGTTGGCATGGGTCCGAACCTCAGACAGTGTTGCCGCGGCGCGAAGCAGACTAGCGCGCAGTTCAGGACAGAACGGATCCGCGAAGCCCACGTGCGCGACGATTCCATCTTCGAAGAAGGACAGCGGACGCGCTTTGGTCCGATCGAAGATCTGATCAGGGATGACGAGATCGAGCGGCGCATAATCCTCGCGGAGACTGCCAACTGCGCTGACCGCTATGATACGCTCGACGCCGAGGCTTTTTAGGGCGAAGATATTCGCTCGGGAGGGAACGTCGGATGGACTGTATCGATGATCGCGGCCATGTCGGGGCAGGAACGCGAGGCGAGCGCCATCGAGCGTGCCCAATGTGATGGAATCGCTTGGCGCGCCAAAGGGCGTTGTGAGACTGACTTCGTCGAGGTGAGTCAAGTCAGCCATCGCGTAAAGGCCGCTGCCGCCAATGATGCCGAGTTGCGCCTGCTGCGCCGTCATGCGACGCTCCTTACCTTCCGAACCCACAACAATGCGCATTACTGCCCTGTCATGCGGCCGCGCGGGTCAAATACATCTCCGGCCGGGCGCACCACGAACCGCACCTGAACGATGAGATCGCCACCATTGGTGCGGACCGCGACGTGGCAGACGTATGGCCCTGTGGCAAGCCCTGTAGCATCGATTCGCACGGTCAGAAGAGAAACTGTATCGTCAATTTTGCTTGGACTCACGGTCATGGCGGCGATATTCGTCTCAACGTAGCCGCTCAACGCGCCCGTGCCCCGATTGGAGATCTCAAGTTCAAGCGTCGTCACCTGATTGACGAGGAGGTAGCCCGCGTCCAGACGCAATGGCCATACCCGCAGCCGCGGGTGCAGAGGGGCGGAGGTTTGACGCCCGGTTCCGGATTGCGCATGGGGCGCAGGTTGGGCATGAGGCGAAGGTGTCTGACGGACGCCGTAGGCAGCCGGGGGGCCTGATGTGGGGCGCCTGCCGCTCGGGTCCTGGTAGACACCGCTGGTATTTGGGGGAAGCGAGGTCGGAGGGTGGAACGACGGCTGTGAGGTGGCGTAGCTCGGCGCGCTCGTTGAGAAGCGTCCCGAAGCGCCTGATGTTATTGGCGACGACTGTGGACCTTCGGCGCGAGTCGCTTCCACGGTGGGCGGGAGTCCTGACTGACGCCTCGACCATTCGAGCGCTTCCTTCATCTGCTGCGCCGTCTGAAACCGGTCCTGGGCGTACAGATTGAGGGCCTGAAGGATGACACGCTCGACAGGTTCAGGAACTCGCCGGTTGTGCGCGCGAATCGGTGTAAGCTGGTGGCCCGCGATGCGCAACGGCGCGGCTTCGGGCACACGGCCAGTCAGAAGATGATAGAGTGAGGCGCCCAGGGCATACACGTCTGAGCGTGTCTCCGAGCGTGAACTGTATTGCTCCAGCGGCGCATACCCGTCTGTGCCCAGTTGCATGGTGTCGGCCATGCGTGTCGGGTTCAAGCGTCGCGCGATGCCGAAGTCAATCAACTTGACACCGCCTTCGGGAAGGAGCATGACATTGGCCGGCTTGAGATCCCGGTAGATGATCGCGGGCTGCTGGCTGTGCAAATAGGTCAGGACGTCGGCCAGCGCCATGCCCAGGCGCGTCACATCCTCCCAGTCGAGCGGCTCGCGGCGATACTGGACCATTTCATCTTCGAGATTATGCCCACGCACATATTCCATCACCAGGAAATATCGTGTGTTTTCCATAAAGACGTCGAAGACGCGGGCCAGGGCGGGATGATCGAGCGACGAGAGGAGCTGCGCCTCACGCATGAAGTCGTTGATTGCTTGCTGGCGCTTGTCCGGCTCGATCTGGGACTCGCTCATTTCCTTGATGGCGCGCTCGGCATTCTCAGCATACGTATCGCGCGCCAGATAGACCGCGCTCTGGCCACCCTGCGCAAGCTTGCGCACGATGCCGTAGCGGTTCTTGAGCAGGTGCTGCGAGGGTAGGAGGCCCGTATCCATGCGTGGGCGCGCCCCGGCGAGCGGCGCGCCGCACGTGGGGCAGAACCGCGCACCTGCAGGCGCCGCGTCGCCGCAGGCAGCGCAGCGCGGTCTCGCCTCCATACACCATCCCCCGGGCCGGCGATCGTGGCCGGCGATCATGTGGACGCGCGCCCCAGATTGCGTGTGTTCCGCGGCCATTGTAGCATAGGCCAGGCGAGTCGCCATCCGGCAATAGACCAGTTGGCGAGGTATCGGACGCTTCCTTGCTATTGGCTGTCGCTTGCTGGCGTTAGGGGTCCTCGCGCGGAGTCATGGACTGTGCGTAACTGGCCACAGGCGGCGGCGATATCGTCGCCGCGCTCCGCCCGCACACTGCTGGAGACTCCTCCCGCGCGCAGCGTGTCGCGGAAGGCGCGAAGGATAGCGCCAGATGGCGGCCGATACCCCGCCCCCGTCACGTTGACGGGTATCAGATTCACATGGCCGAACTGGGCAAGCGGCGCGAGCAGTTGGGCAAGTTCGCGCGCATGCGCTTCGGAGTCATTCTCGCCCGCGAGCAGCACGTATTCGAAGGTCACCTGGCGATGCGTTCGGCTGATGTACTGCTGGACCGCCGCAAGCACGTCTTCAATGGGATACTTTCGCGTCACGGGCATTGTACGCGCGCGCATCTCATTGTTAGGCGCATGCAGCGAGATGGCGAGATTTACCTGCAGTGGCTCCTCGGCCAGGCGTTTGATGGCGGGAACCAGACCTACAGTGGAAACGGTCATATGCCGGGCGCCGATGTTCAAGCCCTCGGCCATATTGAGTATCGACATGGCTTTGATGGTATTGGCGTAGTTGTGTAGGGGCTCGCCCATGCCCATGAAGACCAGATTGGTTATGTGGCCAAGTGTCTGGCCGTCGGGCGCGGTCCAGGGCTCCGCACGCAGCGCCCGCGCGACAAACACCACTTGCGCCACAATCTCACCAGCCGTCAGGTGGCGTTCGAATCCCATCTGACCCGTCGCGCAGAACGTACACCCAAAGGCGCAGCCAGCCTGGGTGGAGATGCAGACGGTCGCCCGCGCGCGACCATCACGGCTGGCTGGATAGAGCATGAGCACTGTCTCGATGCGCCTGCCGTCGCGCAATTCAAGAAGTAGCTTGCGCGTTCGGCCATCCTTCGACACTGCTGACGTCCGCACCGTGGGCCCCGCGATAGTCGCTGTGGCTGCGAGCGTCGCGCGCAGCGGTCCCGGCAGCGTAGGCGCCTGGCTTAGATCGCTCACAAGCGAGCGGTAGACGGCGTCACAAACCTGTCGCGCGCGAAAAACGGGCTCGCCTTGCGCGACCAGCCAGTCACGCAGTTCCTCGTACGTGAGACCAAGAAGATCGAGTGGTTCAGCTGTCATTGTTGGGGACAGATCAGGCATGCTTCGGGCATACTCTCCCTGCGCTCATGAGCCAAGCGTCGCGGCGCTTAGTCCCGGATGACCGCGCACGAGTTCGGCGCTCGAAAGCGCGCGTTTGCCTTCTAATTGTATCACTCGCAGCGCGAGCGCTCCGCTCCCGCACGCACACCCCAGGACGTCGGTGGAGTCGGCGTCTCGCCATGGGAAGCACACTCCGGGCGCGACGCTCGCCGACCGAGGAATCGCGACCGCGTCGAGCACTTTGAGCAGCTTTCCGTTCCATGTTGTAAACGCGCCTGGCCACGGCGACATCGCGCGCACCAGCCGGGCAAGGTCATCCGCTGGCAGTCTCCAGTCGAGTCGCCCATCCTCTTTGCGTAGCGGGCGTGTCATGGTCGCCTGCGCGTCGTCCTGAGGCGTGACAGACATCTGGCCTCCAAGCCATGCGGGCAGGGTCTCGATGAGCAGCGTCGCCCCTAACTCAGCCAGCCGGTCGGTTAGCGCGCCTGCTGTCTCGTTGGGGTGGATAGCCGTGACGCGCGACGAGACGATCGGACCTGTGTCGAGCCCCTCCTCCATGCGCATGATCGTCACGCCTGTCTCGGCGTCTCCCTCGCGGATCGCCGCGGCGATAGGCGCTGCACCGCGCCAGCGCGGCAGCAAAGACGCGTGAATGTTGAGGCAGCCAGTGGCGGGTAGGTTGAGAACGTCGGGCGGTAGGATCTGTCCGAACGCGGCGACGATGATGAGGTCAGGCGCCAGTTCTCTGAGTAGCGCCAGCGACTCACTACGCCGAAGTGAACCTGGCTGGTAGACTGCCAGCCCTGCGTCAAGAGCGTACTGCTTCACCGGGCTAAACGCGACCTGTCGTCCGCGTCCCGCAGGCCGGTCGGGCCGGGTGATGACCCCTGCGATGGTAAGCCCGGCGGCCCATACTTTTCCTGGCTCGGACGCCTCGACCAGCCCGCGGAGGGAAGGGACGGCGAAGTCTGGCGTGCCCATGAATATGATGCGAGCTTTGCGCGCTGGCTCTAACGGCTTCAAAGTTATTGGCTCCAGCAACCGCTATTACAACCAGGGCGCGGGCCGCACTACCTCATGAGATGCGGCGCCATTCAAACGCTGTCGGCCGACGCGCCCCTCGCCTGTGGCAGTATACGCGCAGGTGGCAAGCGCGCGTCAGGCGTAACGATTATGGGCAGAAGGATTTCAGAACAGGTCTGGAGGAATCAAGATGGCAGCAGGCGAACCGAGCGCCATGTGGTCACGCGAGCAACTCATCGCAGAAGCGAGGTCAATTGCCAGCCGCGCGTACGCGCCATATTCGCATTTTCGAGTTGGAGCCGTTGTGGTCGTCGAGCGCGAAGGCGGTTCGTCACTCGTGCCCGGAGTCAACATCGAGAATGCCTCCTTGGGGTTGACACTTTGCGCGGAGCGTTCCGCTCTCGCCTCCGCGCGTCTGAGCATGATGTCTGGCGCCGAGCAGGTCACACAGGTGGCGATCGCATGTCTCGACGCGCTAGCGGAAGCGCCAGTGAGCGCGCGTGCGCCGTGCGGCGCATGTCGCCAATGGCTGGCTGAGCTCGCGCCACAAGCGGTTGTCTATCTCGATGGTGTTGAAGAGAGTTTCCGTGTGGCTGACCTGTTGCCGCATGCATTTGCCTTTAGCCTGGATGAACATAGTGAGTAATCGCGGGCGGCGATAGCCCATCATGGCTGTATCTTATCAGGTGAATTTCGGGGCCCGCGAAACGCTGCGAGTCCGCATTAACTCCTATCTTGGGCAAGCGAGCGAGTGATCCGGTATGCTTTCTAGCCTCCACTTGACCATAGGCATCTGCGATACTCCCTGTGCGATTGGCGCTGGGAGCTTGAGAGCAGAGAGCTGAGGGATAGGGCATGCTGGGTTTCGACCGCGATACGCGACCGAAGGCGAACGATGGCGAGCGAGCTTCAGAAGAAGCGGACACTATTGAGACAGCCTCGCCAGCGAAGGCGTCAACGAGAAGCCGGTCACGTGTTACGGCGCGCCCGGTTGGCAAAGTGGATAGTCAGGTAGTCGAGCGCGCCACGTGGATGATGAAGGCGCTGACCGTTCTCGATGATCCGCTTGGAGAAGGCGACAAAGCCGCCACAGCGGCTGGACGGTCACTCGTCACGCGCGAAACGCCTGCCGCGCCCATCATGCTTGTGGACGGCGACGCGGCGACTGCGCTGCGCGCATTGCCGCCGACACCGCCGAAGCGCGCGAAGCGCCACTGGCTCGCTACTTCGGTGACACTCGGGCTGGTCGCAGTACTCGTGGGAACGGCCCTCACGGTGGTGACACCACTTGCGCGCGGCCAGACCGAGGGACTCGCCGTCGGCGCGTCTGGCCCACTGGGGTTGCCTGTCGCACTGGATGTCGCTAATCAGGCTCCCAGTGGCCAGTGGGTCGCGGTGATTGGAGCGCAGCCGGCGCAAGAGATCGGCGGCGGCGCCGCCCCAGGGACGACCGCGCCCGGAAGCGCGGGATTGCCTGTCAAGCAGGTGACGGTAAACAAGACGACCTCGAGCTCATCAGGATCGTCGGGATCGTCCGGCAGCTATATTTCGGCTCCGCCATTTACTCCCTGGCCACCAGCCAACGGCTTCGTCACGGTGCCTGGATATCACACCTTCACTGTCTATGGTTCGGGCGGCTATTACTGGTGGTCATTTGGCCAGTGCACCTGGTGGGCCCAGGCCACGCGCCGAGATGAGAATCTTATGCGCATGGGCAATGCCCAATACTGGGCCGCGGTCGCCCGGTCGCGCGGCTACTATGTTTCCTCATGGCCGAAGCCGGGCGCGACTGTGGTATTCCAGCCAGGTGTGCAAGGCGCGGGAGGCGCGGGCCACGTGGCGCATGTGGTGAAGGTTTATCCCAACGGTTGGTTCCTGGTCTCAGAGATGAACTTTTACTGGGATGGTGGCGGCTGGGGTCGCGTAGACTACCGTCTGGCGCACGTTGGATGGGGCGTGCAATTCATCTACTAGGTGGGAGGTCGAGTAGATGAACATGTCTCAACGATGTGGTCCCGCTGCAAACATCTCGGGGTCGAGTGACCTTGCGCGCCTGACATAGTCAGGAAAATGGCGGCCTGATTTTCCTCACGCTTACCACAGGCGTCTCCTCTGGGTCCAGAGGAGACGCCTGTGGGCTTGGGCGCATAATTGAGTAAGGATACTGGCAGCAACAATCCTGCCGGTCATTTCCCTTCGAATTTCGCTTCGCTGCGCGCAGGTGGACATTCGCCGAGTCCAGAATCGCGCCACAAACTCGCTTGCGGGAGGTGGTTGCTGGCGACCGGTCGTGGTACGCTGGCGATGCTCAAAAATCATGCAGAAGACGCAACAGCGGGTTGAAACTCGCCGGAATGGCTGAGAGGCGCGCAATGTCGAGCCGGAAGGAAGTGATGGCGCCGGGGGCGCGCCGCCCCGCGGATTTCTGGATATTCTTCGTCGGCCAGACGGCTTCCAACCTCGGGACCTCGTTCACGCGCTTTGCCCTGCCACTGATCGTCTACAAACTGACAGGATCATCGCTGAATCTGGCGATCACGACGGCCGCCACCATGTTGCCATATCTCTTTTTTGGCCTGTTCATCGGCGCGTGGGTCGATAGGGTAGACCGCAAGCGACTGATGATGCTGACCGATTTGGCGCGGGCGGTAGTCGTTACAACGATTCCTGTTATGGCTGCTTTTGGCCGCCTTACGCCTCTGTGGATCTATGGCGTAGCGTTCGTGCAGGCGACATTGGGCATCTTCTTCGACTCGGCGGAGTTCGCGGTGATTCCAAGCCTCGTTCGTACCGATGACCTTGTGGCGGCCAACGGACGCGTGCAGGCGAGCTACTCGGCGGCGCAGGTGATCGGACCTCTGCTCGGTGGCGTACTCGTGCTCCTGATGCCGGTGCCAGCGCTGATGTACTTCGACGCGGGCTCGTTCCTGGTCTCGGTCGCCTCGCTGGCGCTGATCCGCACGCGGCTAAGCCAGGCGGGCGAGAAGCGGGAGCGCACACATATCGTGCGCGACGTGGTCGAAGGGCTGCGCTATGTGCTGGGCCATCCTGTGCTGCGCGACATCTCGGCGATGATGGCGCTCGTCAACTTTGTAGCAACGACAGTCGACACGCAGTTAGTGCTGTTCGCAACGGTACGGCTACGCGCCAGCTATGCGCAGGTAGCGTGGCTCTACGCGGCAGGGAGCGTAGGTGTTGTCATCCTGGGTCTGCTGGCAGGCGTTCTCCGCAAGCGCTGGTCTTTTAGCCAGGTGGCGCTTAGCGCGCTCATGCTTCACGGTCTGCTGATTATCGCTTTCGCCTTCACACAGACATACTGGATTGGCCTGGCGCTTTGGGGACTAAACGGGGGCTTAGGCATCCTCTTCAACATCAACACAGGCAGTTTGCGGCAGGCGATCGTGCCGAACCACCTGCTCGGCCGGGTGATAAGCGTCGCTGGTGTGCTGGCGTGGTCGGCGATCCCGCTTGGCGCGTTGCTGGGCGGCTATGCGATCGAGCGAACGGGGAATGTCGTTTTGGTCTACGCGGTCATTGGCGCGCTTACAATTTTGATCCCGCTTGCGTTCTCGTTCACAGCGTTGGGCCACGCTGAGAGATACATCACTAAGGGAACTGACAGCGCAGACGCGACCGGGCCACTCAGGCCGACGTCAATCGGATGACAGGATGTGGGACGTTAACCTAGAGGCCGCGCCGCGTCGCGGCGTCGCCGGACGATCCTACGTTCGGCGATGCGAAGTCATAGGCTGGTAGCCGTCGGATTGGTCGGGCCCGCGTACTGCGAACTTCAGTGCGCAGTTCCTGCGGTGTTCGCATTCGTGGTTCCAGTGTGACCCGCTCCCCGTTTTGCTTGACGTAGCCGGGTTCTCTGCGCGTATGATAGACGCTGGTGTTCGGCTAACCGTCATATTTGAGGATGTAACAAACCTACATGAGTGAACTGGGCGCGCGAATTGAGACGCTCCGGCGTCGTGTGCATGACATAACGGTGCATCTTTGACCTCGGTAGCAAGAAGCGTGACATCTCGAAACTGGAAGAAGAGTCGCTGGCGCCAGACTTCTACTCAGACCGGGCGAGCGCCCAGAGGCATATGCGTGAGCTGAGCCGGCTGCGCGACGAAGTCGACGGCTGGGAAGGGCTCGAGAACCAGCTCGACGACCTGAGTGAGCTTGCCGAGGTATTGGCGAGCGATCCTGACGAGCAATTACAGGCCGAGGTGGAGCAAGCTGCGGCGAACGCCGAGTCCGAGCTGGAACGGCGTCGGCTGACGCTGCTCCTCAGCGGCGAGCACGATACGAAGCCAGCCATTGTCTCGATCCACGCGGGCAATGGTGGCACCGACGCGCAGGACTGGGTCGAAATGCTTCAGCGCGCGTACATGCGCTGGGCCGAAGGGCGTGGCTTCACTGTTGAATTGCTCGACAATAGCGAAGGCGAGGAGGCGGGCCTCAAGAGCACCACGTTTAGTGTGACCGGTTCCTACGCCTATGGGTATCTGCGCGGCGAGGTAGGCGCACATCGCCTCATCCGCCTGTCGCCGTTTGATGCGGCGCATCGCCGGCAGACCTCGTTTGCGAAGGTCGAGGTCATGCCCGATATCGGGGACGAACCGATCGAAATCGTGGTGCGCCCCGAGGATATCGAGGTTGACACATTCCGCTCGACAGGCAAAGGCGGCCAGCATCTAAACAAAACAGACTCGGCGGTGCGCATCAGGCATAAGCCGACCGGAATTGTCGTCACTTGCCAGAATGAACGATCGCAGATCCAGAACCGCGAGACAGCGTTGCGGGTGCTCAAGTCGCGGCTGTACGAACTGGAGATCGAAGAGCGTGAACGCGAGGCCGCGCGCCTCAAAGGAGAGCATGTCGAGGCGGACTTCGGTAGCCAAATTCAAACGGTCACACTTCACCCGTACACAATGGTGAAAGACCACCGCACAGGCGCCGAGGTCACAGACACTGTCGGCTATCTCAATGGCGCGCTCGATCCGTTCATCGAGGCGGAGCTCACCTCGCGCGCGGGACAAGCGGTCTAGGGCTATATGAGGGCGCAAGACGCGGTAGATTCCCCTGTCGTGTTCATCGTCACGGGGCGACCTGCGACGGGTAAAACCCAACTTGCGCGGCGGCTTGCGCGGCGGCTTGCGCGGCGGCTTGCGGGTGCCGCTCGCACACAAAGATGGTATCAAGGAGTCGCTATATAACACGCTCGGTATCGGTGACCGGGCGCACTCGCGCAGGCTGGGCGCCGCCAGTGTTGTAGTGCAGCGGCAACTGTCGGCTGAGTTTCTGGCGGCCCGTGTCTCGCACATTCTGGAATGCAATTTTCAGGAAACCTACGATGGGCGCCCATTGCGGCAATTACTGCGCGAGCAAAACGCCTGCGCGGCGCAAATCTGGTTGACGGCGGAGCAAGGCGCGCTGCTCGAGCGCTTCGCGGCTCGCGCAGTTTCAGATGTGCGCCACAAAGGTCATGTGGAATCGGACAACCTGGAGGAGATGCGGGCGGCGATCGCCTCATCCGATGATTGTCCACTCGATCTTCCCGGGCCGATTCTGGCGCTAGATACCACAGATTTCGCCCGTTTGGACTATTCGGCAGCGCTGGCATTCACAGGAATGACCCTCGGTGGCGCCACACTGGTAGCTCACTCGTCGTAGTCAGGGTAGGGATCGACGCCACTAGCGGCTGAGGCGCCGAAAGGAGTGCGGAGTGCCAGGAACCAGCGCGAGGAGACCACAATTACTCCCCAAGGCAGCGAACGGCCTCCGATGGATTTCGCCAGCCCAGGCGATGATAGCGGTCATAGCGGCATATGTGGCGTTCCAGGCCATTACAATAGCGGTGCTGTCCGCTGTCGCATTTCGGCGCAAGCGTGCGCTTGATGGCGCGCGGTTTCCTACTTTGCGGCTCACGTCTGTGCAGGTGGGCTCGAACAGCATGCGCATCTACGCGTATGGCGACGACTTGTATCAGGAAATGCTGGCGGCGATAGACGCGGCGCGCGAGTACATATTCCTTGAGTCCTACATCTGGAAAGCGGACAGGATTGGTGAGGAGTTCAAAGAGCGATTAGCGCGGAAAGCGCGCGAAGGCGTCCAGGTCTTCGTGATATTCGATGAATTCGGCAATCTGGTGGTGTCGCCGGAATTCAAGGCGTTTCCGCCCGAAATCCATCTCATGCGATTCAAGCCAATCAACCGCGTGTGGCACATCTTCGATCCACGTCGCTATTCGCTCGATCATCGCAAGATCCTGGTTGTAGACGGCAAGATCGGATTCGTCGGTGGATATAACATTGGCGAGCTCTACGCCGAACACTGGCGTGATACCCATGTCAGCGTGGAGGGTCCTGCGGCGCTCGACTTAGCCGACTCATTTGTGGATTTCTGGAACGCCCACTCCACGCGACGTGAGCGCATTTACATGCAGTTTCCGCTGCGCTTTGACCCAACCATCTCGCTGCGCGATAACAACGCCCTGCGGTTGACCTTCCCTATTCGAGACATGTACATCGCTGCCATCAATCGAGCGCAAAAAGAGATCCTGCTTACCAACGCCTATTTCATTCCCGATCATGTGTTGCTGGAGTCGCTGCAAGACGCGGCGCGCCGTGGTGTCGCAGTCCACATCTTGTTGCCGTGGACCTCGAACCATATCTTCGCGGACTGGGCGGCGCGTGGGTACTTCACAGCATGCCTGGACGCAGGAATCCATATTTGGGGCTACCAGCATGCGATGATCCACGCGAAGACCTGTATGGTGGATGGCGAGTGGCTGACGATTGGCACCGCGAACCTCGACCGCCTAAGCGCCGTGGGAAACTATGAGGTCAATATGGAGGTCTACAGTCGCGAGTTGGCGGAGCAGATGCGGCAATTGTTCATGCGCGATCTGAGTAACGCCCGGGAGGTCGATACAGACCACTGGGTTGGGCGCGCATGGTATCTCAAGTTGAGCGAGTGGGCGCTTGCCCCATTCCGGTTCGTCCTCTAAGATGATCACAAGGGGCCGGTGTCAATGAAGGTCTACATTTCGACCGACTTCGAGGGCGTCGCGGGCATCGTAGACTGGGACCAGATTCTCGTCGGTAGTCACGATTATGACCTGGGGCGCAGACTCCTGCTTGGTGAAGTCAATGCGGCGATCGATGGCGCGCTCGCCGCCGGCGCGACGGAAGTAGTTGTCAATGACTCCCATAGCTCCATGCGCAATTTTGACCCCGAGGCGCTTGCTGGTGGCGCGACCTTGATCAGTGGCAAGTACAAACCGCAATACATGATGCAAGGGCTGGACAGCACGTTCGACGCGATCTTTTTTGTGGGATATCACGGGTCGATTGGCGCAGAGCGCGCCACGTTGAGCCACAGCTATAATCCTCGCGCGATTTGGGAAGCGCGCATTAATGGCGAAGTAGCTGGCGAAACGGCCCTGAATGCGCTGGTGGCGGCGCACTATGGTGTGCGCATCGCGCTTGTTACTGGCGATGAGGCGACGGTCGAGGAAGCGCTTGCCCTCAAGCCACCTCCGGTGGGTGTGCAAGTAAAGCGATCTATTTCGCGCTTCTCGGCGGAGAGCCTGCACCCGACAGAAGCGCGGAAGCGCATCGCCAGCGCCGCCAGCGCCGCGCTGGCGACAGATAGACTGACTGCGGCGCCGTCCTTCCCGGCGCCCACAACCGTGGAACTCACATTCCTCACGGCGGATATGGCTGAGATTAGCGGGTGGATTCATGGTGTAGAGCGCGTTGAAGGGATGTCGCGCGCGGTCCGCTTCACGGGATCAAATCTGCTCGCGCTGTTTCAGACGTTTGTGACGATCGTGATGCTGACGCGCAGCCTGGTCGAATAAGCGCGCGGCCTGTCCGCTAGACGTTCGGTGGGTTTGTCCAGGGTGTCGGGGTAGGCGCCGCTGCGACGCCTTCCTGCTCGAAGCCCCAATCGAGCAGCGTACGCATGTCCACGATACGTATGCGCCAGGAGGGATCACGCAGAACCGCGCCAACGATGAGATGACCATGCCGGATCGCGGCGAATGCCATGCAGAATCCCGCCGGACCAGTATATCCCGGCTTCACGCCAATCGCGCCGGGGTACGGGGATAGAGCGCCGCGGAGCAGATCATCGCCACTCACCAGGTGGTACGCTTTGTGATCCGACGTAGCTGGAATATTGTAGCGGCGGGCGCTGACGATCTGGCGGAAAGTAGGGTTGCGAAGCGCGACAGCGGCAAGTGTCGCTAGGTCACGTGCGGAGGTGTAGTGTCCGTCGGCATCCAATCCATGCGGATTCTCAAAGTGTGTATTGGTCAACCCAAGTTGCTGGGCGCGCTCATTCATCAGTGCGACAAATGCGGTAACAGAACCCGCGACCCCATCCGCGATTGCGACGGCGGCGTCATTTCCTGAAGGAAGAACGAGCCCGTAGAGCAGGTCGCGCAAAGTCAGTTTTTCGCCTGCATCGAGCCCCATGTAGCTGCTATCCGGGTTCACAAGCGCATGCGCGTCACCGCCGGCGGTGATGACATGATCGAGCGGCATGCGTTCGATTGCAATCAACGCAGTCATCACTTTTGTGCAACTGGCTTGGGGCAGTCGCTCGTCCTGGTTCTTGGAATACAGAACGAGGCCCGTGTCAGCGTCGAGCAGGTACGCGGCGTGCGCAGAGACGTCAGGCGACACTCCAAACGGGAAGGCGGACGTATCACTATTGGTGGGCGGTGCGGTATGCGCGATCGTTTGCGCGCTCGCTGCGCCAATTTGCACGAGCAGAAGCGCAAGTGTCACGATCGAGACGAAAAAGAACAAACCCCAAATAAAGCGGCCTCGTGGCGCGGTGTCATGAGGCGATGACTCGTCCTGGAAATCCACCTTTTGGCTGCGCGGCATGGTGCTCACCCCGGATCACCCATTTCCCCAGTGGCAATGGTGAAGGTATTGTACGTGCCGGGCGTGGAATCCCGCCACGATGCGCACAATCATCTTATATGGGACCACACTGCCCGCATGTCGAACTTGACGGCGAGATGTCGGCGCGCTACGTTGTGACTGTCGCCCGAATTGCTCGTGGTCCGTACTACTGTGGCTGCGCCGGCCAATGGCGGGCGACGACTCAATCAGCATGGAGACGCTGCGAACGTGTTGCGCCGCTCGCGTGTCACAGAAGGACAGGGCAAGTGAGCGCGAACGCCGAAGGTCGCAGAGAGATGGCTCCTCCCGATGCGATAGACTCTCCTGAGCAGTCAGCTCAAAGTCGGGAGGCCTACGACCCATCCCGTTTCGAGCGTCCTTCCGTCACGGTTGATGTGGTTATCCTCACGATGCGGCGGCGGCGTATCGAGGCGCTGCTGATAAGACGGAAACACTGGCCGTATGAGGGATCCTGGGCGATTCCCGGTGGATTCGTGAATCCTGATGAGTCGCTTGAAGCGGCAGCGCGACGCGAGCTAGAGGAAGAGGCGAACGTCACGAATGTGTATCTCGAGCAACTCTACACCTTCGGCGATCCTGGTCGAGACCCACGCACGCGGGTGATCACCGTCGTGTACTACGCGCTCATGCAGGCTGACGCGCTCAACGTGGTTGCAGGTGATGACGCGGCGGACGCCTCCTGGTTCCCTGTATATGAACTGCCAGAGATGGCATTCGACCATGAGCGGATATTGGCCTACACCATGCAGCGTCTGCGAGGCAAGCTGGAGTACACGATGATCGGTTTCCAGTTGCTTCCGCCCGAATTCACGTTAAGCGATCTGCAGGAGGTTTATGAGGCGATTCTCGACCGGCCACTGGATAAACGCAATTTCCGCAAGAAGGTGCTTTCGACCGGTATTCTGGAGTTGACCCCTCACACCCGCAAGACTGGGCAGCATCGGCCTGCCGCTTTGTATCGATTCCGCCCGGGCATCGAGGCCTGAAACTGCGAAATAGCAGGCGAGCGATCAGCGCGGAGCGCTGGGCGGCGGTATCGACGCGAAGGAGCGTGGAAAGCTGTCAATGTCATGAATGTCGCCAAGTGGCCATACGACGAACTCCGCCTTGCCAATGATCTCTCGTCCAGATATGGGCCCAAAGATGCGTGAGTCCTGGCTGTTCGTGCGGTTATCGCCCATGACAAAGTATTGGTCGGAGCCAAGCCCGATAACCTCTGGTTCAGGGTTCTCGGAGTAACCGGGAGGAATCGGCGCGATATATGGTTCGTCAAGCTCAACGTTGTTGACGTAGACAGCATTCAATGTCAATCGCACCACATCGCCGGGCACACCAATGACTCGCTTGATATAACGTTGGGTAAGCGCGTCGGGTGGATGAAACACAATGACGTCGCCACGCTGCGGCTGCCTGAAGAGGTACGCAAGTGAGTTGACGAGCACACGCTCGGTGGAGTGCAGTCCGGGCTGCATGCTCGGTCCATCAAGCGGCACCGCCTGCGCTGAGTAGCGCAGGCCCAGAAAGAGTACCACCGTAACAAGCAGCGTGGTCGTGACTTCGCGCAGCAACGCCTGTTGACGCGCGCTGGCTGTTGGCTGGCTACGTTCGTGTAGAGGCGGGGGGGTCCCAGTAGGTGCAGTATCAGGCTGCGAGTTGGACTGCGAGTCCGCAACATTTGTCATCACATGCGATCTCCCTGGGGCCTAGGTGAGAGCGTTCGGAACTGGGGCGCGTCATGCGATATGAATCTGAAGACGAAGCGCGATGGACACGGCGCTTATCCCATTATACCTATCTCTGAACGATTTCGCGCCGCATTGGTGTGAATTCGTGGAGCGCTGCAACCTGGCGAGCGCAAGGCGCTCGCCCAGAGGTGGGGCGAGCGCCTCAATTCAGTGGGGGCTCAAGAAGGAATGAGAATCGTCAACGTTCACCGCGCGAGCCCGCGCGCGATGGCGTTCGCCCGCTGTCTACCGACCCGCCACCATACCCGCAATAAGGGCAAACATTCCATTTCAGTTCAAGCAGATGATCGCAGCGGGGGCAAGGGCGGCGGAGTTTGGTGCCACAGGAGGGGCAGAGCTGGAAGTCGCCTTCGACGCGATAGTGACAGGTCGGGCAGGTCTGGCGCTCAGTCATCTCCGCCAAGAGCGACTCTTCCTCCAGCTGCCGCTCGTACAGTTCCGCAAGTGTCTGGCGCGGACGAACGATCAGATAGATGAACAGGCCGCCGATGCTGAAAACCGTGACGAGCAACGTCGCAGTGATCTGAAGGATGACATCCTGCGTGCGTGAGCGGACGTCGCGCCATGTCCAGAAGACGAGCGCGATCCAGAAGATTGCGAGGAAGGCGAAAAAGAAGAACGCGGCGACGCCAATGAGCCCGGTCAGCGAGCTAATAGATGCGGCGCGCTGGGTGACGGACGCCGTGATCACTGGCTCCAGCGGAACCCCCACTCGATACCACCTCTCTCGATCCTAGTTGCGCGCCGCGCAGTGCCGGCGTACCCAGGAGCATATGGCTTTCCATGCGAGCGCTCGCTCCCCACCTGAGCTATGAATCGTGGCGTGGAACGAGGCGCCAAATTGAAACCACAAATTGAGTATCAACCAGCTACAGCATAGCAGGTCGATTCATGACAGGCAACGCTTGTATGACCACTAACTATGGCTGAACGCTCGACGCGAGCTTGGGCAGAGTTAAAGCGTCCAGGGCGCCAGACTACAAAGAATCGCGCCTTCTCTCAAACGTATGAGAGAGAGCGCGACGCGTTGAGATGGTGGGTGGTACTGGACTTGAACCAGTGACCTCGTCGGTGTGAACGACGCGCTCTGCCGGCTGAGCTAACCACCCGGGTCGGTTCGTGTCTGCGCGCTGGCATCGCCTCGGAGCGCCATACGATAGTATCACATCCCGGCGGGGCGCGTCAACGCGGTTCTGACCACAAGGTTCCTGATAAATTCGCATGTTATGGCAGGCGCGCGGTGTCACAGCGTGTCGCCAATCGACCGCGCCAATCCAGTGGCGTGTAGTGGTCTAAATCCTTAACTTACTGCACCATGCGCCAGGTTACTCATGATCTCCTTCTTCGTCCTCCCCGCTATCGTACTCCTCATCGAATTCATCTTCCCAGTCTTCATCCTCTTCATCATCGAACTCGTCGTCGTCTAACTCGTCATCTTCCTCATACTCACCCTCTTCTTCATCAAAATCCTCTTCGTCTTCCACATCATGTGTGTAGAGAATTTGATCTGGCTCATGCGACAGCGTGAACAGGGCGCGAAGCGCGTCTTCCTGCTGAGTCGGGAACGCTGGATACGATGGATCGAAATACGGTGTCATGTTGTCTCTCCTCCTGAAGTGAATCCGGAAACTGGTATAGCATCGCTTGCGTGCCGTCAGACACATTGCCAAAGAACCGGGTCGAGCAATCGAGAGTCTCGCGACATTGTGTCCCTGCCGCCTATTCCCCGTCAACCCGCGCCAGCATCGTCATCGCTGGCTACCGGAAGTTCTGGCCTGTCACGCCTTGGTGGGTCTGCGTTTCCGTGCCGCTCCGGGATTTTGCGTCTGGCAGCGCGGGCACGTGTCCTGTATGGGAAGCAGGCTCAGGCGGCAATTGGGGCATTCGGTGGCGATGGAATGATGGCAGCTTTGACAGTACACTGCGTCCGGTGAGGTGAGTTGCCCGCACGTCTGGCAGATGTGGAGCGCGCCTGACGCGGAGCCAGCAGTGAGGCGCCGTTTGGTGGCCTCGCGCGCCGCTCGCTGCGCATTGATGGTATTGGCCGAGACGTCAGCGTGGCTACGGCGAGACGATACGGCAGGAGCAGCAGGGGCTGCTGCGGCGCTGGCGGGTTGACGGGAGTGCGACGGCTCGCGAAGCGCCTCCGGCCGCATATGGGGATAATACGGTGATTCGTCCTCCGCGAATGGCGAGCGCGGCGCGAACGCGCTGAGCGGAGGTGGAGATATTGGCTGTGGCTCAGGTGGTGGCTGCGGCGCCAGCGGCGCCTCTGGCGCCGGTGATGGCGCGTCTGGCGTTAGCCGGAGGGAGACGTGAGGGGACAGCGCAACAACCGCTCCATGCTCCAGTGGCGTTTCGTTGAGACGCTGCCCGCTGACATGCAGACCATTGGTGCTGTGAAGATCAGATATCCACCAGGCGCCGTTAAGCCAGCGTAATTCAGCGTGTTTGCGGGAGATGTGGGAATAGGGAAGGACAATGTCGTTGGATGAGAGCCGGCCAATGGTCACGAGTTCGCTGCCGAGGGTGTAGTGATGCGCGCCATCGGGGGTTGTTATCTCGATGCTGGTCATTCCCAGCCACCTTCCGCCTGCGATGATCATCGCGCCCGGCTCGTGATGCCCAATGAACTGCCGACCGGCCGTGAAGGCGCCGCGGGCCATGATGCGCTTCGGCGGCGGGCCGCCCATTCATCGTAGCCCGATGGCGTTCGCGCGTCAACGCGTCTATGCGAAAAGAGAGGCGACGCGGGTTAGCGCGCCTCACCGATCGCATCGAGCGCCTCCGCGCTCTCCAGGGAGGAGGTATCGCCAAGCTCCACGCTGCCAAGATGGCGGGCGCGTATCAGACGCCGCAAGATCTTCCCGTTTCGGGTTTTGGGAAGTTGCGTCACAAAGTAGACAGCGTCTGGCTTGAGAGCGGCGCCCAGCGCGTCAGTGACGGCAGAGGTTATCTCCTGCCGCAGCGATTCTGACGCCTCCACTCCGGGCTGCAGCACCACGAAGACTCGCACGACCTCACCTTTTATTGGGTCTGGCGCGCCAATGGCAGCGGCTTCCCGCACCGCTAGATGGCTCACAGCCGCTGACTCCACTTCCGCTGGCCCAAGGCGCTTTCCGGCGACTTTGATCGTGTCGTCCGAGCGGCCGAGGATGTACCAGAACCCATCGCTGTCTATCGCCGCCCAGTCTCCGTGGGTCCAGATGCCGGGGAAGCGCGACCAGTAGGCGTTTTCATAGCGTGCGGCGTCGTTCCAGAATCCGCGGGTCATCCCAGGCCACGGCTGGCGTATTACCAGCTCGCCAACCTGACTGCGAACTGATGCCCCCTGTTCGTCTACGACATCGGCAGCCATACCGGGAATGGGACCTGAAAACGAGCACGGCTTGATAGGTAAGATCGTCGCGCCTCCGACGATGCCACCGGACACTTCTGTTCCGCCAGAATAGTTGATGATTGGGCGTTCGCCCCCACCGACCACCTCAAAGCACCAGCGCCATGGAACTGAGTTCCAGGGCTCACCCGTGGATCCGATGACGCGCAGGGCGCTGAGGTCGTGGCGCTTGACCTCTTCAGCGCCATGTGTCATGAGGGACCTGATGACTGTTGGCGATACACCGAGGATAGTGACGTTGTGGCGTTCGGCGAGGGCCCACATACGGTCGGGTCCAGGGTAGTCAATGGCGCCCTCATAGATGACCAACGTTGCGCCTAGCATCAACGTTCCGCTCACCGCCCATGGCCCCATCATCCACCCCATGTCCGTGACCCAGAACAGAGTGTCGTCTTCTTGGACGTCGAAACAGTGGGCCATATCTTGCGCGCCTTTGATGGGGAAGCCGCAGTGCGTATGGACAGCGCCTTTTGGCCGGCCAGTTGTACCCGATGTGTAGATGAGCATATAGGGGTCTTCGGCGCTGGTCGCGACATTATCGAATGTATCTGGCTGCTGGCCAACGAGATCACCCCACCATAGATCTCGCCCCTCAGTCCATGGCGCATTGTCTCCGCCGATACGCCGGGCGACGATCACACGTTCGATTGCTGGCGCTTGCTGGACTGCTGCATCCGCGGTCGCTTTCATCGGGATGATTTTGCCGCGGCGGTAGAACCCATCGGCGGTAATGAGAGCTTTCGCGCCGCTATCCACTAGGCGCGTCGCGACGGCGTCGGCTCCGTAGCCCGAGAAGATAGGGGTGAAAATTGCCCCTAGCTTGCCGCAAGCGAGTACTGCAATGACGACTTCGGGTATCATGGGCATGAAGATGCCAACCCGGTCGCCCTTGCCAACACCTAGCGCGCGCAACCCATGCGTGGCCTGATTGGTGAGCCGCAGCAGTTCCGCAAAGGTGTAAGCCGTCACCGCGCCATCCTCGCCTTCCCAGACGAGCGCATGCCGCTGCCCACTTGCGCCAGTGGCATGTTTGTCGAGCGCGGTGTCGATGTAGTTAAGCTGGCCGTCCTTGTACCAGGTTGTCCAGTGTGGGCCGCGTGATGTGTCCATCACGGAAGAGTACGGTTTGCGCCAGACTACGCCCAGATCATCTGGAACGAGATTCCAGAACCAGGCTGGGTCACTAGCGGAGCGTTGTAGCAACTCGTCGTAGCTGCCGACACCATGTCTGCGCATGAACGCGAGGAGCCGGCTGCGCTCCAGGTAGGGAGCCGTTGGCCTCCATGCGATAGGTTCCACCAGTGATTGCCAATTATCGGGAGATGCTGTTGAAGTAGTGTGATCGGTCATGGCAGCGTCGCTCCTTTTCGCAGGCGCCCGCCTCATCGCGGGTAATCATGTCCGTCGGGCATTCTAACATGCGCCGCTTCGGCCCGCTCTACCGCTCGCGTGGCCAGTCTGCCGTGGCCTCCAGCATCCCGCCGACCACATCATCCCACGTTGTCCGGAGGAGCGCCCCATCGCGAACTACCGAGACGCCGCCGACGATGACCTCCCGAATGGCCTGGGGGGTCATCGAATACACAACATTCTTTTCGTAGCGCCACGGTGGAAGCAGGGACGGGTCGCGCATGTCCAGGAGCGTAAAGTCAGCCACATATCCTGGCTCGATGCGTCCCGCGGTGATGCCGAGCGTTGCAGCGGAACCAACGGTACCCATTTGCAGGGTCGCCTCCGCGGGCATGACGTTTGAGTCGAGGTGGGTAACTTTCTGCAGAAGCGCGCACATACGCATTTCATCGAAGACGGAGACGCGATTGTTCGAGCAGCCGCCATCGCTTCCGAGCCCCACGGTCACACCCGCCGCCAACATATCCGGAATCCGCGTGACGCCGTCACCAAGAAACATGTTGCTTGCGGGGTTGTAGACCACGTGTACTCCGCGCTCAGCCATGAGGTGGATGTCGTCGTCGCTGAGCCACACGCCATGGATGATCGTGAGGCGGTCGAGCGCGACACCTAGCGATTCGAGCCAGCGGATGGGGGTGAGTCCAGAGTCACGCATGATTTGGTCGCGCTCATACCGCCCCTCAGCAACATGAATGTGGAAGCGTGTGCCCAACTCTTCCGCCAAATGGGAGCCCGCCTGAATCATCGCTGGACTGGCGGCGTGGGGTGAGTGTGGCGCCGGTAGGATGGTGACGTCCTCGGCGGCGCGGTACTCCTGCCACAACTCACGGGTGCGCGCGACGGCATTCAGGATCGTCTCTTGATACTCGGTGGGAGCGCCATCCCAGTCGTACATCGTGCGCGCCAGAGTGAGGCGAATGCCAACGTCGCGGGCGGCGCGAATCACTGCGTGGTCATTTGCGTTGGAGTCGCTATGAATATAGAAGAAATCGCAGACGGTGGTCACTCCGGAGCGCAGCATCTCCGCGAAGGCGAAGCGGGCGGCGTGATAAATGACGGACTCGCTCATCCGCGGGGTATAGCCATACAGCGCGCGGTCGCGCCAGGTAAAGAAATCGCAATCATCTGCGACGCCGCGCAACAGCGACTGAAACGAATGATTATGAGCGTTGATGGTGCCAGGCAGCATGAGACGGTGAGGGAAGTACTCCAGAACGACGTCAGAAGGCGCCTCGATGCGAGGAACGATGGCCTCGATTCGCCCACCTTGGACCACGACGACCTGATCGTATTCCCAGTGGTTATGACGCCAGAGACGTTCTGGGGCTAGCGCCCGTCTGTTTGGTGCGCGCATGTGATACTCCCGAAATTCAGAAAATCGCACGTTGCCGGGGCTAGCGTATCACACCGCCAAGGGGGCGTGGAATGGCTATCAGGCGCGCTTGACGACTGTTGTCCGACGGGCGGAGAGCAGCGTGAGTACTGAGGCGCCGAGCGCGACTGCGCCCGAGATCAGGCCGATGATCGTACCCGCGACTGGGAGGGCCTTGAGGATGCAGAGGATAGTCACCCCAAGAAGCGATGAGGCCATGAGTGATGTTTGCCGCGCTCCACCTGGGCCACCAAAGAGCAGCGCGCCAATCCACGCTCCCAGGCCAACGGTGCCAACTACCCACGCAACCCAAGCGAATATGGCAATCAGGATAGACAGTGGTATCCCCACACAAGTGAAGACCAACGCAATCGCGAGAATGCCGCCAATCACGCCTACAGCCGCGCCCGTCAAGCCACTCAGGACGGCGTGATGGGCAACGGTGTAACGCACCCGGCCTACCATCTCCGGCGCGAAGAATGTGACGCCAAGAGCGGCGCTCAGCCAGAAGAGCAGGCTTAGCCAGAGGGACCCAATATCGATCGACACGTTCAGGCCCGGCGGGCGCGTAAAGTCGTGGGGCGTCTGGAGATCATTCCAGGCGCTGTTGACTGACGCGCCAGGCGCGACGACAAGAGATCCACCTACCACGTGTGCGGCGCCGAAGATGCGCGCTCCACTCAAAACGGCGAGGTTGCCTCCAACAACGTACACGGCGCCTGTTACGACGCCGGAAATCGTTGCATTTCCACCGATGACCTGCAATGAACCGCGAAGCTCGCCCTGTACAGTCGCGTTGGCGCCAACGACGAGCACGTCGCCGCACACGTCCTGCGGAGCGCCGATTGTCACGTTTGAGCCGAATGAACTCAAACCTGAGCTATCACAAGCCAACGCGGAGGCCGACACGTCATGACGGCTCATGCCCGTCGCCCGCGCCGAGGTCGTTGGGGCGCTCCAGTTGAACCAGGTAAGGTCAGTTCCCTGGGCCAGCGCAAACGGCATCACGCGCCCCAGCGTCGAGATCGAGAGCGTTGCCCAGACAAGCAAGCCGCTCAGTGAAACTAGCGTCACTCCGAAGGCGACGATGCGGCCTGTTGGCCGTCTTCGCAGGGAGAGGCCAGAACCGGCCGACGCGCTGGCAGCATTGGGGTTGGTTGGATTTGGCGTCGCTGGAGATGGGCTGACGCTCATACGGCTGGCTCGCTCGATCATTGGGGTGGGCGGGATCGCCGGCGGCGTGTCCGGTGGGCAAGCATCAAAATAGAAGGCGTCAGGAGCGTCAACATCGCCGCGTATAGGACTCCGAGTCCGGTCACAAATCCGCCGGTGGCGCGGGCGATCAGGGCGACGCCAGCAAGGATGGCCACAAAGGCGCCCAGCAGCCCAACAATGACTGTCTCCAGAGTCCAGGGAGCGATAATTGCCAGTATGGTGACGACTATCGCGGCGATGAGGAGAACGGCGAAGTAGACGCGCGCAAACACGCCGGCGCGCGCGCGCGCCTTGCGTGCGCGCATGATGCTTGAATCAAGCGGAGGGACTGGCGCAGTCAGGCGCGCCATGACCTGCGCGGTGAAGTCCGTGGACGCAGTGGGCCGTTGCAGGGACTGCGAGTCTGGGCGTGGGGCGAGCGCAATCCGAGCGTCGGCGTCGTCCAGCCGGCCCCTAGTGCGCTCCTCTCGCCGCCGGCTGCTGATCTGTCTCATGTGCATCCTCACTGGCAAGGGTCATGTCAAGTCCCTGCGCTTTGAGCGCACGCGCGACAAGCTCGCGCGCACGGTGAAGTCGCGCCTTGACCAGGGCGGAAGTGAGACCCAGCATCTCGGCGATCTCGTCGTAGGAGAGATCGTACCAGTAGCGCAACACAAGGACCGCACGGTATTTGACAGGCAATCCGCTCAGCACCTTCTGCATCTCATCAGAGGCTTCCACTTGTAGCGCAGCCTGCTCAGGTCCGGCGCCGAGGTCGGCAATCCATTCCAGAAATGGGGCGTTTTCTAAGGGAAGCGCGATGAAACGCCGACGGCGCAACTGGTCAATCGAGAGGTGCGACGCGATGGATAGGAGCCAGGTGCTAAACCGACGTCCCTCTTGGTAGGTATGAAGCTGGGTATATGCGCGGACGAACGCCTCCTGCGCCACATCCTCCGCTTCGGTTGGATTACCGAGCATGCGGTACGCGACGTTGAAGACGGGATCCTTGTACTTCTCGACGAGCGTTGCGAAGGCCTCCTGGTCATGCGCGAGAGCGCGCCGAACCAGAATGGCGTCCTCGGACGTGTCGACAGGATGTGCTTGGATGGCGCTAGCGCTTTCCGTTCGACTGCCGATTTCGGTGCGAGCGAATATGTCTCCAGCGACCAGGGCGGCTGCATCGTGTCCCACCCGTCGCCTCCTTCTTCATTCTCGTGCCGGTGTGCCGCGCAAGCGTTGGCTGCCGGCGCAGATCGGCGGCGGCGCGGAATCCAAAGTCCGCCTGGTTTAACTTGCGTGCCGTCTGTGTACGGTATACGTTCTCCATGCCTCTAGGTTACGTACGGCGTGGAGGTACTTATCCACATCTCAGATAGGGCGCACAGCGCGATCTCCAGTCACCGCCCAATGCTACCTCTTCTGAAGTAATAGCATACCAGATTATGATGCCTCGCCGCAGTGGTGGAGGTCACAAATCGCCTCGCGCGCAGTGTTGCGAGCGTCTGCGTCACCGCTACGCAAGCGTGTTGCCACGGGCGTACTATCGTGCTACGCTGTCCATCGCATCGTGCGCATTTTCTGCATTTTCTATCGGTCGCGCACCTGTCTGGATGGTCAGCGAGGAGGATGCAATGGCCGGTGATGCGCAACGCGATGCGGACGGCATTGAGTCCAGTGGGCGGGAGACATGGCGGCGATTGCTCTACGATCCCGCCGCCCACCGAGCAGGCGAGCGTCAGTCCCAATTTACTACGAGTTCGGGCGACGAGGTACAGCCGCTGTACACGGCGGACGATCTTGCGACCTGGAGCCCGGCCGAAGCGCTCGGCTATCCTGGCGAGTACCCGTACACTCGCGGTGTGCAGCCGACCATGTATCGCGGGCGTCTCTGGACAATGCGGCAATACGCGGGATACGCCACGGCGGAGGAATCCAACCGTCGCTACCGCTATCTCCTCGCGCAAGGGGGCTCGGGCCTTTCAGTCGCGTTTGATTTGCCGACACAGATGGGCTATGACGCTGATCACCCACTTGCCGAAGGTGAAGTTGGCAAGGTGGGCGTGTCGATATCCAGCCTTGAGGATATGCGGACGCTATTCGATGAGATCCCGCTCGATCGCATCACCACTTCGATGACGATCAATGCAACCGCTGCGATATTGCTGGCGCTCTATATTGCCGTGGCCAGGGAACAGGGCGCGGACCTCAAAAAGCTATCTGGCACAGTCCAGAATGATATCCTGAAGGAATATATCGCGCGCGGCACGTATATCTACCCGCCACGAGCTTCTATGCGGATCATCACTGATCTGTTCACGTATTGCGCTGACCACACGCCTCGATGGAACACAATCAGCATTAGCGGCTATCACATACGCGAGGCCGGGGCTACCGCCGCGCAGGAGATCGGGTTTACGCTGGCGAACGGCATCGCATACGTTCAGGCCGCGGTGGACGCGGGGCTCAACGTCGATCGGTTCGCGGGCCAGTTGTCGTTTTTCTTCAATTCGCACAATATCTTTTTTGAAGAAGTAGCGAAATTCCGGGCGGCGCGGCGCATGTGGGCGCGTATCATGCGCGAGCGGTTCGGCGCAACCGATGAGCGCTCACTTCTCTTGCGTTTCCACACCCAAACCGCAGGCTCGACACTCACCGCGCAGCAGCCCGAAAACAACGTGGTACGGACAGCCTACCAGGCGATGGCGGCGGCGCTTGGAGGAACGCAATCGCTTCATACCAACGCCCGCGACGAAGCATTGTCCTTGCCAACAGAGGCGTCGGCGCTGCTCGCGCTGAGGACGCAGCAGGTGCTGGCGTATGAGACCGGGATTGCTGACACGATTGACCCACTTGCTGGGTCCTACTATGTTGAGAAACTAACGAACGACCTCGAAGCTCGCGCGTGGCAATACATCAGCGCTGTTGACGAGCTCGGTGGCAGTGTGCGAGCGGTGGAGCAAGGGTATATCCAGCGCGAGATCGAGGAGGCGGCTTATCGCTACCAGCGCGACCTGGAAGACGGCCAGCGCGTAGTGGTCGGTGTCAACCGTTTCCAGGCCGCTGACACGACACAGCCGCCAGTCCTGAAGGTTGATCCAGAGGCTGGTCGAAGGCAAGCGGCGCGCGTGGCTGAACTCCGGCGCAGCCGCGCGCCTGAGCCAGTCCAGAGCGCGCTCGACCGACTACGGGCGGCCGCCGAGTCCCCGGAGAACCTGCTGCCTTTCATCCTGTCAGCCGTTGAGGCGTATGCGACTTTGGGCGAGATTAGTGACACATTGCGCGCAGTCTTTGGCGAGCAGCGAGACGAGCGCCGTTTCTGAGTCGTGAGGATTACAGGTCAATAAAGTGGTTTGGACTAATTTCGAACGAGTGACAGCGCGTGCGTTTTGCGCGGCGCTCGAGTTGCCAGTCGCTGTGCGTTGTAACCTAGAACAGGTCATTTGACCGGGGAGAGCCACCATGAGTGCGCCGACACCGCAGACGACGCTTGCGCCAGCCAGCAACGACTCGCTGGCGTCACCAGGTCAGCCACTCGTTATCCTGAACCCGGTCAGTAACCATGGAAGGGCAGCCCGGCTGAGGCCGATGGTGGAAAAGGCGCTGCGGGGTGGCCGTGGAGAGCTTGCGCTAACTACCAGGCCGGGCGATGCCGAGATGCTTGCCGAGCAAGCGGCTCGCGCGGGGCGATCGGTGATCGTTGTGGGCGGCGACGGCGCAATCCACGAGGCCGGAAGCGGGATCATTCGCTCCGGCGCGCAAGTGGCGCTGGGCGTGGTTCCTGCTGGGAGCGGCAACGACTACGCATTCCGTGTCGCTCGCATGCCGGCTGACCCCGAGAAGGCGCTACGGCTGGCCATGTCGGTCCCGCCGGTACGCATGGATGCTGGCAGGATCAACGACGGATATGTGATCAACGCTCTGGGGGTTGGCATTGACGCCAATTGTTCAGCCACAGCAGAACGGTTGAAGCGGTTTGGATTGACAGGACGCGCGCTCTACATGACATCCGCAATTCGAGAGGTCATCTTCAACTATGGTGGATGCCCAACGCTGGATGCGCGCTTCGACGATCAGTCGATGAGGCGGCATGAGTACGCTGTTGTCGCGATGAGCATCGGCCCGACCTACGGAGGCGGGTTCAAGATCAACCCAGAGGCTGACCCACAGGATGGCCTTTTTGATGTGTGCGCGATAGACAAGCCATCACAGTTGCGGGCGCTTCGCCTGTTGCCGGCTGTCGAGCGCGGTGAGCATGTTGGAGAGCCAGAAACTCGAATGTTTCGCGCGCGCATGGCTGTGCTCGAGTCCGAGGTGGAAATCTACGCACAGGTGGACGGCGAATTGATCCGGGCGCGCAGATTCGAGATTTCCAGCTTGCCCGGCGCGCTCTGGCTGAGACGCAACGGTTGAGCGAGGGCGCTCGTCCGCTATGCGCACGGCGAATGAGAATAGGATGATGCGGCGAGCGTCGGCTTAACTGGGCAGCAAGCAAGCTAAGCCCGGGCGTTTGGGATGGAGCGAATCGTGTCGGATGCGCGACAGGGCGATGATCTGGCGGTTACGCCTGAGGCAAGCGGAGAGGAGGCGCGGCAGCGCATCGAGGAGCTCCGCAGGCGCCTGCGTGAGGCGGACCACGCCTATTATCAACTGGACAATCCGACCATCTCGGACGCCGAGTATGACGACCTCATGCGGGCGCTGCGCGCCCTGGAAGCCGAGCATCCTGAATTTCGCGATCAAGAGTCGCCGACACAGCGCGTCAGCGGCGAGGCGGTGGCGGGTTTCAGCAAGTTTCGCCACTTGACGCCCATGATGAGCCTCGCTAACGTGCGCGCGCCCGAGGAATTGCTCGCGTGGCGGGATCGCGCGTCCTCGATACTACCTGAGGCTAACTTCCACTACGTTGGCGAGCCCAAAATCGATGGTCTGAGTATGAACCTGGTATATCGCAACGGGGAACTGCGCGTTGGCGCTACACGCGGCAATGGCGAGATCGGCGAGAACGTGACAGCCAATATCCGGACAATCGCTGATATCCCTCACAAGCTTGCGACGGGCGAATACGCGCCCATTCCGTCTGTGGTCGAAGTTCGCGGCGAAGTCTATATGTTGCGGTCGGATTTTGAGCGGCTCAACGCACAGATGGCCGAGGAGGCTCAGCAACAGGGCGTGACGCCGCGGCTCTTCGCGAATGCCCGCAACTCCGCTGCAGGTTCATTGCGTCAGAAAGACCCGAGTATTACCGCGCGCCGGTCGTTGTCATTCCTCGCCTATCACATTGGGTTGCTGGAAGGGGCTGAGGAGCCAGAGACTCAGTGGCAGGCTCTGCAGTGGCTGAAGGCCTGGGGCTTTCCGGTCAGCCCGCTGGCCCGGCGACTGGAGAGTCTGGAGGAGGCGCAGCGGTTCTCTGACCAATTGAGCGAGTCGCGATTCGAAGTTCCTTACGACATTGATGGGGCGGTGTTAAAGGTTGACGAGCGATGGCAGCAGGTTGAGCTTGGGGCGGTCGCGCGTGACCCGCGTTGGGCCATCGCGTATAAGTTCGCACCCGTGGAAGCGAATACCAAATTGCTGGATATCGTTGTAACTGTGGGGCGCACAGGCGCGCTGGTTCCAAATGCGAGGCTCGCGTCGGTGCAGATTGGTGGCGTCACAGTCTCCAACGCGACACTTTTCAACGCCGACGAAGTAGCGCGCAAGGATCTCCGCATTGGCGATACAGTGGTCATTCAGCGGCACGGCGACGTCATTCCCGGCGTGGTGAAGGCGCTGGTAGAATTGCGCGATGGCTCCGAGCGAATGTGGACATTTCCAACAGAGTGTCCAGTTTGCCATACTCCGGTCGTGCGAAACGAAGAGGAGAAGGTCACTTACTGTCCAAACGTCGCATGTCCTGGCCGCAGGCTGGAGGGATTGCAGCATTTTGTGAGTCGTGGCGCAATGGATATTCAAGGACTGGGCGCGATGATTACGCTTCGACTGCTCGAGGCCGGTCTTGTGGTTGATCCGTCGGATTTCTACGGGCTGAGGCGTGACGATCTGCTTGGGCTGTCGGGATTCCAGGCGCGCAGCGCAACCAATCTAATCAATGCGATTGAGGCCAGTAAGTCGCAGCCACTAGCGCGTTTGCTCTTTGGGCTGGGCATTCGCTACGTGGGCGAGAAGGCGGCGGAGACGCTCGCCAGTGGGTTCGGGTCGATGGATGCGCTCCTGAGCGCATCTGAAGATCAAATCGCTGAGTTGCCGGGTATTGGGCCTCGAATAGCGCAGAGCGTCTACCAGTGGACGCAGGATGAGGACACCCGCGCGCTGATCGAGCGTCTGCGCGGCGCCGGGTTGACGTTCGAGGCGCCACGCGAGGCCGTCGCAGGGAATCTCCCGCTTGCAGGTCAGACATTCTTGCTGACTGGATCGCTGGAGGGGCTTACACGCGGGCAGGCGGAGACCGCGTTGACGGCGCTCGGAGGGAAGGTGGCCAGCGGCGTGTCAAAGGGGTTGAGTTACTTGATTGTGGGCGCCGGTCCGGGCAGCAAGCTGGCCAAGGCAGAGAAACTTGGCGTTCCAATTCGGGACGAGGCCTGGCTTACTGCGCTGCTCGATTCGCATAACGCGTTGCCTGCTGAGCGCAGGCGCACGCGTTAGTTCACGGCCCGAGCGGCGATCACAACAGGATAAATGAGCGCGCCATGGTATCGAGCGTTGCGCCATCTCCGGGCAATGCGTCAATACTGAGTTGATATTCATAAGCGCCATGAACAATGAAGTAGTCGGTATGCGTAACCGAGACGGCGGAATTCGCGCCGGCGCCCTGCTGTACTGTGGGCCTGTCTCGATACGCGGTGAGACCAGCGAGCGTTACTGGTGTAAGTGACTTGTCCTTCGCCAGTCTTTCGGCCACTTGCGTCCCGCCTAGAGCGCTCAAATTCAGCACGTCGATGGTTAAGGAGGAGACGAGCACACCATTCGCATTGCGCTCACCACTGCGGGTGATGATGACGATAAGCGGAGCCGCTGCGTCTGGCTGATTGGACTCGTTGACCTGCCATCCATTGGGATAAGTGATTTTGAAGTGGTATTGCTGGGATGAGTAGACTCCGCCTGGGAGGCTTGATGCGCCACATGCGGCGGTGATGGCAAAGAGCAGGGGAAGCAATAGCCAGCCGCATACACGCGCCAAACGCACACGCCTGCTGAACATTGACGACCGATTCACGAGCGCGACCCTTCTCGTCACTGGACCCTAGTCACCATGCAACCGGGCGCCGACAGTATAATGCCCGCGCGGCAAGTGGGTCAACGCGCTTAGACAGAGCGGACAGGCCGAGGTCTTCTTCCGGCTATTGTTCTTCGCTGTGCGAGAAGAGTCGCACGAGCACCTGCATGGTAATTTCTGGAGGAATCTCATCATATTCAGCAAGCGTGCGGATACGGCGAACGAGATGATGGAACATCTTGTCTACCAGTCGCGCGCCAAAGCGTTCGATGACCGTTCGCTCCTGATCTGAGAGTTGGCTCAGCTGAGCGAGGGCGCGCGCAAGCTCCTGTTCCTGCGACGCGTCGACATGGCGTCGAAGCGCGGCGATTCCCGGGGCGACCAGGCGCACAGTCTGGGTGGTCGTGTACTCGCGCAGACTGTCTTCTATCAGTCGTTCGGCTGCGTCAATGTCGGCATGGCGGTCAGCAAGCGCCGCGGCAATCCCTGGCTCCTCGAGTGCGCTGCCGGGCATGTCGTGCAAGTCATCGAGATTGATGACGGTGACCCCTGGCATGGCGCATATCCCTGCCGCGACATCACCGGGTATTGACAGGTCGAGTATGAGCAAGGGTCGCATTTCCTGCCGGGGCTCGACCATATCAGCCTGGATGATCGCGTACGGCGCCGCGGTCGCGCTGATGACGAGATCAGAGCGACCAATGGCCCCGGGGAGCTCATCGAACAGAACAGCGCTGGCGTCGTATCGATCGGCCAGCGCGCGCGCCGATTGTTCGTGGCGATTGGCGACGATAAGCGATCCAAGCTGCTCGTCACGCAACAGGCTCGCGGCTAACTCGCTCGTGCGACCTGCGCCAACGAGCGTCACTGTCTTGCCAGCAAGTGAGCCGATTTGCGCGCGGGCCGCATGGATGGCGATGCTAGCAACCGACGAATCATTACGCGCAATGCCTGTTTCCGTGCGGACACGCTTACCGACCTGAAGAGCGCCTGTGAATGCCGCCCGCATCTCCTCGCCGCAGGTGTGGTTGGCCTCCGCGAGTGTGTATGCTTCACGAACTTGCCCAAGGATCTGCGGCTCACCAATGACCATCGAGCGCAAGCCAGCGGTGACGTAATACAGGTGTCTCACAGCCTCTACGCCTTGATAGGAATAGAGCGCGCGTTGAAGATCCGCTGCGTCACGTGTGGTGGTATGTGGCGCAGCGCGTAGGGACACTAGCGCTTTGGTCGCTGTTTCATCAAGGAAGCGTCGCGCAGCGGCTTCCGCGTGCTCAGCGTCGGCGGCAGCGAGATAGACTTCGGTGCGATTGCAGGTGGACAGGAGCGCCACTTCACTGATATCCGGCTCGGCGCTCAATTCTTGGAGGGCGGATATGAGGGAGTCACCGGAAAAGTTGAGGCGTCCGCGCGCATCGACCGTTGCTCTCCTGTGATCTAGGCCGACCAATACTAGCATGCTGGCGCCTTCTACCTTCAATGAAACTAGGGGAAACTCGCGCGCAAGCGTTCAGGCGCCTCGTCGCGGCGTCGCGCCTGCGAATATGTGGGAACACCAGGTCTGAGTGTCAAAGCGCCTGCGTCGCCTAAGTCGGGTCGCTGACCTATACTATAGCATTGGATTGGATGGATGTACCGGAGAGTTTGATTGGAGTTTGTCCGGCGCGACTGGGCTGCGCTCTCTGGCGCGGGCACTGGCGCGTCTGAGAGGAGTGATGAGCAACGCATGTGGTGGCGACGCCAGGTATTTATCGGACTGGGCTCGAATCTTGGCGACCGATACGCCGCGCTCCGTCGCGCGGTCGAGCTTCTGCAGGGAATGATGGACGTGGGCCAACGATCGTCAGTCTGGGACACGGCGCCGGAACTTGTGCTTGATCAGCCTCGATATCTGAACGCTGTGGTCTCAGCAAGAACAGACCTCGATCCTTTCTCGTTGCTGAACGCCGTCAAAGAGGCCGAACGCACAATTGGCCGTGCGCCTGGGGTTCGCTATGGCCCACGATTGATTGATATCGATATCCTACTCTATGACGCCTGGCGTGTTGAGAGCAGGGAACTGGTCATTCCGCATCCGATGCTGGCTGAGCGCGCGTTTGCACTGGCCCCGCTTGCCGAACTCGCGCCCGATCTTCCTCATCCTTTCCTGGGTACCACCATTGCGGAGTTACTCGAGCGTGTGCCGTATGACGCCATCGTTCGGGAACAGCGCTATAAGCTCTGATCCCGCCCAGTTGGGTAGCGACTGGCGCAGCCAGAGGAATATAATGCGACGGACGCGCAGCGCGCCGCTGTTCGGCGTCGCTCGCTTGGCCGCGCCAGGTTCTCTGTCGCCAAAGGGGTTAGATGACGTGGCGCAATCACGGATATTCCAGGGACGACTGGAAGAGTTTGGACTGGTCGACCTGATCCAGACGCTCGGCATGGACGGGCAAACCGGCGCGCTTCATCTACATGGCGACGGCAGCCGGCACGGCGTAGTGTACTTCGATTCCGGCCGTCTCGTTGGTGGGCAAGAACAGGACCGGGATGCGCTGACCTTAGGCAATGTGCTCCAGCAATTGCAGATGGCGACGCAGGCGCAGATGGACCACGTGTATCAGATGCAGGTTCGCGATGCGCTGGGAAAACGTATTGGCGAGCGCTTGATTGAACTGGGCATCATCGCTCCACAAAACCTGGAGCGCGCCTTACGAAACCAGACTCTTTGGACAGTTCGAGAGCTGGCGCTTTGGAAGCGCGGCACCTACGCGTTTCATGCAGGCGAGCGCATGCCATGGGATGCGACCGCGCCCCACACAGAGGTTACCGCGGCGGTCATGGAAGCGCTGCGCTACCTCCATGAATGGGAATCCCTGGAACATGTATTGCCGGATGGGATGCGAACGGCGCTCTCCATGGCCAGCGACCCGCCCATCGATCACTCGTTGCAGTTCTTGCCGGCGGCCTGGCGGATTATCTCGCGCGTGAACTCCCACCGCATCGTGCGGCGCATCGCGACCTCCTTGCGCATGCCCGAGCTTGATGTCGCTCGCATGGTAGGCGCGCTCGTGCGCGATGGGCTGCTCACGCCGCGCCGACTTGGTGGCCGACCTGGGCTTCCGGTAGAAGCCGAGCGCATGAACCTCGAACACTTCGATCTCTTTACGTTGCTCATCAATATGGAGCAGGTCTGGATCAAGTCCAAGTCGGAACCCGATAGGTTGATCGCGCTGGCTCGTTTTACGAATGAGACGATGGCCGCGCTGGAAGAAACCTATGCCTCGAGTGGTGTAGAACTTGCGCCAACGACGCTTGCTAGTCTGCTCGATCGAACCGGAATTCGCGGCGTCGGAGACCATGTGTTCACAATTCGCAACAATCGAATAGACATCGATGCGTTCAGCGAACATTGCCATAAGGTGTTCGGGTCCCAGGCCCTTACCGGCGGGCCGAGTTCTTTGTTCGTCCAATACCGTGACGAACTCGAGCGGGCTCTGGAGGTGGCGTTTGGCGCCATCAATGATCGCATCGTCGACCCAGAAGAACGTGTGCAGAACCACGAGGCATGGGTAGCGCTTTTTCAAACGTTCGCAGGAGCATCATAATCTGTCATGAACTCGCACGCAGTGAGAAATTGGCGCCAGGGAAGGGTGGGTCTGCTTTAAAGGGCAGACGGAGGAGAGTACATGCGCGAAGGTGAATCGTTCGAGGTTCGGCGTGCGAGGGCGACGCGCCGTTTCGACGGTGACGGTGTGCTAGCGCCACAATCAGCTGTAGAACCGATTTGGGACCCCGAGGAACGGTTGCAACCACTTGTCATCGTGGTAGACGATTCACCGGCGGTGCGGGCGGTAGTTTCCATTGCCCTCAATCGCCAGGGAATCGCGACCTTGGCGTTTCCTGGTGGGCTCGAACTGCTCAAGGCGCTGCGTGATGGGGTTGTATCGCCGCCTAAGCTCTTACTCCTCGACATCGGTATGCCCCGACTCGACGGATATCAGATCGCGCAGCGACTTCGGAGTAATCCAGGATTCAAGGATACCAAGATCTCGATGCTCAGTGGTCACGACGGCGTGTGGGATCGCACAAAGTCCAAGGTGATGGGACTTGGATTCATCGCAAAACCATTCAACTCGGGCAAGTTGATTGCCATTGTCCGGCAATTACTCGGTGTCAGTCAAAACGAAGAGCAATGGGGATAGATCCTGGCGAGGGATAGGCGGTAAAGGGAAAAGCAATGGATCAGTTCATGCAGAGCGCTGACCCGTTGCGTCCCGACCCCACAGGAGAGATGGGGGATATACCAGTACCGCAGCGTCTGCCCGAGTTTGAGAGGCAGCTTCAGGAACGTCTTGCAGGCCTCGGCCATGAGGACCATACGATGGCGCGCATACCTGAGCGATTGCGTTTCTGGATTGACGGGGCCCAGTACATGGGCGCCCTGAACGCGATGCGCGAAGCGCTGCTTAACGTGCCTCGATTTACCCCACTACCCTTTAGCCCAACATGGTTGATGGGACTATTCCCCCTCAGGACAGACCTGGTCACGCTGGTGGATTTACGGCTTCTGCTGGACAGCCTCGAGGGCCAGGAACGCGAGTACGAGCATGATCTGGCGGCAGATGTGGGGCAAGCGCTACTCGTAGGTGAGCCGGGTCGCCTTGTGGCGTTTCGAGTTGACCGAATCGGCGAGATTTCAACTGCCCCCAATGAGGAAATGGACACTTCGGCAAGTGATTCCGACGTCAAACGCCTTGCGTCCTCGTACGTGGAGCGCATTTATCACGGAGCGAACTCCGACGGGGGGGGGATCATAGCCCTGAATCTGACCAGCCTGTATGTTGACGTGCTTGAGAAGCTGGAAGTGTGGGCGCGGGATGTCTGAGTCACCTTCGGTTCTTGAGCGCTTCCTTGATGAGGTAACCTTACTCATTAGCGCGATCGATCAGGGAGTCACAGACGCCGAATATGCCGGAGATGTCGTGGAGCGACGTGCCCGCTACGCCGAAACCTGCCGCGTGTCAGATGCGCTTGCGAGGCTGGCCGAAGCATTCGAGGCGGCCGATATTGCGGCGCTCGCGCAGGCTGTTGCCACCGCCACCTCCAGGGCTGCCGAAGTCTCCGACACCTCGCCGATTCCAATCATCGGCGCTCACGATGCGACGATATATCTGCGCCGGCGTCTGGCCGACATGCGACGCGCGGGCGCAGTAGCGCAGGGTGGTCAGCAGGCGGCCGACGCCGTGGGCAGACTCATCGAGGCGCTATCTCTCGCAGGGAGTCTCTCACAACCTGCGGCCGCGTCTGACGGCGAGGGTTATGATCAGCTGTCCGATCTTGACCCCGAAGAGCGCGATCTCTTCCTGACATTTGACAGCGTGGAGCTCGGCGCGCGGAACGCGGATCAGGATACAGCGGCGTTGCGCGCGGCTCGGGTAGCTATTGGGTCGGAGGGCGAACCTACGAGCGGCGCGCCTCCGAGTGCTGTGGCAGACGACATTGATATCATTCCGTTAGAGATGAAGCGGCTTTTTCTCGCTGAAACGGAAACTGATCTCCAGGAATTGAGTCAGCACATTGCGGCATTTGTAGGTGGCCGCGGCACGCAGTCATCGTTGCCCGCCATGGCAGGTATCGCCCACAAGATCAAAGGCTCTGCGGCCACCGTTGGGTTTCCGGATTTTTCGCGGGTGGCCGTCTTCTTCGAGCGCTTGGTTCTTGCCCTGCAGTCAGAGGGCGCTGTTCCTCGTGATCGTATGAGCGCAACACTTGGGCGGTTCATAGAATTGTTCGACGCCTGTGTCGTCGCGGCGGAGAATCTGAATTCGCCAGATCCCGCAATCGTGAGCGAGGCGCAACGTCTATTTGAACTCGCAACCTCGAAAGACGATGGCGCTATGTCAGCCGACGCGGTTGCCTTGATGGCGTCTGCGCGCTCGCGGCGGAGCCCTCGCTCTTCAGTGGCCTTGGGGATTGACCCTGCGGCCAGCGGCATGAAGGTGGATGCGGGACGCCTTGAGGATCTGTGGATCCATGTGGGCGCTCTGGCGATCAACCGAGGAGCGCTCGCGAACGCGCACGCAAGGGTGACGCAGGCAAGCCATGAGCTAGAGAGCGCGCTGGAGCGCCTTCAGCACAAGAGCGCGCTCATCGTCGACGGTACGACGGATCCCGGCCGAAACAGGTGGGGCATCGGGGGCTCCAGAGGCGGGGCCGCACCCCCCGGAGACGCCCCTCGATACACCGATAGCTCGCCAGGAATCGACCTCTTGCGCGATGCGTGGCAAGCGGCTGACTTCGAGCAAGTCACTGATCGCGACTCCGCTCTGGTCGCGTTGTCTGAGGTAGTAGCGGATCTGGAAACGCACGGCGCGGCATTATCTACGGCACTCATGAAGATGGCCCAATTGATCGAGACGCAAGAAGCCTCGATCGCTCATATTCAGCAAGACGCGACACGATTACGACTGGCGCCGCTGAAAGACCTTGCTCCCCGTCTCGAGGTTCTCGTTAATTGGTTGGCTCCAGCCGTTGGCAAACAGGTGACATTCTCGATTGCGGGCGAGATGACCGAGATAGATCGCCGACTACTCCGCGGGCTGACTGAGCCGCTCAATCAGCTTGTGCGGAATGCCGTTGTCCATGGTATCGAGTCTCCAGAGGACCGAACCGCCGCAGGCAAGCCCATGACGGGTTCAGTATGGGTCAGAGCCTATTATGTGGCCTCAGATGTAGTAATTGAGGTGGGCGACGATGGCCGCGGAGTAGACGAACAGGCGCTGACTGGATTCTCCACGGGCGGTGAGGCGCTGGAAAGCGCGGTGCGCGAGAACGTTCGCGACCTGCATCGCATATTCGATCATGGCGTCACGTCAATGCGGCGCGCGGGAGCCCTTGCCGGCAGCGGCATTGGGCTATCGGAGGTGGAGACGCGCGTTCGCGAGGTCAAAGGCGAGATCGAAATCGCTGAGACGTCCGCTCAAGGCACCGTCTTTCGCATTCGCGCTCCCATGACGTTGACCGCGGTGCAGTCGGTCGCGCTCGAGATTGGTGGCCAGACGTTCGCCGCGCCGTTAGGCGCGATCATGGCGACGTTCGACCATGTTGACGCGCAGCCCCGAATGCCACCCTCGCGTCCGGCCGAAACGTCGGAGGACGCGCGGCTGCTGACGGAGTACGTACTCAATTCACCTGAATCACCACTAAGAAATAGCGATACGGGTGGAGACGATCTTGCATCCAACGACCAGGAAGGTATCCCGGCATATTCACTGGCCGAACGGCTTGGGATAAGCGTCCCGGAGACTCCAACTGCGGCAATTGTTGTCGCTCGTGGCAAAAACAGGATTGGTTTGCTCGTTGATCGTGTCGGACCGATCAGTGAAACGATGGTCCGACCGCTGCCGCCATTCCTGCGGCGCAGGCTCATTCGCGGCGTTACGATACGGGCTGAAGATGGCGCCATCGCGCTGCTCCTCGATGTCGCGACAATCGCCGATCAGTTACTCGCTGGAATAGTGTCAGCTCCGCCTTTGGCGCCAGCGCAGCCTCAGCGTAAGGTTCATGCCGCGCCGGTTCTGATCGTCGATGACTCAATTACCATCCGGCGGGCGGTAGACCAGGCGCTCAGACAGGCTGGATTCACCACCGCGCTCGCGCGAGACGGCATAGAAGCGCTCGAATTCATGGGCGCTGAGCTCCCGCGTGTCATTGTGCTGGATCTCGAAATGCCACGACTTGGCGGGATCGAGCTCCTGCGCGCCATGCGAGACGAACCTCGATATACTGGAGTTCGCGTCGCGGTGCTCACGTCAGAGGCTGGATCCACCCGCGAACAGCAGGCGCGCGAACTCGGCGCAGACGCCTATTTGCTCAAGCCGTGCTCTCAGGACAAGCTGGTTGCGGTCGTCAGAAGGCTATATGCGAATTCGGAGTACTCATGACATCTCCTGAACCTCAGGAATCCGCTAAGAATACATCTATCGTTTCATCGGCGCGTAGGCGTTCTGGTATCGCGCCGCGCGCGGCTCTTGCCATTCTGCTTGGACGCGCTTCCAGTGGTTTGACGCGCCGCCTGGGTATCAGCGGCGGCACGAGTCTACCAGGTCTGGTGGCGCAGATTACTGACCCACAGCTGATCGGGCGCCTGGCGTCACAGGCGCGACATGGCTGTGTTGTAGTCACCGGCACTAATGGCAAGACGACCACCAGCGGCCTGGTAGCGAGCGTCCTGCGAGCATCCGGAATGCGCATCTGGCGAAACAAGGAGGGATCCAACCTGGCCCGCGGTATCGCGACGTCGCTCCTGCGGCAGGCCGGGCCTTCCGGACGACTTGCCCATGATGGCGATGGGGCGTTCGTCTTCGAGGTAGACGAGGCTGCATTCGTACGGATCGCAACGGACCTCAGGCCGCGCGTGACCCTCGTGACGAATCTGTTTCGTGACCAACTCGACCGGTATGGCGAGGTAGATACAGTCGCCGAGCGCTGGCGAGCGAGCCTGAAGGCATTACCGACCTCCTCAACGCTGGTCCTGAACGCGGACGACCCTACGGTTGCGGCGCTCGCCGATGATAACCCCGGTTCCACCATGTACTTTGGGGTGGAATCTACCACGACTCACGAAAATACGGACCCGGTCACGCAGGTCATCGATTCCCGCACTTGCCCACGGTGTCGCGCGCTGCTCGACTTCGCGCCACGCTTCTATAGCCATATTGGACATTGGTCCTGTCCAGCCTGTGGCTTCGTGCGACCCACGCCCGCGGTGAGCGCGCGGGTCTTGGCGGCTGGTATTGAGCAGGGCCGATTCTACCTGAATACACCCACGGGCGCGGGCGAGGTAACCATCAATCTACCGGGCCTGTATAACGTCTATAATGCGCTCGCAGCTGCGGCGGTCGCCGTAGCGATGGGCGTCTCGTTCGACGCTATCGCGCAGGGGTTGATGCGATTTAGCCCCGCTTTTGGGCGAGCCGAGATTATCAACGCCGAGGGGCGTAGCGTCCGCATGCTTCTGACCAAGAACCCGACGGGACTGAACGAGGTATTGCGCGCGCTCTCCACGGACACCACCACGCATAAGCATCTCCTCATGCTCCTCAATGATCGCGCGGCTGACGGAGAAGATGTGTCCTGGATATGGGATGCTGATTTCGAGCAGCTAGCCGGAACGACTACCACCCTGACGGCCAGCGGTGGGCGGGCTTTTGATCTGGCTCTGAGGCTGAAATACGCTGGCGAGCCGGCGCAGCACGTCGAGCCCGATGTCGGAGAGGCGCTGAGTTGGGCGCTCGATCACACGCCAGTGGGCGAGACACTCTACATCATTCCGACCTACACAGCAATGCTCGCCGTGCGGGGTGAGCTAGAGCGCCGGGGCTACACTCCGCGCTACTGGGAGCAACGTGATGAGTAGCCCGGGATTCCACGATACTCGACCTGAGTTGAGGATCGGTCATCTTTATCCTGACCAATTGAATATGTATGGCGACCGTGGGAACATCATTACCCTGAAGCAGCGATGCGCGTGGCGCGGTGTGACCCTCATCCGGAGCGCTGTAGATATCGGCGATCCACTGGACGCCTCGGCATTCGATCTGTTGTTCATTGGCGGGGGCCAGGACAAAGAGCAGGACGAGGTAGCGCGCGATTTGCGTGAAGTAAAGGCTGGTCCGCTTCGGGAAGCGATCAATGGAGACACTCCAGCTCTGGCCGTTTGCGGAGGCTATCAACTCCTGGCGAAGTTCTACCGCCCCGCGGAGGGGCCGGAGCTCGAGGGCGCAGGCATTCTCGACGCATGGACCGTTCACAAAGGCAAGAGCGTGCCGCGGTGCATCGGCAACATTGCTATCGCCTGGAACGGCCAAACGATCGTCGGTTTTGAGAATCATGGCGGACGGACGTATCTCGGGACAGGCGCGCGACCGCTGGGTAAGGTGCTCTATGGACATGGGAACAACAGTGAAGATGGCTACGAAGGGTGTGTCTATCGCAACGCGATAGGCACATACATTCACGGCTCGCTGCTGCCCAAAAACCCACATCTCGCAGATTTCATCATTAAGCTAGCTCTCGACCATCGATATGGCGTTGGCGCGGGCGACGCCCTCGCTGCGCTCGATGACTCCGTGGAATGGCGCGCGCACAATGGCATGCTGCGGCGACTAGGGGTGGCGGCTTCTACGCGAGGTTAGCTGGCTCCTTGCTATCTGGTCGCGCGATGTGGAGCCGTCCGCCAAGAACACAGGATTTGACGCGAATTGCGCCAGGCATCTGTGATACGATAAAGCATGACGGACTGCCAAGCGCGCGCTACGCCTGGTTTCGAATAGGCGTGTAGTTCTCATCGCTGGCCATCCTACCCACAGCGCATGCTGAAGCGCACTCCGCAATCCATTTCCCAATCCGTCTCCGCCACAATGTCGTTGGCGTGCGCAATGAACTCTAAACGAGGAGGTTGTGGAGATGAAAGCCGTTGTTATGGCAGGTGGAGAGGGTTCCCGCCTCCGCCCGTTGACTGTGTCGCGACCAAAGCCCATGGCTCCAATCGTTGGCCGGCCAGTCATGGAGCATATACTCAATCTGCTCAAGACGCACGGCATTACAGATGTGGTCGTTACCGTCCAGTATATGGCGAGCGCGATCGAGGACTATTTTGGCGACGGCGCTTCGCTTGGCATGCAGATCGCATATTCACGCGAAGAAACCCCCTTGGGCACAGCAGGCAGCGTCAAGAACGCTGAAGACTTGCTGCAAGAGCCTTTCCTGGTCATTAGCGGAGACGCGCTGACTGACTTCAATCTGACGGCGATAATGGACTATCACCGCAGGAAGCGCTCGATGGCCACACTCACACTTGCGCATGTTTCGAACCCCCTGGAATACGGGGTCATCACGACGAATGAGGCCGGGCATATCGAGAAGTTCCTCGAGAAACCCAGTTGGGGCGAGGTCTTCAGCGACACTATCAACACCGGTATCTATGTTCTGGACCCGAAAGTATTCTCCTATTTCGAGAAAGACAAGCCGTTCGACTTTAGCCAGGAGCTCTTCCCCATGATGCTGGAGAAGGGCGACCCAATCTATGGCTATGTCGCGGAGGGCTACTGGTGTGACGTGGGCAACCTGGCGGAATATATGCGAGCGAACGCTGATATTCTGCAGGGTGTAGTGAAGATTCCTGTGCCGGGCGAAGATATCGGCAATGGAGTGTGGGTCGAGGAAGGTGTTGAGATCGCGCCCAGCGCGCAGATCTTCGGTCCAGTGTTTCTAGGCCACAACGCCAAAATTAAAGATGGTGTCATCATTCACGGCCCGAGTTGTGTAGGCCACTACACCATTCTCGATGATTACGCGCAAGTCGATCGCAGTGTCGTATGGAATAACTCGTATATTGGCGAGCGGGCGGAGCTTCGCGGCGCGTTGGTAGGCGCCTCCACCAGTGTCAAGAGCCGCGCGGTGATGTTCGAGGGCGCAGTGATTGGCGACCATTCGGTCATCAACGAGAACGCGATTGTCCAACCCGGCGTGAAGATTTGGCCCAACAAGGAAATTGAAACGGGCGCGGTCGTCACGAGCAGCATCATTTGGGGGTCCGCCGGGCGCCGCGCCCTCTTTGGACGCTATGGCGTCACGGGACTGGTCAATGTCGATATCACGCCCGATTTCGCCGCCCGCCTGGGCGCGGCATACGGCGCCGCGCTTCCGAAAGGCTCGGTGGTTTGCGTGAACCGCGATGCCCATAAGACGCCGCGCATGATCAAGCGCGCGGTGATCTCAGGGCTGCCTTCGGCAGGTATCCATGTGCATGATCTGGAAGATGTGCCCTTGCCGGTGGCGCGCTATTACGTTCGGACGACGGACGCGGCTGGTGGAGTGCATATCCGTCTGTCGCCCTACGATCCGCGGATTCTGGATGTCAAATTCTTTGATCAGAATGGTCAGGACATCAGCAAGAACACCGAGCGCAAGATAGAGAACCTGTTCTTCCGAGAAGATTTCCGGCGTGTGTACCTGGACGATATCGGCACGATCCAGTATGCGCCTGACGTCAAGAAGCGCTACACGGACGCCTTCCTGCGGGCGCTAAATGTGGATGCGCTGAAGAAGCGGCGCTATCGCGTCGTGGTGGACTATGCGCATGGGGCTAGCGTGGATGTGATGGCGCCGATTTTCAACGAGATAGGCGCTGATGTGATCGCGCTCAACGCCACACGTGATCCCGCCCGATACTCGCGGACAGGAGAGGAATCGCAGCGAGACATTCAGGTGCTGGGCTCCATTACTGGCACGCTGCGCGCAGACCTCGGCGTCCGGATTGATACCGGCGGGGAGCGACTCTTCGTCGTAGACGATCAAGGTGAACTCGTTGATGGGGGCAAGCTACTAGCCGCCATGACCCAGTTGACGCTTAGCCGGCGGCCGGGTGGCGTTGTCGCCGCGCCCGTCACTGCGCCAAGTGTGATTGAGGAAGTCGCAAAGCGCAACAAAGGCAGCATTCTGTACACGAAGGTGATGCCCCAGGCGATGGCAAACGCCGCAGTCTCGCCGGGTGTGGTCATGGTGGGCAACGACACAGGTGGGTTCATCTTCACTGAGCTGCACCCGGCGCCGGACGCCCTTTACTCGCTCATGAAGCTGCTGGAGTCACTCGCCGTGCAGAACGTGAAGCTGTCAGAGGTCGTCCGCCAACTTCCGCCCTATCATCTTGTGCGGGTGCAGGTCAATTGTCCCTGGGAGTTTAAGGGGCGCGTGATGCGCATACTGAGCGAGCAATACCGGGAACGGAACGAGGACCCAATTGACGGGGTAAAGATTGATCTGGGCTCAGATGGCTGGGTGCTCGTGTTGCCAGACGCTGACCGTCCGGTGTTCCACATTATGGCTGAGTCGCGCTCCCGGGAAGCGGCGCAAGCCCTAGCAGACAAGTACGCGCGCGTTGTTAGTGGCCTGCAGCATTGACCAAGTTCTAGGCCATGGGTCGGAGAGGCGCGCTGAGATACGTCCCAGCGCGCCTCTATTTGGTAGGTTCTATTCGCGGGCGAGCGAGCGCAGCGCCTGAAAGATGAGGTCTTCGAGGCTACCGGTGGCGTTATCGGGGAGCGCCCGCGCTGCGGCGGCGGCCTCGACCGGGTTATAACCCAGACTGGTGAGCGCGGCGACAACATCTGCGCGCGAGGCTGTTGGGCCAGGACCTTCTGTAGCGCCGGCGAAGTCGGGGACAGGTCCTTTTTCGAAGCGCGGCTTGAGCTCCAGGATGATGCGCAACGCGAGTTTCTTGCCCACATTGGGAGCAAGGGTGAGGCGGTTAACGTCTTCGCGCATCACAGCGTCGCGGAAAGCGGCGCCGGACATGACTCCAAGGATGCCCAATCCGACCCGCGGACCGATGCCATTCACCATAAGCAACTGCTCGAACAGGTCGCGGTCATCGGTGGTGGAGAAGCCGTACAGTGTCAGCGCGTCTTCGCGCACCAGGAAACTGGTGTGCAGCGTTACCTCTTCGCCTAGGGTAAGCGCGCTGAGCGCGCTGAGCGGCGCGAGGACGCGCAACGTGACTCCGCCCACTGTGATCAGAGCGCTATCCACCGATTTCCCGGCGAGCGCGCCACGCACTGCGACGATCATCCGAGACGCCTTGCCGTTGGCTCCGCCGTCGGGACACGGAGTGTATTCAGATGGCAAATTGCGATAGCGGCGGCGTCGGCAGCGTCGTCTGGTTGCGGTATCGCTTCGAGTCGCAGCAGCACTCGAACCATTTCGCCTACCTGCGCTTTCGTCGCCAAACCGTAGCCGTGGACTGCCTGCTTGACCTGCATGGGCTTATACTCATAGAGAGAGAGCCCGCGCTGGGCGGCGACCAGAAGCGCGATGCCCCGAGCCTGGCCGACAGCGACGGCTGTGGTGACGTTCTTTGCGAAGAACAACTCTTCAATGGCCATCTCATTCGGGCTGAGCCGGTGGATGATAGCCGAGGACTCCTCGTAGATGCGTTGGAGGCGACGCTCCATCGCCATAGAAGATAGGGTCGTGATACAGCCGGCTTCCACGAGCGTCAGCGTTCCACCACGCGACTCAACAACGGCATATCCCAGCCGCGCAGTTCCTGGATCAATTCCGATCGCGCGCCTGGTGTCCGCCGTCATGCGGAGCCTCCAATCCTCGATGTTCGCTCAGCCTGCGTAGCGCTCGGCGTATTCGTCGGCGATTTGCGCATTTGTGTATACATTCATCACATCTTCGAGCTCTTCCAGGCGATCGATGAGCCGCAGCGCCTGGAGCGAGGTCTTCTCATCGAGGTCGATCTTCGTCTTGGGGACAAGTTGTGTCTCGGCGCGAGTCACCGTCAGCTTCTTGGCTTCCAGAGCCTCACGTACCGCCTGCACCTGGGCTGGGTCTGTGTAGACGATGAGGGATTCGTCATCGTCGACATACTCGTCGACGTCTTCTGCGCCGGCGTCGATCACCTCGAGCGTCAGCTCATCCACGCCGCGGCCGTCAATACTGACCTCGATGACGCCCTTGTTCTCGAAGATCCAGTCCACACACCCTGACTCACCGAGGTTGCCGCCATTCTTACTGAAGGTTGTGCGAATCTCAGCCGCAGTCCTATTGCGGTTGTCGGTGACGGCCTGCACCATGATGGCGGCGCCCCCTGGCGCATACCCTTCATACACGAGCTCTTCGAGTTGCGCGCCTTCGCTGCCACCGACCGCACGCTTGATGGTTCGGTCGATGTTGTCCATCGGCATGTTGGCGTCGCGAGCGCGCTGGACGGCCATGCGCAGACGGAAATTAGCGTCTGGGTCACCTCCACCGCCTTCGCGCACGGCAACCACAATCTCGCGGCCGAGTCGGGTGAAAAGCGCGCCACGCTTGGAATCGTTGACGCCTTTTTGCCGACGTATCTGATGCCACTTTGAATGCCCAGACATGGCTTATCGCCCCCTTCAGACGCCGCCGGGTATCCTGTTGTGCTCTACTCCCATCGCGGAGGAGCGCGGCGGCGTGCGAGTATGACGCGTTCGCATCTCTTAGATGTTTGGGCTGGAGAGACGCTAGCGCTTGGAGTCGCCATCTCGATTGCGAATGGCCGTGAGGTTTTACAGCGGCTGTCCGCTGACGGCGCGCGATGAATTGTATCATCTGACAGGCGCGCTCGACTACCGCGCCCCAGTGGCGCGTGCGCCGTTACGACGCCTTGAGCAATGTCGTGATGTTTGCGTCAAGTGTACTGAGGTCGAGCGCGCCGGCGACCTTTGCCCGAATGACACCGTTTCGATCAATGAAGAACGTCGAGGGCGTGTCGGTCACGTTATAGGTCGTCACGGTCTGCAGCGACTCATCACGCGCGATGGGATATGTGACACCTACTTCCCGTACAAACGCGCTTGTGGTTGCGGCGTCGTCTGCGATGTCAACTCCTAACACGATGAAGCCGCGACCCTTGTACGTGTCGTAACTGCGCTGGAGCGCGGGCATTTCAATCTTGCAAGGTTCGCATGCCGCATACCAGAAATTGAGCGCAACTGCCTTTCCGCGCAACGAGGCGAGTGTGATTGAGTTGCCTGAAAGGTCCACGATTGTCAGGGCCGGAGCGTAGTGCCCGGGCGCAGGCGCAGGCGCTCCCGGTGTGGCGCGGACGCTGGGAGTTGGGGTTGACGCTGGCGTGAGCAGACCTTTGAGGAGGAGCGCCAGGACTATGATGACGATCGCGCCACTGATGAGGTTGTGCGGCGTCGCGTAGCGGCGAATTGGCGAGCCTTGGTCGGGAGAAGCGTTGCTCATGCGTCCGATCTCGTAACAACACGGGAAGAGTCCCACCACGCCGGCGCTGAGTCGTTGTGGCAGACACGACAGCGCCTACATTGTACCCAGACCCATCACATGGAAGCCGCTATCAGCGTAGAGAATGTTTCCGGTGAGCGATTCGGCTGCAGGTGAGAGAAGATACGCGGCGACATCGCCAACGTCGTTCTGTTCGATGTTGCGGCGTAGTGGCGCCACTTGCTCAACCAGCGTAAACATGTCGTTGATATTGCCAACGCCACGGGCGGACAGTGTGCGCAGCGGGCCGGCCGAAATGCCATTCACTCGGATATTTTGCGGGCCGAGGTCCCATGCCAGGTAACGGATGGCGGATTCCAGCGCGGCCTTGGCGATGCCCATGAGATTATATCCAGGTACGACGCGCTCGCTACCCAGATACGTGAGCGCCAGGATATTGCCGCCACCGCGTTTCTCCATGAGCGGCTCCGCGCGGCCAGCCATCGCTATGAGCGAGTAGGCGCTGACATCGAGCGATGTCAGGAAACCGGAGCGGGACACGCGTGATACCCGGCCCTTGAGGTCGTCGGTCGGCGCAAACGCCACGCAGTGAATGAGAATATCCAGGCCGCCGAATTCCGCATCTACCCGTTCAAAGGTTGCGTCGAGCTCCTCATCGCTTTGGACATCGCATGGCAATATGAGCGGTTGGTCGAGCGTGGTGGCGAGCTTACGTACGTTCTGTTCCATGCGCTGCTGATACGTCAGAGCAAGCTTCGCTCCCTCGGCGGCGAGTTTCTGCGTGATTGCCCAGGCGATGCTGTTATGGTTTGCGACGCCAAAGACCAACGCGGTCTTCCCTTCAAGTGCGCCCACGTGTGTAAGTCCTCCCTCGAGTCATATGTACGCGTTGGAAAGCGCGAGGCGGTACAATTTGCGGCCGGCGCGCTCGTTCATGCAACCAATGTGGCCGCATTCTAGCACGTTGTCTGAAATGCGGCCAATCTAGCCGTCTGGCCGCTACAGGCCACGGGAGTCAGTCACTCGTTCTCGCTGACTGCGCGCCCATTGCCGATGAACTCCTTGACGCGCTCGGCAAGCTCCCGGTTCATGCCTTCGATGGCGGCAATGTCTTCTACCGAGGCGCTCGCGATGACGCGGGCCGAGCCGAACTGGCGCACAAGCGCTTTCTTGCGTTTGGGGCCGATGCCCGGAATCTCATCGAGAACCGACCGGAATGTGCCAGCGGAGCGCACGTTGCGGTGATAGGTAATAGCGAACCGGTGCGCCTCATCACGGATCCGCTGCAGCAGATACAGTCCTTGCGAGCCGCGTGGAAGCACAAGCGGCTCGGGGCGATCGATGAGGTATATCTCTTCATAGGTGCTGATGCGGCCGTGATTTTCCTTGGCGATTCCAATGATGGGCGCACGCACACCCAACTCTTCAATCACCGCCGCAGTGGCATTCAGCTGGGGCCGACCTCCGTCCACCATGATCAGGTCCGGTATCGACGCCCAAGGATCACTCTCCACCTCCAGGAGCGCCCCGTCTTCGGTTGCAATATCGCTCTCCGTGTCATCGTCTGACTCTACGCCTGTCGCAGCCTCCAGCGAAGTCTGGAGGCGAACGAAGCGGCGGCGCAAGACTTCAGCAAGACTGGCCGGGTCATTGGCGCCCTCCACCGTTTTGATGCGAAAGCGGCGATATTCACTATTCTTTGGCTTGCCGTTTTCCATCACTACCATTGAGCCGACGCTGTTGGAGCCTTGGGTATTGGAGATGTCGTAGCACTCGATGCGCCTGGGAGGCGCTGGAAGGTTAAATGCGTCGCGCAGTTCCTCCAGGGCCAGAGAAGTCTTCTGACTGTCGGAGAGCCATTTGATGCGTTGCTGATCCATGGCCTCACGCGCGTTCTGCGCCACCATATTGACGAGCTTGAGCTTGTCGCCACGCTGAGGAACAGTGATGGTAACGGCGGCTCCGCGCTTTTGCCGCAGCCATTCGCGCAAACCTTCTGCGTCCTCAGGCTGGTGGCTCAGAATGATCTCCCCTGGCGCGGCGGGAGCGGAATCATAGAACTGTTGCAAGAACATCTGGATGATTTCAGCCTCGGTTGCGTCGCGAGTGCCTTGCAGGATGAACAATTCACGCCCGGTGAGGCGTCCGCCGCGGAAGAAGAAGACCTGCGCGCTGGTTTCGTCATCCTGGCCCGCGATGGCGATCACATCCTGGTCGCCTGCGCCGGTCGTATTGATGATCTTCTGCTTCTCGAGCACGCGCTCGACCGCGTTGATGCGGTCGCGCAAGGCGGCCGCGCGCTCGAACTCAAGCTGTTCGGATGCCTCGTTCATCTGGACCTGGAGATCGCGCAGCACTTCATCGTGCTTGCCTTCGAGGAACAGCACGACCTGATGGATTACCGCATCATACTGCGCCCGGGATGCGGAGCCGACGCACGGGGCGTTGCAGCGATGAATGTAGTATTGGGTGCATGGTCGAGGCAGACGTTTAGGCTTCCAGTCGGACGTTGGGCCGTCCTCCTGACCTCGTGGCGGCGCCCAGCCACTCGCGTCGTACCGACAGGTACGATAGGGAAAGATCTTGTTCATGAGGTCGAGCGTCGCATCGACCGCGCCTGAACTGGTGTATGGCCCGAAATAGCGGTCGCCGTCCTTGCGAAAGTTGCGCACGCGGTATACGCGGGGAAAGTCCTCGGTGAGTGACACCTTGATGTAGGGATAGTTCTTGTCATCGCGCAGGCGCACGTTGTATTTCGGCTGGTAACGCTTGATGTACTCGTTTTCCAGGATGAGCGCTTCGAGCTCACTGCCGACGACTATGAACTCGATGTCCTCGATGCGGGTGACCAGCGCCCGGTTCTTGGGGCTCAGGTCAGAAGGATCGCCAAAGTACGAGCGCACCCGCTGTCGTAGGTCGCTCGCCTTGCCGACATAGATGACGTTCCCCGCCGCGTCCTTGTGCAGATAGATGCCGGGCTTACGTGGGAGGGAACCGAGAATGGCTTCGATCTTCTCCGAGAGGTCTGGCATGTGTTCCCCTGCCGCGCGTGAACGGGCTCCGGCTTTCGTGCTAACCCGACGATGGTTTCGCTGAATTGACCCGCGCGCGGCGCACGGGTATTATACGCTCAGGCGCTGCGCGGCCACTGGTGATGAGGTGGCCGCAGGCGGGTAATGCGCGCCCCTGCGCGGCGAGCGTGACGTGGGGCATGAGGGAGACAGACTCGATGCCGAAGACGGTGGATAAGCGCGCAGAGGCGCGACGGCAGGCGAAGATACAGCAGGCGCACGCGAACCCTGCATCTGAGCGGCCGGTGGTGCGGAGCGCGGCGATGTCCGCACGCGGGTCCGCGCGCAGGAAGCAGCGCGGTTTCCTCAGCCGATATCCCTGGGCCACGACATTTGTGGTGGTTCTTGCGCTTGGCCTTGTCACGCTGTATGGCTACCAAAATAAGCTTGGCCCATTCGCGCCACCGCCGCCAGTGCAGGCGACCTGCTCGCTCAAATCACATCACTGCAACAAGGCGCCGATCATGACGATCAACGTCAATAAGACCTATATCGCCACCATCGAGACGGCGAAGGGCAACATCGTCATTCAACTGGACGCCAAGCATGCGCCACTCGCCGTCAACAACTTTGTCTTCCTGGCGCAGCAGCGTTTCTACAATGGTCTGTATTTCTGGCGCGTTGAAGTACCTGGGCAAACCAGTGTGCTTGATGGACAGCCGTCCACTCTCTCGCTCATCCAGGGCGCGACGGTGGCGAAAAACGGACAGGACCCGACGTCGATTCCCGGCTATACATTCAACGATGAGCCGGTAGTCGGCGACTACGTCGCAGGCGCTGTCGCGATGGCCAAGACCAGCGCGCCTAACTCCAATGGCGCGCAGTTCTTCATCTGCACTGGCGACAACAGCAAACAGCTGGCGAAGAGCTACATCATCTTCGGCAAGGTCATTTCGGGCCTGGATATCGCCAAGAGCATCGTCGCGGATGACATCATCAAGACCGTCGTGATTCAGGTGAAGTAACGTCAAGGCGCTCCAGGAGCAAATAATCGCCGGCGCAGAATCCTTGACCGTGTGACAAGAAGTTTCGCGCCGGCGATGTACGTCAATGTGCCCTAAGATCTTCGGAGGCTGATGAGGAGATTTCCGTTATGCTCTGCCTCCACCGCCTGCACATCGTGATAGGCAGGCACCGTGTCTATGACGTCACGAAGGTAGGCGGCGAGCTTGGCGGCAAGTTCAAATGGGGCATTGGCCCTATCTGAGAGTTCGGCGGACAACGCCACGCCCGCGTTTGATCGATATACAATTTGGCCGGGTAGATCGAGGCGCGTCAGAGTCAGCGGAGGTGTATCGGCTGCAGCTAATTCTCCGTGCTCCCGCAGCGCGGCGATGGCTCGGAGAATGAGATCTGCGACGATTTCGCCATCCATATTTCGTAAGCGCCTCCGCGCCACAATAACGAAGGCTACCGATTGAATGGCGCGCGCGCCAGCGCATCCTCGCGCTGCGCGGCACGTTCGCGCAAGATGTGCTCGATCGCGCCCAGATGGTCGAAGGCGCTATCCATTCCGACTGTGATGACCCGGTTGTCGCGACGGTCGCGGAACGCGAGCGAGGGCGACTGGCCGGACCGCTTGGGAGCAGTCTGGCGCACACCCATCTGTGTCGCGATGCGGGGGAACTGGCCCATCGCGAAATGCTGGGGTCCGAGAGCCCCTTGCGTCGCCACGTCGCTAGGCGGGTTGACGCCTTTGAGGGTGATGTCGCCGATATCTTCGAGCGGAATCGAGTAGATGCGGCGCGGTTCTGCTTTGATGAAGAGCAGTGGAGTAATTACAAGCCAGTAATCCTGTGCCCGGAGCGCGCGCAGGATCGCGTCGATGGTGAGCCAGAGACTGGAGAACGCTAGCGCGCCGAGGAGCAGAAGAATCGCCGTCGCCATAGATTGGGTAAATCCATCCTTATGGGCGAAATCTGATGGTATGGTGGCGATCACTACCGGGACAAGGACTACAAATCCGACGACGGACATCAATCCCCATTTGATCGCAGAGGTGATCATGTAATTGCGTCTCAGCGGCCAAACATTCCAGTCGCTGGGGAATTCGCCGGCCCGCGCTTTGGCCAGAATGGCGTCGACGTCCATCGGCTCTGTCCTGCCTCTCTGTCACCCGCATCATCGGGTGGCGTATTGAATTATATACTCTCGGCGCTGGGCGAGTCGCGGAGCGTTAATGCCTAACGCGCCGCTTGCGCACTGTCCGTGTATGGTACACTGTGAGTACTGAACGCCCGTTCTACGCGCGGCGCGCTATCCTGTACTTTTCCCCTGGAGCATCGCGGTGATAGACGATTCACGCGCGACCGTGGCGGCGGCGGAGGCGCTCGCGCTGCTCAGCCAGCGGCGGCGTCAACGACGCGATCGGGCCACTGATGTGGATGAACTCGCACACCTCCTTGGACTCGAAGCGGCGACCTTCGATGCCGCCTTGCATCCAGGCGTCTGGGGTTACCTGGAACCAGGCGAAGACCTCGTGTTTTTGCGCGCTGGACTACCCCAGAACGCGCGACGGTTTACGCTGGCGCATGAGATTGGACATGCCTTGCTCCACCGAGGGCGGGGCGCCTTGCTCGCTGACTATCGCGCCGGAAGATACGCTGGCGAGAGCGCTAACCCTGAGCTAGAGGTCTGCCGTAGCGCTGACGTGGAGACGTTTGATCTCTACACCGATGAGACGCTCAACCCGGGCCAGTCTTACCGGCCACATGCGGCCGTGGAGCAAGAGGCCAACGCGTTCGCTGTCGCATTGCTCATGCCTATAGAGCCGTTCAGAGAGACATACCTGAGCCTGTTCGCCCGGCCGAATCCCCATGGCGCGGTTCGTCATGTCACCGGCGCGCTGGCGAAGCGGTTTGGTGTATCGGAGGACGCCGCGTTGAGGCGGCTGCAATCCCTACTGGCGCCTGACGCTGATAGGGACAATGAAGGTACGGTTTCAGTCGCCCCTGTCCTGCGTGGCGACGAGGACCAGTTGGCCGCGGCGCGTCTCAAGGCGCCTGCGCTCGTCGTAGCTGGACCAGGCGCCGGGAAGACAGCGACACTGGTAGGGCGCATCGCCTTTTTAGTCGAAGAGGAAGGCGCGCGGCCTGAGGAAATTTTGGCGGTCACGTTTTCCCGGAAAGCAGCGGCAGAATTGCGCGAGCGGGCGAAAACGGCGCTACATCTCGATGTCACTGGCGCGCTGCCGAAGATCAACACCATACACGCGTTCTGTCTGGAACTTCTGGGTGAATACGGATATACAGTCGGATTGCCACCAGACTTCCGACTGGCGCCAGATATCGAGTGCTACTTTCTTGTCCGGCAGATTATGCGCGATGCGACGCTGCGGCGATTGTCGCCCCTGCATGCGCCGGACCATTACGTCCGCGACGCCCACCAGGCGATCTCGCGCGCGAAGGATGACCTCCTCACTCCAGATGACGTCGCGCGCGAGGCCGACAGGCTGGAGGGTGAAGACACCGGGGAAAGCGCCTTCGCCGCCGCCGATGCGCTGGCCGATCTGGCGCTCATCTACAACCGCTACCAGGAGGCGCTCGCGACACAAGGGCTCGTAGATTATGGCGACGTCATCGCCACTTGTGTACGACTGCTCGACGAGCGTCCAGATATCGCTCATGAGGTCGCCAGCCGATGGCCGCACCTGCTTGTGGATGAGTATCAGGACATCAACCGCGCGATGGGCGCGCTCATCGCGCGGCTCGCTGCGGCCGGTTGCGGGCTATGGGCTGTCGGTGACGCTGATCAGGCGATCTATCGCTTTCGCGGCGCCGATCCCGGAATTGTCTCCAGGTTCGCCGAATCCTATCCCGGAGCCAGCCTCGCTTCACTTGTGCGTAATTACCGCTCACAGCAGCCGATTCTGGCCGTGGCGAGCGCCTTCGCGGCGGCATTTTCGCAGGCAAACGATCGCCTGGCTCTGGAAGCGATGCGCGGTCCTGATGACGTGCCGCACATGCAGGCCCACGTGGTGCGACTGGCGGTGGCGAATTCTGACCATGATGAGATTGCAGGACTAAGCAGGGCGATTGAGAGCCGTCACGCCGCTGGCCGTGCGTTCCGGGACCAGGTTGCGCTACTTCGCACGCGCCGTCAAGTGGATTCAGTCGTTGGAGGGTTGCGAGAACGAGGTATCCCCGTTCAGGTTGTGACGGGCGCCTTCGAGCGCGCCGAGGTCAGGCTACTGCTTGCTGTGGTCAGTCTGCTCAGCGATCCGACTGGCGCGGGAATGCTTCGGGCAGGCCTGTCACCAGAGCATACATTTCAGCGAGAGGATGCAGTCGCGCTGTTGCGAGAGGCGGGCGTACGGCGATGGTCAGTCGTTCGAGCGCTCCACGAGGTAGACGTCATTCCGGGCATATCCCGCGAGGGCCGGGCAGGCCTGCGCAGACTGGCGCGTATCTTGAGGCTCTTGCGCCAAGCCCCGACCGTCTCCATAGGACTGCTCCAGTACGTCTATTCATTCACGGGCATGGGCGCGGAATTGCTCACTGACGCCGAGGGCGGGCAGGATTATATCCTGGCGGTACGCCGTTTTCTTGAGATCGCGCGCGCGTTTGACGCCCAGCGCGCGGGGTCCGCGGCGAATAATAACGCGAAGACGGCTGATTGGTACGGGTTTGCCGATTACGTGGCGGCTGTGCGCCTGCTGCGGCTGGATGGCGCCGAAGCGAGGGCAGTGGATGGTGATGACGCTGTACGTGTGATGACCGTTCATGCGAGCAAGGGGCTGGAGTTTCCCGTTGTCTATTTACCTCAGTTGGCTAACCGGCGTTTTCCGCTGACTGGGCGCGCCTCGGCTGTTGGCCGAACTAACCCGTCATTTGGCGCGGACGTTGAAGGTGAGGGTGGTTTACCGGAAGAGGCGTCGCTCTTTTACGTGGCGATGACGCGGGCGCGCGACGAATTGGTGATCAGCCGGGCGCGTCGATATGGGCGACAGTCTTATACGCCCTCGCCTTTTTTCGAGGCGATCGAGCGGGCGCTGGCCGATAACATGAGCGTAGATGATTGGAGCCTTGAGACTGCTGCGGCCGATGGCCTTTTGGAAGAGTCCGGCGCCGCCGAGGGCAATGACTCACTGCTGGCTGCTGACGTTTTCGATGTAGCGGAACTGGAGGCGTACATCCGTTGCCCTCGCCAGTACGCATACCGACACGTCGACGGTTTCTGGACCCCTACACCGCTGGGCTCGCTGTATGGCAGGGCGGTGACGCTCGCCTCACGCGCTTTGGAGCAGGACTATGCGCGCCGAATCGGACGCGGCGAGGAGCCTCCAAGCGAAGATGAGGCGCGGCGCCTGGGCTCGTGGCACTGGCGCCACACGGTAGAGGAGGAGTTGCGCGCGCGGGCTGATCCGGCTGCGGGGGCGTCGCTTTCATCGCTGGCTTCGTATTACGAGCGCCAGAGCGCGGCAACCCTGGCTGAGTACCGGGAAACGCTCGCGCGGCGTGAGAACTGGAGCACGGCGACCGACAGCGAAGAGCCAGACCGACGCGCCCATCTAGTCACTGTGCGACTGGGGCCGCTCACGCTGAGAGGGTTGTATGACGGGCGCAGCGTCGCAGCGCGCCACTCGTCTCGCCAGGTATACGAGCCTGGCTCCCGCGCGACCGACGCGACCGGGCACGCTCGCGCCAAGACGCGTCGGTCATCGCCATCCCCGACGATTCGCGACCTTTTTACGGAGCTCGCAGCTGAACAGGAGGGCCAAGAGCGCGCGTTGAACAGGGCGCAGGCGACTGATCGGCGTCGCAGTTCGGGCAATGGTTCCGAGACGACCGCCTCGATGTCATCACGTCAGCGCGAGCGGTTGGCTAACGAGGCGATTGAGGCCGCGAAAGGCATCCGGCGCGGCGACTTTCGCGCGGCCCCCGACGAGTGGAAATGCCAGCGCTGCCCATTCGCGTCGGCTTGCCCTGTGTGACCGTTAGGACTGCGCGGCGTCCAGATTAATATGACGCGCTCGCCCAGTTGCGCGTAGACCAATATGGCTGAGGTGGTATAACCGGCGTCATATGTGATGATCCCATCGCCATTGGACGGGCGCATGCGGCCAAGCGCGAGTTCTGTTCAGGCTATTTCTGCGTCGTGTGTGATTCTTGACGGCTGTCAGGCGTTGACTACAATAGCGGCATGCCTAGGCGACGCGGCGTAGCTGCGTGCGGTCTCTGAGGTTGAGAGGAGGCTCCAGTTGGAGCGCAGGATTCTGACTATCGCGGGCACGGCGACCAAGAATGTTCTCCATGCCTTTCTTCGCGCGCTACGCGCCGTCGCTGTGACATTCATCGTCGTCGGCGTGGTTGTTGCGCTGGCGACTGAGGTTGTTTCATGGTTCTTGACCAAGACGTTCCCGCCTAGTGGGCTCACGCATCTGGCAGCCGCCGCATTAGGTGTCGCGTTTGGCTACGCGGCCGCGGTTACAGTCGCGATGGAAGAGATGTTGCGGGCGATGATCAAGGCCATCGAGCTCGCGATCGAAGAGGCCGAAAAGCTGGCGAAGGAAGCGGTGCACGAGGCGGAGGTCCTGGCCAGAAAGGCTGAGGAGGAAGCTGGGCGGCTTTCGCGCGCGGCGATCAACGAGGCCAGCCAGCTTGGCCAGGGCGCGGCTCATGCTGCTGGAGCGCTGGAGCACGGCGCAGCTGGAGCGCTTGGCGGAGTCGTGGGCGGGGTTGTACATGAGGCGCAGTCGCTGGAACACGGAGCCTCGGGGCTGATTGGAGGCGCAGCGCGCGGCGCACAATCAGTTGAGCGCGGCGTGGTGGAGCATCTCCCCGGGCGCCATAATAGTTAGGTTCCTCACTGCTTTTGTGGGGCGCGCATTGTCGCGCAGAGAGAATGACGACTGGTCGCCGCGGCGAC
>DASVZK010000007.1:0-10456 GCA_036391685.1 Ktedonobacterales bacterium
CTAAGTGGTGCATCCGCCAAGTTCATGGTAATGTGAAGCATCTCAGGCGAGGAGGCGCTTCATGGGAAAACGGGTGCAGGTACGCGAGGTAACGAACGAGGAGCGGCAGGCGGTGAAGCGGCTCGCGCATTCACGCACCGCCCCAGCGCGGGCCGTCGAACGGGCGCGGGTAGTCCAGGCGGTGCTGGAAGGAGTGACGGTCGAGCAGATAGCCGTCCAGTTGGGGCTGGCGCGCAACACCGTGTACCTGTGGCTCAAACGGTTCCAGGCGCGCGGGTTAGCGGGATTGGAGGATGCGCCACGTGGTGGGCGTCCGCCGACCTATACGCGCGCGCAGGTGGGCGAGATTGTGGCAACCGCGCTCACCGATCCCCAGACCCTCGACATGCCCTTTCAGTCGTGGACCTTGGATCGGCTGGTGGCGTACCTGAGTGAGCAGAAGGGTATCGCGATGAGGCGCAGCCGAGTGAACGAGGTCTTACTGACCGAAGGCTTGCGCTGGCGTCAGCAGGAGTCGTGGTTTGGCGAGCGGGTGGATCCCGACTTCGCACTCAAAAGGGGGCGATAGAAGCACTCTACGTTGAGCCACCGGTGGGGAGCATTGTCGTGTGTCTGGACGAGATGGGGCCAGAGGCCGCCAAGAGTTGGCCGGGGCAGCGCGTGGTGGCGACAGCGCCACACCAGCAACCCTCACGCCCTGCAGGGCGGGCGCGGCAGGAGATCGATTACGGACGCCGCGAGAAAGGCTACATCTTTGGCGCGTTTCAGCCTGCCACTGGCGACGCCTTCACCGTCCCTTACCCCGGTCGCACGATTGCCAACTGGGTGGACTTCTTGGAACAGGTAGATGGATGGCTGTCCAATGAGGTCGCGTGCGTCTACGCGGTGCTGGACAACTTGAGTACTCACCGAGCGGTGGATGTGCTGTTGTTCCAACTGACGCATCCCCGCTGGGAATTTGTCTTCCAGCCGACCTACGCGGCCTATCTCAATCTCATTGAACCGTGGTGGAAAATCCTGCGGTCGTTAGCCCTCAACGGACGCCGGTTTGAGAACTGGGCTGACATCTGCCAGGCGATTGACGCGGCGACTGCCTACTGGCAGGCCCACAAACACCCCTTCGTGTGGGGTAAGCGGCGACGCCATCAGCCACGACGCCCACCAGGCATTGCGCTGAAACCAGCAGTGGCGTGAACTTGGCGGATGCACCAATAATGGCGTATGACATAATAGGGTGTACCAGTAGGATAGACTGCGACACAGTGGAGACTGGATCCAGCCTATGAGCGACGCATACCCCGCGCCTCGCTGCGCGCCCCCAGTTCCCACGTACCTCAGCAGAAGGCAGAGCGTTCCATGGAGCAGATGAGGCAGAAGAGGTCACCCCGTCCGAAGCATGGAGCAGAGCCTACGGCTGCCACCCTCGCGTCGCCTTCGCAGGATGGCCACACCTCTCCCACCTCCTTCGCCCGGCCTGACACGCAGCAAGAGAACGTGCGCGCGCTGGAGGCGCGCCACCAGGCGCTCGTGCTCGCCACCGGACACATCACCTGGACCGCCCGGCTGCGGGACAGCCGGGACGGCAGGGACGGTGTGGGCTGGGAAGGCGCCAGTCACGACTGGCGTCTCTTCACTGGCCAGGACGGTGACGCGGCCCGCGGGTGGGGCTGGCTGGACGCCCTGCATCCCGACGACCGCGAGCGGACCCGTGCGGCGTGGACTGCGGCGGTTGCTGCCAGGGATGCCATCGAGATGGACTGTCGTGTGCGTCGCCAGGACGGCGAGTATCGCTGGCTCCTGGTGCGGGGGATACCGGTGTTGGAGGCAGACGCCAGTGGGCCTACGTGGGTCGGCGCCGCTACCGATATCACCGCGCGCAAGCAAACGGAAGCTGCCTTGCGTGCGAGCGAGGCAACGCTCGCGGCAGACCTGGCGCAGGAACTGGCGGATGCGCAGCAGATACAGCGTATCAGCACCCGGCTGATTCAAGAAGGCAATCTCGAGGCGCTCTACGAGCAGGTGCTCGATGCTGCCATCGCCGTGATGCGCTCAGATATGGCCAGCATGCAGATGCTTGATCGCGACCAGAATGCGCTCCGGCTGCTCGCATGGAGGGGATTCGCTCCGGCGTCGGCAGCTTTCTGGGAGTGGGTGCGCGTGGATGGGGAAAGCGTGTGCGGCGTGGCGCGGCGCATGGGCGAGCGGGTCATCGTGCCGGATGTCGAAAGCTGCGATTTCACCGCTGGCACGCAGGATCTCGAGCACTATCGCCTGTCCGGCATCCGGGCGGTACAGTCCACGCCGCTGGTCTCCCGCGATGGTGACCTCATTGGCATGCTCTCCACTCTTTGGCGCACGCCGCATCAGCCGGCCGAGCGTGAGCTGCGGCGGCTTGACGTGCTGGCGCGCCAGGCCGCCGACCTGATCGAGCGCACACAGACGGAGGCTGCACTGGCGTATCTCGCCGCCATTGTGACGTCGGCGGACGACGCCATCGCGAGCAAGACGCTCGACGGCATCGTCACGAGCTGGAACGCCAGCGCCGAGCGGCTGTTTGGCTACACGGCCCAGGAGATGATTGGGCAGTCGATTCTGCGCCTGTTCCCCCCCGACCGGCTTGGCGAGGAGGACCTGATCCTGGCTCGCATCAGGGCGGGGGAGCCCATCGAGCATTTCGAGACCGTGCGGGTGACCAAGGATGGTCGGCCACTCGAGGTCTCACTGACCATCTCGCCGATTCGCGACAACGCAGGCACGATCATCGGCGCCTCCAAGATCGTGCGCGACATCACTGAACGCAAGCGGATGGAGGCAGCGCTGCGCGAGAGCGAAGAGAAGTTCCGCACGCTAGCCGATAACATCCCGACGCTTGCCTGGATGGCCCACCCGGATGGGCACATCTTCTGGTACAACCGTCGCTGGTACGAGTATACCGGCACGGCCCCGGAGTCGCAGGAGGGATGGGGCTGGCAGAGCGTCCACGACCCCGACACGCTGCCGCAGGTGCTGGACCAGTGGCAGCGGTCTCTCGCGACCGGCGAGCCCTTCGAGATGGTCTTCCCACTCAAAGGCGCCGACGGCAGGTTCCGCCCCTTCCTGACGCGCATCACGCCCGTCAGGGATGAGCAGGGCCGCGTCGTGCGCTGGTTCGGCACGAATGTTGACGTGACCGATCTGCGTGCGGCGGAAGCGGCGTTGCGAGCGGCCAACGAACGCATGGATGAGTTCCTGCACACGGCGACGCATGAGCTGAAGACCCCACTCACCGCCCTGCAGGCCACGCTCCAGCTCACCGAGCGGCGCCTCCAGCGGCTGCTCACGTCGCCACTCGCTGACAGCCAGGCGCCGGCCTCACGCGAGGCGCTGGAGACGCTGGCTCAGCTCGTCGCGCGCAACCAGCAACAAGTGCAGCGGCTCACCCGATTGGTCAATGATCTCGTGGATGCCGCACGCATCCAGGCGGACAAGCTGGAGATCCGTCCCGCGCCGTGCGACCTCGCGGAGATCGTGTGGGAGACGGTCACCGAGCAGCGCGCGGTGCGACCGGAGCGTACCATCCACCTCCAACTCGCGCACGGACGGCCCGTGCTGGTCACAGCGGACGCCGACCGCATCGGACAAGTGATCACGAACTACCTCACCAATGCGCTCAAGTACTCGGCCGCCGATCGGCCGGTCGAGGTCACGCTCGCCGTCGACGGCGAGACCGCGCGTACCGCCCGTGTCTGTGTGCGGGACCACGGGCCGGGCATCCCGGCCGAGGAGCAGACGCGCATCTGGGAGCGGGGTCACCGCGTGCCGGGCATCGAGCCGAGCAGCGCGGGCGTGGGCCTTGGCCTCGGGCTACACATCAGTCGCGAGATCGTCGAGCGTCATGGCGGCGCTGTCGGCGTCAGGAGCGTATCAGGCCAGGGCAGCGCCTTCTGGTTCACTCTACCCATAGAGCGAACCGGAGAGCTGCGTTGATTCCTTGCGTTGATTCCTTGCGCTGATCCCGGCTGCGCCCACGTGCCGTGAGCGCATCGCCGGTGGCCTGATCGGCCTACTCGTCGGCGACGCCCTCGGCGTTCCGTAGGCGCGACTCACCGGCCAGGAGGCGGCTCGACCCACACCAGCTGGCCACCACACATGGGAACCGGATCCGCAATCGGCGAGGCAGCCTTGCGGTAGGTACTGGTGTACTGTCTCGACAACAAGTCTCCCTTTTCCCACCCCTTCCCTCGGCTTCCCTCGACGTACGGTTCACCTGGATTTTCATATGGATTTTCGGTTTACTGCACGAGCGTCGTGCTGCCTCTGGCGGTCACGCGCCGGACACAGATCCACATGACCACGAATGCGAAACCGCTGCGATAGACACTCAAGAGATGTTCCCAGCGGATGAGCAACCACCGGAAGGCGCCGAGCCACGCGAAACTCCGCTCCACGGTATAGCGCAGCTGATACTCCTCGCGCCGGGCGAGCACCAGCCGTCCCCGCTTGGGTCGCCACCTGGCGGGCTGGCGGGGCGCCGCTTGGGTGGAATGTACGTCGCGATCCCACGCCTCCGTCGCGCCCACCGCAAGCCGCTCCTATCATGCACCCGATCCGCCACGAGCTTCGTGGGCCGCTGCCTGGGACACATGGGGGCGAGGCGCCTTGATCGTGTCGAGCGTCTGTTCGGCGAGCGTGACCTCCGCCATGCTGGCGCTGTCCGGATGGAACCCTGGTGGCAGCCCGTTGCCGTGTACGACGAGCATCCATTTGGCGCCTTTTCCCTTCTTGGGGAGGCCGACCTTGTCGCCTCCCTTCTTCGCCGGAACGAAGGAGCCGTCGAGGAAGGCCATAGACCGATCGAGCTGGCCGCGCTGATCAAGCGCCGCCAGGGTGGCACGCCAGACCCGTTCCCAGACATCTTCCTCGCCCCAGCGTTTGAGCTGCCGCCACACCGTCGCCGGGGCCCCATATTCGCGTGGCAGGCCTGCCAGCGGCAGCCGGTGATGAGGACGGAGAGGATGCCCTCGATGGTCCAGCGGTTGTCCGCTCGCGGCCGCCCGGTGCGAGCGGGAGGCGGAAGGAAGGGTGGATGAAGCTCCATTGCTTGTCAGTAAGATGAATTCTGGCCATGCAGCTAGGCTAATTCATCCCGCCAGTGTTTCGGGACCGCCTCTAGCATACCTGATGGGAGCGGACAGGCATGGGCGCCGCGCGGTCCGCATGGGGTATGCTACCAGCGAAAGGAGTATTGCCCCCTATGTCGTCGCCTTCCCCCTCGCCTGAGCCGCGCGTAACGGTGAGCGTCGCTCACTTCTTCGCCGACATCGATCTCGATCCTGAGCGCCGCGCCCAGACCGCCTACATCGTCGTCGATGTCATTCGCGCCACGACCACGCTCGCTGTGATGTTTGAGCGTGGCGCGCGGCGTGTGCTCGTAGCGCGCGATGTGGAGGCGGCGCGGCGCGTGCGCGACAGCTTGCCGGGGGCGATCGTCGCTGGCGAGATCAACGCCGTAGCGCCCCCCGACTTCGATCACGGGAACTCGCCGGATGAGTGGGGCGGGCTCGATGTCAGTGGCAAGGAGATCCTGTTTTCGACGACGAATGGCGCGCGGGCGCTGCACGCCGCGATGGGCGGCGGTCCCGTCTTCGCGGGCTCGCTGCGCAACGCCAGCGCCGTCTGCGCCGCCGCGCTCGAAGCTTCCAGCCGTCTGGCGACGCCCACCGTGGGTGGGTTCATCACGATCGTATGCTCTGGCCGGGACGACCGGCCTGCTGAGGACGACTCGCTCTGCGCGGGCTGGCTCGTCCAGACGCTGCAGCGCGAGGCCGCGGAGGGTGGGCTGCCGGTCGCGCTCGGCGCGGGCGCGCAGCAGGCGCTGGACCTGCTCGACGCGCAGCGGACGGCCCATGCGGAGGCGCGGAACTGGCTCTACGATGCGCTCGCCGCGTCGGAGCCCGCGCGCGACGTGCTGGATGTCGGGCTGGGCGCGGATCTCGCCTGGTGCGCGGAGGTGGATGCCTCCGCGAACGTGCCGATGGTCGCCGGGGAGGACATCGCACGCGCGCTGGTCGTCATCGAGGAGGCGCCGCCGGATGTCTCGTCCACCGCATTGCCCGCCGTAGGGATCGGTTGATGCGGCTCTTGGTGTGGATGGAGCTGGCGTGGCGCATCGTCGCTAGCTGCGCTGCGCGCCACGCTCGACAGGCAGGCCAGCGGCTTCCCATTCTTCCATACCGCCCATGACGTTGGCCGCCAGCGCGTAGCCCTGTCGCTGCAGAAAGTTCGTCGCCTGCAGGCTGCGGTAGCCGCTATGGCAGATGATGAGCAATTCCTGATCGCTAGGCAGCTCGGTAAAGCGCTTCGTGAACTCGCTCAGAGGTATAAGTGTCGCGCCCGGAGCATGCGCCTCGTCATATTCCCACCGCTCGCGCACATCCACCAGCAGGGCGCCGTCGCCCGCTTCCAGCTTCTCCAGCGCCTCGCGCGCTGAGACCTCGGGCGTCTGCCGGGCATCATGTATGGACATACCCACGAATCGTTCGCTCCTCTGCATGGCCGCCACATGGCGGATATCGCGTCATTTCAGGCTGCGGCGCCCGAAGTGACCCGCGTGTGAATGGTTACCTTCCGGATATTGTACCGCAGGCGCGCAGGCATGCGCCGATACCCTCACTCCGTCCTGCGCGCTGCCCTCCGCCAAGCCCGTTGTTGCTCCCGAATGCCATCAGCCGGGAGCTTTGGCGGCGCATGCGTCCAGTATGGTACAATCCGGGTGATATGGCCTAGTCAAGTGCGAGCATTTGACAAATTGGACTAGGCCAATGTGGAGCGGCCACCTGGGCGGCTCCCAGATGTTTCGCGTGAAACGTCGCGGCGAGCGCGACGTATGCGACGTATGCGATGGGTGAAGCGCCAGGAGCGCGGGAGAGACGAACGTGGAGACGCAGACAGGCACAGTCCGGGTGAAGCGCAACTTCCCAGAGATGCTCAAGGGCGGCGTGATCATGGATGTGGTCAACGCCGAGCAGGCCAAGATCGCTGAGGAGGCGGGCGCCTCCGCTGTCATGGCGCTGGAGCGCGTCCCAGCGGATATCCGCGCGCAGGGTGGCGTCGCTCGCATGAGTGATCCTGAGCTGATTCTCAAGATCAAAGAGGCTGTGACCATTCCGGTGATGGCCAAGGCGCGTATCGGTCACTTCGTAGAGGCGGAGATCATCCAGGCGCTGGGCGTGGACTGCATCGATGAGTCCGAGGTGCTGACCCCAGCGGACGAGGCGTACCACATCGACAAGCATGGCTTTACCGTGCCATTTGTCTGTGGCGCGCGTGACCTGGGCGAGGCGCTCCGGCGCATTGGCGAGGGTGCGGCGATGATTCGCAGCAAGGGCGAGGCCGGCACGGGCAACATCGTCGAGGCGGTGCGCCACCTGCGCGCCATCACCGATGGCATCCGGCGGTTGACTATCCTCCCGCAGGAGGAGTTGATGGCCGAGGCGAAGAATCTGGGCGCGCCGTATGAGTTGCTGCGCGAGGTGCGCGAGCTGAAGCGTCTGCCGGTGGTGCTCTTCTGTGCGGGCGGCGTCGCCACGCCAGCGGATGCCGCGCTGGTGATGCGACTGGGCGCCGATGGCGTCTTCGTCGGCTCGGGCATCTTCAAGTCCGCTGATCCGCTGCGCACCGGCAAGGCGATCGTCAAGGCGACCACGCACTTCGAGGATCCCGAGATTCTCGCCGAGGTGTCGCGGGGACTGGGCGACCCGATGCGCGGTATCGAGCTGAAGACGATCCCGCAGGAGCAGCTGATGGCGTCGCGCGGCTGGTAGAGCCGAGTCAGAAGCCAGAAGCGCCAAGCCAGGCGCGAGAGGCTGCCCGATAGCGTCGCTCGTTTCGTGGGCCAAGCTGGCGCCCGGCGTGCGTATCTGGCAGATGGAGCGAGCGCCGTTTTTCGCGGCGCCGGACACGCTCTAAAGCCTCTCGCGCCTGACTGGCTCTGGCGTCGCGTCGCTGCGCATAAGCAAGGGCGGGGCGTCTACATGGTACAATGTGGATAGGCGCGAGAGCGCGACGGATGGCGCATGACGCAGCGGCCATCTGTTCTGGCTTTCGCGGCGCGCGGGCGGCGCGCGGAGAGTACAAGCGCATGACTCGAACGATTCGTATCGGCGTACTGGCGCTCCAGGGCGATTTTCGCGAGCACATCCAGGCGATGGAGCGGCTTGGCGCGGAGGGACGCGCTGTTCGTCTGCCACGCGACCTCGATGGGCTGGATGGGCTGATCATTCCCGGCGGCGAGAGCACGGTGATGGGCAAGTTGATGGTGGCGTATGAGCTCGATCAGCCTCTGCGTGAGGCGATCGCCTCCGGCTTGCCGACCTGGGGCACCTGCGCTGGACTGATCTTGCTGGCGCGCGAGACGGATAACGCCCTGGCCGGCCAGCCACTGCTGGCGGCGATGGATATTCGCGTGTGCCGCAACGCGTTTGGGACGCAGCGCGAGAGCTTCGAGGTCGATCTGGCCGTACCCACCTTAGGTGAACAGCCAGTTCATGCGGTCTTCATCCGTGCGCCAATCGTCGAGTCGGTCGGCCCGGACGTCGAAGTTCTGGCGCGTGTCGAGTCCAACCTGTTCGGCGCTCCCGGCGACATCGTCGCGGTACGCCAGGGGTCGCTGCTTGGCACGGCATTCCATCCCGAAGTGACCGATGACTTGCGCTTTCACAGCTATTTCCTGAGTATCGTGCGCGAGGAGGCGGTAGCCGTAGCGCGCTAGGCGCAACTCTGGCGATTCTGGCGCGTATGGCCATTGTCCTGCTTGTGGGATACGATCAGGTTCACGGTGGCTCTGCGATTGCGGGGATTCTCCCACATATCGTCGAAGGACCATCACTGGGGGCTGCGTCTTGATGATACGGCCAGTGCTCAATGTGAACTTGCCAGGCATGGTGCGCGCTTTTGACCGGCGCGCGCGTGTGCGGCAGGGTGAGTTCGCCAATTTCGTCGTCGCCCCCGACGATGATGAGCCACGCAGCGGGCTGGCCGCCATCGCAACCGCGCTGCTGCCGATCACGCCCAACGCGCATACCTGGCTTGCCGAGGACCATTGGCGGCTACAGGGCGTGGCGCAAGCGCGAACGCGCCCTGGTGGCCTGGCCTGGGACCTGGCCTATCTGGCGAACATCACCCCACCGTCCGATCAGGAGGTCAGCGCCTCGCCAGATGACATCTTGCAAGCGCTGATCCAGTATGCCCTCAATACAGGCATCAGCTACGGAGCGCAGCGCTTCTTCGCGCGCATCGAGGACGAGCGCCCCGAGCTAGAGCTGTTTGGCAAGCTGGGCTTCCAGCGATATGCCCGTGAATCGACCTGGACGCTCGCCAGCGCGGCGCAAGGCCTGCGCGCGCTCGACGGCTCCGGAATCGCCAATGGCCGTGGGAATGATTCCGTGGGTAGGCGTGTCGCCAGCGCAGGCGCTGCGCCCAGCGAGGCCGAAGAGCCTGAGGAGCGAGGCGCACGTGGCCTGATGACGCGCCTCGCGCCACCGCTGAGTCGCCCGCAGACAGCAGTGGCGGCTCACGCTGAGGCGCAGCTCCGTCGTTGGGAGCGGCGCGACGCCTGGGGGCTGCTGCGCCTGTATGACGCATGCACGCCGCGACGGGTACAGGTGGCTGAGGGGCTCTCGGCGGATGAATTGATCTATACGCGGGCCGGTGGTGGGCGCACGTGGTATGTGCCGATGCTCGAACCGGCGACCGCTGCCTTCGTACACGATGAAGGACCGTTGATGGGCGGGTGGCTCCGGCTGCGCCAAGGGCGCGGCCCACAACCGCATCAGCTGACGCTGTTGGCGCATCCGGATTCACTGCCGGTCGCCCGCGCGCTGCTGAAGTTCGCGCTGCGTGTCTTCGCCGCCGAAGACTCGCGGCCGATCGTGTGTCTGGCGCGCGACTACGAGTCGGCGACGGTAGACACATTGCGGGCCGCCGGGTTTGAACGAGTGGGTTCGCATGCGTTGCTGGTACGGCATCTCATGGCGCGAGTCGCATGGAACAACGAAGTTCCGGCGTTCGACACTCGGATGGTATTTGGTGTGAAGGGGCTTGGGACGGCTCCGACACGCCTCAGTAAAGGTGGTAAAGGCGCCCTATGCCAGAAGTCATCTACGACGATCTCAATTCCGTCCTCGCGGCGCTCCCCCCGCGCGTTCAGGAGGCGGTAAACCGTCTCGACAATCGCGCGGATCTGCTCGAGATCGTGCTCGATCTCGGACGGATTCCAGAGGGTCGCTTTCCAGAGAGCGAAGTCAATCTGGGCGAGGATGTGGTGACGAAGGAGGATCTGGCGTATGTGGTGGGTCGCATTGGCCAATTCGGCGACGATAACCGGGCGGGCATCGAGCGCACGCTGCACCGCATCAGCGCCATCCGCAATCGCCGCGGCGAGGTCGTCGGCCTCACCTGCCGCGTCGGCCGCGCCGTC
>DASVZK010000008.1:0-2441 GCA_036391685.1 Ktedonobacterales bacterium
CTGGTTGGCGCGCTTCCGCCGCTTGGCGCGTGACTACGAACGCCTGCCTCAAACCGTGGCAGGACTGACCTTCCTGGCCTTTACCTGTCTGATGTTGCACCAGTTGATCCAGCTGCCCTGTAGTTCATAACAGACTCTAGGTGATACACCCAGCCCCCTCGCCTGCGCAGGCGAGGGGGCTTCTTGCGGCCGCGGGAAAGCTAGCGAGTGGCTGCCTGGTGAAAGCGGCGCCAGCTAGACTCAGCGCGATGGCGGCAACCTCTCGTGCAGGTGGTGCGCTCCGATCTGCGCGGCGATGGCGGTAGCGGCGGCTTGATGACTACGCGGCCTCCAACGGGTCGCGACATTATCTTGCCCGGGCGCGACCCCACCTGAGGTGGTTGCGTCAGGAAGCGACTCAGGGCGCTGGATCTTCTAGCCGCACGGGCTAGCACCGGACTGCCTTCGTGCTCGCGGATGATAGGATATCGGCGGCTGATATGTAGCCTCGGGCAGCGCGCGGGGCCCGGTGAGCGACGGAGCCAGTGTATGCGGAGACTTGTGCGTGGCGGCGCGCTATTAGTAGTCCTGGTCGCGCTGCTGGCGCTGGCGCTGACCGCCGCGGTGGACGGCGCCGCGCCGGTCGTGGGGCCGCCAGCGACGCCTGCCCTGGCCGCGGTAGAGGCCGGGGCCGACGTGATTGTCGCCGGTGACCCGCTCCATCACCTCGATCCTGGCGACCCGCTGGGCACGCTCGCGTATCAGGTGGATGCGCTGGCCCGAGCGTCGCGGCTCTTCGCCACCAGCGATCCCGCTCGCTCGCAGCGTTACATCAGTCTCGCGCTCAATCTCGCGGATTATCTCGTCGCGCACGATGCGCGCGCGCCGGGACATCAGCTTGGCTGGGGTTTGCCGCGCGCATGGGATGCCTTCGACGATGGCACAGTCAATCCGCGCAACCAGGTCTACGCCTTCCAGACGGCGCTCGTCTCGTGGGCGTTGCTGGACGCCTACACGGTCGCCGACCGCCCGGTCTATCTCGCGACCGTCGAGCGTGCCATGGCGGCGTATCTTCCCTATGGCTCGTCTCATCTCGGCCTCGGCTGCTCCAACTGCTTCATGTTCTGGTACTCGACTAGTCCCAACGACGCTGGCCGCTATGTAAAGAACACCAACGTCCTGATCGGCCTGGCCTTGGCGACGCTGTACCACCTGACAGGCAAGGCGCGCTATCAGGCGCTGGCCCGCGCGGTCTACAACGAAGAGACCTACGAGATCGTCCGGCATGCGAACTATAGCTATTTCGGCATTCGAGATCCGCAATATAGCCCGCTGAATGGCCCCGACGCGCACATTGTTCTGGAGACGTTTGCCTACAGCCAGCTTGCCGGCCTGCTTGGGTTGAGCTCAGGCAAGACGCGCGCGACCCTCGACCGCATGGACGCCGCGTTCTGGAACTGCGGCTCCGCCTGCTTCGCAGGGTCGATCAAGACGGGCCCAGGAGCCCCGCCGGACGAATACATCCAGTTCATGACCTGCTACCCCGCCACCTTCGACCCTCTCTATGCGCCCCACTGCGCGAAGACGCTCGCCGCGCCCAATCAGCCCACGCGGTCGCCTTTCCCGCTCGCCGGCCTGCTCTACGCCCTGCCTGACCTTCCCGCGAAGTGACGTTCCCCTAGCGGGCGACGAAGCGCTGCGGCAGCATTGAGGCGCAGACTGCCTCGATGAAATCGGTCAAGCTAGACGTTCGCCTCGCGCATTTCGCTCTACAGTGCGTTCTATGCGTCGCTGAGACGGAGGATCTCGTCAACGACGCGCGCGAGCGGTGGGGTGGCGTCGATGATAATTCCGTTTTTGGGGAGGTCTTCTTTCGTTTGATGCAAGCGCGCGATAAGCTCCCGTTCCTCTGGTTTTGCGCCCCAGTCAGTTGGGTCCAGCGCCACTCGCTCATCAATCCGCCGGAGACAGGTGTCCAGGTCGACCTCCAGGATAAACACACCGTCAAATAACTCGATGAATTGGAAAAAATTCCTCGAGCCACCGCAGAAGAATGTGACCGCCTCATCCTGGTTGGCGGCGAAGGCTTTGACTTTCTCTACATCCCAAATGGGGCTGTGCGCGCGGTCATCCAGTGGTGCGCCTGGTTCCGGATCGCCTTGATGCCTCAATTCCCTGTCACCATGAATGGCATGGTAGCCGCGCCGCTGCAATTCTGTGCAGACGGCCGTTTTGCCCGTGCCGGAAACGCCTTCGATCAGATAGTTTCTCCTGCCCATGGCAAGATGATACCTACAACGAGCTGACACCAACAATAGGTGAGAAAGTGTTCAAGAAGGGCTAAAGCGAGCAAAAACCACCAGCGGATACCCTACCCAAACCGGTATTTCCAGAAGGTTTGGAGGGTATCCCTGGCATGGCAACACACGTCTACCCCAGCGATCTGACCGATGCCGAATGGG
>DASVZK010000009.1:0-117060 GCA_036391685.1 Ktedonobacterales bacterium
ATTGAGCGACTCTTCGCGTGGCTCGGCAATTTCCGCCGGCTGGTGGTGCGCTATGAGCGCCACGCCCTCAACTACCTCGGCTTCGTCCACCTGGGTTGTATCCTCATTCTGCTTCGACGGTGTTTATGAGATGACTTCTAGGTACCTCAGTCGAAAGGGTTGCGGTATGGACATGGCGGTGTTATTCCTGCGCAAGTCGGATGAGAACGCCGAAGCCGACGACTTCGACATTCAAGAGGACGTGACGCGCGCCTATGCGGCGCGCAAGGGCTATGGCGTCTACGCCGTTTACCGCGAGGCGCACAGCGGCAAGCATTCACCGCTGACGCGCACGGTACTCCGTCAGGCTATCAATGACGTGAAGACAGGCCGCGCGAATGTCATAATCATTCGCTCGTATGACAGGCTGGCGCGTACCATTGAGCAGACATACCACATTCTCTTCGAAGTCGAGCAGCTGTATCATGGGCGCGTAGAAGCGGCCTTAGAACAACTCGACAGGGATAGCCCCGTCGCCAAGATTCAGTTTGCCGTCATGGCCGCCGCGTCGGAGATGGAACGCGACAGAATTTACGAGCGCATGGAGGCGGGCAAGCGCAAGCGCGCCGCGCGCGGCTACCTCATGGGTAGCCCCAATCCGCGCTATGGCTATGCCTGGGTAGACGACGCGCCAGGGAAGCGTACCGCCTACGTGATTGACTCCGAGACAGGCCCTGTCGTCCAGCGCATGTTTGCATGGGCGGCTGAGGGCTTGTCTGTGCGGGCAATCGCCCGCGAACTGAACCGTCAGGGCGTGCTACCGCCCAGCGCGTATGCGGCGCAGAAGCGCGACACCGGGCGGCGTCAAGTCGCTCAATTCTGGCATGCCGAACAGGTGCGCGTGATTGTCGAAGACGAACGCTACGCGGGCAAGCCGGTAGCCTTCCGGTATAAGACGAGTCGCGAGTACCGCGACGGGCGCGAGGTGGAAGTCAGGACGCAACGCGAAGAAGCCGTAGCGCTCACCACAGACGTATGGCCCGCCCTTGTGACGCCCGAACAGTTCACGCTGGCGCGTGGGCGGCTTCAGACGAACGTCGCGGGGCGTAAGCCGCTGATTCAAGCGCTGATGCGCGGCCATGTCTATTGCGGCGTCTGTGGCCGTAAAATGGCCATTACGTCCATGTCTGGCGGGAACTACGCCTATGTCTGCCGCAAGCGGCCGAGTAACGCCGCGACGCCTGAAGAGGCATGCCAGAGTCATAACATGCGCGTGCGTCTGGTAGACGAGCAGGGCTGGCGTATCGTCAGGCTGCTCATGGCGTCGCGTGAAGACTTCACGCGCCTCTTACGCGAGCGCTTCACCCAGCCTCACGACGGGGCCATACTCGCGAGTGCGGCTGGCGCGCTTCAGGCGAAGCAAGAGGAACTGAACACGCTCACAGCCAGCGTGGGCCTAACGGCCAGCGAAGCGGTACGCAAGTCAATCATTGGCCAGATGGAAGCCGTCGCCGAGCAGGTGAGTAAGCTGGAAGCGGCGTACCGCGACGCGCAGGAGATAGCCAATAACGAGAAGGCCGCCGAAGCCTGGATACAGGCAACGCTAGAACGTATCTACTCATGGCATAGCGCGTGGGTAGACAGCGTAAAGAGCGGCCATGAGTATGTCCTAGACCAGAAGGACGCGGCCCAGCTAGACGCGCTGCCATTTGAACTCCGACGGGTAGCGGTAGAAGCGAGCGGTATCAAAGTCAAGCTGTACCCGGTAGGCTGGCTACAGGCGCATGAAGGGATGGCGGAGAAAGACGGGCGATTACTGTACACGTTTGACTTGGTAGTGGATGACTTCCTACGTAAGCGAATTGACAACAAAGACCATAACTTGTTCAGGCCTTCAGCATGAACGCCCGCGCGTGTGCGGTGGGCGTCGCGGCCGTAGAGGGGGTACTTAGGCGGGATCGCCTCGCCCATCCCGGCATACAGGTCCACTATGCCATGGAGCGCGGCGAAGTCGGGTGGTCGCTCCGCGAAGTAGCCCATGCCCAGCAAGCGCAGGAGGACGCCCTATAAATGTGATTGCCGCGTTCCACCGGCGTGATTTGACGGGCCGTTTACCTACGGGCCATACTGCGGAGCGAGGGAAGTGACGCGGCGCAGGGAGGCGGCGGCAGGGGATGAGGCGCCTTGCATGCCCGAAGAACGCAAGCTCGTGACCATCCTGTTCTGTGATGTCACCGAGTCCACGGCGCTGGGCGAGGGATTGGATCCCGAGGATCTGCGCGCGCTGATGAGTCGCTACTATGCTCACGCCCGGCGCATTGTCCCTGCGCATGGCGGCACGCTGGAGAAGTTCATCGGTGATGCGGTGATGGCGATCTTCGGCTTGCCCCAGGCCCATTCCAACGACGCCGAACGCGCGCTGGCGGCGGCGCTGGCGCTGCGCGAAATGGTCACCAACGATGCGCTGATCGCCGGACGGCTCGTCTTACGTCTGGGCGTGAACACGGGCCAGGTGGTAGCGGCGACTGAGGGGAACGATGTCGTTCGTGGCGACTTCCTGGTGACTGGTGATGCGGTCAACATCGCGGCGCGCCTAGAGCAGAACGCGAGTCCTGGCGAGATCCTGGTCAGCGCGCGCACTGCGGTAGCCACCGAATCGTCATTTGTCTTTGGCTCCCCGCGTGAGATCAGCGTCAAGGGCAAGAGCCAGCCATTGGGCGTGTATTCACTCACCGCACAGCGCGTCAACCGCCAGCTTGGCCGGCCAGCGCTGGTCGGCCGCGCGCGCGACCTTGCGCAGTTGGCGCTGCTGGCCGAGCGGACGCTGGAGGAACGGCGACCACAACTGGTGTCGATTGTTGCCCCCGCTGGAACCGGGAAGACGCGGCTGCTCGAAGAGTTCCTGGGACGGCTGGATGAGGGCGAGGGCTGGCGGATAGCGACGGCGCGCTGCCTGCCCTACGGCCAGACGCTGACCTACTGGCCATTACGCGGCCTGCTTGATGAGATGCTGGGCGAGCCATTTAGCCTCGACGCGGTGGAGCGGGTATTCACCGCTGGCGGGTTTGCGCCTGACGATGCGCGACGCCTAGCGGTAGTCGTCCTGGCGGCGCTAGGCGTGGAGTCTGAGACGCAGGTGGAACGCGAGACGCTGTTGTCCGCATGGCGGCTGTTGATCGAGGCGCTGGCGAAACAAGCCCCTCGTGTGATCGTCTTCGAGGACCTGCACTGGGCGAGCGAGAGCCTGCTCGATCTGGTCGAGCATGTCATGCAGCCGCGCACCGAAGCTCCATTGTTGATCGTCGTTACCAGCCGCCCAGAGCTTCTCGACCGCCGGCAAAGCTGGGGAGGCGGCGTTCGCCGCAGCTTCACCGCGCTGGTTCTCGAGCCGCTGAGCGCGCGCGACACCCAGGCGCTGGTCGGCGTGATCGCGGAGGGCGCGTCCGGCGGCCTGCGGGCGAAGATCGCCGAGCGGTCAGGGGGCAACCCATTCTTCGCCATCGAGTTGGCGCGCGGGCTGGTGGGCGCGGAGGGCGCGACGGAAACCTTGCCCGACACCGTGCAGGAGGCGCTGCAGGAGCGGCTGGACGCGCTGGCGCCGCGCGAGCGAGCGGTGTTGCAAGCGGCGGCAGTGGCTGGGCGCGCCTTCAGTCTTGCCATGTTGCGCTCCGCGCTGGATGAGCGCGACGCAGTAGCGGTTGCGCCCGCGCTGGAGAGTCTGCTGGCGCGCGACCTGATCACGCCCGCTGGTAGCGACTCCTACACCTTCCGCCACATCCTGATTCGCGATGTGGCCTACAACGGGCTAGCGCGGGTTGAGCGCATCCGGCTACATCTGGCGGTGGCGCGCTGGCTCGAGGACTTCGCCGCCGGCCGGCTGGACGAGTATGTCGAACTGCTCGCCTATCACTATGCGGAAGCCGCCAACCTGGCGCGCCAATCGGCGGTCGCGCCTGACGCGCCGCTGGACGCCAGTCGCGCCGTGCACTATCTCGAGCGGGCGGGCGCGCTGGCCAGCCAGGCGGGCGCTTACGGCGAAACCAGTCGCTACCTGGCGCGGGCGATCGCGCTGGCGCCGGAGACGGAGCATCGCCGTCTGTATGAGGCGTTGGGCGACCAGATCGGGTTGGACGACGCCGACTTCCCGGCCTTCGGCAAGGCGTTGGACCTATGGCGCAGGGAGGCACAGCCTGATCCGCTCGTGGGCGCGCGTCTGGCGCGCAAGCGGTACTGGGCGATTGCCCAACGTGGGCCGTCAGAAACGGTAGTTACGCGCGCGCAGATGCTCGAGATGCGCGAAGAGATGCGACGCCTCTCAGAAGCGGCGGGTGACGAGGACGAGTGGTGGCGCATGCGTGTCGCTGAATTGGTCTGGTTCTGGTGGTCGGGTGAGCTAGCGCGCGACGGGACACCCGCAGACATGGAACAGGCGCTCACGGCGGCGGCCCATTTCGAGGTTCGCGGCGACTGGGCGGCCTTCCATCGGGCGCTTGACTTGTATGCCTTGCTTGCCTTCTCGGTTGGCGCCTGGGACAAAGGCGAGGCCGCCGCTCGCCGCCGGCTCATCGCCCCCAGAGGGCACGTTTCCGATTGGGGCGACGCGCTGACCTCACTGGCCTGGGCGCAGGTGGCGCGCGGCGCGTATGCGGAGACGCTGGCGACTGTGAAGACAGCGGTGGCGGGACGGCGGCCGGGTGAACTGATCTGGCCCTATAGTTTGGCGATCGAGGTCGCTTCTGTGGCCGCGAATCTCTCTGGCGCCTGGGAGGAGTTCGGCGCGCTGCTCTCCTGGCAGGAGGAAGCGTGGAGCGAGTTTGAGCGCGCTGCGGGGCGGGTTGAATTTTCTGGACCCTACATATCCGCCATGGAGGTCGCGTTCGCGCGCGAGGACCGCAACGCGGCCGACCAGGCCATCGCGACGCTTCGCCAGCTCCTGCCGGAGAATGAACCTACGCCTCATCCGCGTTGGAACTCCGACTATATCCAGGCGAATCTGCGTGATGATCCTGCGCCGCTCCTGGCTAGACTTGAGGCTTTGCCGCGCATAGAGTCCGATATCATGGGCGTCTATATCTCCCCGATAATGTTCATCAGCCAGCATGGGCGGCCGCTGCCAGAATCGTTCGTAGCCATGTACGACGCTGCGCCGTCGGAACCCTGGTACGATGCCTTCCATCGCTGTATGGCCATCGCCCGCGCGCTGGCGGATGATGACAACGCGGCGCTGGCGGTGGCGATAGATGACGTCGAGGCGCATGGCCTCATCCCTCACGCCGCCCGCATGCGTGTCGTACTTGCCGAACGAACTGGCGACCGCGCGCAACTCGATCGCGCCCGTCCCGCTCTGGAGCGACTGGGTGACAAGCAGTTCCTGCGCAAGCTGGCGGAGGTGGAGGCGACGCTGGCCTAGAGGGAGCCAAACGGCGGGGCGCCAGCGCGTGAGGAGTATAATCAGAGATGGGCCTGGGCGCCCGACGTAGTCCGATACTCCTACATGCTCGATAAAGGCGACGCCGTGGCAATACATACTCCCCCCTCCCGCAACGCGACGCCCGCGCGGCGCGGCCAGCGCGCGCCCATCACCGTTGGCACGCGCGGATCGACGCTGGCGCTCTGGCAGACAAACTGGGCGCTCGACCGCGTACGCGAGCGCGTCCCGCGCGTTGAATTCGCTCTGCGGACGATCACCACGCAGGGCGACCGTACCCAGGCGCGTGCGACGCCGCTGGCTCAGTTGGGTGACAAGGGTGTCTTCGTCGCCGAGCTGGAGCGCTCGCTGCTCTCTGGCGCGCTGGATGTCGCCATCCAGCCGATGAACGACCACGCGCTGGTCGAGGCTGAGCGCGCCGCCGCGGGCCTCGCCGTGGATGCCGCGATACACAGCCTGAAGGACCTGCCCAGCGCGCTGACGCCCGGCCTGGCGCTGGCCGCGATTCCCGCGCGTGAGGACGCCCGCGACGCGCTCGTCTCACGGCATGGCCTCGGACTGCGCGACCTGCCCGAGGGCGCGGTCGTCGCTACCAGCAGCCTGCGGCGGCGCGCGCAACTGCTCGCCCTGCGTCCCGATCTGCGTATCACCGAGATGCGCGGCAACCTGGATACGCGTCTGCGCAAGGCGTTGGCGCCAGATGGGCCTGACGCCACCATTCTGGCCGTCGCCGGCATGCGCCGCCTGGGGCTGGCGGACCACATTACCGAGATTCTGCCTGTCGAGGTCCTCACGCCCGCGGCGGGACAGGGCGCGCTGGCCATCGAGACACGCGCTGGCGATCGCGCGCTGCGCCGGTTGCTCCACGTGGTAGATGATTTGCCGACGCGCCGCGCGATTACCGCCGAGCGCGCCGTGCTCGCAGGGTTGGGCGCGGGCTGCCTGGCGCCCGTCGGCGCCCACGCCATCTCCTCGCCCGATGGAGTGACGTTGCGGTTGCTGGCCATTGTCGCCACCACCGATGGTACGCGCATCATCCGCGCGGAGCGCAGCGGTTCGGCTGGACGCCCGGTGGCGCTGGCCCGCGCGGTGGTCGCTGATTTGCGCCGTCAGGGAGCTGGCGCCATCATTCACGCCGTGCGCGCGGCGCTGGGTTCTGAAGCGGGGGCTGGACGGTGAGCGAGACGACGATTCAGGCGCCATTGGCGGGAAAGCGCATCGCTATCACCCGACCGCCGGAGCAAGCCGCCGCGCTGGCCGAGCGGCTGGAGGCGCTGGGCGCCCAGACGGTCCCCCTGGCGACCATCGCCATCGCCCCCATCGAAGATACCGCCCCGCTGGATGCCGCGATCGCCGGGCTTTCCGACTATGACTGGCTCGTGTTCACCAGCGTCAATGGCGTCGCCGCCTTCGCAGCGCGGCTGGCAGCGACCGGGCGCGGCTGGGACGCGCGCGGGCGGGCGCGGGTGGCGGCGATTGGCCCGGCGACCGCGCGGGCGCTGGAAGCGCGCGGCGTGGGCGTGGACCTGACGCCAGACGAGTACATCGCTGAAGGCATCCTCGACGGACTGGGGAACGTCGCCGGCCAGCGTTTGCTGCTGGCGCGTGCGGATATCGCCCGCCGTGCGCTGGCGGACGGCCTGCGCCTGCGCGGCGCCGTTGTGGACGAGGTCGCCGCGTACCGGACCGTTATCCAGCCCGTTTCGCCGGATGCTATCCACCAGGCGCTGGACGGCGAGCCCGTGGACGCCATCACCTTCACCAGTTCCTCGACGGCGCGCGGCTTGCTCGCCGGACTGGCGGCGCTTGGCCGCGATCCACGCGCTGCGCTGCGAGGCGTGGCGCTGGCGGCGATCGGCCCGGTCACGGCGGCGACGCTGCGTGAGGCCGGACTGGAGCCAGCGCTGGTCGCGGAGGAATACACTGTCCCCGGCTTGGTCGTGGCGCTGGTGGACTACTTCAGCGGACACGACGCGTCGAGCGACGGACGTGGGAACGCGGGTAGCGATGGGGCGCCCGCATAGGGAGCGAGTTGAGCACGCGATGAACGGGACGGCGCTCTTTACGGGGCTGGCGGCAGTCTGCGCGCTGCTGGCGGCGATCTTTATCCTTGATCAACATCTGGGCCGGCCGCGGCCGCACAAGCTGATGTGGACGCTAGGCCTGCTCTTCTACGGTCTGGCTGCCGGGGCGGAGTCCTTCGCCGCCGCCGGCCACTGGACGGTCATCGAGTACCAGGTCTGGTATTATTTCGGCGGCATCCTTACCGCCGCTTTCCTCGGCCTGGGCACGCTCTTCCTGCTCGGCCCACGCCGCTGGGGCTGGATTGCGACGGCCGTCGCCGTTCTCGTCGCCCTCTACGCCGGCGTCCGTATCGTCCTCACACCCTTCTCCACCGCCGACCTGCACACGCTGGCGACCGCTCCAACGGCGCTGATCACCAATGTGCGCGCATTCAAGCCGCTGCCTGGCGATCTGGAGTTCGCGGCCATCGTTATGAACATTCCTGGCGCGCTGCTGCTCTTCGGCGGAGCGGTCTGGAGCGCGTGGCAGTTCTGGCGCAAGAAGGCCCCTGGCTACCGGCTGGTCTCGATGGGGCTCCTGGCGCTCGGCTCAGTCTTCCCAAGCGTCCTCACCGGGCTGCAGGCGCTCGGCAATACCAGCGGCGCGGCGGTGGGCGAGTTCCTTGGCGCGGTCTGCCTGCTAGGCGGGCTGCTCGTCAGTCACGACGTCTTTACCGTCTTCCGCGTTCCCTTCACGCGCATCACGCTTTACGAGCGCCGCGCGCCTGCCGCTGGCGGGCAGCCGAGCGGGCGCTAGGATACATCGGGCGCGCTAGTAGCCGCGCGTCCCGGCGTCGGCGTTCGAGTCGCTGCCGCTGCGCCGCTTCTTATCCCGCATGCGCGCCCGCGAGTCAGCCTCGTGGGTCATGAAGTTGGTCGTATCTGGCTCCCAATAAGCGTGGGCGTCCTGCGCCTGGCGCGCGGTATCTTCGTGCGCGTTGGCCTGCTTGATATAGCGCTTGCGCTTCTTGGTTGGGCCGGTCGTGATCGGTGTGCTCTTGCGGGGGTTAGTGTGCCCCGCCTGGGGCATGAGCCGTTGGTCATGTTTGTCGTGTCTGTGCTGACCCTGCTTGGCCATATCATCACCTCGCGATTCTGACGGGCCGTGGGGCGCGACTGACGCCTGGCCAGTCAGCTTCCTCCTCCAGCCTATGCGCCGGACATCACGAACCTGTCGCTGCCTGGCCAGCGGCGCGCACAACGTCATCACAGCGCACGGACGCGACGCGGCCAGCCGTTCCTGTTGTACAATCGGCGATGAATAGGCGCGCGGCGATGGGGCCGCGCGCGCCCGCACAGCGCACAGCGCCGAAAGGGGAAGTGGGGGCGGCTTCGCTCCCGCGCGAAGAGATATGGCTGACGAACGCAGAATTCGGGTGCTAGTGGCCAAGCCGGGCCTGGACGGACATGACCGTGGCGCCAAGGTAATCGCGCGGGCGTTGCGCGACGCTGGCATGGAGGTGATCTACACCGGCATCCGGCAGACGCCGGCGATGATCGTCGAGGCCGCCATCCAGGAGGACGTGGACGCTATCCTGATGTCCATTCTCTCCGGCGCGCATATGGCGATCTTCCCCAAAGTGATGGATCTCCTGCGCCAGAACGGCGTGGATGACGTGCTGGTCATGGCCGGCGGCATCTTGCCTGATGAGGATATCCCCGCCATCGAGGCGATGGGCGTCAAGGGCAATTTCGGCCCGGGCACCTCCCTGGCGACCATCATTGAATTCGTGCGCGCGAACGTGAGCTCCGAGCGCATGCGCCAATCCCTGTCGCCATTGCAGGCCACTGGCGCGGACGCCACCGAGGCGGCGCAGTAGCATGACCTCCACGCCTCCCTCCCGAATCCCGACTACCGGGCAGCCTGAAAAACCTGACCTGGTCGAGCGGTTGCTCGCCGGCGACCGCCGCGCGCTGGCCCGCGCCGTGACCCTGATCGAGAACCGTGCGCCTGAGGCCCGGGCGATGCTGGCGCGGCTGCACGCTCACGGCGGCAAGGCGCACATCGTGGGCTTCACAGGCTCGCCCGGCGCGGGCAAGTCCACGCTTGTCACCCAACTGGCGCGCGAATTGCGGAAGCGCGGCCAGCGAATCGGCGTCATCGCCGTTGACCCTAGTAGCCCCTTCACGGGCGGCGCTATTCTGGGCGACCGTATCCGCATGCAGGAACTGGCAGGTGACCCGAATGTCTTCATCCGCTCTATGGCGAGCCGCGGCGGCGTTGGCGGGCTTGCCGCCGCGACGCGCGACGCGACCCGCGCCCTCGATGCCGCGGGGTTTGACACGATCATCATCGAAACCGTGGGCGCGGGACAGGCGGAGGTGGAGATCGTGCGCGCCGCCCAGTCGGTAGTCGTTGTCACGGTGCCAGGCATGGGCGACGACATCCAGGCGATCAAAGCAGGCATCCTGGAGATCGCCGACATCTTCGTCGTCAATAAAGCCGACCGCCCGGACGCGGACCGCGCCGCCGCCGAGCTTCGCATGCTGCTTAGCCTGGATGAGCGGCGCATCGAGCGCGCGTGGCGTGTGCCGATTCTGAAGGCGGTTGCGACGACTGGTGAAGGCGTCCCAGAACTTGCGGACAAGCTGGCCGCGCACCTAGAGTCGCTCAGAGAGACCGGCCAGCTGGCCGCGCGGGGCGGCCGCCAGGCGCAGAGCGAGATGCTGGCGCTGCTCCATCAGGCCCTAATCGAGCGCATCAGTCACACGATCGGCGATGAGGAGTGGGCGCGGCTGGTGGCCGCGGTGGTCGAGCGCGAGCGCGACCCTTACACGACCGCGGATGAGCTTGCGCAGCGGATTGGCCTTGCGCCAGTCGCGCCAAGCGCCCGCTAGCGGAGCCCGCGCCTCTCGATATCCAGATCTGGCGAACCCGGCCGCCCAGCGCGTGTGCGCGGCCGGGCGCGATCATATGCGGGAGGGTGATCGATGAACGACAGTGACTATTTCGCTGATCAGCTACGGGTGACGGCGGAGCAGTTCGCTTGGGCGGCGTTGCAGATTCCCGACGCCCGGCGGTTTGTTGCGCAGGAGGGACGTTGGTGCGCCGCACGCGTTATCTTCCATATCACGAACTATGAGCGGCTGACGGTCGCGCCAAGCATGCGCCTGTGGGAGGGCGGCCCGCCGGTCGACGACTCTCCACTCGATGATGAGCCGCTGGATTGGGAGCGCAAAGGGGCGCGCACGACCTACGACGATCTCATCAGCGCCTTTCGAGCGGGTCGCGCTGACCAGATTGCGCTGGCGTCGCGCCTGGTCGGGCGCTGGGACGAGACACGCGACTCACCCTGGACCTTGAAAGATGCGCCACCCATTACCCTGCGCTGGGTCGTCACCAAGACACTCCAGCACACCTTCGAGCACAGCGACGAACTCCTGCGCATCCGGCTCTACACCGACATGCATGATACCTGGCTCAAGTCCTCGCGGAGCTCGCGGGACCCCTAGGTGGGTAGGTCATGAGCGTCCGGACATCCGCCAGGAAAGGAGACCAGCGATGCTGCGTGGCGAGCGCGTGCTTCTGCGCCCGCGCAAACGTGCGGATTTGCCGCGCGTCTGGCAATTCACAAACGATCCGGAATTCAAGCGGCTGATCGGCGACTGGCCGTTCGAGCCACAGTCGCTGGAGCGCCTGGAGGCGCGGTACGAGGCCGGGCTGGCGGGAGACGATCGCGATGGCCCGCGCTTTGCCATCGAGGCGGACAGCGTGTACATCGGCCACGCATTCCTCTATGACATCGGCGAGGCCACCGGCCTCTGCTGGCTGAGCATCGGTATTGGCGATCCGTCGTACCAGGGCAAGGGCTATGGACGTGAGGCGCTGCGGCTGCTGCTGGACTATGCCTTTCGCATTCGCAACCTGCGCCGTGTGTGCCTGGATGTCGCGGCGTTCAACGAGCGCGCGATCCGCGCCTATCGCGCGCTGGGCTTCGCCGAGGAAGGTCGCCTGCGCCAGCACATCTGGATCGGCGACCGCTACGACGACCTGGTGTGCATGGGCCTGCTGCGCGAAGAGTGGCGGGCTCAACAGGCGAGCGCCACGCCGCCTGCATGAGTGGCGTGGCGCCCGCGCGGAAAAGCGTATCGCGTGCGCTAGTTGACCGCTGGTCTGGCTTTCTTCATCGCCATCGAGATGCTCTCGCCGATGCCGATGACACCCAGGCCGAGGAGCAGATGGACGACCTGGATGATCCAGTGGCCAGTTGCCGGCAGGATGCTCTCCTGTGACATGCCCAGCAGCGCCTGCGCCAGGCCCAGTACGATGGCCGCGCTCACCATACCGATGTTTGCCTTGCCCGACGCCGCGTACACGCCCGCCAGCAGCCAGAGCGCGAGGACGACGATGATGCCGAGCAGCATGTGGTAGGACTTGAGCGCATCGAAATTGCCGGTCCAGAGGAAAATGCCGAGGACAAGCGTGAGTACGCCGCCGTAGCGCACGATGCCGGAGAGAGCTGGCCTGAATTGAGCCACTGGAGTAATCCCCTTCTTACCATGCGGGCCATATTGACACGCCCGACCGTCTGCGCGAGCGTATAGTCAAGCTTGACTAAGAAGAGCATAGCACGGTCGTCGGGATTAGTCAAGGTTGACTATATCGCGCGCCGCTCGCGCATGCGCCGCATACCAATACGACGGGAGTTGGCGGTCTGTTGTGACTGTTTGGCCGCATTGACCACGGTATGCGTGTTCTTTACAATGGAGGCGCGAGCAAGCGCTCGTTTCGGCTCGCCTTGCCCAAACATTCTAGGGGACACGAGGATGGTCAGTTTACGGGAGACAGTCCAGCGCGCTGGATCGCGAATGGTCTTGCTCGCGCTGAGCGCGTTACTCTCAGTGGCTCCTGCCGCATGTCGCACGCCACTGGTTGGCCAGTCGGCGCGTCTGACGCCGACGCCCAATTTCTGCGCGCCACCATCCACGGACCCGACCGCTGCCCAAGCTATCACAGATGTCGCCACTACAACGATGATGGCCGACTGGCCGACTGGGAAACTGGCTCCGCAGAACAGGCTGAACTCCTTCGCTCGCAACCAGTCGTTCCTTACCGCTGTCAAGGTCGCGACCACGCAATATGGCCTGGTCAGGGTAGAGAGTGTCGCTTGCTCGGATGGGCATGACGCTCGCGACTGGGAGTTTGTCGTGACCAGCAAGACTGCTGGCTGGGTAACAGACCGCCGCCGTTGGGTCTACGACACGCTCAACCCGGCGGACGTCGGCCGCATCATGCAGATCATTTACTGGAACAACCAAGTCGCGCGTGTCAATTTCGTGATGATTCGGGCAGCGCCTCAGCCGCCGCAACCGTGTCCTGCCGTGCCTGAAAAGACCGTTCCCGGATTTCATGTTACCGGCTTTGATCTGACTGGCCGCACAGTGAACCAGGAGGGCGACTCACGGGTCACGGTGTACTTTGACTCGACAGTATCAGGCTCGTTAGATTTCTTCCTGTGTGAAGATGGAACCACAATGGATGAAGGTGAGGCCACCGTGCGCCCGGGCGCGAACCAGTACTACTATGATTATCGGCTGATGGTAAAGAATCCGAACTTGAGTTGTCCGACGTGCGAGCTATATGGGCCAGCGCGCTGGTATGTCACGTTCGATCACATCGTCATCATCGAGCCATCGTTCACGATAACCCAATGATTTGCGCTTGTGGCCCGCGTTGACCGCTTCCGCGGGCCTATGCTACACTCGTGAGGAACGCCCTGCGGGCCGGCCGCGCCGCGCGCTGTAGGGCTCCATTTCGCCGCGGAGCGGGCCGCGAACGGGCGGCCAGCGCACTTGCGCCAGATGAAGAGGATGTCCGATGCCGAAGGTTACATTCGTCAACGAGGGCAAGACCGTCGAAGTCGAGCCAGGCACCACGCTGCGCTACGCCGCGCTTGAGAATGACATCCCGCTCTACTGCATGTGGTTCGGCCTCTCGAAGATCGCTAACTGCCATGGCAACGGCCTGTGCTGGACCGATCGCGTGGTGGTGACGCCCGCCAGCGCTGTCACCGAGCGCAATGTACTCGAAAAAGCGATGAACCAGGTCGGCACATTCCCCAGAAACCGTAACCCGCAGACCCGGCTCGCCTGTCAGGCGCTCGTTTGGGAGGACTGCGAGGTGCGGACGCGCTGCAAATCGCGCAAGTCCTAATCTCTCCCATAAACGTCCTGGAAAGAAGTAGCATTCTATGCGGATCGATCGGATCTATGCCGAGGGCGAGGCGCTGAACGCGCTCAAGGCGCTTGGCTTCGAGATCAAAGAAGTATCCTACCGTGATGGACTCTATGAGGTGTCACACCCCTCGCTGGGTGGCGCGCGCACCTTCACTGTCGCCCAGTTGACGGCCTTCGCTGAGGGCGTCGCCTGCGCCGAGACGTTGCTGCGCGGCGCCACTTCTCCGGCCTAGCGAACCCGGTCTGGGCGCGAGAAAGGCTCCTGACTCGCATGCTGATCCGCCAGCGCACGCGCCCGGACTACGCGCGCGTCTCTAACTTCGCCAGCGCGCTGCGCTTCGCCACTGAGGCCAGTGACAACGCGGGGGGGCCGTCTGAGCCAGCTGGGGCATTCGGCGAGCCGCCGGAGATTCCGGCAGCCGCTATTGACACGGCGCGGCAGACGGAGGCGCGGCGCTATGCCCGTCAGCGCCAGACACTCTCGCTGGTGAGCCTCGGGGTGACAGCGGCGCTGGTCGCGCTCTTCCTCTTTTCCGGGCTGAATTTCTGGCTGCGAGACGCGCTCTCATTCGTGTCCGCGTGGTCACCCGCCTGGGGCTGGCAGCCGCTACGGGTTGGCGCGTACGCGCTGGCGCTACTGCTCGCGTCATTTGTCCTCGGCTTGCCGCTGGACTACTACAGCGGCCATATCCTGCCCCGGCGCTATGGTCTGTCCACACAGTCGGCTGCGGGCTGGGCGCTCGATACGCTCAAGGGGACGGCGCTCTCGCTGGTCTTCGAGGTACTGACTGTCGTCGCGATCTACGCGCTGCTGGCCGCAAATCCGGGATTCTGGTGGCTCTGGGCTGGGCTGGGGATGCTGCTGGTGAGTGTGCTGCTCGCGACGCTGGCGCCGGTGCTGATCCTCCCGATCTTCTACAAATTCATTCCACTACCAGATGGCGAGGTGAAGTCACGCGCGCTGGCGCTGGCCGAGCGCGCGCGCACGCGGGTGCGCGGCATTTACACGATGAAGATGAGCGCCAAGACCACGGCGGCCAACGCCTTCGTCGCGGGCCTCGGCTCCACGCGCCGCATCGTCATCGGCGATACACTGCTCGACCACTACACGCCTGACGAGATCGAAGTCGTCGTCGCCCATGAGCTTGGCCACCAGGTCCACCGCGACATCCCCAAGTTGATCGCTATACAGACCGTCACCACGCTCGGCGGACTCTACGTCGCCAGCCTGGCTCTGGCGGTGGTCCTGCGCGCCGTCCCGCAGTACCACGGCCTGGCGGACCCCGCGACGCTGCCGCTGCTGGCGGTCGCGCTGGGTGTCTTCGGGCTGGTGACGATGCCAATCGTCAACGGTTTCAGCCGCCGGATCGAAGCGCAAGCCGATGTCTACGCCCTGGAGACGACCGGCAAGACGGACGCCTTCGTCAGCGCGATGACGCGGCTGGCGAACCAGAATCTGGCCGAGCTCGAGCCAGCCCCCTGGATAGAGTTCCTGCTGTATAATCATCCCTCGGTCGGCAAGCGCCTTGCGATCGGCGAGGCGTGGGCGGCGCGCGCAGGGCGCGCATAACGCGCATATTCCCCAGCGAGCGGCCCACTAGCAGGCCGCGTTTGCCGCGGTGAGCGGGCCCCGCATCGCGGCCGGAGCGAGACGTCCGCGTGCTATACTGCGGCTGATGCCCCGCATCCTCACACATGATTTCGGCGCCGCATGCGGTACGCGCTACGCGCCGTCTTAAACCGCGCCCGACCGTGGGCGTGGCCGCCCAGCAGGAGAATCCTTCACATGACCAGCGCAGAGCCGGCGTCAATGACGACGCAGGAGCAAGCCCAACCCAAGACATATCTGAATTTCATCGGCGGCGAGTGGCGGCCGTCGTCCTCCGGCCAGACCTTCGATAATAGCAACCCCGCGCATCGCGATGAGGTCGTCGGCCGCTTCCAGAAGTCCACCTCCGCCGATGTGGACGCCGCCATCTCGGCCGCCGAGGCCGCGCTGCCGGCCTGGCGCGCCATTCCCGCCCCGCAGCGCGGCGCGATCATCTTGCGAGCGGCGTTGCTCCTGGAGGCGCGGCAAGCCGAACTGGCGCGTGAGATGACCCGCGAGATGGGCAAGGCGCTGCGCGAGACGATGGGCGACCTGCAGACGGCGATTGACTTCGGCAAGTACGTCGCAGGCGAGGGCTCGCGGCCGGAAGGCGAGACAGTTCCGTCGGCGATCAACGACAAGATGTGCCTGACGATCCGCCAGCCGCTGGGCGTCATCGGCATTATCACGCCGTGGAACTTCCCGATGGCGATCCCCGCCTGGAAGACCTTCCCCGCGCTGCTGGCTGGCAACACCGTCGTTCTCAAGCCTGCCAGCGACACACCGCTCTCCGCCTTGCGCCTGGCCGAGATCCTCGACGAGGCTGGTCTGCCGAAGGGCGTGCTGAACTATGTCACCGGCCCTGGCGGTACGCTGGGCGACGCGCTGGTCACCGACCCGCGCATCGCTATGATCTCGCTCACCGGTTCGACCGAGGTCGGCAAGCATGTCGCCGAGTTGTGTGGCCGCGACCTGCGCCGCGTCAGTCTGGAGCTCGGCGGCAAGAACGCGGTGATTGTCATGGATGACGCCAACCTGGATGAGGCGGTCAAGGCTGTCTCTTGGGCTGGATTCGGCACCACGGGCCAGCGCTGCACCGCGACCAGCCGTGTCATCGTCCATGAGAAGGTCGTGGAGGTTTTCGGGCGCAAGCTGGCCGAGGCCGCCGAGAAGCTGCGCGTCGGCGACGGGCTGGAGCCGGAGACCGAGATGGGGCCACTGGTCAATCAGGGCCGTGTCGCCGCTGTCCACGAATACACCGGCATTGGACAGGCCGAGGGCGCCACGCTGCTGACCGGCGGCCACGCGCTGACCGAAGGCGAGTTGGCCAGTGGCGCCTACTACGCGCCGACAATCTTTACCGGGGTCCGGAAAGGCATGCGCATCGCCCAGGAGGAGATCTTCGGGCCGTTTGTCTCGATCCTGCCGGTGGCTAGCTATGAGGAGGCGATCGAGGTCGCCAATTCGACGGTCTACGGCCTCTCGTGCGCGATCTTCACCGAGGACGCGCGCACTGTTTTCCGCGCTATGCGCGACATCAACGCCGGCCTGGTCTACATCAACGCGGGCACGACCGGCGCTGAGCCGCACCTGCCCTTCGGCGGGACCAAGCAGAGCGGCAACGGCCACCGCGAGCTGGGCCGCAAGGCCGTCGAGGAGTTCAGCGAGACGAAGACGGTCTTCGTCTCCTACCCCGACGTGAAATAGCGCCGAGACGCACGCGCCAATGCATCGGGCCACCTTCCCCATGACGGGAAGGTGGCCCGATCTGGTGTATTCGCAGGCTTACGCGCACGCTGGCAGAAACTGGTTGGTGTAGGCGGCGGCGTAGTCGGGCGCGGTCTTGATGGGATTGCCGTTGGCGTCGGTGATCGCGCCGTGATCGTACATGAAGCGTGGGTAGTTGGTCCACTTGGCCAGCGTCTGCTGGCCCCAGCAGGCGGAGCCAGCGGCGTAGAGCGGGCTGAGGTAGGCCTGGCTGGCGTAGACCAGACCGGTGTCATCGAACGTCCCGGCTGGCGCGCCCTTGATCAGCAGGTTGGCTGCGTCTTTGGGATGGGCGATGGCGTACTCATAGCCCTGCGTTGTCGCCGCCAGGAAGCGCTTGATCACGTCTGGATGCTGCTGGATGAACTGCTCGCTGGTGACAATCACTGGCGAAGAGTAGTCGGGCATGCAGTAGTCGGTCAGCGGAAAGACGTTGACTTGCAGGCCTTCTCGCTGCGCCTGGATGACCTCCCAGCCCTGGTAGACCCAGGCGAAGTCGAACTGCCCGCTCTTCAGCGCCTCCACCGGGTCGAGCGTGGTGGTGATGTTCTGGAACTTCGGATTGGTCACGCCACCGCAACTGAGCGCCTGATCAACGACCGGCTGCTCATAGCTCGTGCCGAAGCCCGCGTAGCGCTTGCCCGCCAGGTTGGCGACCGTGTCCAGCCCCTTGCCCTTGAGGGAGATCAGCGCTGAGGTGTTGCTGGAGATGACCGCGGCGACGGAGACCAGCGGCAAACCCTGCGCGCGGAACTGTGTCACAGCCTCGGGAAATGAGATCGCGAAATCCGCCTGCCCCTGCGCTACTAGCTGCTCGGGATAGACGCTGCTGGAGTAGGGCGTCAGTTTCAGGCTGATGCCTTGCTGGGCGTAGTAGCCCTTCTGCATCGCCACATAGATACCTGTGTGATTGGTGTTGGGCGTCCAGTCCAGCGCGAGCGTCACGAATTGCTGGGCGGGCGGCAGACGGCCGGGCGTCGTCGCGCCACCCGCACAGCCCCCGAGCAGGAGAGCGAGCGCGAGGAGCGCCCCGCTGGCCGCCAGCGCGCCACGCTGGAAGATCGATCGCGTGTATGACATCAAGAATACTCCTGTAATGAAAGCCGTCTGCATCAGGCGGCCGGATCGCGGCCCTGGGCGTAATACCAGGGCAACGTCAGCCGCTCGATGATCGCCACCGCCGCGAAGAGCGCAACGCTCAGCAGCGCGGTGACGACGATAGTCGCCAAAACACCTGCTGTGGAGAATGAGTGCTGCTTGAGAGTCATGAAGTAGCCTAGCCCGGCGGTCGCGCCGACGTATTCGCCGAAAATAGCGCCAACCACGCTGTAGGTGATGCCAATGCGGGCGCCGGAGAAGAGCGAGGGCAACGCGCCCGGCAGCCGCACCGACCAGAAGAGCCGCGCCCAGCCCGCTCCGAACGTGCGATAGAGCTTCACGAGCTCCGGGTCCACGGAGCGCAGGCCGTCCGCCAGCCCGACGGTGATCGGGAAGAAGCAGACGAGCGTGACGACGATCGTCTTGGAGACCAGTCCGAAGCCAAACCACAGGACTAGCAGCGGCGCGAGCGTGATTAGCGGGATGGTCTGCGAGGCGACCAGGAGCGGGTAGAGCGCGCGGCGTAGCCACGGCGAGAGGTCAACCACGACGGCGAAGGCCACGCCGGCGAGAAACGCCCAGCCAAAGCCGATCAGCGTTTCCTCCATCGTTATCAGCGTGTTGGCCCATAGCGCGTCACGCTGCGCGATGAGCGTCTGGAAGACCGCCAGTGGCGTGGGGAACATCGTTTGCCAGTAACCTGTCTCGCGGCCCGCCGCCCACTGCCAGAGCAGCAGTAGCGCGGCGAATGCCACCAGCGCTGGCCAGACCGCCCGCCAGGTTCGCGCTCCAGTCGCGATCAGCGCAGCTCCGCGTGATACGCGTGATACGCGACGCGGCGGCGCGGGCGTGGCCACAGGTTCCGCGGCGCGCGCCTCTGGCGGAGTGATATTCGAGACGCTCATCACGCGCCTCCGTTCCGTGCGCTCGGGACCCAACCACTGATGGCCGCGCCGGGCGCTGGTGATGGATTGGTCGGAGCAGTTTCCAGCGCGGCGAGGAGCTCAGCTTTGAGAGCGCTCATCTCAGGTCGCGCGAGGTCGGCGGAGGACCGCGGCCCGGGTAACGGTACGCGCCGCTCAAGCGCGACACGGCCGGGGCGCGGCGTCAGGGCATAGATGCGGTCCGCCAGCAGCAGCGCCTCATCCACATCGTGTGTGACCAGCAGCGAGGTCGCGCCGAGCGCGCTCCACATCTGCGCTAGCCAGCGGCGCAACTCTGCGCGGGTCAGCGCGTCGAGCGCGCCGAACGGCTCATCCAGCAGCATCAGGTCGCGCGTGACGAGCGCGGTGCGCGCGAAGGCTACACGCTGCCGCATGCCGCCAGAAAGTTCAGATGGATAGGCGCGTTCGAAGCCATTTAGTCCAAAGGCGGCGAAGAGCTCACGCGCGCGGCGCTCAGCTTCGGGCCGCGCGACACCCTGAGCGCGCACGCCCGCGGTCGCGTTGCCCAGCGCATCGCGCCAGGGCAGCAGCAGGTCGCGCTGCGGCATGTAGCTTACCTCGCCTAGCCGGCGGGCTCCCGGTTCGCCTTGCAGGGCGACCTCGCCACTGTCCGCCGCTTCCAGTCCGGCGATGATCGCCAGGAGTGTGGATTTGCCGCAGCCGCTAGGCCCGACCAGGGCGACCAGCTCCCCGCGCGCCACGCTCAGGCTAACGCCCGCCAGCGCCTCTATCCGGGCGCCGCGCGCGCCCTCGTATGTCTTGCGCACGTCAGTGACGCGCAGCAGCGGCGCTGTGGTCGCCACCGCGGACACGCCCGGCGCCGTCTGGCTGCTCATGCGCGCTCCGATTCCGCCGGGGTCACCCTCGCTGGGCAAAGCGAAAGGGCGCCGGCAATTCATGCCAGCGCCCCTGAAAGCTTCGCTTCCGGTGGCGGATGTCGGGTGGCATCACCTTGAACGCGGAAGCGCCACTCCCTGCGCTGGCATTACCCAGATCAGGTTCCGTCGGTCGGTGGCGGGATACAAGCCACCCTCTCAGCCCGGCTCCCCGAGCTCCCGTTGCGGTTGCGGGCCGTCATGCGCTCTCACACGTTTGGCGACCACACTTTCATCCATACCATGCGCAAGCGCCCAGCGTCAAGCAGGCTCAGGAAGCTATGCAGGGCATTGAGACGGTCGCAAAGTCGGCGCCGTTGGGGCGGAAAGCGAACGAGATGCCGCCGGGGCTTACGGTGAGAATGGGCGTCGGGGCTGAGCCTATGCGCGGGGCGGGGGCCGCCTGGCGGGATCGCGTGGCTCAGGGGGCGCGCCTCCGCCAAGCTTGTCCCACTGGCCGCGCATCATCAGCGCCGCGGTGACCAGTATCACCGAGAAGAAGATGATCGAGCCCAGCGCCAGGCCGACCAATAGCCCTGAGCCCATGATGGTGACCCCTTCTTCCTGGCCCTGCCTGCATTTGCGCATCGCGGTCAGTCCGTTCGCGCGCGCGTTTCTCCGCATTATTCTCGCCTATTTTGTATCACGTGGCGCGGTATGCGTGATACTGGCATGCCGCGTGCATTGCGACATACGGTCATGCGCGCGGGCGCATGGTCTCAAACAGACATAACAACAGGGCCGGGTAGCCCATTGTGGTCACCATGTGGTTAGATGACCCCAGGGTGGCGGCGGTGAAGGAGCCTAGGCTGTTGGTTTACACGCGGCGGCCGGTTTGTGGCTGATCCCGCAAACAGGGCGCCGGAACTACGCGCACAGAATCCAGACAGCTGAAAAGGAGCGGAACCTGTGGATACATATGAGCTTCGTGTGGACACGGCGCAAACGCCGCTTACCACGCAGTCCATTTCATTCCGGCAGATAGCCGCGGTCCGTCTGCTGCAATTGCCCAGCCAGTTTCTCGAAGAGGTGGTGCAGCGTGAGGCAGACGAAAACCCGGCGCTCGAGGCGGATACTCGTCAGTGCTGCCCTCGCTGCAATAGTCCGCTGGAATCTCCAACCGCTCCATGCTCCACCTGCGAGAGCGGCGCGCGCGTCAGTAGCGAAGAGCGCGCGCGTGAGCAGCGCGATGACCTCATGGACGTGGATGGCCCAATTTACCCGGTCGGTGGATCGAGCGCCGATGATGAGGCTGATGACCCGATGACCCGCGTGCCCGCCAGCGCGCCGACCGGTGAGGAGCTGCTACAGGCGCTCTGCTTCTCGCTGGAGCCGGAGGACGCCCAGGTGGCGGAGTATCTCGTCGGCAGTATCGATTCCCACGGCTTCTTGCCCGCGAGCATCGTGGAAGACGCGGAAGACGCGCTTGGCTGTGAGCGCGCCATGGTCGAGCAGGGGCTGCGGGCGCTGCAACAGCTGGACCCGCCAGGCATCGGAGCGCGAGGCGGGCAGGAATGCCTCCTCATCCAGCTGGAGCGCCTGCGCGAGGCGGGCGAGCCTCACCCGGTGGCTGAGGCTTTGGTGCGCGACCACTTCAACGAATTGGCCCACCGTCGCTACCGTGAAATCGCCCGCGCGCTCGACCTGACCCCGCGACGAGTCGAGGCGGAGTGGGAGTTCATCCGCGCCACGCTCTACCCCTATCCAGCGCATGGCTTCGAGGAGGGCATGACCGACATCGCGCCGGCCGCCGCGCCTGTGAGGCCCGATGTAGTGATCCGCAAGACGGCGACCGGATATGTGGCTGATGTGGTGGAGCGCAACCGCTATGTGCTGCGCGTCAATGCGGAGTATCTCTGGGCGCGCAAACACCTCGCCCGCACGGCGGAAGACACCGAGACTCGCGTGCATATTCGCAAGCATGTGGATCAGGCGCAGGCGTTCATCGCCGCGCTACGCCAGCGCTGGGACACCATGCAGCGCGTATCCGACGCGCTTATCGAGATGCAACAGGACTTCCTGGAGCATGGGCACCTGGCGCTCAAGCCACTGACCCGCGCCGACGTGGCCCGGCGCATCGGTCTGCATGAGTCCACCGTGAGCCGCGCCACCGATGGCAAATATGTGCTGTTGCCTAATGGCAAGACGGCGCCGTTCGATGATTTCTTCGACGCCTCGTTGCCGGTCAAGAAGGCGCTGCTGGACATTATCGGTGAGGAGAATCTGGGGCGGCCGTTCAGCGATGAGCAGTTGATGCGCATCCTGCGCCGCCGGGGCGTGGATATCGCCCGGCGCACCATCGCCAAGTATCGTGAGGAGTTGGGTGTGCTTCCGTCGCGCCTGCGGCGGATGCGCGCCGGATCCGCCGGGGCGTCCAGCCCATCGAACGCGCGCCCGACGGAAAGCCCGGTTCCTGTCAGCGCTGGCTAGCTGCGCGCAGGAGGTAGCACCGGTGTTCCACTCGCTTGCACGAAATGGCTCACGGCCTCGCGCATCTGGCGCGCGGCGTGTGGCGCCAGCAGCCCCGGCCCAGCGCAGACGATCTGCCGCCGGCCATGCAAGATGAGCGCCAGTTCGCCGGGTGTTCGCCGGATAGAGCGTAACTCGACCCATGCGACCGTACCCATCCATCCGGTGAGCGGAAAACGGACGATCACGCTATGTTCGGTGATGAAGATATCTTGCGCGAGCCAGCCGCAAGCACCCAGGGCTAGCGCCGCTATGAGCGCCAGCGCCGCCATGAGCGACCGCCCTTCCCACCCTGTCCATGCGTTGGGCGCCCAGATGATGACGGCGGCAATGCTCAAAATGGCGGCCAGCGCCACAGCGGCCGCCAGCCGCGCCTGCCAGCGTGGCGTGCGCAGGATGAGCGCCTCGACGGCGTCATCTTCGATGCCGACGCTACCTTCGAGCAGGAGCTGCGCCTCGGCGCGGGCGCCGCTATCCAGCGCGCTGGTGGGAAGCGTCAGTAGCAGACGCCGGCGCAGTTGCGCGCCGCGCGTCAGGATGGCCGGCATGAAGGACTGTCGCTGGCCTGTTCTCGTCACCACAGTCAGGATGGGGCCGCGCCATTGTAGCCGCTCAATAGCGTCGAGCGGGATGACGCGCCACGCGCGCAGGGGCTGGCCAAAGGCGATGCTTTCGCGCGTCAGGCGGACTCCGCCGAGCGCCCACCAACCCGCCAGCAGCAGTGGAATCCACAACAGCAGGCTGAGCGGCAGCCAGAGCGGCGCTTCGCCGAGCGGCGCTAGAGCGGCGATCGCCAGCGCGCTGGCGGCAGGCAGGCCAAGGAAGAGAAAGGCGACGGCCGCCCCAGGGCGGTAGTCAGTGGTCTCCGCCAGGGGCACGCTCGGACGTGATGACTCGAGAAACATCACAGTTTCCGCGCGCGACGCGTCGCCGGGCGCGCCAGCGGCGGTCTCGTCAGGAATGAGGGGCATTCCTATGTCGTCTGTCTCGCTCATGGCTACTCTCTCCAGGCCTGCGCGGCATGGCTGGAATCCGCCCGCGCCGCCATTATAAGGCTGCGGCGCCAGGGCGCGCAATCAACTTCGCGCCTGAATTCGTCCCCCCAAGGCCCCAGGCGGGTTGACGGCTGGGCTTGCAAGTTGGTAGTGTACCCGATGTATCAACCAACGATTGGCCCCACATGTGAGAGAGGGACCGCGCGAGGGTGGTCAAACAAATGTCTGGCGGGAAAGCGCAAGCGCGACTCACCCACGAGGAAGTCGTGGAGCGCTTCGTGGACTACCACTTCGGCAGACTCACGCCAGCGATGAACCGCGCGATCGAGACGCATGTCCGCTCCTGCGAGCGATGCAGGCGGGAGGGGCTGACACGCGCCGCGTCTGATCGACAGTCCGCCAATCGCAAGCTGCGCAGCGTGCGTGGCGGCAAGCCGGCTCTTGGTCCACGTGGCCGGATCGCGCTCCTCGCGCTCGCGCTGGTCATCGCCGGCCAGTTCGTGCTCTATCAGGTGGCGCGCGGCCAGGCGCAGCCGCTGATGAGCGTCTTCAGCCAGTGGCGCGCGCAGGGCGCGGCCCCGAATGTCGGCGGCGCGCCCAGTCAAATCTCTCCCTATTTGCGCCTGCCAGCGGGAGCGTCGGACGCCAGCGCCATCGCGCTCTCGGTCAACGGCAAGCTCCTCGCGGTCGCCCAGGGTGGCGCGCGTCCCAACGTGACCGTCTGGTCCACGAAGTCGGGCGACCGCGTCGCGTCGTACGCCTGGTCCGCAAAGGACGCGCCCGCCTCACTGGCGTGGTCACCGGATGGCGCGATGGTCGCCGCGTCCAGCCCATCCACGCTGATGATCTGGACGGTGACGCCCGCGTTGGTGGTCGCCAACGTCCCGTTGCCGTCTACGCCAGTGCTGATGACCTATGATCTGCGCCAGAAGTCCGCGACGGCGGGACTGCCCCCGGCGCAGGCGTTCGCGAATGGGCCGCTGGCATGGGGCGCGGATGGCGCGTTGAGCGCCGCTCCACCTGGCGCCGCAGGCCCCGCGGACGTCACCACGCCGCAAACGCCCGTGATCGGTTTCTGGTCGAGCCAGGGCACGCACCTGTTCAGTGAGCGGGGACGCGTGCATGTGGGTGTTTCACCGGCTGAAGCCCAGTTTGGCGTCGCGCTGCTTGACTGGTCTCCGGATGGCCGCTATCTCCTCTGGGCGCAGGCGGATCTGTCCGCTAGCGGGCCTGGCGCATCCCCGGCGAGCGCTTTGCCCGACTCAGTCGCGCTGACGCTTGCCACACGCATCGCGGCGGCAAGTAAGCGGGGCGGCGCAGCGGGTGAGGACGACGCGCTCCTCTGGTTCTCACCTGACGCGAGCCGTGTCGCTGTGTGCGATCGGACCCTACCGAATGCGCGGATCGCGATCTATGCTGTCGGCTCCGGCGCGGTATTGGCCACGCTTGATACAGGATGCGCCAATCTACCAACCCACGCCGCGCAGTGGTCCGCCGATAGCGCGCTCTTCTACGTCGCGCCCCTTTCTGGCCCGGTCGTGCTCTATTCATTTTCCGCGACCTGACGCCAGCCCCATCACAGTCCTGTCTTATAGAGGTCGCTTATCCAACCACCCGGCGCGCACATCCGTAGTTGAGTAGGGATGAGGGAATGTCGTGTCTCCATCCTATCGGGGAAGCGCAGATAACGAGAGGGGCATACATGGGCAGGTTTCTGGTCCGCCTGGTTGTCGATGTCCTGATTAGCGCCGCGGCGGTTGGGCTTACAGCGCTGATCTTGCCGGGGATCCACATTTCGCCGTTCAGCTGGACGACTTTGCTGCTGCTGGGTCTTGTCATCGGCGTGATCGACGCACTGGTTCGCCCGGTTGTGTCGTTCCTGTCACTGCCATTGACGATTCTCACGCTGGGATTGTTTCAGTTGGTGCTGAACGCGCTGTTGCTGTATCTCGCGTCGCTGGTAGTGCCTGCGTTCAAGATCGACAATTTCCTGTGGGCGATTCTGGGCGGCATCGTGCTCGGTATCATCCACGGCATCCTGGAGGCGATATTCGGTCGCATTGGCAAGGCGCCGCAGCGCGCCTAGCCAGTCGTTCCCAGCCCCAGCTTTACGTGGTCCAGCGCCCGCGATGCGCCTCCTCACAGGTCGCTCACGCGGGCGCTGTCATGTCTCACCGGGGCGGGCATGTCTCACCGGGGCGGGCATGGCGCCTATCTTGCGGCCCCTATGGATGGGCGCGCCGCGTGATGTGGCGTGGGCCTGTCACATGGGGTAGACCCGTCTCCAGTGAGGTAGGGGCGAAGTGGACAGGGCGCGACTTGTTTCGCGCCCTCAACGAGGAAAGAGAGAGGTTTTCACAAACATGGACAAATGGGAAAACGGCGCCACGGGCGCAACGAGAATGAATGACATCGCGAGCGGCGCCGCTGGCGCGGCGACAGGCGAAATGAGCGGCGCGACTGGCGCGTCCGCGACCATTCCGCAGACCAGCGAGTGGTCGGTTGAGGTAGATGAGAGCGGCGATCTTTCGCGCACGCGCCGGCTGGCGGTGATCGCTGGTTCCGTCTCTCTGGCGACCCTCGCGCTGGCTGGTGGCGTCACCTGGTTTGTGCTGGCGCGCAGGCAGGTCTCCGCGAAGCGGCGTCTGGAAGCGGCGGTGGCGGCGAGCCGCCTGCTGCGCATGACTCCCTCTGTCGCGCGGCCTGATATGCTTGAGGCGACCGAGGCCGTCGGCTCCGCGACGCAACACGCCCAACTCACCGCGGCCGAAGCCGCCCGCATGGCGCGCGCGTTGGCCCGCGCGGCCAATCTGAGCGGTAACGCCGCTCGCGACTACGCCGCCGGGCGTGTGTCGCTGGCGGAAGACGCGCTCCTGAACGCGTACCTGGCCGCCCGTGAGGGCGCGACTGAGGCCTGGGAAGGCGTCACTGAAGGTATCACGCGTGGAGTCGCGCGGTCCTCGAAAGTGGCGCAGTTCCAGCCGCAATGGCTCATGCGCGCATTTAACGCGGGCCGCTATGCGGGTCGCATTGAGCAGCGCATGAAATAACCCGCGATCCACGCTCCCAGAGCGCGGAACCGCGAATTATCTTGTCGAGGCCGCCCCTAGGCGCTAAGCCAGTGGGACGGCCTCGACCGCGCCCGGGCCCAGCGTGCGCTCCAGTTGCTCGAGGAGCTCAGGGCAAAAGCGCACACCCAGCTGCCCGGCTGGCGCGGGCATGCGGACTTCCCAGAGGCCATTACGCACCCAGAGCTCCACCTTGTCGTCGCCTGGGTAATCATGGAGCGCTGTCAGCACATCCTGCGCGCGCGTCACATCGACCGTACTATTCTTGCCACGCTGGATGTGGACCCGGAGGAGCATCGCCCGACGGTTGGCCTCCTCCTCAGAGACGGCGAAGACCTCAACCTGCTCGGCCACCAGTTGCGGCTGGTCATCGCGCATCTTCACCGGCCCCGTCACCAGGAGCAGCGCGTCATCTTTCCAGACGTCCTGCGTCGCGCTGTAGGTCTTGGAGAAGACAATGATTTCCAGTGACCCCATCAAGTCTTCGAACTGGACAGCCAGCATCGTGTCGCCGCGCTTGGTCATGATGCGTCGCGACGAGATGACACGCCCTCCCAATGTCACCCTCTGCCCCGCCCACTCCTCACTCAGTGAAGCGGAATAGGCTGACACACGCTTCTTGAGGAAAGGCGCGACGTGCGCCAGCGGGTGCGCCGAGAGATAGAGGTTCAGCAGTTCCTTTTCCCAGGCGAGCAACTGCTGCTGCGAGTGCTCGGGCACGTCGGGCAGCATGAAGTCGTCGCCGGGGGTCGTGCCTTCGAGGCCGCCGAAGAGGCTGTTCTGTCCGACTTCAGCCATCTTGCGCTGCTGCTGCCCGTAAGCCATCGCGCGGTCGAGCCCGGCCAGCTGGCGGCTGCGACTGCCAAAGCTATCCAGCGCGCCGGCCTTGATGAGACATTCGACCGCCGAGCGTGTCAGGTTCTTGGAGTCCGTGCGCGCGAAGAGGTTCGCCATAGACGTGAAGACTCCGCCGGCGCGGCGCGCCTCCAGCAACTCTTCGACCGGACGGCTGCCGACGTTGCGAATGCCCACGAGGCCGAAACGCACCCCCCAGCGCGGCTGGCTGTCCGGGCCTGGTTCGCGCCGCTCGACGGTGAAGCCTGCGTCGCTGTGGTTGATGTCTGGCGGCAGCACATCCACGCCCATACGATGGCACTCTTCGATGGCGGCGACGACCTTCGCCGCGTCGCTGGCCACAGCGGTCAGCGTCGCCGCCATGAACTCCGCAGTATAGTTGGCCTTCAGGTACGCCGTCTGGTAGGCGACAAAGCCATAGGCGGCGGCGTGACTGTTGTGCGAGATGATGCGGTTCGCGACGTAGTTCAGCGGTCCGTCCGGCGCCATCTCGATGTCATAGGTCATCGCCGCGCCGCAGGGTGTAATGGAGACGATTGGGTCACCGTTCTCAGCGTGCGCAACGCCCAAGTGGCGCAGTACGATTGGCTTGAAGTCTTCCGGCGTCACGACGACATAGGGCAGGTCGCCGTATTTCGCGGCAAAGTAGGCGGCGTCGCGATCCATGCCATCCATTTCCCAGTAGACGCCGTTGAAATAGAAGTCGCAGATACGCCCGGTACCGAGGACTCTGTGCATTTCGAATTCGATGCCCTGGGCGATCAGCCATTCGCACATGTCGCGCTCTGGCTGGCTCGCGCACCACATTCCGTTGGAGGCGATAGAGCAGCGGCCATATCCGGGACCGGTGTCGTAGCAATCGCGCACACTAGCCAGCGAGTTTGCTATCTGCCGCGCCCGCCCCTCTGGATCATTCGCGTGGAGCCATTTGATGCGCTCGTGCGCGGCGACGATCCCGTTGCGGGTCAAATCCGGGTGGATGGCGTGCATGAGGCGCATGTGCTGACGCAGCGCTTCAGGATCGCGGGCGGCCTGATAAGTTAGTAATCGCGCGTTGACGCGGGCGCGCTGCGCCGCTGTGCGGTTCAGCCGGGCTAGACTCGCGCGGCGCGCGACGCGTTGGGTCCCGGTCACGCGGCGTGGCGCGACCATCAGCTCCATGCCCACCATCATCTGTCCGGCCTCGCGGTAGCCGTCGGTGGTGAGCAGGCGGTGCTCAGGTGTCACCTTGATGGACTTGCCGGACGCGGTACGAATTTGAAGTAGCGCCTTGTGCCCGCTGCGTACGATACGCGCGACTTTATGCGGACGGATCTGACCATCGGGCCACATCGCCATGATCGCTGCGGGCGGGTTGCGATAGGCGGCGGATAGCGTCGTGCGGCTGCCGTCGGGAAGCTGTATCTCGGTCGAGCCGTGGGCGCACTTGTTAAATCCGTAGCCAGCGAAGGGCTCGATGAAGGAGAAGATATCCTCCGCGGTCTTCTCGGGAATGCCGTGCTTGGCGCAGCCCTTGATGAACTTGCCGCGATACTCCAGCATCTGCTCGCGGTTCTTTTTCGACATCGCCTTGCGGAACTTGTCCACCTCGCCCCAGCTGAAGCCTGCCAGCTGGACGGCGATCAGCAGCACCTGGTCCTGATAGACGATGACGCCGTAGGAATCGCGCAGCAGCGGCTCCAGGCTGGGGTGCAGATAGCGAATCTGGATCTCGCCGTGCTTGGCCTTGATGAACTGCGGGATAGAGTCCATCGGCCCGGGGCGATAGAGCGCCACCATCGCCGTTACGTCCTCGATGCACGTCGGCTTCAGGTCGCGGATGTACGTTCGCATGGCGCCGGATTCGAGCTGGAACACGCCGGTCGTTTCACCTTGCGCCAGCAATTCATACGTCTTGGTGTCATCAGTTGGCAGATGATCAAGGTCAATGTCAATGCCGCGCGTCTGCTTGATGAAGGCGCGGCAGTTCATCAGGATTGTCAGGTTGGCTAAGCCGAGGAAGTCGAACTTGATCAGCCCAAGCTCTTCCAGGTGCGCCTGCTCGTACTGTGAGACCAGCCAGGTATCGTTGGGGTCCTTGTAATCGCGCAGCTGCAGCGGCACCGTGTCATCCAGCGGCTCGCGCGAGATGACAACGCCCGCGGCATGGATGCCGGTCCCGCGCACCGTGCCTTCCAGGTCGCGCGCCATGTCCACCAGTTTGCGGATCGGCGGCGACTGGTCGTAGAGGTTCTTCAGCTCGCGCACCTCGTCCAGCGCGCCGCGGATGGTCACCTTCGGGCCGCCGGGGATGAGCCGCGCCACGCGGTCGGCCTCAGCCTGCATGCCCATCACACGGCCGACATCGCGCACCGCCGCTTTGGCTGCCATCGTGTTGAAGGTTACGATCTGGCCGACCTTGTCCCAGCCGTACTTCTCCGCGACGTAGCGGATGACTTCTTCACGGCGGTCATCGGGGAAGTCCATGTCGATATCAGGCATGGACATGCGCTCGGGGTTGAGGAAGCGCTCGAAGAGCAGCTCGTAGCGGAGGGGGTCGACGTTAGTGATGCCCAGTGAATAGGCTACCAGGCTACCTGCCGCGGAGCCGCGCGCTACGCAGCGCATGCCGTGCGAGCGGGCGTAGTTCACGTAGTCCCAGACGATCAGGAAATACGAGACGAAGCCCTTGTCGGCAATGACCTTGAACTCGTAGTCCAGCCGTTGCTTGAGCTGGTCGGTTATTTCACCGTAGAGCTCACGGACGCCGCGCTCACAGAGGTGGTACAGATACTCACCCTGCGAGGCGAACTCTGACGGAATCTCGTAGTTCGGAATCAGGCTGTCGCTGGACTCGATGGTCACGTCACATTGCTCAGCGATCACCATCGAGTTGCGCAGGGCGTCAGGCAGCTCGGGGAAGAGCGCGGCCATCTCGTCGGGTGTCTTGAGATAGTATTGCGACGAGTCGAACTTCATGCGCTTGGGGTCTTCGAGCGACTTGCCGGTCTGCACACAGAGCAGCACGTCCTGCGCGTCGGCATCGGTCGCCGAGACGTAGTGCAGGTCGTTGGTCGCCAGCAGTGGGGCGTGGACCTCGCGGGCCAGGTCATAAAGCAATGGATTAAGCTGGTTCTGCGGCGAGTCCGGCGCGCCGTGGTCCTGGATCTCGATGTAGTAGTTCTCAGGGCCGAAGACGTCCTGATACCAGCGCGCGGCCGCTCTTGCGCCATTCAGGTCGCCGCGCAGCAGCAATTCTGGGATCTCACCGGAGATGCAGCCAGAGGTGGCGATCAGCCCGGCGCTGTACTGCTGCAGCATCTTGCGGTCCATGCGCGGGCGCGCCTGGTAGCCGCGGGTGTGCGCCAGGGTGGTCAGCTTGAGTAGGTTGCTGTAGCCAGTATTGTCGCGGGCCAGCAGTAGCAAGTGGTTATATTCGTAGCGGCCCGTCTTCTCCTCCAGCGACGGGACACTATATCCTTCTATGCCGATAATGGGCTTGATACCGCCCGCGCGGCAGGCTTTGTAGAAATCGAGCGCGCCGTACATCACGCCGTGGTCGGTGAGCGCCAGAGCCGACATGCCGCCGGCTTTGGTGGCCTCCACCAGCCGCTGAAGCCGTGACTGGCCGTCGAGCAGGCTGTATTCGGAGTGCACGTGCAGATGCGTGAAGTCGGCCACCCGCGTCCCTCGATCCTTCTCCCTGTCCCGTCCAGCCCGCCCAGAGATGAATCAGGCTACCTTGCAAGCATAGCCCACTCGAACGGCTGTTCGCTACGGGCCATCTTGGCTAGGCCGAACGCTTGAGGCGGCGCGCTGTTAGCCCAGCGCGCGGAATGGCTCCGGCGTGTAGGCGCTGAGGACGGCGAGCCAGTCCGGCAGGGCAGCGGCAATTGTGGCGTCATCCTTGACCAGCCATGCGAGGTGGCGCAGGGCATGCTCGAGGACTGCGTTGACGTCAATGGCGGTGGGTGGGGCCATGGCCTCGCCGCGAGCGATGTTTGCGCGGACGACAGGGATGACGACCAGTGAGTTGGGCGCCAGGCTCTCCGGTGGCTCGACGACCACAATGTAGGTGAGGATGACCCGACCTTCTTCGTAGCGCCACGAGGTCGAGTGCGCGACGCGCGGGGTGAGCGGGAACCAGGACATGACGCCCACTACGACCTCGCCGGGCTTGCCGGAGATAGGGAGGCCGACGCGCAACGAATCGGCGTGAATGGGCTTCAACCAGCGAATCTCGCCATCCACTACCTCCACGGTCAGTATCTCCAGTGTCTGGACGACGACCGACGCGGACCACAGAACCGACGAGATAGGCGGGCCCATCGTTTCTATCAGTGGCTGATGCGAGCGCGCCGGCTGCTGCGCCTGCGGAGGCTTGCGGCGGGGAATGCGCGGCTTATCGTCGCTCACGCCGCGCCTCGTCCGGTGGCGATTCTTCGACTTCGCGCCAGATCGCCCGGATTTCATTCGGTGTGACAGCCAGGTTGTGCTCCGTCCGGGCGTGTTCCTGAATGGCTTTGATGACGCCCGATTTGGTGCCACGGGTAATCCAGCCGCAGCGACAGGTCACTTCCATTTGCATCGTTGAGGCCCTCCCCCCCGCAGACGACCAGATCGAGACGCGAGGAACGCGATATGGTCAAGCATAACGCATTTACTCGCGCCCCGCTATGGACCACGCGCTGATCTCGATGTACGGCGGTTCCCGCTGTGGGACCGTGGGGTGGAGCGGTGCAAAAGCAAAACTATGAAGCAGTTCACAGTTCTGGCGCGTCAACGGCGCTACACTGTTATCATCCTGCGGGAGCGCTCTGATGCGCGTGGCTGCCGATGGGAGCGCTGGGGGTAGGTGGGCGGACGCTTTCTGGCGCACGCGCTCTCGCGCAGCGCGCTCCTCGCAGGCTTCTTCGTTGCCCCGCGGCATTCCGCGACGCTTCCAGGTCTCGGTGGCGAGCCGTCCGCCTCTAGCGGCGCCTTGCCAATACGGGACGGTATAGCCCAACTTGCGCTGGCGTTCCCGAGCGGAGCCGGGCCTACCCGGCGCGCGACCCTACTCGTGGGCCGGTGGCGGCAAGATTTCCATATGGTATTTCGCGGCGAGCGCCATCATCTTGCCGAAGTCGGGTGGCCCCGGCTGGACACCATCCTGCGCGGGCTCACCCGCCTCGATGAAGAAACGCTCGACGCCCGCGGGAAAGTTGAACTGCAAGAGTCGCGCTGGCGTCTCACTCGTCACCTGGAACCCGTGCGCGATTCCTCTGGGCAGATACACGAATGATCCGGCTCCAGCGACCAGCGTACGCTCGCCGCACTGAAATGTCACTTCACCCTGCAGGATGTAGAAAGGCTCATCCTCGTCATGGTGAATATGCGTCGGGGTGGCGAAACCTGGCGGCAGTTCCTGCTCGATCAGGCCAAATGCGCCTCCAGTAGTATCTCCTGTCGCCTTCACTGTCATCAAAGTTCCAAGGAACCAGATAGACTCACCCGCGCTGGGAACGACCACGTACGGCTGAGCCGGGACTACATCAGTAGCTGACATGCCTTCCATCTCCTTCGGGCGCCTGACAGGTTTGACTGAACTGGCGCCTCCAGTGGCACCGGCGTATAGTAAACAAAGCTGACTAGATAGTAAACGTGGTTTCCTAATCGTGTCAAGGAGAGTCGCATGGAGCGACGCGCGCACATTGGTCAACTGCTCTGGACGCCGTACCGGACGCACCTGCTGCGACTGCATGAGGCCCTCGCGGCGGCAGGTTATCCTGACATTCAGCCAGCGCATGGCGCCAACCTGTTCCGTCATCTACGACGCGAGGGCTCGCGGATTACCGAGGTCGCGGAGCAGGCGCAACTCTCCAAGCAATATATCGGTCATCTCGCGGACTACCTGGAAGCGCGTGGCTATGTGGAGCGCACGCCCGATCCGCTGGACAGCCGGGCGAAACTGGTGCGGCTCACCGAGAAAGGGCGGGAAGTGGAGCGGGTCGCGGAGGAGTCGATCCAGCGACTTGAGAGGGAACTGGCGGAACGCCTCGGCGCGGAGCGGATGCAGGTGTTGCGCGGGCTCCTGGTAGAACTCGACGCAGCGCTTGCATCTGAGTAGGACTTGCGGCTAGCGACCGTCAGTCCGGCTTTTGTCGGGCAATGCTCCTGAGCGCGGCAGTAGCCGCTCTAATCCCTCCAGCAGGCGGTCTACATCGCGCGGGGTGTTGTAGGCCTGGATGGAGATGCGGATGTAGGAGCGACCGTTCCAGAAGTGGAGCGGTACCTCGACCTGGTAGTCGTCCCACAGTCGGCGTTTCATGTCGTCCAGCGCTTTCTGGCTGGCCAGAGGTAGCGGCGCAGCGACCATTTGCGCCCACCAGAGCGGAGAATCTGGGGCAATCTGCTTGGCGCCAGTAAGCGCGGCGATGCGCTGACACGCCTCGGACGCGAGCGCGTGGCAGGCGGCGCGGACGGCAGGCCAGTTCCGCGTGCGCGGGAAGGTGATGGCGGCGGGGACGCTGAGATACGCGGCTGGGTCATCGGTTCCGGTCCAGCCGAAGAAGTCCTGGAACCTTGAGCCGCTGGGCGCGCGCGACTCCCAGCCCCAACTTACGACCAGTGGCTGCGGCAAGGACTGGCGCTCGGGTCGCGCGTAGAGAAAGCCCGCGCCGACTGGAGCGCAAAGCCACTTGTGGCTCTCTACAGAAAACACATTCCCGCGTCTGCGCTGGAGTTTCGGCGAGTTATGGAAGCTCGTCAGTGTGGGATACTGAAGCCACTGGAATCTATTGTTCTCCCCTCGCGTAACACGCGAAGGGGCTATTGCTCGAATTCAGTACGCAATGACCCATACACTCCAAGGAGCAGCCCAGTATGGCCGATAGCGTTGAAAATGCGTCCTCGTCGTCAAGTTTACCCGCATGGAGGGCAAATGCGCAGCCAATTGTGGAGGCAGGGCGCGACTTCCTCGTCCGACCAGACATTGCATTTCTCAATCATGGCAGTTTTGGCGCGAGACCTCGACCAGTCGTCGAGGAGTATCAACGATGGCAGCGCGAATTGGAGGCTCAGCCGGTCGCGTTTCTAGGGCGGCGACTGCCAGGTCTACTCGCGGAAGCGCGTACTTCTGTGGCTTCCTTCCTCAACGTAGGGCCGAACGATCTCGTCTTTGTGCCAAACGCGACCCACGGCATGAACATCATCGCACGCTCGTTGGTCCTCGAGCCGGGCGATGAGGTGCTGGGGACCGATCACGAATACGGCGCAGTAGAGCGGACGTGGCGCTTCAACTGTGCGCGCCAAGGAGCAGTGTATCGGACGCAGCCGATCTCAGTGCCTGTTTCGAGTGCGGAGGCGATCATCGACGAGTTATGGCAAGGCGTCACTGAGCGTACCCGGGTGATCGTCATCAGCCACATCAGTTCACCAACGGCGCTGATCCTCCCGGTGGCCGAGATAGCACAGCGCGCCGCGTCGCAGGGCATTCTCACGGCAATCGATGGCGCACATGCGCCAGGACAGCTTGAGCTACACTTGCCAGAGGTTGGAGCCGACTTCTATGTCGGCAATGGACATAAATGGTTGTCAGGCGCCGTTGGAGCGGGATTCCTCTATGCCCGGCCCGACCGCCATCGCCTCCTGAAACCGCTGATCGTCAGTTGGGGTTGGGAGCCGCGCGAGCCGGGGCCTTCGCCGTTCATCGACCTCTTCGACTGGATTGGCACTGACGACCCTGCGGCGTACTTGAGTCTGCCAACTGCTATCGCCTATCAGCGCGACCATGCTTGGCCAGCGGTTCGCGCGACTTGCCATGTGTTGGCTCGCCACGCGCAAGAGCAGATTACGTTGATCACTGGCATGCCGCCGGTCAGTTCTGACTCATCTGAATGGTGGGTGCAGATGTTTGTCGCGCCGATACCGATCAGAGAAAACCTTTCGGTGAAAGAGATACAGCACCGCCTGTGGGAAGACTTCCAGGTCGAAGTGCCAATTACTGACTGGCAGGGCCACCGATTCGTGCGAGTTTCCATCCAAGCGTACAATTCGGTCGCCGACGTGGAGCGATTGCTAGAGGGCCTTCGGCAGTTACGCGCGGTAGGCGCTTTGTGAGCGCCCCTGGGATTTGGTGGGCATTACTTAAGCAGCGCATAGCGTTCTTGTCTGCTTGTTGGCGCAACCTACCTGCCAGTAGGGTTCTAGCCACGCCTGCTGGGGCGTTACCGCATCCGGTAGGGCAGCAAACAAAAACGTCGCCCCAATTTCCCACGGCTCAATCGTTGCCTCCGTATACGTCCAGTGGCGGGGTCTCCCGCACTTTGCGTGACAGGACAGAAGTCTGCCAGGCGCATGTGCCTGCCAGGTCGGCATGTCATGCAGCGTGCCAACCGAGTAGGCGGAGACGGAGTAAATCCAGCTTGGCGCGACCATACATCTGCCGCTTAAGCAGCTTGAGTCGGTTGACTTGGCCTTCGGTCTGTCCTTGGCTCCACGGCAGGTCGCAGGCCGCGCGAATCGCCGCATAGTCACGGCGAACGCCTTCGGCGAACGCCTTCGGCGAACGCCTTCGGCAAACGCCGCTAGTTCGCGCACGCCGGACCCGGTGGCCCGTTCGAGCCAGGGATCTAGCTGGCTGGTTTGCCGCTCGCGCAGGAGCACAAAGAAGGTTTGCACCGCTTCGAGCACCGTGCTCACGGTCGTGCTGCAGCGCCGCAGTTCAGCGGCCTACGCCCGTTCCACGGGATCGAGGTCAGACGCGGGCTTCAGGAGCATCCACGAGACCTCGCGGGCTGAGGTCCGCAGGGGCGGCGGCACAGGCTGGGCCAGGGTGACTTGGCGTGGATACGGCCCAGAGTGGCGAGGACCAGGGCGCCAGCGCCCTAACAAGCCATACAAGGTGGCCTGCCCACCGCGATACCCCCGCTCGCGGATCTCACGCAGCAATTGTTGGCCGTTTTGTTCACCGGCATTCCAGCGTGCACGCCCATAGGGCTCGAACGCACTGCGCAGCGTGGTCTGGCGCTGCCGCTGGGCGGGAACAGGGCAGGATTCAGCGTCGAGGAGACGCCGAATGGTATTAGGTCCCATGTGCACTGCTGCGGCGATATCGCGTAGGGTCTTGCCTTCAGATCGCCGGTGGCGCACCGCTCTATACCGCGCTTCGCGTCGATCTCGCGTCGATCTCGCGCGTCTGCGCGCGTCTGCGCGCGCCTGCCGCTCAGGAGCAGTGAGTGGACGGGTCTCCGTTGACAACGGCGCCGCTGTGACGGTTTGCGCCGCCAGGCGCAAGAGCGCTTGTTCGCGTCCGAGCACGCGCTGGAAGGCTTCCATAAGGTTTTTGAGCCCATGGAAGCGGTCAGCCACTTGAATCGCTTGAATCGCTTGAATCGCTTGGGGCGCGCCGCGTGTTGCTCCATCCGCAAAGGTCGCCCCACGGTCACGACTGATCACCTCGACGCTCGGATGGGCGCGGAACCAGGCTGCAATGGTCTCAGCTTCTCGGTCAGGAAGCAGGTCGAGCACCGCTCGCCGCTCGAGATCCACCACAATCGCCCCGTAGCGCTGCCCACGTCGAAAGCGCCAATCGTCGACCCCGACCACGCGCGGCGCAGCTACGGGCACGGGCAAAGCGGTGTGACGAATCTGGCGCAGCAGCGTGTCAGGGCTGGCAGCGAGGAGTCCGAGTTGTTGGAGCAGACGCGTCCCTGCTTCACCCCCCAGCGCGAAGCCGACGGACCGGATCCAGGCGTCAAAGCGTTCCGTTCGGCGGGCATGAGGAGCCACGAGCCCAGGCAGACGCTCAGCAAACGGCGTGCGGGAACAGAATGAATCGTCACAGAAGAACCGCCGCACATGCAGACGAAGACGGAAAGCGATCCCTTGCCAGGGGAGATCCGCCACCGAACGCACGTAACGGGAATGCATATGACTCGACACGGCGCCACACCCTGGACACCGCGCCTGTGTCGCTTTGGTCGCCACGATGGCTGTCACGGTGGTCTCGGTCACCGAAAAACGCAGCAATTCCAGTAATTCGGGATGAGGCAGAATGGTCGCGGCGGTTTGCATGATGGCCCTCCCGCAGATACAAGTGCGATGACCATCACGCTATCATAGCCCTCAATAGCCCTTGCTCTATTTCACGTAAAGTGCGGGAGACCCCTTTATTGGACGCTATCCTTGGCCACATTGTGTTGGGTCATACCACATCCCAGCGGCATGCAGAGTATCAGACGCACCGAGGCATTATGGAGTTTGAAGCGGAAGGGACATCGTACGTTGTCATGAACGAACTTAATCAGATGGATGAAGAATAAGCATCCCGCAGTCGTGGCTACATTCGTCACTGGCTACGGGATGAGCAACCACCAGAGCAATCTATTCGGCAATTCTTTCGGGCCGCTGACGCGACATCCGTGCTGGGCGCGATGTACCCACTACTTCTTCTCCTGCATAGGGCTGCGTCTCTTCTCCAGAAAGGTATTGAGATCAGAGCGCTTGACGCGGTAATCGCGGGTAGGGCGATAGGCGACGAGTTTTCTTTTCCGTACCCAACCGCGCACGGTCTCGATATTGAGCTGGAGCTCTTGGGCGATTTGCTCGAGCGTCAGCCATTCTTCCATGGCATTCCTCCATCTGGTAATTAACCCGATGTGCAAGTTGTGAGAGTTGAAGGGAACCAGATCCAGGGCGCTTGATACTCTCAGGAACAGTTGCCATACCCCTGAGGAGGGCGCCATGGACCTGGACGACTTCATTATCATCGTCTTTTGCGTCGTTGATGAGGCCACCCCCGCCGTGCTGGATCGCGAGCGGCTCCGGCAGCGTGGCCCCGAGCCCACGCTGGTCGATAGCGAGGTGATCACCATGGAAGTGGTGGGCGAGTACTGGGCGAGTACCTGGGGTTGGAGCAGGACAGCGCCTGCTTTGCCTACTTTCGCCGCCACTACGTCCATTTCTTTCCTGCGCTGCGCACGCTGCACCGTACGACCGTGGTGCGCCAGGCGGCCAACCAGTGGCGGCTCAAAGAACGGCTCTGGCAGCGTGTGCTCGCCCAGATTCCCCATGACGCGACCTTCGCCATCATCGATAGCTTCCCGCTGCCCGTCTGCCAGTTCGCGCGCGCCTATCGCTGTCGGCGCTTGCGTGAGGCGGCGGCCTTCGGCAAAGACACGCTGGCGCGGCAGACCTTCTACGGCTTGCGGGTCCATGTGCGCCTCGAATGGCCGGGCGTCATCGCCCGCTTCTGTGTCGCGCCGGCCAACGTCCACGAGTTGACGGCGCTGCCCGCGTTGACGGAACAGACCGCTGGCGCGCTGGTGGGCGACCGCAACTACTGGTCGCCCACCACCACCGCCGAGTGGCAACCGCACGGTGTCGAGTTGCTGGCGCCCTATCGCAGTGCCAAACGCGATCCGCATCCAAGCTGGAGCGCGCTGCTGAGTCGCATGCGCTATCGCATTGATACCGTCTTCGGCCATCTCGTGGATCGCTGCGCCGTCAAGCGGGTCTGGGCACGCGATCTGTGGCATTTGTGCAGCCGCTTGCTGCGCAAAGTCCTGATGCATACGCTGGTCGTCCTGCTCAACGTCGAACTAGGCAACCCGCCACTGCATCTCGCTCAGGTGGTTGCCTAACACAACTTGCACATCGGGTTAATTAGCCTCAGTATAGCGTGACGCCGCAATTCTGGACAATATACTGGCTTAATAGCCTTTATTGATATATAATAGCCATTACCAGATAATACTTGAGAAAAGCAGACATGCACGATGGGCAAAGGAACGACCAAATCGTAAGAGCGGCTCACACGTTGTTGCTTCGCTGGCTGTTTGGGCCAAAGGGGCGTCACATTCGGGACTTTGCCGCAACCAATGCGGTTGCCGCTCCAAAAAGGGAGGGAAGCGTTCATGGCTAGTCTAGCCATCTACCTGCGGCGCAGCGATCCGGGCGAGGAAAACAAAAACTATTCCATCGAAGACCAGCGCGCCTATCTGACGAAAGAGTGGCCGGAATACCAGTAACACACCCTTGTCGCTGAATATTCCGACCCAGGCGGCAAGAGCTATACCCTTGATCGGCCGGTCTTCAACCGCCTGATGGAGGACGCACGCGCTCACAAATTCGACTTGGTTGCGGTCTGGATGTACGACCGCTTTAGTCGTATGCAGGATCAGCAGAGCGTTGCCATTTACCAGCTAAATCAGTACGGCGTGCAGGTGGTGAGCGCGACACAACCACTTCCTGACGGGCCAGTGGGCACCTTAGTGCGTAACTCGTATGCATTCGGCGCGGAGCTTATGCTCTACCGTCTCCGCGAAGGCGCCTATCGGGGCAAAAAGCGCCGCATCAAAGACAACAAACTGCCGAACGCCGCGCTTCCTCTCTATGGATATGAGTTCGCTGATGCTGGCAAAACCCGCTATGTGACTGACGGGCGTACAGCGCCTATCGTGCGCCGTATCTTTGCAATGGCGCTTGCAGGCATCAAGCTCCGTCAGATTGCTGTCACCTTGACAGTGGAAGGCATCCTGACTCCTTCCCAATATCATTGGGAGCGCGGTTGGCCATCGCCACATAGCGTCGCTGCAACTTCCTGGAGCCATCCTACCATCTACAAGATATTGACCAACACGGCGTATGTTGGCCGCCTTGTGGGTTTCAGAACGCAGAAACTGACAACGCTGAGCGTACATCCGGTCACGGGCGAAAATATGCCTGTGGATCGCATGGTGGTGCGCGACGCGGATCATCCGGATCGGGTAGTCTATGGTGAGGATGTCTGCCCGCGCCTCGTTGATGATGCGACCTTCGATGCTTTTCAGCTGACGATGGAGCGCAATAAGGCGGAATCCAGCCGGCGACTCCCGCACCCTGAAGCCCTGCTGTTGAGAAACGGCTTCGCACGGTGCGGATACTGCGGCGGCAACATGGTCGGCAGTTGGATAAAGGCCGCTGGCTATCATTCCTATACGTGTGCGCGCCGTCAATGATTGTCAGGATGCCCGCCTCACGGGCGCGCCGGGCGATCTGCGTCACGGGGAAGGTCACCATTGGTGACGTGATGTGGCTGACGACGATGACGCGTGTCCGTTCCGTCACGCCTTCCCATAGCGCCGCGATCATCGCCTCAGGCGTTGTCATCGGCGTTGGGATGGGCTGGATGCGATAGGTCGCGCCGCGCTGGCCGCAGATGAAACGCCATGTCCGCTCGACCGCGCCATACTCATGGTCCGTGTCCAACACCTCATCGCCGGGCTCCAGGTCGAGTGAGCGCGCGATGATGTTGATACCGTGCGTCGTGTTAGGAACAAAGATCAGGTCCGCTGACTGCGCGCCAAGATACTCAGCCAGTGGCGCGCGCCTCCGCCAGCAGGCCTTCATGCCGGCGCCCCAGGAACTCGACTGGCTGCGCTTCCAGTTCACGCTGCCAGCGCTGATATTCCTCAAAGACTGGCCGCGGCCGCGCCCCAAAGCTGCCGTGATTGAGAAAGCTGATCTCGCGCGGCAGCAGGTATTCGCGTCCGGCCGGCGCAATGGGCGCCTCCCGGTCGACGCTGGCGTCGAAGCTCAATGGATGGCTCCTTCCAGATGTGATAGGTCTGCGGTCAGATGGGGCGGCCCCGTCCGAGCATATCATGCCGTCCGCTCGCGGCCAGTTTGCGCAACATAACGTATACTGACGCTCAGCGACTGGCTTCGCGCCGGGATGCGCACGGGCAGGCTGGAGACGCGATGATCAGCGACGCATGTGACGGCGCAATGGCGCGCCGGATGGGGAAACCGAAGGCAGGTTGACGATGACGACCCAAAAGACGCCGCGCAGCGAACGGCACAACATGACCGACTATCAGCAGGCGCGGCGTGACTTCACGTGGCAAGTCGCGGATGACTATAACTTCGCCATTGACACCATCGGCAACTGGGCGCGCGACCCGGAAAAGCTGGCGATGCTCTGGGTCGGGCCGGACGGCGACGAGGAACGCTACACCTTCACGCATTTCGATGAGGAGTCCAGCCGTGCGGCGCATGCCTTTGAGAAGCTGGGCATCGCCAAGGGCGACCGCGTGCTACTGATGCTGCCGCGCGTCGTTGAGTGGTGGGAGACGATGCTCGGCCTGATGAAGCTCGGCGCCATTGGCATCCCCTGCACGACGCTACTGACCCCCAAGGACATCGCCTACCGGGCCGAGGTCGCGGAGGCCGTGGCGATGGTGACGGACGCCAGCGGTGTGGAGAAGCTAAACCAGGTGCGCGCGCAATGCCCGACGATCAAGCATGTCATCGCGGTAGGTGAGCCGGGAGAGGCCTGTCCAGAGGGCTGCGTGAACTACCACCCAACAGTAGACATCGCTTCTCTGACCTGGTATGACCGCCGCACCGTGGCCAGCGATCCCTGCCTGATCTACTTCACCTCCGGCACCGTTGGCTATCCCAAGATGGTCGTCCACACCCACGCCAGCTACCCCATCGGCCACACGCTGGTTACCGGCCGCTACTGGCTGGACCTGCGCCCCGACGATCTGGTCTGGAACCTCTCGGAGATGGGCTGGGCCAAAGCGGCGTGGTCCAACTTCTTTGGCCCCTGGGGGAACGGCGCGGCGATCTTCGTCCAGGACGCCCGCGGCAAATTCGACGGTAAGGCGACGCTACAGATGCTGACGAAGTATCCCATCTCGGTCTTCTGCGCGCCGCCAACCGCATATCGCGTGATGGTCCAGGAGGACTTGAAGGGCTATCAGATGGCGGGGCTGCGGCACTGCGTTGGGGCAGGTGAGCCGCTCAACCCGGAGGTGATTGACTCCTGGCGCGAGGGAACCGGGCTGACCATTCGCGATGGCTACGGCCAGACTGAGACGGTGCTGCTGGCGGGCAACTTCCCGCCGCTCGAAGTGCGCCCCGGCTCGATGGGCATGCCTGCGCCGGGCTTTGACCTGGCGGTTATCGATCACCACGGGCAGGAGCTTGGCCCCAACCAGGAGGGCGACATCGCGGTGCGCGTCAAGCCAGAGCGGCCGCTGGCGCTCTTCAAGGAGTACTGGCGCAACCCGGAAGCCATGGAGCGCTCGTTCAAGGGCGACTGGTATTTGACCGGCGACCGAGCCTACCGCGACGTTGACGGCTACTTCTGGTTTGTTGGCCGCGCCGATGATGTGATCATCTCCGCTGGCTACCGCATTGGCCCGTTCGAGGTTGAGAGCGCGCTGGTGGAGCATCCGGCGGTGATGGAGGCGGCGGTGATCGCCAGCCCCGACGCCACGCGCGGTGAGATCGTCAAGGCGTTCGTCATCCTCGCTCCCGGTTACCAGGCGTCGCCTGAACTTGCGACCGAGCTACAGGACTACGTCAAGTCAGTCACCGCGCCCTACAAATATCCACGCGAGATCGAGTTCGTCACTGAGTTGCCCAAGACGATCAGCGGCAAGATCCGCCGCGTCGAGCTGCGCGAGCGCGAGCGCCAGGCCAAGCAGGGCACCTAGGCGCCGCATTCAGTACGTGCGCGGAGAAAAGAGCGGCCCGGGCTTCCTTCCAGGGCCGCCCCGCAATTCGTGGAATCCCATTGGGGACCGTGGAAGCGTCTCAATTCTGGCCGTAGATCTTCCACGTGTCGCCATGCGTGTACAACACCGTTATCGCATGCGGTTTGGGGTTCATCGCGTTGGAAATGACCCATGCGCCACCTTGATGATCGTCAGTGAGCGCGACGGCCTGGCCGGTGATGACTGGGCCAGCCAGCTGCCAGCCGCCGTTTAGGTAACGCCAGGTCGTGGTGAGCATTGTAGCGGAGTTCGTATCTTGCCACACATAGCTCAACCAATCGCCACCAGTGGAGGTGGCGTCGATCCTCTGAGCGGCGAGATGATATGAGCTGGGAAGCGTCAACGCGCGCAGATTCGGCGCGTCTACCTGGTTCCATCCCGCGCCGCTGTAATGCAGGATTGAAGGATACGGCGCGGCGCAATTAGGGCACGCCTGCAACATCGCCCAGACATCGTCAGGGCTGGCCGCTGTCAGCGACGTGACAGCGCCCGCCTGGTTGAATAGCGTCTCGTTCCAGGCGCCGTTTGGCGTAGTGATAGAGGATAGTTTGCGGCAAACTCTGCCCACTTACTGACGTGACCGTAGAGCGTACACTTGCCCAGCCCTCGCTTGGCGACACCATGGTGAGGGCGTTGGCTGACGAGTCAGAGTCGAGCGGGAACGGTGTCTTTATCAGCAGCCACGAGGCATGCTGGTAGATGGCGACTGCCATGTACTCGGTCACCGCCTTTGGACCGTTGGCGGGGTCAGTGACCGGATAGGAACCCGTGATGTACCCAGAGTCCGCGGAGAACATGTAAACGGTGGTGGGACGGAAACCCGCGAGCGCGGGGACACTGACAACACGCCAGTGAACCTGACCACTCATGTCTCCGCTGAAATGGAGCAACACTGGTCCGGCGGAGTGGTTGGTTGGAGCGTTTTGCGCAGACGAGGGGCGCGCGACAGCCCAGCCATCGGAAGCGGATACCATCGATATGCTGCCTACGGTAAGATCGAGAAGGTTGTCACCGGCGCGGGTCCAGATCCCATTGTGATAGTGGATTAACACCGCTTGCTGGGGCGCTGGCTCGAAGAGCGTGACGCCACCCGCCGCCCAACCATCCCGCGCGGACGAGAACGAGACGCTCCCCAGATAGCCATACGTGACGAGCGGCAGCGTCGTGTCCCTGGGTTGTGGCGCTATGGCTGGGCCAGGCGGCGTAGCGGTCGCCGTCGCCTGTGATAGTCGACCAATCACCAGGTTACCGAACGCCGACGCGAAAAGCGCGACAAGGATAGCGGCAGCCGCGACCGCGCCCACTCCACTCCAGATCGCGGCGCGCGCCGGGAGCCGCGTGCGGGCGCTGGTGTGGCCTGTCGTCATGCGCGCCCGTACTCGCGACCAGTTGCGCGGGCCGGGGGCAGGTTCCTGCTCGTCGTGTAACCCCGCGGCCAGCGCCTCATGGGCGCTGATGGTCCGCAGGCAGGCGGGGCAAGCGTAGACATGAGCGTTGAGACGCTGCGTCTCGTCAGCGCTCAGCGCGCTGTCGCGCCACGCGGAAAGGTCGTCTGGTAAAAGGCCGAGCGGGCAAGTGGGCGTCACCGTTGCGCTCATTCCGCGCCTTCCTTCAGATAGAGTTCACGCAGCCTCTGGCGGGCGCGGCTCAGTGTCATTTTGGCCGCCGCGCGCGAAACCGCCAGCGTCTGGGCGATCTCGTCGCAGTTGTAGCCGTAGACTTCCCGCAGGATGATCGCGGCGCGCTGCCGCGCGGGCAGCCCTTCCAGCGCGGCGCGCAGGGCGGCGCGTTCCGCCAGGCCGGCGGCATGATCGCTGCGCGCGCGTGGATCATCGGGAAGTGGTAGCGCCAGGCCCGCGACGCGCTGATGGCGGCGCTCATTTAGGGCAAGGTTCGTCGCGATACGAAAGAGCCAGGCGCTGGGGCGCTCGTAGCCGCGCAGCTTCGCGAACTGGTCCCAGGCGCGCAGGAAGACTTCCTGTGTCAGGTCGTTCGCCGTCTGCTCATCGCCGGTCATGCGCCAGAGATAGCCGAAGACGCCGCGCTCCCGGTCACGATAGAACGCCTCGAACTCGTTCGCGAGGCTGGGCAGCGCGTGCGAGCCATGTCCTGCCCTGGACCGGTCGCCGTCATGCGTCGCGTGCCGCGGAGCGTCCATGGCCGCGTCGCGTGTCGCCGCAAGCCAGCGGCGCAGACGCGCCCAACCCGCGCCGGGAGAGGCCGCGCCGCCAGCGCCGCCGGCTGGGACGAATCGGAACACAGAGCCCTCGTTTCTTCCGCGTTATGGGTCGGGAACACTCCGCCCGTAGTCGCGCCGGCCGCGCTACACCATTACCCACACGCCAGTCCGGCAAAGGTAACGGACACCTGCGCATGAGGCTGAGCAGCGGCGCGAGGCGCGATACCTCATCTCCTTCACTCCTCTTCGACGCATGAGGGCTGTCCGGCGCCGCTGCGTCCGGCCGTAACACGGCGCGTAATCCCCTGTGAACCATCGTGCGCGCTCGCGACCACAGCGCGGGACGGTTCAGGAGGCATTCGCATGGAGAGGCTGAATGGGCACATCGGACGGCGCGCGGGCGCCGGGCTGGCGCTGGCCGCCACACTGGCGTTCACGGCCTGCGCCACGGCTACGGGAGGTGGTTATGGCGCCTATGGCGCGCCGCCCGCCAGCGGCTCGGGCTCGACCGTCCCGGTCAATCTGACGTGCGCATCGGGCGCGGCGGTCTGCACCAAGCAGGTCGCGCTCGGCGGCCAGTCCAAGACGGTACTGGCCAACACCAGCGGCATGACGCTCTATTACTTCATGGCCGACACCGCGAAGAGCTCGGCCTGCACAGGGGCCTGCGCGCAGACCTGGCCCCCGCTGATCGCCAGTGGGAGTGTCGTGGGCGCGGGGCTCGTCGGCACGCTGGCGACCCTGAGCGATGCGAACGGCCAGCAAGTGACCTACAACGGCCACCCGCTCTACACCTATTCTGGCGACCACGCCCAGACCGACGCGATAGGCAACGGCATCGGCGGCAAGTGGTACGTGGCCTATCCGGCGCTGACGCCAGCCTCTAGCGGGCATGGCGGCGGCTATGGCTACTGAGCGTCTGGTCCATCCACCGCGGCTGGATGCGCGGCCCTGGGCGCGAGAGTGAAATCGTAGCGCGCGGTGTAGTAGGGTGTCACGCGCTGCGAACCATCGGGCGCCAGGCCCGGCTCGTGGCGGACGAACGGCGTGATCAGTGAGGACTTCACGCCGAAGACCGCATCGGAGTCCAGGTAGGGATCGCTGGAGGCGAAGACATGCGTCACCAGTGTCTGATACCCTGGCGCGGTGATCATGAAATGAACGTGGGCCGGGCGCATAGGCGAGCGGCGCGCGGCGGCCAGCAGATCGCCTACCGGACCGTCGTCGGGGATGGGGTAGGCTGCGGGTCGCACGCTCCAGAACGCATAGCGCCCGTCCGCGGCCGTAAACAGGTGGCCGCGCCCGCGGGGGGCCGGCAAGCCTTCCACCTGCACGTCATAGTGGCCCTCATCGTCGGCCTGCCAGACCTCGATGCGCGCATTCGGGACCGCTTCACCCGAGATCGCGCGCACGACGCCATCCATGTAGAGCGACTCACCCGGCGCGCCGCCACAGAGATCCTGGCCAATGGCGAAGCGTGGTGAGTTGGCGACGAAGAACGGTCCGAAGACCGTAGACTCGGTCGCGCCCACCGGTCGCAGGTTGTTGAGGCCGATGACCTGCATTGATGCGCCCAGTACATCCGAGAGCAGGATGAATTCCTGTCGCTGGTCGGTTGTGATGTGGCCCGTGCGCGTCAGGAACTCGATACCCTGAGCCCACTCTTCCTCAGTCAACCCCACCTCGCTGATGAAGGCGTGCAGGTGGCGCACGAGGCCCTGCGCGATCTCCGTGAAGCGCGCGGACTCGCAGCGCGCGAAGCTGGCCAGGACGGCGGCGGTCAGCGCATCGCCGCTCAGGTTACGCGCGGAGCCCGTGTCGTCGAGATCGTGATTGACCATGTGGATTCCTCCCAGGTAGAGCCGGGCAAGAAAGGGCAACTGGGCGCGCCGCAGATCGCGAAGCCCGTGCGTTTGCTCATCGGCTCCAGCGGCCAGTTAAACGCGCTGCGCTTGTCCTAATCTCCCGCGCTACTCCCGCCCGATTTCCAGCTCAGCCTCGATTTCGACCGGGATATCGAACGGCAAGGCGGCCATACCGACCGCGCTGCGGGCGTGCGCGCCGATCTCCGGCCCATAGAGATCGAGCAGCAGGTCGGATGCGCCGTTGATGACGGCTGGCATCAGGTTGTAGCCGGGCGCGACGTTCACCATGCCGAAGAGACGCAGCCAGGCGGTTACCCGGTCCAGGTCGCCGATCTCGCGCTTCAGGCTGGCCAGGATCGCCAGCATCGTGCGCTGGGCCTGGAGATAGGCGTCGTCCTGCGAGACCTCGGCGCCGACCCTGCCGCGCGGGTCGGCCAGCGTTCCATCGGGGTTTAGCGGGCCGTGACCGGAGATAAAGACCCGGCTACCCGAGACACGGGCGTTGGTGAACGGCAGCTTCACATTCGTTCCGGTAGACATCGGCTGGGGAAGGACCAGCCCGCGCTCCGCAAGTCGCGCTTCGATCTTCATGCGGTTTCCTCCTCAGTTCCGCTGGCCGCGCCCATGCCCATGCCCGCGCTCCAGCCGGGATCGGCCAGGGCCGCGCTGGCGGCTGCCTGCTCTGCCTCGCGCTTGTTGCGCCCCTGCCCCGCGCTAATGACAATCTCGCCTAGCAGCGCCTGTACGCTGAAAACACGCGCATGCGCCGGCCCCTCCTCGCTCACGACCTGATACCGCGGCGTGAGGGAAAGCCGCGCCTGGGCCAATTCCTGCAGCAAGGATTTGGCGTCTTTCACGCGCCGCTGACTGACGGCGCGCTCCGCCTCCTCCCGCAGTTGCGGCTCCAGCCAGGCGCGCACGGCCTCCAGCCCGGCGTCGAGGTAGAGCGCGCCGATGACCGCTTCGAAAGCCGACGCGACCAATAGGTCGCGGTCCCGTCCGCCAGTCGCGTCCTCGCCGCGTCCCAATCGCAAGAGCGGTCCTAGCCCCATACGCCGGGCCAGGCCCGCCAGTGTGGAGGCGCGCACCAGGGCCGCGCGCAGTTGTGAGAGATCACCCTCCGTCGCGTCGGGGCGCAGTTGATAGAGCAAGCCGGCGCTCACTAGCGCCAGCGCGGCGTCGCCGAGGAATTCCAGCCGCTCATTCGAGACGACCCCGGGTGAGCCAAGTTCGTTGGCGTAGGAGGTATGCGTCAGCGCATCGAGCGGCAGCTTGCGGTCGCGGAAGGTGTGTCCAAGCGCCTGTTCCAGCGCCGCCACCAGGTCGTCGCCAGGGTGGCCGTCGCTGGTCGGCGCGGCGGCTACTCGCTGCGCGGCCGCCGACCGCGCCGCGGCGCGCGCTGACTTCTTTTCCCGGCCAGGCGCGGGCTCCGCGGTGACGGTCAGGCCCGCGCCGGCCTCAGCGCGCCCGATGACGCTGGCGCTCACGCCTTCCGCACACAGCGCCGCCAGCGTCGCATCCAGGTGGTCTGGCGCGATGGCGGCCAAGAGCCCTCCCGAGGTCTGTGGGTCACACAGCAGCAAGCGGTCCAGATCCGAGACCTCGCCAGTGTAGGTAACGTGCGGCGCGACGGCCTGCTGGTTGCGGCCCGTTCCGCCGGGGGTATGGCCGGCCGCCGCCAGCGTCCGCGCGCCGGGGAGCCAGGGAACGCGCGGCAGGTCAATATGGAGCGCGGCGCCGCTCTGGCGCGCCATCTCCAGCGCGTGGCCGAGGAGGCCGAAGCCGGAGATGTCGGTGCAGGCGTGGACTGCGCCATCCACGGCGCGCAGCGCCCGCGCCGCTCCAGCGTTGAGCGCCATCATGCTGGCGACGGCCGCCTCCAGCGCGGTTGTGAAATCCTCACCCTCCTCGCCATCCTTGAGCGCGGTGGTCACTGCCCCGGTTCCCAGGGGCTTGGTCAGAAGCAGAACATCACCCGGGAGCGCACCCCCTTTGGTGAAGATATGTTGGGGGTGGACGGTCCCGAGCGCCACCAGACCGAATTTGGGCTCCTTGTCCGTGACGGTGTGCCCTCCGGCGACGACCGCGCCCGCCTCGCGCGCCTTCTCGGCGCCGCCGCGCAGGATGTCAGAGAGGATGCTGGCGTCGAGGTCATCGGGGAAGGCGGCGACGTTCAGGGCAAGCAGCGGCGTCGCGCCCATCGCGTAGATGTCGCTGAGCGCGTTGGCGGCGGCGATGGCCCCAAACGTCGCGGCGTCATCCACGATAGGTGGGAAGAAGTCCACCGTCGCCACGATCGCCTGCTGGTCGTTCAGGCGAAAGACGGCGGCGTCGTCCGCGGCGTCCAGGCCCACGAGCAGATCGGGGCTGGCGTCGGAGAAGAGGCCTTCGAGCGGGCGCAGCACGTGCGCCAGGGCGTCAGCGCCCATCTTGGCCGCTCAACCAGCGCAGCTGGCGAGCGTCGTCAGCCGCACCTGTCTTCCTGGAGCCATGTTCTCGCCGATCAAATCGCGGTACGACACCGCACGCGCCCGTCATATCGCGGGCGTTTCAATTGTATGGCCCGCCACGCGCGGGCGTCAAAGCGCGTTCCATGGGCGGCGGGCCCCACGCATGATAGACTGTGGGCGGCTGTCCGCGCGTGGCGCCGCGCGACGTGTGGCGAGATGAGAGCAGGAGCTAGCTGGCATGGACCGCAAGCAGATGAGCAAGACGTATCGCGAGCGGGTGCGGCGCGGCGGCGTCTACAGCATCACGAATGCGCGCAATGGCAGGTATCTCACCGGCTTCGCCGCCGATCTCGACAGTGTGCGCAATCGCTTCCAGTTCGCGGTGACCACGGGGTCCGCTGTGGACCCGCGGCTGCGCGCTGACTGGGCGATGCATGGCCCGGCGGCGTTCGCGCTTGACATTCTCGGCGAGCTTGAGCGAGGGCCCGACCAGAGCGACCAGGAGTTTCTGGACGACCTGAAAGCGCTCGAAGACTTGTTGCGCGCGCCTCTCGATCCGTCACTCGCATATTGAGACGCGCGCCGCGCAATCACCCGTTGGTTGATGCGCCGCGCGAACGCCGCGTTCGATACTGTTCGCCGCGCGTCTGGCGCTCCGGTTGATGGAGTGGGCGCGCGTAAGAAGTTCCTCGCCCATGTCCGCGGCGAGAGGGGAGACCTACCATGGCTGAGACGGCATCCGACTCTGAGATCGTCAAGCGCATGCGCGCCGATCTGGACGAGGCTACCCGCCAGCGCGACCAGGTGCGTATGGACACGATTCGCATGGCGCTCAATGGCTTCACCAACGAGGAGGTCGCTCGCAGCCGCGCCGCGCTCAGCGAGCAGGACCGCGCCGCGATCCTCGAGAAGCAGGTCAAGCAGCGCACGGAGTCTGGCGAGATCTTCCGCAACGCTGGCCGCGTCGAGCTGGCGGAGAAAGAGGCGCGTGAGGCCGAGATCCTGCGGGCCTATTTGCCAGCGCGCATGAGCGAAGACGACATTCGCGCGGTCGTCGCCGCGCTCATCGCCCAACACGGCAAGGAGTTCAAGGCGGTCATGCCGCTGGCCTCCAAAGAGACCCGCGGACGCGCCGACGGCAAGCGCGTCAGCGAGATCGTTCGCGAGATGACCGCCTAGCGCGCAATGAGAAGGAGTGGTAGCAATATGCCGCCAAAGGTCAAAGTGTCGCTTGGCGAGGCGCTGGCGAAGCTGCCGCTGCCCGCCACTGTGGAGTGGCCGCGGGGCGTCTGGGACACTGAGGAACTGGCGCATGGCTCTATGTCGCTGCTGCTCTTCGCCCCCAAAGACACAGATTTCCAGACGCCCCACGACAAGGATGAAGTCTACATCGTGATGGCGGGCTCCGGTGAATTCGCCTGCGATGGCGAGTCATACGATTTCGTCACCGGCGATGTTCTCTTCGTTCCCGCGGGCGTCGCCCACCGCTTCACGCGCTTCACCCCCGACTTCGCCGCCTGGGTTGTCTTCTATGGCCCCAAAGGCGGCGAGGCGGCAGGATAGTGGCGCGTTCCTGTCGCGCTACATCGAAAAGGAGAGGCGCGTGAACGTACCGCAAAGCGGCATCTTCGCCCTGGGTACCGGTTCGCATTCGTATCTTGAATTTGAGTTGGAGCCGGAGAGCGACCCGCGAGAGATGGCGCGCCAGATCGCCGACCTGGGTGAACCAGGCATGACAACCGGCGGGGTCAATCTCGTGATAGGTTTCCGCCCCTCGCTCTGGGCGCGTATCGCTCCATCCGACGCGCCCGAAGGGGTCGGCGACTTCGTGGAGGATCTGAGCGGCGCCGATGGCTTTGTCATGCCCGCGACTCAGCGCGATCTGTGGGTGTGGGTGGCGGGCCATACGTACTCGACCGTCTACGATGTGACACGCGCTGCGGTACGGGCGCTCACGCCTGCCGCGCGCCCGGCGACCGAGGTGGCGGGCTGGACGTACAAGGAGAGCCGCGACCTCACGGGATTCATTGACGGTACGGAGAACCCGGCGCTCTTCGAGGCGCCTGAGGTCGCATTGATTCCTGATGGAGCGCCGGGCGCGGGTGGCGGCGTGCTGCTCGTGCAACAGTGGATTCACGACACTGCGGCCTTCGAGGCGCTGCCTGTGGCGGATCAGGAGAAGGTCATCGGGCGCACCAAGCAGGCGAGTGTCGAGCTGGATGAAGCGGTCCGCGGCGCGGAATCGCATATCTCGCGGACGGTAGTTGAGGAGAACGGCGAGGAGCAGCATATCTTCCGGCGTAATTCTCCGTTTGGGACCGCCGCGCAGCACGGCACGATGTTCATCGGCTTCAGTCGGGACCAGCATCGCCTGGCGCGGATGCTGGCGCGCATGGTGGGCGCTGAGGATGGGATCCGGGACGCGTTGACGCGCTATACCCGCCCTGTGACTGGCGCCTACTATTTCGTCCCCTCGGTCGAGGCGCTGCGTCAATTCGCGTCGCCAGCGAACTAATCTCGCGCTCTGATAGCGCCCGGCGCTCACCGAAGACAGAGAGTCGGCGTCCAGCGCTTTCCAACCCGGCGGACGGGCGCAGCTATGCGGATGAGAGATCGTGTGGGAGAGCGACGGCGGCTCGCATGTGGTATAATCCACGCGTCTTCGATCGCATACGCGCCCCTTGTATGGATCCATACGGCATTATGGCGGGACACCTCCATTTTGTACCGCCTCCATGCGAATGCCCCAGCTGTAAGGTGGGTGGCGCGCTGATTGACGGATACCGTGTAGTCGGTATGCTCGTACCTCATCAGCGTTACGCATACCACCATCAAAGGAGCCACTCAGTGGGAAATCGCATCTATGTAGGAAATCTGCCGTACTCCGTCGATAACGCGCAGTTGACGCAGTTGTTTAGCGCCTACGGCGACATCGTTGAGGTCCGCGTGATCACCGATCGCGCCACCGGCGAGAGCAAGGGCTTCGCGTTCGTTGAGATGAGCACGGAAGAGTCCGCTCACCGTGCGATCGCGGAGCTCAATGGAACGATGCTCGGTGACCGGGCGCTGCGCCTGGATGAGGCGGCCGAGCGGCCTGCCGGTCCGCGTTCGGGCGGTTCGAATGACAGGGGCGGCTACCGTGACCGTCCACACCGCGATGATCGTTCTCGCTGAGGCGGCTGATAGTCTTTCGCGGGCGCATGCCGTACGGCGCCGTTCAACGTTGACGCTGCGCGCGGATGGGCTGGTGGTTCATTAGCCGCAGCGCTGGCGGTAGTGGGAGCGCAACGGACCTCAGTAGAAGTCAGCGAACCTCTACTGGACCCAGCGCGTCGCATGGTTACGATTGACGCGTGAATGGGTTATGAACGGACGCGCGCGGGCGCGTAGGGATGCGAGGGATGTCATGGATGCGCTGGCTGCGGACGGCGCGAGCGATGAAGATCTCGCGAGCGACCTGTGCCATGCCAAGGGGTGCGCTCTGCCCGCAACTACCACGTGTGAGCGCTGCGGCCGGCGGTTCTGCGCGACACACAGTAGCGAGCTCGTCATCCAGCGGCGGGCGGAGCGCTCCGCGCAGCCCGCGCGCCAGGACGCCCTTGCGCGCCTGCCCACATGGACAGAAACCTATATCTTGTGCGCCGCGTGCCGCGGCAAACCCGTCACACGCTCCCTAACGGCGCCCGCGCCTCCTAGCGTGGTGAATAACAGGCGTCAGCGCGGCGTGTAACGACGTCAGCCTGTGAAGCGCAGGGTGTGAGGCGCGGCCTTCAGATCTTCGCGCTACGAATGCAGCCCGGTCGGAGAGATTTATGTCCTCCGCGACCGGGCTGCATTGCGCGTATGAGTGGCGCGTAGGCCCGGTGCGCATTCTCATCGCACTGCAAGATTAGGGCTGCTCCGACCCGCCAGCGCGCTTCGTTGATGGCTTCACTGCGACCAATCGCTCTGACTCAGCCCGCAGTATCGAGCTCGGCGGACGGGCGCGGGTATTTGCGGCCGCGCTTGGTGGGTGGGATAAAGCGGGTATCGAGGAAGGCCAGCGCCCAGGCCTGGCGCGCTACCGGCTCCAGCGTGACCAGCAGCGCCTCCCAGATGCGCTCCCAGACGCCCGAGCGCTCCCATTGCACGTAGCGCCGCCAGCACGTGACGGGGTCGCCGTAGCGGGAAGGCAGGTCGTGCCAGCGGCAGCTATTGCGTAGCACGTAGAGGATGCCTTCGAGCGTCTGGCGGTCGTTGGCGCGCGGGCGGCCAGTGCGCGCGGGCGCGGGCAGCAACGGCGCGATAGCCGCCCACTGCGCGTCGGTCAGCTCGGTAGCCAGCGCGGTCGCCTCACGGCGTTTGATCGTCTCCGACGTCGCCGTCCAGAGCTCGATCAGGCTGCTATACGACTCGTTGTAGTGCTCGACGCCCGCGGCCTCCAGGAGATCGGCCTCGCCGGGTAGAATGGTCGCCTCACGCCAGTTGGGGCCAGCGAAGGCCCGCAGGCTCTCCAGATCGCGCCAGACCGAGACGAGGATGAATTCGTCCAGTCGCCTGGGGGCGGGCGCGGCGATGGAAATCGCCAGCATTCCCGGCTGTTCGCGCATCAGCGGTATGCTGAACGACTGGCAGAGGCGCTCGAAAGCGGGGCGCTTTCCGGGCTTCAGCCGCGCGCGGAAGACCCGGATGATCATGCGTCCCGCTCCTCTCCGCGCGTTAGCCACCTGGCGTCGCTGTGGCGTAAGGCAGCGCGTGGTCCTGCTCAACAAAACCTGGCCGCAGGAAGGTCTGGTCATAAAGCGGCCATGCGCTCCTGGGTGTCAAGGTGGGCCACGGCAGGTTTCGCGCCGTCGCGGCGATGAGCGTCGCGATGCTGTACACCTGATTGATGATACCAGAATACGCGTCCTGTACTGGCCCCATGACCGTCACGGTGACCTGGCGCAACGGCTGCCCGCTAGCCCAGAGGTCATTTTCCTCCTGGAAGGTGAGCGTCTCCACTCGCGTAAATGCCGCCGAGACCCTGGCCTCGGTCGTCGGAACATCCCCAGTCACCGTGATCGTGACACCAGCGACCTGCGTCGCTGGATCATAGGTCACAGAGACGTCGCTGGCGGCGGCCCCCACCGCGCCCCGCGCGCTCTCAGTGAGTATCGCGGCGACGCTCGACTTGGTGAAGGTTGGCCCGGGCTGTAGTGACGACGCTGTGGATGTGGGCATTTCTGTGGCTCCGCTTGCCGCCGCGCAGCCAGTCAGCGCGAGGGCCAGCGCGAGCGCCAGTGGGGTCATGCGTCGCCTGGCGCGTGTTCCATCGCTCATCTCGCTCATCTCGCTCATCCTGGTGTATAGGTGGCGACTGGCCCGGTAATGATGTCATCCGCGACGGTGAAGCTCACGCGCAGATAAGTCTGGTCGTAGAGCCGCCACGCGCTCGCGGGGGTCGCGCTCGCCCAGGGGATGCGCCGCGCTGCGGGCTGGTTGAGGACGGCGATGCCGTACCACTGGTCAGTGACCTCGCCGTATTCATCTTGCGCCGGTCCCATAACAATCACCTGCGCCTGACTCAGCAGCTGGCCGCTCGCCCAAAGCGCGCGCTCTACCGCGAGCGTGAGCGCCTTGACGCGCGCGTAGGCTGTGGCGATGCTGGCGTCTGTATCGGGCACAGAGCCGGTGATGGTCACGGTCACCGTAAGATGGCGAGTGGGCGTGTCGTAGGTCACTCCGACTGAGAGCGCGTCCTCGCCCGCTGCCGCGCGCGCCACGCCTAGCAGCGCCTGCCCAGCGGGATCGGATGGCGTAGGGATGGGCGTGGATGTCGGGAGCGAGACGGTCACCGGCGTATCGGTTGGTCGTGCGGCGCCGCTGGCCGCGCCCGAGGCGCAGCCCGCCAGCGCGAGCGCGAGCCCGAGGAGCGCCAGCGCGCATGCGACGAGGCCGCTGGGATACCGCATGGGCGAGCCTCCCACTGCCCGCGTGGAAGCCGCGCGGGTCTGAAGTGAAACCTACCTCTGGCGGTTTGCGCGGGTCAATCGCCCATTGCAAAACTCATTGAAACCGGCTGCGCGGTGGGGCTCTGCGCTTAGGGAAGGTCGCCGGACTCCAGCCGCGCCCATGCGGCGTCCGCTTCGCGGCCCGCTACGCGGTCGTCACCGCGCCGGGCGGTGATGCGCCGCTCGTCCAACCGCTCAAAGATTGCCAGGGTGTATTTGCGGGTGGCGCCGAGCAGATCGCGGGCTTCGGCCACAGTGATGGCGCCGTTGGCGCGCAGGCGCTCCAGGACACGTCTCGCCGCCTCGCGGTACGCTTCGCGGTCGAGCAGGATGTTCTCGCTGACCTTCACCAGATCGCCACGCGCCACCAGCGCCTGCGTCAGTTCCGACCCCAGCGCGGCCTCGACCTCGGCTGAGTCGGGTGGAGTGAACGGGGCGGCCCGGAAGCGGGCAAGCATCGCGCCGACAGCCTGTGCCTGCTCATGCGTCGGCTCGGCGGCGTGGGTAGGCAGTCGCAGCCGCGCGCCACCCGTCCGTTCGGTGGTGATTTCCACAGCGAGCGCATTTTCCGCTACCAGCGCCGCCGCCACCTCAGGCGCCTCATGTGGGGCAAGCGTCAAGCGCGCGCGCCACTCCTCCTGCGGCATGCCCGCGCGGAGCGGATAGCGGCGGTGATAATCCGCCAGCGCCGCGGCGCTGGCGGAGAGCAGGCGCTCCCATGCGCTGGTCGCGTACCACAGGCTACCGACGCGTCGCGCCCGCCCAGAGCGTTCCAACTCCACGAGCGCCGCCGCCACATCGTCCAGGATCAGCCCTGAATGATTCGCCAGGTCGTCCGCGCTCCAGCCCGCCAGGCGCGCGGCCTCGCGGCGATCATTCCCGACGCCAGCGAGCGCCGCCATGATGACCTCGGCCGGGTCGCCGCGGGCCAATGTCTCCAGGCGCGCGAGGACGGCGTCGTCATCGCGGCGATGGCGGCGCGCCACCGGCTCGATGATGACCCCACCGCCGAGGGTTATGCTCGGTGAGGGTGAGCGCAGAATGAAACGGTCGCCACGCGCCGCCACCATCGGGCGCGCGAGACGTAGCTGGGCCCAGCCGCTCTCGCCTGGCTCCAGTTCCGTCGTTTGCAGCAGGACGACTCGCGCGGACGTCTCAGAGGCGCCGAGGAAAACGTCGTACTGGCTATTGTGCTCCAGCGGTCGTGGCGCGCCGGCCAGCCATTGAATGCGCGCGTCCAGCGCGGTCGTCACGCGAAGCTGGCCGGGCAGGCCCAGCGTGTCGCCGCGCGCAAGGTCACTCTTCTCCACTCCAGCCAGATTGACCGCCAGACGCGCGCCCGGCTCGCCCCGCTCAACTTTCTTCCGGTGTGTCTGCAGGCCGCGGATGCGCGCCCGCTTCCCCGATGGCGAGATCTCGACTTCCTGCCCGACGCGCAGCGCGCCATCCTGCAGCGCGCCTGTCGTGACAACGCCGAAGCCGGCGATGGTGAAGACGCGGTCTACAGGCAGGCGCGGGCGGGCGATATCGCGGCGCGCCGGCGCGCGGCCGAGCGCGGTGTCCAGCGCGGCGAGGAGCTCGGGCAATCCGTCGCCAGTGACAGCGGAACAGGCGATGATTGGGACGCCAGCCAGCGTCGTGCCCTCGAGCCGCTCCGCGACTTCCTCGCGCGCCAGGGCCAGCCAATCCGGCTCGACCAGGTCCATTTTGTTCAACGCGACGACCCCCGCGCCAACGCGCAGCAGGTTGAGGATCGCCAGGTGCTCCAGTGTTTGCGGCATGACGCCTTCGTCGGCGGCGACCACCAACAGGGCGGCGTCCAGGCTGCCGACGCCTGCCAGCATGTTGCGGATAAACGCCTCGTGACCCGGCACGTCCACGACACTGACCTCACGGCCGCTGGGCAGCGTTAGCCACGCGAAGCCCAGGTCAATGGTCATGCCGCGGGCTTTTTCTTCTGCCAGCCGGTCTGGATCAATGCCGGTCAGCGCGGTGACCAGCGCTGACTTGCCGTGGTCCACATGTCCCGCCACGCCGATGACGCTCATCCTGGCTCAATCCCTCATCGTGGGCGCGCGCAACGCCCGGACGCGTGGCTCTCACGCGTCTCTCCTACACTGTAGCGCACGGCTTCATTGGTGAGGCGCCTGGGCGCTTTAGAAGCCGCTGTAGGTCAGACTCCAGATCCAAAGCTCATACAACGCCAGCGAGGCCAACGGAAGAAGCGCCGCTACCAGAATGATCTTGAGAATTCGCTCGCGTCGCTCCTGTCTCGATAACCCTTCACCCATGCCAACCCCCTCCCTACGTCATAACTCAGGGGCGCAAATACTCCAGCGTGGCGTTCGCGAGTGTCTCGAGTCCAATCGCCAGCGATTCTTCGGCGATGTCGAACCGCGAACTGTGGTGCGGCGCGTCGATTCCGCGCGCCGCGTCGCTCGCGCCGACGAAAAAGTAGCAGCCCGGAGCCTCGTCGAGAAAATACGCCATATCGTCGCTCGCGGCCTGTCGCTGGTCCCCGCCGGGGACGCGCTCCTCGCCTACCGCCTCAATCGCCGCTCGCCGTACAAGCGCCGCCATATCCGGGTCGTTGACGCACGCCGGGCAGCCACCCTGGATCTCGTAGTCTGCCTCAGCGCGCAGCCCCTGCGCAACATCGCGCGCGACCTCACCGATGCGCCGCCGCAAATGCTCTCGGTCCGCGGCGTCGTATGCGCGCAGGGTGCCACGCAACTCAACTGAGTCGGCGATGACGTTGAATGCCCTGCCACCCTGGATCGAGCCAAAGGTGACGACGGCAGGATGAAAGGGCGAGATCTCGCGCGCGACCAGCGTTTGCAGCGCGACGATGATCTGCGCCGCAGCGACGATGGGGTCCACTGCCAGATGGGGCATAGCGCCATGCCCGCCCCGCCCGCGGACACGCAACAGCACTTCATCTGCGCTGGAGAAGACCGGCCCCGCGGCGACCGACACATATCCGACCGGCACAGGCGTCCACAGGTGCAAGCCCAGTGTCGCGTCTACCTTGGGCTCGCCCATGACCCCATCCGCCAGCATCGCCAGCGCGCCGCCGATGCGCTCTTCGGCTGGCTGGAACGCCAGTTTGACGGTACCCCTGAACTCCGCGCGCCTTGCCGCCAACAACTCGGCCAGCGTGAGCGCGATCGCGATGTGGCCGTCATGGCCGCAGGCGTGCATGACGCCCTCGCGCTGCGAGCGCCACGGGTGATCGCTTTCTTCATGGACGGGCAGCGCATCAATGTCCGCGCGCACGAGCAGTGCTCGCGCGGGCCCAGCGCCCCCCGCCTCGCCGTGCAGTAGGCCAACGACGCCGCAGCCGCCGACTCCCTCGCGCGCCTCCCAACCCGCCTCGCGCAGGATGCGCGCGATCTCGGCGGCCGTCTCATATTCCTCGAAGGAAAGCTCCGGACGCTGGTGAAACACGCGTCGCAAGGCGACAAGGCGCTCGGCGCGCTCCGCCACATCCGATTTGAGACTTGTTCCGACGCCGGACATCCAGCGCGCTCCCTTCTGAGGCTGTATGCGGCCAGCATGGTCACGCGACGCATGCCGACGATGGCTCCCGCGCTGGCGTTGTCCCGCATTGTACACTGTGGGGCGTATATGTGTGTAAACAATCGCGAGGGCGAGCGTCTGAAGGCGTGTGGCCGCCTGTGGCGCTCTCCGCGCGGCGGAACGAGAGAAAGGGACCGTGGGTGAGCGCGAGTGACGCGGCCGCTCCCAGGAGCGCGAAGGACCTCATCGAGCAATTGGCGGGCATGCCGGACCGGCTGGAGGCGGCCATCGCCGCCCTGGGTGAGCGTGAGGCGGCTCCCGGCGTGGACGGCTGGTCGGTCCGTGAGCTCGCGGGCCACCTCAGCGACGCGTCTCGCTACTGGGGCGCGCGGATGCGCCGGGCTGTCTTCGAGGATCGCCCGCAACTTGATCCCTATGACCAGGAGGGTTGTGTGGCGCTGGCGGCCTATCGCTATGCGCTGGGGCCCGACCTGGCGCGCCAGTTCCGCGCCTTTAGCGAGCCGGTCACTGCGTTTCTGCGTGTTATCGCGCCGAGCGACTGGGAGCGCGTTGGCGTTCATGGAGAGATGGGGCCGCTGACGGTCCGGCAGTTGGTCACCATCGAGGTGGACCACGAGCGGGAACATATTGAGCAGATCGAGCGCATGTCTGGCCGCCTGGCGCAGGATGGTTAACCGGCGCGCTGACGATACGTTGTCACGCAGGGAGCGATGACGTATACTCGGCCCAGCAAATGCGCTAGTCCTACAGGGGCGGTAGGGTATACTGCCGTTAGCTCATCGCGATGGTTTCTCGATTCTGGATTCGTCACCCACGCATTGCCATATATTCCGCGCCGGGGCGCGGGCAGGCCGCGCTAACGCGCCGTCCCGCCGCGCGCGCCAACACGCTGGTAACAGGAGCGTTTCAAGCGATATGGATGGTACTCGAACCGCTGGCGCCAGGCGCATCATTATGCTTCTGTCGTTCGTCGGCATTGTTACGACCTTTGTGAGTGGCCTGTTCCTGGGAACGGTCCCGCAGTACTTCAGCGTCGCTGGGGGTCTACTCGCGCTTGCCGCGTGGGTCTACGCGCTGCTGACCGCGATTCGCGCGCGTCAGTTTGACTGGGGAATTCTTCTGGTCATCGGACTGCTCATTGGGGCGGCGCTTGCGGTTTCCACGCTCTCAGCGCTCAATCCCACTGACGCGACGCCAGATGCGGTGAGTGTGCCGCAGATGGGTGGATTGACCATCGCATTCCTGGCTTCGACCTATGCCGCGCTGGGCGCTGGCAATGTTCTGGACCGCGGGCTACCCACCTACTGCGGCGCCTGGGGGTTGTTGACGCTGGTAATCGGCGGAACGCTGGTCGGTGGCGCGATCGGTACGAACATCGGCGCCGCTGCTCCATACATCACCACAGTAGGCTTTCACCTGTACAGCATCGCGGGTGTGCTGGCCGCCGTCGCGTGGGTTGGAGCGATAATCGTGAGTTACCGCACAGGCGCTTGGGGCTGGTTTGCGCTTGCTGTGCTGCTCCCGGCGGTTGGCGCTTTCATGTTCGGGCTCTTTGGCCCGACGCGCCAGGATGTGCTGATGGGTCGCGAGTCCGCCAGCCAGCGCAAGGCGGTCGGACTCCAGTAGCGTCTCTCCTAGCCAGCGACATCCCATCACACGACGGCCCGCGTCAGTGGCTTTCCAGCCCCAGCGCGGGCCGCGCCATGTAGAGGCGCCAGTCGCCCACGACTGGGCTGGATCGTCCCAACATATGCTCGTGGCGCGCCGCGGAAGCGGCCGGATTGGCTGAGATGTGACCCGCGAGTGGTCGCCGGGAGTATAATCAATAGTCAATATGGAGGCGGCGCCGCGCCAGGCAGGCGTCGATGGCGCCACACATCGGCGGCTGCGCTATCCCGCGATGTCCGGCTTGCCCAGAGGGGGTGTTGACCATGCGCTGGTTTGAAATACTGCCATTAGTGCTGCTCGCGCTGATCGTCTTTGGACCCAAGCGCCTGCCGGAGATTGGCTCCTCGATCGGCAAGACCATTCGGGAGTTCCAGAAATCTATCCGCGAAGTGACCAACGGCATTCAGGAGCCGGAAATCGGACCGGCGAAGCCCGCCGCCGCCACCCCACCGGCCCTGCCGCCAACTGATGCGAGCGCGCCCGCGGAGTCTGCGCCCGCTGAGCCGGTCAGCGCCGCGTCAAGCGCGCGGCCAGGCGGGCAGTAGCCTGGCAAGGCTGCGGCGACCCAGCCGCCATCGGCAAGGGAGCGAAGCATGGCAGCGACTGACGCGCGAATGGTTCCCCCGCTAGAGAGCGCCTCACCCTCTGGCGGTTCCCAGAACTCGCCCCAGAATGAGCAGGAAAACGAGGACACGAGCGGGGTTATGACGCTGGTGGAGCACCTCGAAGAGTTGCGCCGCCGCCTGATCTTCGCCATGATCGCTGTCGCCGCCTGTACGGTGGTCGCGTTCATATTCTGGGACCCTATTTTCGGCTTTCTGCTGACTCCGTTGCCCGCCGTCTCCGGTAATCCTGAGCTCATTCAGCATGGCAAGCTGGTAATCAGTGACCCGGTGGGCAGCTTCATGGTCGCCCTCAAGGTCTCCCTCGCTGTTGGCATCGCCGCTTCTACTCCCGTCGTGCTCTATCAACTCTGGGGATTCCTCGCGCCCGGCCTCACACGCAAAGAGCGCAAGTACGTCGCGCCGTTCACCTTTCTGGGCGTCGCGCTCTTTGCGATCGGTCTCGCGGTCGGGTTCGTCACCTTGCGTTATCCGATGGACTGGTTGCTCACCTTTGGCTCTGACCGCTTCATCCCGCTGATCAACGCCGACGCCTACTTCACCTTTGTCACCTACTTCCTGCTGGCGTTCGGAATCGTCTTCGAGCTGCCGTTGGTGATCACTTTCCTGGGCGTCGTCGGCATCGTCAACAGCCGCCTCCTGCGCCAGAAGCGCATGTATATCCTCTTCTCTCTCTGGTTCATCTCGGCCTTCATCACCCCAGGCGCCGATCCGATCAGCCCGGTCATCGTCGGTGTGGCGTTTACCGCGCTCTTCGAGCTCAGCGTCCTCCTCCTACGGGTGATCAAAAAGTAGCCTGTGATGCATGGATCCCCAATGTCCAGCGGGCTCGCCGCCAGCGCGCGGATTGCGCTCGTCCATAGCCCTCATGCGGGCTCCGCGGGCCTCGCTGACCCCGAAGCGCTGCTGCGCGCCGCGGGTCTGAGCGTTGTGGACGCGTTCCCCGTCACCGAGCTGGATACGCGCGGGCCCGATGAGCTTGTGGCGCGCTGGAAGGCGCTGGGTGTGGCCGCGGTGGTCGCCGCGGGTGGCGACGGTAGTGTGGGCGCGGTCGCGACTCTCGCTGATCTGGCTGGACTGCCGCTTGGTGTGCTCCCCCTCGGCACGGCCAATGACACCGCCCGTGCGCTCCTTATTCCATCCGACCCGCTCGCCGCCGCGCGCCTCATCGCCAATAGTCTCGCGCGCGGGGAGGAGTGGCTTGTGGACGCGGGCGAGCTCGCGCCTTCCACACATTCGGCGGGAGGCTTGTTCCTACACGCGCTCACGATGGGCCTGAACGTCGAATTCGCCCACCTGGCGACCGATGTCGCGCAGCGCAGGCGCTGGGGAACCTTCACCTACGCGGCCTCCGCCCTCGAGTCGCTCAGTCACTACATCCCGCTGCCCGTCACCGTCGAGGTCGAGGGCCTGGAGGGCGCGGAGGACGATACGGCGTGGACCTTTACGTCACAAATTACGCTGATGGCAGCCGTTAACCTGCCCGTCTTTGGTGGACGTTTGGGGTTGAGGCTTCCATCCGTGCGCGATGACGACCACCTGCTCGATTTTCTGTTCTTTGAGGCGGAATCCGTCTCCACCCTGCAGGCGCTAGCCGTCGCCATCGAAGGCTTTGTGACCGCGCTGGCGCGCGGTGGGCGTGCGACGAACGCCATGCAGCCATCCGGCCTGCGCTGGTTTCGCGCCCGGTCAGTCTCCCTCACGACGCCGGAGATCGCCGGGATAACGCTGGATGGAGAGGTCCGCGGCACGACGCCGGCCACCGTGCGTGTCGCGCCGCGCCCGGCGCGCATCCTTGCGGTTCGCCCTACCAGATGACCCTCAAGGGGCGCGAGCGCCATAAACGCGTCCGCGCAGCGCACAGCCTGAGATCTCTCAGCATGGGAGGTCAATCGGGCTAATCGCGTGGCGCAGGCGTGGTCCTGACATGCGCTTCGCGCAGAGGGAGCGCGCGACGTGCGACACTATGGGGAGACCGCGCCGAATATTGGAATGTCAGGATAAGAGGCATGAGCCGCTACGATAAACACCCGCGCTATCGCCGGGTAAAGACGCCGCGCATCATACGCGATACGAGCGATCGCGAGGGTGGCAAAAGCCGCCCCCGCCAGGACGAAGGTCCGCGCCGGCCACCGATCACTTCGCGAGTCAGCGGCAATGAGCGTGAGCGGCAGCGGCGGCGCAGTGAAGAATCGCTGGGTGGGAACGGCCCGGACGAGCGCCAGCCCTGGACGCTACGGCGCGACCCCGAATCCACAGCGCTGGTCGAGGCTTTCGCCGCCGAGCAGCCCTATCCACTGGATGACTTTCAGCTTGAGGCGGCGCAATACCTGGCGGAGGGCCGTTCCGTCCTCGTGGCCGCGCCGACTGGCACTGGCAAGACGGTCGTGGCGGAAGCCGGTATCTGGCTGGCGCGACGCGACTCCAAGCGCGCCATCTATACGACGCCCGTCAAGGCGCTTTCCAATCAGAAGTTTCGCGATCTGCGCGCGCGCTATGGCGCGGATGAGGTGGGACTGCTGACGGGCGACATCGTCGAGAATCCCAGCGCGCGCATTGTCGTGATGACGACCGAGATCTACCGCAATATGCTGCTGGAAGGCTTGCGCGCGGCGCATGTCACCCCGCGCGAGGAAGCCGCGGGTCTGCTGGCGGAGGTAGATGCGCGGCACGGCGCGCCGCGTGGAGCCCCGCAGCCGGGCGCGGCGGATGTCGCCGAGATGGCGCGCCGCGCCCGGCTGGATGAGGAGCTCTCCAGCGTCGGCTGCGTCATCTTCGATGAGTTGCACTATCTGAACGATCCGCAGCGCGGCCCGGTTTGGGAAGAAGCGATCATCCACTCGCCGCGGCACGTCATCTTCGTTGGCCTCTCAGCCACGGTCTCCAACGCCAGTGAACTCCGGCGCTGGATCGAGGAAGTCCACGGGCCAATGGCGATGGTGTACCATACCGAGCGCGCGGTGCCGCTGGAAAATTACTACTTTCTCGATGGCAAACTGCATGTCACGCGCGACGCCAATGGCGTCCGCGTGGCGCGCTTTCCTGGTATCGGAGGCGAGGCAAAAGCGGCGCGCATGCGCGACCGCGCCCGACGTTACACGTTCGACGGCTCGGAGCGCCCGCGCATCGAGAGTGTTTCCGCCGCCCCCGCGCCCGCTGGCGCGCTCGGTGGTCAGCAAGTCTCGGAAGAGGAGGCGCCCGAGCGCCAGGCGCCCGAACCCGGCGAGGTCCTCACCGCGCTGCGTGAGGCGAACCTGCTGCCGTGCCTCTACTTCCTTCCCGGTCGCCGCGCGGTGGAGGAGGCGGCCGAGCGCGCCGCGACACACCTCTTCACGACGCCGGAACAGCGCGCCCGGCTGGTAAGCGAGACGCGTGAGTGGGTGCGCGCTCTGCCAGCGGAAGACCAGAAACTGGAACAGGCGCGCAAGCTGCTGTACCTGTTGCCACGCGGTCTCGCTTTCCACCATGCGGGCCTATTGCCGGGTCTGAAGGTCATGGTCGAGACGCTCTTTCAGCGGGGCGAGTTGAAGGCGGTCTTCGCGACCGATACGCTTGCGTTGGGGATTAACATGCCCGCGCGGGCCGTCGTGCTGGGTAGTGTCTCCAAGTTCGATGGCCAGCAGATGCGGCTGATGACGCCCAATGAATACCAGCAGGTGACCGGGCGCGCGGGCCGTCGAGGTATGGACGAGAACGGCGCGGCAGTGATGCTGTACTCACCATGGGACAGCTTCGAGCCCGCCTTCGCCGCACTCACCGCGCCGCTACTGCCAGTCACCAGCGCCTTCATCGTGCGCTACAATACCGTTCTCAATCTGTGGCGTCCGGGTGACCAGAGTCGGTTGCGGCGCGCGGTGGCCGCCAGCCTGCGTGAGTTTCAACGGCGCGGTGTCCTGGTGCGCCGCTCCAAACGGCGCGGCGCTCGCGCGGATGCGGTGGCCGAGGAGGCGCAGACGGCCTATGAGCCCGCGCAAGCGGACGAAGCGAGCGGGGCGCCGCGCCTCAGCCGCGCCGCGCTCGCCGAATTGAACGCGACGATCTACGTGCTGCGGGCGCTAAATTACATCGGCGAGGATGACGCGCTGACGGCGCGCGGACGGCTGCTGCGCGCCATCTTCCATCCAGCGGGTATTACCATCTGCGAGCTCTTGTTCTCCGGCGCGCTGGATGAACTGAGCCCTGCGGAGCTGGCCGAGGTCATGAGTTGGTTTACGTTCGATAACGACCGCTCGCTCAAGAACACGTTTGTCATGCAGTCACAGTTGGCGCAGGCGCGCCGCGCGACTCGCCGCGCGCTGACGTTCGTGCAGGAGTTCGAGTACAACGAGGGGCTGGAGATGACCTCCGGCCTTGTGGACTCATTCCACAGCGTGGCGCTCAATTGGGCGCGCGGGGTGTCGCTCTCAACGCTACTCCGCCGGATTGAGCTGGCCGAGGGCGACCTGCTGGTGACGCTCAACCAGACGATTGACCTGCTGCAGCAGGTTCAGGGCTCGATCACGCAGGCGCTCGGCGCGCGCGACGTCTGGCGCGCGAGCGGGCCAGAAGCGCGCCAGCGACAACCCATGCTCGATCAGGCTCGCAGACGGCTGGAGGCCATCGCGCCGCGACTGGCGGAGGGCTGGCGCATGATGCTGCGCGGCAGTGTCGCCATGAGCCGCGCGATTCCCGCGATGGCCACCCCTGACATGGAAGAGGCGCCAGCCGAGAGCGCCCTGCCCCTGTTGGTGATGGCCGAGGACGAGGACCCTGAGGAGGTCGCCGCGGATCGCGCCGAGGAGGCGCCTGGGCCGGATTTCGGCGGCGCGTAGCGGCCGCGGCGTAGCGGCTGCGCATACGGTTGGAAGGTTCGTGTGGAGATGGGGTTAGAGGCAGCGCCGCCGGACACTCGCGACTTGGCCACCCAGCAAGGCGCGCAGTCCCGGCCGCGGCGCTGGTTGTCGCTCCTGCTCTTCGCGCTGCTGGCCGGCCTGATTCCAGAGACCATCGCCACGAACAGCACATCGGTGGCGAAGATCCTCACGGATCCGCTGAGCCTGGTTGCCGTCGCCATCTTCTACGGGACCGCCGACCTCTTCATCCGGGAGATCATCATCCGGCGGCGACCTCGACTCGCGGCGAAGGTCTTGCTGGGCGTCGCTTTTGGCTTCGTGAACGAAGGCGTGGTGGCAGGGACGTGGTATACCGTCAAGCCCGATGGCTACGCCTTCGTTCATGGAATCGACTGGAGCTGGGCGGTCTCGCTCACCGTCTTTCACCTCTTTGTCAGCGTGCTCATCCCGGTGTACCTGTTCGATAGCGTCATGCCCGCGCTGGCAGGCGTTCCCTTGCTGCGGAGACGCGGTATGATCGTGACCAGCGTGGTCTTTGTCGCGTTCTCGTCGCTGGCGTTCTTCGCCCCACACGACCGACTGCAACGTGCCGCGGTGTTCCTGGTGGCGCTGGCGCTGGCAGCTATTGCGCTGCGTTTGCCACCGAAGCGCACAGCCTCCTCCATGCCCGTGCGATTCGCGCCGGGGCTGTGGCGGCTGCGCTGCCTCGGCTTCCTCGCTATGCTCGTCTATTTTGTCTGCATCTACCTGCTGCCCGCGCTCTTCGCCCGCGCTAACCAGCGCATTGGGGCTGCCTCCGCCGCGCCCGCGCTGGTCGCCAATGCCATCCTGCTTGGGCTGGCGGGCTGGGCGCTGGCGCTTGGAGCGTCATGGGCGCGCAGTCCCGCCTGGTCGCGGAGGCAGACGCTGGCCCTCATCTCCGGCGCGTTGGCCTTTTCTATTCTCGTCTCATTCCTGCCCCCGTTGATAGCCACCTGGGAACCGCTGGCCACTGTCCCATTTGGCGTCTATCTCATCATCCTCGCATGGCGCAATCGCGCCGACGGGATGCGGACCGCCGTGGAGGCCCCCTCGCGCGTATGCGATAGCGTCTTCTTGCCCTAGCGCCGGGCCTGTGTCGCCGCGCGTCGCGTCGCGGCTCGTCACGGGCTGTCTGGTATAATGGGTCCGCTGTGCTGGCGCCCCGGATGCGGCGCGCATCATGGTGATGTTCTCGAAAGGGAAAGTCGCGATGCTCTTCGGCCAGTCCACTATCCTGCTTGCCATTGAGGGCGCCGCTGGCGCGCTGATCATCCTCGTCGCGCTGGCGGTCGCGCGCGTCTGGAGCGTCCACCATCGCCTGCGCCGGCTCTCGCGGCCCGGTCGCCAGGCCTCTCTGGCGCAGATGGCGAGTGGTGAGCCGCTGACGACCTTCAATCGCGCCGGCTTGCCGGGCGACCCGCTGAATCTGGAAGTCACTGGCACGGATGGGCAACTGGCCGCGAGCTTCGGCGCCGCGGGGTGGTATCGCGCCGATGAGATCGATCTCGTGACCGCTATTCGTATCAGCGTGGATTCGGTCTTTGGGCGCAAGTACTCTACCGCGCCAGTGAGCAATCTCTATCTCTTCGGCCGCAAAGAGGATTACGCCTTCGAGCGGCCGGGCAAGAATGTTCGCCAGCGCGACCACGTCCGCTTCTGGAAGACGCAGCGCGCCGGGACCGATGGCCGCCCCATCTGGATAGGCAGCGCGACGAAAGATGTGAAAGTTGAGCTCTCGCGCACGAACCACCTGCCGACGCATGGCATCTCCCCTGACCTGGACGCTGAGCGCGCGCTGCTTGTCTCCGAGTTGATGCGGACGGGATACATCATCGCGCATGCGTTTCGCCCCGGGTTCGGCCGGGAGACGCAGGGCAAGAACGGTGGTGGCGATCCCTATTTCACGGATGGGATGATAGCGCTGCTGGCGCTGGCCAACGTCTGGACGCATCCGCTGGTGACCCAGGTCCGCGGCGCCTTTGGCGGAATGCTGGCGTCGGGCGTGGAGCGCGGTCTGCGCTGGCGGCTGCCCAGGGAAGGGCGCGAGCGGGCCGACCGCGCGATTGCGGAGGCCCGGAAAGCAGCCAATCAGGAGACCATGCGATAATTCATCGGCAATCCGGCTATTGCCCAAACGTCACCGCGCTGTAGCCTGTACTCGCTTCAGGCATGGCGCCACTATGGACAGCCCATGAGTGTCAACGCGCGGAAGGAGCGCCTCGCATGCCGGTCAACGTCCAGGATGTGAGCGCGCGAGGCAAGGAGCGCGAGGCGGCGTATCCGGAGACCGTGCTCGTCGCTCTGGAGCGGGGCGGAGCAGCGCTCCTGCGGGCCGACACCGGCGCCACGATCTGGCGGCGGTGGAGTGGCGGCGAGACCACCGGACTGGCGCATGGCGGCGATACCGTCTATCTCGCTGTCTCCACGGGGCGGTGGCTCGACCACCGTGTGACACGCGGCGCGACATCGCGCCCACTAGCTCCGCTCGCGCGAGACGCGCAGGGCGACCCTATCTACGAGCGTGACTCCACAGGCGCGCGGGAATATCGCTTGCGCCAGGAGCGCATGGATGTCGGGTTTGATCTGGCGCGGATCGAGGCCCGCCGGACAGTTGACGGCGCGCTCTTGTGGACACAGCGCAATACCTCCCTGGTGGGTCGGGCGACGATCGCGCTGGATGCGGGTATCCTGGCGGTCTCCGCATCGGATAGCCCGCTCAACGAAGGCGCGCTCTTCGGGATGGACGCCCGGGATGGCGCCGTGCGCTGGCGCCGAACGTATGCCGCGGATGACGATATGGGCCTGTACGCGGCTGAGGAGGCGGTTAAGCCCGTTTTCCCCCGCGACCTCCGGCGGGCCAAGGCCCAGATCATCACCGCCCGCGACGGACGGCTCTATGTAGACGTGCAGCGTGTGTCCCCCACTGGGAGCGTGGGCCGCTGGCTCGAAGCGCTGGACATGGCGACGGGCGCGCCACTCTGGTCACGCGAGATCGATCTACAGACCCAGCGTGTGACCTTCTCGTGGGGCGGGGAGCTGGTAGTAGACATCAACAGGACCGCGACCCACGCCTATCACCTCACTGCCCGCGACGCCGTGGACGGCGGCCTTGCCGGTGAGCTGGATTTTCAAGGCGACTTTCTGGATGTGAACGCTGCAGGCGTGGCATATGTTCTCGAAGACGAGCCCACTGGACGCGTGGCGGCGCTGCCCGTCTGCGAAGAAGTGGCGCGCCGCCCAGCCGGGAATGGGTCGAAAGCGTCGCCCGAAGCCGCGTATCTTTGGGGTGTCTACGAGCGGCGCAATAAACACCGCGAGAGCTACATCGAGGCGCGGGCGCTGGACCTGGAGACGGGCGTCACGCGCTGGCGCTGGCGCTCGCCGAAGAACATGGCGGCGCTGTTGCGACTCTGGGGCGTCCGCGCGCCGGGCGCTTTCGCCGGTGGAGTCTGGCGTGAGGTCACCAGTAACTTGCGCTCGATCCTGCGCGGCTGGCGCTCCGAGCTGACGTCTGGGCAATGGCGTCATCCGGCCGAATTGCAGAACGTGCGGCTGGATACCCTGGGCGACACTGTGTACATCAGCGGCCGGCTTGGCGTGTTCGCCCTGCGCGCCCGCGACGGGCGCCTGCGGTGGTCCGATCTGCCCAACGTCGACGTGAATATCCGCGTGCCGCTCCTTGCCTCTCCGCCTCGCAACGCCTGATCGCCACAACTCCATCTCCTGTGCCCCAATGCCGCGCAGTCTCCGTGCGCCAAGGCGCGAGCGAGGCCATTATTCCTGTAGGCGGCGCCGGTGCGATAACCAATCGCCCTCTGGCCAGTTAATACGAAGTGAGGGGCGAGGCCCCGCGCGTGTGCTGGTGTGTCTCCCTCAGGATATTGAAAGGTTGTGTCATGAGCTCTTCCGACGCCACGGCCCCCTGGCTGCGTTTGTATTTCCGCTCCGAGCGCGCGGGAGTGAACTCTGACCTGACCGGGCGGCTGATCGAGTTCATCTCCGGCACTCAGCGCTCGCTGGACTGCGCGATCTACGACTTGCGCCATCCACATGTGCTGGCGGCGCTTCAGGAGGCCGCGCGTACCGGCAAGCGACTGCGCATCGCCTATGACGCCAGCAAAGAGCGAACTGGCGGCCTGACGGGCGACCCGAAGCCCAGCGGCACGGAGGCGGCGCTCAACGCCGCTGGACTGCTGCCGTTCGCCACGCCAGTCCATAACAGCGGCCACCTGATGCACAACAAGTTCCTGATCCGTGATGGTGTGACGCTGTGGACAGGGTCAGCGAATTTCACCGTTGGCGGGCTAGAGAAGCAGGACAACAACTGCCTTACACTGCGCGATCAGGGCATCATCGCCCAGTATGGCGCGGTCTTCACCGACCTGTTGAGCGGCGAGCACAGCCACGCGCGCCGCCGCTCCAGCCTGGAGGCGGCGCACCTCCCGACGACACCGACGAGCGCGCGGCCCAGCGTCACGACCGCCTACTTCGCGCCCTTCGAAGGCGAGCAGATCGAGCAGACCATCAGTCAGGCGCTCGCCCATGCCCGCAAGGTGCGCGTGATGGCGTTCCTCATCAGTGATCCGGGAATCCTGCAGGCGCTGAGCCACTTCGCCAGCTCGTCCGCCGACATCCGTGGCGTTATTGATCCGCATGGCATGCAGGATGTGCTGCGCTACAAGCATGCCGACGACCCGTCGTTCTGGTTCATGCGCGACCGCCGCTTCGTCTTCGCGCCAACGCATGCCTTCAACCCGAACACTGAGCAGGATTTCATGCATAACAAGGTGCTCATCATCGACGATCATCTCGTCGTGACCGGAAGCTTCAACTTCTCCGAGAATGCCGAGCTGAACGATGAGAACCTGTTGATTCTGAACTCCGCCCAGGTCGCCTCCGCCTATACGAGCTACTTTGACCGCCTGTACGCGGCCTACAGCGAGTATGTGGGCACGCGGTCCGGCGCGGGAGCGTGGGCGGGCGCCTAGGCGCGGCAGACCCACCGTCTGGAGGCTGGTATGGCCGGGCAGGAGGCGGGCCCCGACCTGGCTGGTCTGGGCAATGCGACGCATCAACGCCTGTTGCGCGCCATGACGGCCTACTATGCGGCGCAGCCCTGGGCGCGGGCCTTCCTGGTCTTCGGCTCTGTCTCGCGCGGGAATTGGGACGACGAATCTGACCTCGACCTGGATGTTGTCATCAGCGACGCCGCCACGCTTGATCCCGTTGGGGAGGCCGCGCGCCTCTGCGCCGCGATTGGGGAGCGGCCCGCGCTGATCGCGCCGCGCCGTCCGGCCGCGGTCGAAGTCGCGCTGGAGTCCCTGGCGCAGTTCTCGATCCGCTACCACCCGCTTTCCGCGACCAGTCCAAATATCCTCGACTCCATGCGGCTGCTCTGGTCCGCTGTGGCAATTGAGGAGATCCGCGTCGCGGGGGAGCGGAACCGTGTCGAGGCGTCCGCTGGCGCGGATGCGCTGCTCGCGCTCGCGGTCCGCGCGCTACTCAATGGCCAGATCGCGCTGCGTCGCGCGCGCCTCTGGTCGGCGCTGGCTTCGCTCGAAGAGGCGCGTGACCTGCTGCTGGCGCTGTACGCCGAGGCACGCGCTCTGCCACGCCCACTGCCCGCCTTCGAGTGTGAAGCCGACACGCGCCTGCGCGCCGCCTTCGCCGCACTCGCCGCCAGCCTGGATACTGCCGCGATCCGCGTCGGGTTGCTCGCCGCCTGTGATCTGCTGGAGGGTGACCCGCTGGCCCGCCTCACCAACAACAGCGCCTCGCTGACCGCTGGCGAGCGCTACATCCTCGCCGTGGTCCGCGCGCGGCTACAAGCGCTTTCATGAGCCCAACGCGACTCGTTGGGCTCGCGCTGCGTATACTCTGTGGCGCGTCTGTCCGGCGAGCGGTACAGCATTGGTTTCCTGACCGTACAGCAGAAAAGTGGAAAGCGAGTGGCGCATGATCCGCGCCTCGAGACTGACCCGGCGCTTTGGCGATTTCACCGCCGTGGACGGCGTATCGTTCGACGTGCCCGATGGCTCCATCCTGGCGTTGCTGGGGCCAAACGGCGCGGGCAAGACTACCACCGTCCGCATGCTGTCAGGCCTCATCTCGCCCAGCGAGGGCGAGGCGAGCGTCGCGGGCTACGACATCCGCCATGACGCCAGTGAAGTGCGCGCGCGCGTTGGCCTGGTCACTGACACGCCGGGGCTGTATGAGCAGATGACGCTTCCGGCCTATCTGGACTTCTTCGGCGCGGTCTACGGCCTGCCAAAGGAACTCCGCGCGCGCCGCATCGACGAGCTCGTGAACTTCTTTGACCTGAGCGACCACCAGCGGGAGCGGATGTCGGGCTTCTCGAAAGGCATGAAGCAAAAGGTGGCGCTGGCGCGCGCGCTGCTACATGAGCCGCTGGCGCTCTTCCTCGATGAGCCGACCTCGGGACTGGACCCACTCTCGGCGCGCGCCGTGCGCGACCTGATCGTTGGCCTCAAGCGCGCCAACCGCTCTATCGTCCTGTGCACACACGATCTGGATGAAGCGGAGCGGCTGGCGGATCAGATCGCGATTATCAGCGCGGGCGCGGTCGTGCGGCATGACACGCCTCGCGCCCTGCGCGCCAACGCCTCGCCGGACATGATCGTGCGGGTGCGGCTGGCGGCGCCGCTCGCGGAGGGCGTCGCGCTGGCCGCGTTTGCGGGTGCGACACCTGTATCACCAACCGGTCAGCCAGCGACCGAGGTCGTCTACCGCACTCCTGACCCGGACAGCGTCAATCCCGGCATCATCGCGCGGCTCGTCGCGGCGGGCGCGCGCATCGTCTCCGTGACGTGCGAGGCGCGCGCACTGGAGGATATTTACGCCGATGCGGTCGGCGGCGACGAAGCGCGGCCTGCGCTCGCCCCGATCATGGACTGAGAGAGGAACGCGATGAGCACGACGGCATCCGGCGCTCGGGGTGCGCCCGCGCCGCGCTTCACTCCGCCGGGCGACTTCCAGACGGCGCGCCTGATCGCCGTGCGGGCCGCGCTGGAGTCGCTTCGTGACCGCGCGACGCAGATGACGAGTGGGCTCTTCTCGCTAGTGGGGCCGCTCTTCTGGGTCCTGGTCATCATCCGCCCCGCCGCGCCCACCAGCTCACCAGCCCATCTGGCCAGCCTGATGACTATCTATTTGCTGGTGGCCGGGCTGCTGCCAGCGAACTTCGCGACCGGCGTGGCCGCCGGGCAGTTCGCTGGCGAGAAAGAGAAAGGCAACCTGGCGCCGCTACTCTCCTCGCCCGCCTCCAACTTCGCCATCTTCGCCGGCAAGATTTTGGGCGCGGTGACGCCGGCGCTGCTCTACTCACTGGTGGCTGAGGCTACCTACCTGATGGAGATTTGGGCCTTCCTTGGCAAGGACAGGCTGTCGCTGCTGCAGCCGGGAATCGTGGTGGCGACGCTGGCGATGGTCCCGGTGATCGCCACCTTCGCGGCGGGCGTCGCGGCGCTCATCTCCTCACGCGTGCGCACGTATCAGGTGGCGCAGGGCGTGGCGAGCCTGGCCCTGATGCCCGTATATGTGATCTTCTTCGGACTCGTCGCTGAGCTACAGGTGTGGGGCTCGCTGGCGGTCCTGATCGGCGCTGCTGTAGTGACACTGGCCGACATCGGACTGATCGCGCTCGCGGCCGCTACCTGGCGGCGGGAAGAAGTGCTGGCGAAACGCTGAAGCGGACCACGCGGCGCTATTTCCGCCGCGTGGTCCCACGGTCTGGGCGTACCCCTGACCCGCCTGTCTCGCTGGCCAGAGCGGGCGCGGCTCCATCGGCTTCATCCGCTGAAGCGCCACGCGCTGACACCTCCCGGATGGTATCGGCCCGCATCGCCTGGAGGCCAGGGCTGAAGCGCACCGGGTACACGGGCGCGCCGCTCAGGGCGTGATAGCGCGCCGGCAGGACGGCGAGATTGGCCCGCGCCAGCTCCCAGATCTCCGAGAGCGGCGGCAGGCTGCCGGGGACCATGCGGCCCTGGCGCATCACTGGGCGCAGCAGCCGCTGGTAGCCTGCTGGCGCGGGCTCGGCTTCGAGCTGGATGATGTCTTCTTGCCACTGCGGATGGCGGTAGATGGCCTTGCGTCCTGGCCAGGTCGTTTTCTCGCCCGCCAGTTTGACCTTCGCGCGCTCGTCGCCGTCCGGCTCGACATACCAGACTTCCTTGTAGACGCCGCCCAGCGACGCGCCCGCAACGCCGTGGGCGATGTTGCCCGCGCCAACGCCCAGCGCCGTGCCCACGCCGAACGCGTCGATCTCCGCCCCGGCCGCCAGCAGGTCCACGATGGTGTATTCATCGAGGTCGCCGCTGGCCAGGATGCGTGTCGCGCTCATATCAGCCGCCGCCAGCGCCTGGCGCACATACTGGCTGTCGGCCACGAGATCGCCGCTATCCAGCCGCACCGCCGCCAGTGTATGTCCCAGCTCGTCGGCCACGCTCCTGGCGACGCTGATGGCGGTATGGATCGCGCGGCGCGGATCGTAGGTGTCCAGCAGCAGTGTGTAGCGATTGAAGGCGTGGGCGACGGCGAGGAACGCCTCCTCCTCGCTCGGAAAGAGCTGGATCAGGGCGTGTGGTACCGTCCCCGTCGCCAGCAGGCGGTAGTCGAACGCGGCCGCTAGCAGCGAGGTGGATGACGCGCCGCCGATGGAGGAGGAGCGGGCGACGACCAGCGGGTTTTGCGCGCGCCGGAAGGCGAACTCGGAGACCCGCCGCGCGCCCGCGGCGTGGGTGATGCGCGCGGCTTTCGTGGCTACCAGCGTCGCCAGATTGATCGCCTGGAGCAGGCCCGCTTCCATCAGGAGCGCCTCGCGGAAGGGCGCGGTGACCCGCAACAATGGCTCATTGGGGAAGGCGACGCTGCCCTCAGGCAGGGCGAAAATGTCGCCGGTGAAGCGTAGCTGCGCCAGCTCATCCAGGAACGCCGCATCATAGTCGCGGATGCGGGCCAGGAAGGCTAGCTCATCTGGCTCATAGTGAAATGCCTGGACGAACTCCAGCGCCGCCTCTAGCCCTGCCACCAGCATGTAGGCGCCGTCGAATGGCGCCGTGCGGGCGTACAGATCGAAGGTGGCGAGGCCGTTATGACCTGATATCCAACTGACGTAGGCTGAATCTGGATGATACATATCCGTGAAGAGGCCAGGATGCGCCCCCGGCCCGCGCCATGCCGATAGACTCACCACGCGCCTCCTTCTCAGCGAGGCTCACCTCTACGCCCGCTCGTGTCCCGCCCACATTGTAAGCACATCGCAGGGTGGCCAGATTTGTACACGGCGCGGATTAGTGTCAAACGCACGACGGTCAATATCCCTGGCTGACGGCCGATCGCGGCTGGCTGCTCGCGGCGGCCTGCGCGTTGGTGAGCCGGTGCGGCTGCTCGACGGCGGGACGGCGAGGGTGGGGCGCTGCGCACACTGCCGAGCGTGCAGCCGATGCGGGACTTGGCGCTGGATGCGCACATATCTTCGCCGTGGGCGACCGCCTGCGCTCTGACCACCGGGCAAGTACACTTACGAGAACAGCGCCCACGTCGACGCCGACGACCGCTCGCGCTCGTGGCGGCAGGGCGCTTTCTGCTCTACCAGTCCTGCGCTCCGGCCATCACGCGCTCACTCAGCGACGCGGGGGAACTCGGCGCGGAACCCTTCCATGCGCCGCTCGACAGGAATCGAGCGGCGGTGGAGCGCCGCGGGGGCGGTGATGTTCAGGCTCAGGATGTTGCTGTTGATCGCGCGCAGCGCCGCCTCGTAGCGCCGCTCGATGGCGTCCCGCTGGAGGTTGTATGCGCGGCGGTCGCTGGGGTAGATTGTGCGGCGCGCGGCAAGGATATCGCGGTGATGGCGCAGCGCCCGCAGGTCGGCCTCGGCGCGCTCCAGCGCCTGGTCGATCTCGCGGCCGCGCTCCAGCTCCGGCGGGGCGACATCGTTGGACTTGAGCAGATGGTAGGCTAGCGCGCGGTCGCCGGCCCAGACCTCGCTGGCGTCGCACGGCAGCGGCTTGCCCGCGCCGCTGAGGTTATCAAACTTGCCCTCCTCGCGGGCCTCCTGAATACGCTGCTCCACGATGTCGCGCACAGCGCGCCGGCGGGCTTGCTCCATCTCCCAGCGATAGCGCGCGCCATGACGGTCGGTCGCCGCCTGTTCGTCTGGTGTTGACTCGGGCTGCCGTGCGCCGGTTTCATCTGGAAATGACATCGGATCGTGCTCGCTCTCTCGTATGCGGCGCGGCAGCCAGACGATCGCCGCCTTGTCCTTCGCGCTCCTCTCTATTCTACCAATGCGCGACAGGTCTGGCGCGTCATCTATATCGTAATGCGCTATGATTGAGTGTGAGCGATGGCTCGCTCGCCCGCCACTCCCTGTGGCGAGTCCATGCGGTGCGGTGTCTATGCTCGCGGTGGTGGACGATTCCGACGCGCGGACGTTGCTGGGCCTGGTGACCACCAAGACCATCGGGCGCCTGCTGCGCCAGCCGTTCTCCAACTCCTCCAGTCCTGACGAGAAAACGCTGGCTACGGCGACGGTTGGAGCGCGACAGAACGCTGCTCGTCACCACGAATAGATCAGCGCCGCACCAGCGGCGCGCCAGACGAGCGGGCTAGTTCATGGCGGGCAGTGGTGGTTCGTCTGGCCGGCGCGTCGCCGCGGTCGTCGCGTCGCTCCGGCTTGTGTCCAATCCGAGGCCACGCCGGACATCCACGTAGCGCACAATCGCGTCTCGGCTGAGCATGCCGACCATCCGTCCGCTGGCATCCAGGACCGGCAGTTGGTTGACGTCGCGCCGTGTCATGCGCGGTAGGACGTCGTTCAGGCGCTCATCAGGGCGCGCGGTCTCCAGTTTGTCCAGCGGCGTCATCGCCTGGCTGACCGGCGTATTCTGCCACTGCTCGCGCGGGATGCGGCGAATATTCCCCAGGGTTACCAGCCCGAGGAGCGTTTCGCCCTCCATGACAGGAATCGAGCGCGCGCCGAGCGGCAACACATAGCCGTCTATCAGCTGTTGCATCGAGATGTTAGGGGGCGCGCCAGTGGGAGCTGGACCCATGAGCTGTCGTACACTGACGCCGCGGAAGATGGACTCCAGGGCGACCTGGGTATTCTCCGACTGCGCGGCCTGAAGCAAGAACCAGCCCACGAACCCAAACCACAGCCCGTTGAACAGGTCGCCGCTGAAGAAGCGCCACAACCCCAGCAGGATCAGCAGATAGGCGAACGCCTGCCCGACGCGCGCGGCCCAGAGTGTCGCCGTGCGCAGGCTGCCCGTCACCTTCCATATGATCGAGCGCAATACGCGGCCGCCATCGAGTGGAAACCCGGGTATCAGGTTGAACCCCGCCAGCAGCAGGTTGGTGAACCCGAGGTAGACGAGCGTCGCCGTGACGAGCGGGATCGCCTGGCCGGTCAGGAGTGTCGCCGCTAACGCGAGGCCGCCAATGATGAGGCTGGTGAGCGGCCCGGCGAACGCCATTTGAAACTCGACGCCTGGGCTTTGTGGCTCGCGCTCGATGTCCGACACACCGCCGAAGATGAAGAGCGTGATGCTTTTCACCGGCAGTCCGCGCGCCCGCGCGATGAGCGAGTGCGCCAACTCATGGACGAGGACTGAGGCGAAGAACAGGAGCGCCGCCAGCAGCCCCATGGTCCAGTACGTCACCGCCGGGTAGCCACCCGCGGCGAAGGGGAACCACTCCAGCGCCAGGTAGGATGTCAGGAGCGCGACGATGATCAGCCAGCTGAGATTGATCTCAATGCTGATGCCGCCGATGGAAAATATGCGGATTGAGCCGGGCACGGGCCGCCACCCTTTCCAGATGTCGCGCACGAGAGAGCGCTTTCAACACATGTACGCCACGCCCGCATGGTTGGCGCCATCGCAGTGTCACGGTTGGCGCACAATCTCAGCCCTCCAAATGGGACTGTCAGGCCGGTTCGGATTCACCAGCGCAGACTGGTACGTTATCAGTCCAGGGAGCGCAATAGCTGCGTCACCAGGCTGGATGTGGCCGGTGGCGCCCTCGAGCGGAAGGCGAGCGGGATGGTCTCGGTACTGATTGCGGATGACAGCCAGACAGTGCGGATGCTGCTGCGTGAGTGGCTGACCCAGGCGGGCTACGCGGTTGATGAAGCGGCGGACGGCCAGCAGGCGCTGGCGAAATTGCAGACAATCACGGGGCGTGTGGTCGTCCTGCTCGACTACCAGATGCCGGTGATGGATGGCTATGAAATGCTGCGCCAGGCGGCCGGCGCGGGAATGCTGCCGCCGCGCTTCAGCTACGTGATGATTTCGGCGGCGGTGGATACCTTTCCGCCGGAGTTCCTGGTCTTGTTGCGCCAGATGGGCATCCAGATCCTGCACAAGCCCGCTGACCGCGACACCGTTCTCGGTGTGACGCGCTTCCTCATCACCCGCATGGAACAGGCCGCCAACGTCAGCGCCACGCCTCCGGACAAGACCAGCGGCGTGGTGTAGCGGCGCCGTCGCGGCGTCGATCGGTTTGCGCGGGCCAGGCGCCGCATGAGCCGCGTGGCCCTACGCGCTCCACGATAGTGGCATGGTCTAGGCGGCTGGCGCGCTCACCGCAGGCGCTCCTCGGGCGGTCGGGCCAGCCAGTAGCGCTCTCTGTCGCCGCTAAAGCTCAGCGCGCCGCGGGCCAGCAGCTCACCGCGAACGGTGTCGGCGTCGCGCGCGACCTCGTGAATCTGCGCCGTCAGCTCGGCGAGGGTGTAGATGCGACCCCACTCCAGTCGCCGCAGCACGCGCGCCAGGGCCTCTTCTGACGGCGGCTCGGAGCGCCAATAGCGGCCGCTGTCGCGCGCCAGCAGCCGCTCGCCGATCAGCTCGCGGCGCAGCGTCGCTGTATCCTCATGCCGCCGCTTGAGCATCGAGTTCACTTCTTTCTCGCTATAGTCGTGGTCCCACTCGAACTGGTCGGCCAGCCAGCGCAGGATGACCCGGCGCTTCTTGCGTTGCGCTGGAATCTCGCGCAGGCGAGGCGGATCACTCTCGTCGAGGAAGTCACGCAAGACCTTGCGCTCCCACGCGACGCCCTCAACATCGGCCGCCGCCGTCGCGACGACCTCAGGCGCAGAGAGCAGCTTCGCCAGCGCCTCGAGGCCCGTCACACTGAGTCCGTTCCAGCGCGTCACGCCATCCGCCCGCGTCTGGATGAGCCCCAGGTCGCGCAGACGGGCCAGGTGGTGTGAGACGGTCGGCGCTTTCAGGTCGAGCAGGCTGGCCAGCTCCTCGACGGTGCGCTCCTGTGTGGCGACCGCGCCCAGGATGCGCAGGCGGCTCAGATCGGCTAGCGTCTTGAGCGCGCGCAGCAGCCGCTCCATGCGTTCGTCCGGTGTGGTCTCACCCGGCTCCAGGGTTTCTCGCTCAGAAGTCATTGCTGTCATCTCTATCTACATAGATACGCATCTAATGAAATAACACAACCAAAACACGCCTGTCAAATCTCCCCAAATCCAGGCGCCAAATTACCGCTCGGCGCTTGCGCGCGCGGAATAGATAGGTGTCACGGAGAGGGCGTGAAGCCCGAAGATTTCTCAGTCCGATTCACCCAGGAGGAGAGGAGCCATGCTTCACCAGGATCGCGTCCATACTCTGCGCCAGACCCACAGCGCCGTGTCCACACTGATGCCCCTCATCACCGCCGGCCTGACCGTAACCGGCGCGCTGATCGCCGCCGCTGAGGCGCGCAACCCCGCCGCTTCCGCTGAGCCACGCCAGGAGCGCGGGTCGGGTGAGGAGGCTTCCTCTCACTCTGCGACAGGCGCAGCCCGCCGGACCGCTCGCCCTGGCTCCATCCGCCGCTACATTGCTACCCTCGCGGGACGGCTGTTGCTCGTGCTGCTTGGCATGGGGCTCGTGCTGGCGATCACCTTCGCGGCGACGACAACTGGCCGCACCGGGCAGGCGGTCATCATTACCGCCCTCATCCTGCTGACCCTCTATCTGGTCGAGAAGGCGGCGCGCCGGGCCTAGCCCGGCGACGCCGCGCTCGCGCGCGAACCTGCTATTTCAGGCGGTTCGTTGGTAGGGCAGTCGAGCGGCCAGCTATGATCCCTGAGGGCGCCTTGCAGCCCGGCGCGCGCCGCGCGCCTCCTCAGGATGAGCGTATGGGGGATCATCTAGGCTATGAAGGTACGCGAGGGTCAAGTCGCGCCGGATTTTGACATGCTGGACATCTATGGGCGACGCGTGCGGCTGGGGGATTATCGCGGTCGGTCGGTCCTTGTCACGTTCAACCGCGCCGCTGTCTGCCCATTATGCAACCTGCGCGTGGCGCATCTCATCCGCCGGTATCCCGCCTACCACCGCGCGGGCCTGGACGTGATCGCGTTCTTCGAGTCCTCACCACAGCGCGCCCACCAGTACCTGGACCGTCAGCGCGCGCCGTTCCCCATCGTCGCCGATCTCGGCCGCGAGGTCTATAGCCGGTATGGGCTGGAGTCCTCCCTCTTCGGCGCGCTCTGGGCGCTGTTGACGCGCAGGAGCATGTACCGGGAGGCGGCTCGCCTCAATGTTGGCGGCGGCATGGTGGCGAATCTTACCGCGATGGACGGGCGCATGGGAGGGCTGCCAGGCGACTTTCTCGTGGGACCGGATGGCCGGACGCGCCTCAGCTATTATGGACGGGACGCGGGAGATTTCCTGCTCTTCCGGGATTTGGAGCTTGCCGCTTTTGGCGCGCGGGTTCCCGAGGAAGCGTACAATCCAGCCGATGGCTTGCGCAGGTAGTCGGTGTCACAAACGCCTGCCTTGGCCCACCGTTGAAGTACTGTCGCCTTGACACCGCGCGCCGCTTGCTCTACGCTGCGAGTAAACACGCATGCCAGACGTGCGCCTCAGCGCAGAGGCGCCAACCCCACCAGAGGCTGCGAGGTGGATCATGCCGCATGAGGACAGCGGCTCCTGGTACGCGTCCGCTGACGCGTCTGGAGACGGGAACGAGCCGAGTGTTCCGCTGGGCGCCGCGGGCGCCGTAGACGACCCAGCGCTGGAATTTTTCCCACGCGAGCGCGCCCGCACGACGGCGACCCCGCTCGATCTTTCCGACCAGCGGCTTGCCCAGCTTGCCGCGCTGGGTGACGGTGACATTCCTGATGAGTGGACCGATGCGGAACTGACGACCGTTTGGAATGATGAGCCAGGCGAGGCGGTCGCTGACGATGAGGACAGCGAAGAGGGCGCCGTATCCGCCGCTCCCGTGACGGCGCGCATTGAGTCGCTTCACGACCTGGCGGCGAAGGCTCCCTTTGCCGCGCCTATCACCGCGCGGGTTGAGGCCATCCCTGTGTCACTCGCCAGAGTGTCCAGCCCACCCGCTCCAACGGCGCTGGAAGCCGAGCTTGTGACGCCGCCGACGGTGATACCGGGCGCGAAGCGGCTGAAGCGGCCCCCAAAGCATCCGTTCATCGCCAGGCGCCAACGGCCACTGACTATCGGCCTCATGGCTTTTACGATCATTGGCGTCCTCGTGGTGGCGGGCGTGGTGATCGCCTCGCCGCTCGGCGAGGTCCTGAACGCCAGCGGGGGCAACCCGCTCCAGCCCTATGCGGGCGCCGCCAGCGTGGCGGGTGGGGTGCGCTTCTCCTGGTACACTGCGCGCTGGGGGGATACGCCGGAGACCGTGGCGCAGGCGTTCCATGTCGCGATTGGCGGCTTTTACGAGTTGAACCGGCTGCAGGCGGGCGATGAGCTCCTGATCGGCCGCCAGTATATGATCCCGCTCGATCCGGCTTATGGTGAGACGTACCAGCCACCCTCGATGCTGAACGTGGCGGCGCATTATGGCGATGTGCGCTACGGGCCGAACTGGTGGAACTCGATTGCGGGGAACAGCCCACAAGGGGGTGTCTGCGCGCCCAATGGCGGGGCGAATGAGCTTGGCTATCAGTTACAGGCGCCCAATTGGGGGTCGCGCTGGGTGCGTGGCTTCATCGTCTATGGGACATGGGTCTACCACACCGGCGTTGACCTGGCGGCGCCACAGGGCAACGTCATCCACGCCGCGCAGGCGGGGCAGGTGATCTGGGCGGCCTACGACGCCACCAACGGGCTGGGCTGGTCGGTCAAGATTGACCACTGTAACCATGTCTCGACGGTCTACGGCCACATGATGCGCGTCCTTGTCCACGTGGGTGATTTCGTGGATGTTGGGTCGCCCGTCGGCCTGGAAGGCTCGACCGGCAACTCGACCGGGCCGCATCTCCACTTCATGGTGGAGTGGAACAATCTGTGGGTCAACCCGATGCTCTTCTACCCCAGCCAGGCGAAGATCATCAACCCCTAGCGCGCCGCCTCGCGACCATGAAGCGCGCCAGCCCGCGGGCCACCTGCCCGGCGCTGGCGCGCTTCTCTTGCGCCTCCGTCGCCACACGTTCCCCATGGCGACCCGCGCACGTTTGCGCTCGCCTCGCTGCGCAACGGGAAAATGTGACGCAAGTCACAACCAGCGCTGTCCCAGCGCTGTCGCCCGGGTCGTCCTACTCTATAGCGGCGATGCGGCCAGGCGCATGAAGGGCAGTCGGGAAATGAGGCGTAACTGTGGCGCAGATCCGGGTGAACGCGGAGTGGCGCGGCATAGGCCTGGCGCGTGCGCGCTCGCGACGCGTGTGGCTGGCGTGGCCGTCGTGGCTGACGCTTTCGCGCGGTGATAGCGCCGCGTCGCGACAGGTGGCTGTGAAGCGCGAGGTCGAGCGCTGGTTCACGGAATACCAGCGGCCCGTGCTGGAGTACCTCTATGGCATGACGCGCGACCGCGAGTGGGCGGCTGATCTGACCCAGGACACGTTTCTGCGCGCCTACGCCGCGCTCAGCCGTGAGGCGACCGACATCACCCGCCCTCAGGCCTGGCTGCTCCGCATCGCCACTAATGTGGCGATCTCGTCGCTGCGCCGAAAACGCCGCTTCCTCTGGCTGCCGCTGAGTGTGGTCGAGCCAGAGCCGGACGATTCCGGCCGCTGGCGGGCGGAGCCGTCCGCGATCCACAGTGAGGACATCGCCGCGACAGTGGTTGAGCGCGACGCGGTGTGGGCGGCGCTGGCGCAGACGCCGCCGCGCTGGCGCGCCGCGCTCCTGCTTCAGACTGTCGGAGGCCTCACTTCGCGTGAGATCGCCACAGAACTTGGCGTGAGCGAGGCCAACGCTCGCAAGATGCTCTTCCGCGCGAAGGAGCGCTTTCGCCAGATCATGGCGCGTGACGCGGCGACCGCGAAGGAGGGCGCGCCATGAACGCCCACGACGCCTGGCTGCTCCGCCTCTCCAACTACCACAGCGGCGGCGTCACCGACGCCCAGCGCGCCGCTGTCGAGAACCACTTGACGACCTGTCACGAATGCCAGGAGGCGCTTGAGATGTATCGCCGCTTCTATACGCTGCTCCGCTCGCCGTTGAGCCTGGGCGCTCCGAGCGCCCGTTTTGATGAAACAACCGTTCCGTTAGCGCCGCCGCGCCCCAGCGCGCCCCGCCGCCTGTCTGGCGGGCCGCGGCGCCCACGACGCTGGCTCGCCGGCGCCGCGGCTACGCTGGCCGCCGCGGTCATCATCGCGGGCTTCGTCGCCGTCATCGGCCCGCGTTTGCGCGGGCCTACCGCGAAACCGACCGCCACGGCGGTGGCGACAGCCAGCGCTCAGACGACCGCGACCGCGCCGTCTGCTACACTGACTCCCGCGCCCAACGGGTTTGTCTGCGCCAACCAGGCGGGCTCGAGCATGGTCTACGCCTACGTACGTAATGACTACAACGTTTACATGGTCAGCGGCTGCTCGGCCCCGCGACTGGTGGCCTCTACACCGGCCATACCACTCGCCTGGTCGCCCTCGAACCGCTACCTCGCGGTCAGCGACAGCACGGAAGCGAACAACGGCTCAGTCTCGATCTTTGATACGCAGACCGGGATAGCGCGCGCCACAGGGTTCACGTCGGGATTTTGGAACAGCAGCGGGACTGGGTCTGTCGTCAAGGTCTTCCTGGGCTGGCTCGATGATTCGAGCTTTCTCGGTGGCCTCGTCACCATCGCCGTGAATCCTACCCAGAACTTGGAGGGGCCGGGCGCGACGACGCTCATACGAGTCAATGTCGCCAGTGGCGCGCAGGCAAGGCTTGGCTCAATCAAGGACTGGGCGAATGTCAACAACGTCGGCCCTGGCGCTTCCCCGCGGGTTGTCGCGAATGGCCGCTATTACTACTACGCAGGCGGCGACGGCCCTGGCGCGACCACAGCCTCGCTTCACCGGATCGACCTGACGACAGGGGTGGATACGCGTCTCGTCTGGCTGGGCCTCTACACGAGTGGCGGCTGTCAGGTTGTGGAGGTCTGCATGTGGACCGCGCCATGGGATGTCTCATCTGATGGCGCGCATATCCTCTATCACCATCCTGGCGCGGATAGCGCGCCGAGTGACACCGGCGCTCCCACAGATACCCCTATCTACTATGCCAACCCCGATGGCTCGGGCGCGACGCCGCTGTTTGGCGGCCAGCTTGCGTCAACGCTAGTGGGGGCGGATTTTGCTCCGAATGGGAGCCTCGCCGCGGCGAACTGGTCATCCAGTGGTCCCTCTATCGGGTCCTATCAGATGAAAATAGCCGAGGTCGGCGGAGCAGTGAAGACCGTTGACAAGTTGTTCATGTACTGGCGCGGCGATAGCGCGGCGCTCATTGTGCGCGACCCCTCGGGGAATAGCGCGCCGGCGCCCATCGCGCTCTACGATCTCCATACCGGCGCGCTGACGCCGCTCGAGGCGAACTCTAACTGGTACGTATGGGGGCATTGATACGTATAGATAGCAGGCGTAGGTCACGTAGCTCCTGACGTAGCCGGTGTTCGCCCGCTAACAGACGAACGTTCGCGCGTGCGCTATACTAGTTGGTGAACACGCCGAAACGTTGGGGCCGTGTAAACACATGGCGCCCTGGTAGCCATGCAGACCTGCTACTCTGGTTATTCTAATCGCGCAAGAGAGTGGCGGGTCTGGCTACTAGATATGGGGCCAAGCGCCGAGGCGTTCGCGCGACGCTGCGCGGTAAGCCGGGGAAGGCTAGGTGTCACTCGTGTCCAATAGCAATCATAAATATCTCTGCATTCATGGGCATTTCTATCAGCCTCCGCGCCAGGACCCGTTTACACAACTCGTTCCCGCCGAGCTGGGCGCGACGCCGTATCAGAACTTCAACGAGAAGATTACGGCTGAGTGCTACTTACCCAACGCGGAGATGGGCAACTTCGAGCGCATCAACTTCAATATCGGCCCAACGCTTGCCCAATGGCTCGACACCTCCAGTCCCGGTCTGCTCAAGCGCATTGTCGACGCCGACCGTGAGAGCGTTCGCGAATACGGCTCGGGCTCGGCGATGGCGCAGGCCTATAACCACACCATCCTGCCGCTGGCCAGCGCACGCGACAAAACGACGCAGATCCTCTGGGGCCTGCGCGACTTCGAGCGGCGCTTCGGGCGCAAGGCTGAGGGCATGTGGCTGGCCGAAACGGCGGCCGACCTGGAGACACTGGCGGCGCTGCGCAGGGCGGGCGTGCGCTATACCGTGCTGGCTCCGTGGCAGTCTGCCGAGCCGGTGGACACGACGGAACCGTATTTCGTCCGCTTGCCGGACGGCGACACGATTACCGTCTTCTTCTACAATGGGCCGCTGAGCGGGATGGTTTCTTTCGACGCTGAGGCCACGAGCGACGCCGACCGCTTCGCCCACCGCGACCTCGCGCCACATCTGAACGCCGAGAAAGTGGCGCGTGGCGAGGACCAGCTGATCCTGATCGCCACCGACGGCGAGCTTTACGGTCACCACAAACCTTGGCGCGACAAGTTTCTGTGGCGACTCACTCGCGAGGCTGCGGCCGACGCGGGCTACGAGGTGACAACACTCGACCGCTACCTGCGACACCATCCACCCACTCGCGAGGCATGGCTGAAGGAGCCAAGCTCCTGGAGCTGCCACCATGGTGTGCTGCGCTGGAGCGATGGCTGCGCCTGCACGCCTGAAGATTCCAGCTGGAAGCGTCCTCTGCGCGACGCCTTTGACCGGCTGCGCCTGCGGCTTGACGCGGGCTTCGAGCGCGAAGCCGCCACGGCGTTCAGCGACCCCTGGTCCGCGCGCGACGCGTATCTGGACGTGCTGTCCGGCGTGAAAACCTCGCAGGCGTTTTGGCAGGAGCAGGGACGCTATCGCCGGCGGCCTCTCCTGCGCGGGACTGAGAAGCGGCTTGGGCGTCTGCTCGAAGCGCAGTATTACGGCCAGGCGATCTACACGAGCTGTGGCTGGTTCTTCGAGGACCTGGACCGTATAGAGCCGCGCAATGATATCGCCTTCGCCCGCCGCGCCATCAGTCTCGCCTGGAAGGGCGGTGGCAACGGCGGCGACCTCCAGGACGCGTTCCTGCGCGACCTCGCAGATGCCCGGAGCAGCCTGACCGGGAAGGATGGCGCTGACCTCTACCGCGAACTACCAGCGACGAACGAAGCGCCGCCACTCCCCGCCGTTCCAGGCCGCAACGCCTCTCGCGAGCCGGCGGCGTAGCCGCCGCGCCACGCTAGCCGCTGGGCGCCCCAGTTCAGAGATCCAGCGGCTAGCGGCCGGTGCTGAGTAGGAACTCTGGTATACCAGTTTGGCCACCCCACGCCGCCTATGGTAGCATGGCCCCGTCGCCTCCGGGATGAGGCGCCTACTGGAACCCGAGCGTGAGTTACCGCCGTTGTATGCGTCCGTTCCACCTGACAGATACGTTTCGCGCGCTCTCTCCGCAGTTATGCGTCGCATGACTGCGCTGGCGGACATGCGAGGACGCTCATGACGTCCACATCGCAGACGCCCGAGGAGGGCGCCGGGCGCGCGCGTTCACATCCAGGAGACGGAACAGACGCCGGCGTTCGGAGGGGCCGGAGTATGGATGTGACCGTCGGGTCTATGGCGGGCGGATTGGCCTTGACTGATGGCGCGGCGGCAATGGAGCCTGCGCCGTCCAAGGGGCGCGCGCGCGCGGCCAGGCCAGACGGCATTCAACAAACGTGGTCCTTCGAGCGTATCTACGACGAATTTAAGACGCCAATCTACAACTACATCTATCATCTGGTGGGCAATCGCGAGCAGGCGGACGATCTCACCCAGGACACGTTTCTCAAGGCGTTCCGCGCGTTACCACGCATGGACGCCAACCTGAAGGTGTCAGCGTGGCTGTACCGCATCGCGACCAATACGGCGTACGACGCGTTGCGGCGCCGCAAGCTGATCGCCTGGATGCCCTGGCAAGATCTCGATCACGAGCCAGCGGACGTCGAGAGCGCTGACCCCCAGGAGACGATTGGCACGTCTGAGTTGGTGCATGCCGCGCTACGTCGCATGCCGCGTCACTACTGCGCCGCGCTGCTGCTGTATACGCAGCAGGGCATGTCCTATGCGGAAATCGCGGCGACACTCGATATCGCCGAGAGCGGCGTGAAGATGTATCTCTCGCGGGCGCGTCATTCATTCCGCGAGCACTATAAGCTCCTGGAGCAATCTGGAGGCGGCAGGCCATGACATGTCAGTGGGTCGAGGGCAACCTGAGCGCCTATCTCGATGACGCCCTCGATCCGCAGGTTCGCGAAGATGTGGGCTCGCACCTCAACGATTGCGCCCACTGCCAGGCTGCGCTGGATGATTACCAGCGCGATGAGCGGCTCTTGCGCGCGCTGCCCACAGTTCATCCTGATGACCGGCTCCGCGAGCGTATTTTCGATTCCCCCGAATTCGCCGCGATCGCGCGCCGTCTCGACCCTGCCGCTCGCCCGACCCGCCTGTGGCGCGCTCTAGTTCCCGCCGCCGCCCTGATCGCGCTGGCGGTTGGCTCCGGGCTCTACATTCGTGAACACCAGGTTGCGCAGAGCGGCGCGAAGTCCCACAATACGAACACCATTGGCGCGCCTGGCTCCTTCACCTACCCACTCGCCCCCGGCCAGCGAGTCATTTTCCTGCGTGGCGGCGCGCTCTGGAGCGCGCCCGAAACGCCTGCGAGCGCCGCGCCAACCGCCAGCGCCCCGCAGCAATTGACCCCGACGGGCGCGCGCGTCGTGGCGTGGAGCGTGGCGCCCGCGAGCGAAGCGCACGCGGGCCGCCTGGTGGCCTGGGTGGACGGCGCGACGGGCGCGCTCCATCTCGTCCGCGCCGACGGGTTGACGGATGTCATCGTGACGCAGGTCGCCCCCGCTGGGCAGGCGCTACCTCACGCGGCTTTGAGCGGCCTGGTCTGGTCGCCGGACGGCGCGCGCCTGGCCTTCGTCAGTGTGGACGCTACCGGCGCGCTGAGCGTGCGCATTCTGACCGTTAGTGGCCCGGACACGACGGCCGCAGTCCAGATTGGGGCGCCGACACCGGCCAGCGGGCTGGCCAGCGCGCCGGTCTGGAGCGCGAACAGCCAGTCCCTGGCATGGGTCACGGGCGGCGGCTCGCAGAGTGTGTGGGTCGCGCGCGCGGGCTCGGTGACACAGGTTGCGATGCAAGCTGATCCAGCGGATAACCAGGCGACGGTTGCGCGGCTCGGCTGGAGTGGCGGCGCCGTGACCTGGGCGACGCAGCGGGATGGCCAGATTACAGGCGTCTTCGCGGCGGTTCCCGGCGCCGAGCCCGCGACCCGCCTGACACCCGCGCAGACACGCTACACGGCCGCGGCGCTTGGCTCCAGAGGTTGGCTGCTGGCGGGAGATGGCGCGCTCTGGCTTGTGTCCACTGGCGCCAGCGACTCTTCGCAAGTAGCGTCCCTGAGCGGACGGGTCAGCCAGATCGTGTGGTCTCCCGATGGCAAATACGCCGCCATCGTCAGCGCGACTGGCTCCACGCCAACCGCGCGCCTTTTCCTCTGGTCTGATGGCGCGCAACTCTCCACGGTCACCGCGACGGTCGCCAGTGGCATGACGCCCGCATGGTCGGCGGACAGCCGGCGACTGGCGTATGTGGATAGCGGACAGGTGGTCATCGCCGTCATTCATGGTGGCCAGAGCGCTCACCGCGCCAGCGCTGGCGCGGTGAGCGCGCCCGCCAGTTTCGCCTGGTCGCTGGATGGCGGCGCGCTGGCAATCAGCGACGCGCAGGGCGTCTATCTCGCGAGCGCGGACGGCGGCGTCTTTACTCTTATCAGCAGCTACGCGCCCAGCGTCTCCGACCTGACGTGGTCCACCGCTGGATAAGCGTCCGTCAGCGTCCGTCAGCCTCCATCTCGACATCTTCACCGCTCCCTCACACTGACTGACGCGTGGTATCGTGGAATGCGGCAATACGCCGTCGCCCCGGCGCGCCTCTGTGTCCCTGGGCGGCGCGCCACAGACGCGCGATATCAGCAACAACGACCGAATGAGGGAGTGACAATGGCGATCACGATCAAGAAGGTCGGCGTGGTGGGTGGTGGCCTCATGGGCGCCGGCATCGCGCAGACCGTCGCTCAGGCGGGCTACGATGTCATCATGGCCGAGGTGAATCAGGACCTGCTCGATAAAGGCATGGCGCGCGTGGATGGCGCGTGGACGATGCTGACTGGCAAAGGCAAGATCTCCGAGGCGCAAGCGTCCGAATATCGCGGACGTTTCCGCGGTACCCTCGATCTGACTGAATTCAAGGACCGCGACTTGGTGATCGAGGCGATCATCGAGAACCAGGACGAGAAGAAGAAGCTCTTCAAGACGCTCGATGACATCATGCCGGCGAGCGCGATCCTGGTCTCCAATACCTCGTCGCTGCCGATCGTGGAGATGGCGTCGGTCACGGGCAGGCAGTCGCAGGTGGGCGGTCTTCACTTCTTCAATCCAGCCCCGGTCATGAAGCTGGTCGAGGTCGTACGGACAATCCTCACCAGCGAGGAGACGGTCGAGACGCTGAAGGAGTTCGCGCGGTCGCTGGGCAAGACGCCCATCGTCGCCAAGGATGCCGCGGGCTTCATCGTCAACTTCCTGCTCATCCCCTACATGCTGGCCGCGATTCGCATGTACGAGCATGGCGGGGCGACGATGGAGGACATTGACACTGGCATGAAGCTGGGCTGTGGCTATCCCATGGGTCCGTTCGAGCTGCTGGACTACGTCGGGTTGGACACCACGCTCTGGGCCGCCGAGGCGATTCACAAGGAGTTTTCGGACGAGGCCTACAACCCGCCGACGCTGCTACGGCGCATGGTCCAGGCGGGCCGTTTCGGCAAGAAGAACGGCAAGGGCTTCTGGAATCTGAACGAAGGCTAGCGTCAGGGCTGGGTCCAACGCGTCGCGCCTGATCCATCGAGCGGCGCCGGATGAGGTGACTCCCATCTGGCGCCGCTCATGCGTGGTGTCCAGCGGCGATTCGCCTGGCTGCCAGTGTTTAGGGCGCCAAAATCTGTTATGTTATCATGCATACATGCAGTGACGAGCGCCATACCCGCGAAGACGCTGGTCAAGCCCTGTACCGCGAGGTTGCGCTTCAGGATGGCCAATCCAGCGTCGGATAAGGAGGAATAACACCACACAGGTCGTCACAACGACACGCGGGACCGGGACCCCTCACGAGGAAGGCGTGGATTTGCCTCCTCTTTCCGCTTACCCGCGCAGTCACGCCGCCCTTGTCGCGTGAGGCCTCGAGACCACTCGAGCGGTAGTGTTAGACAGCGGTGGCGCCCGCCGGAAGTTCGATGTTGGGCTTCCGCTACGAATTGGAGGGTAGTCAATTGCCCATCTTCGATCGTAGCCAGCGTAGTGCGGTAGATGAACTCATCAAGGATACAGAACAGCGCGGACTCAGCCGGCGCGAGTTCATCAAGCGCGCCGTGGCCGCCGGGCTCTCGCTCAGCGCGGCATCTACGCTCTTTGCCGCCTGCGGTGGTAGTAGCTCGAGCGTGACAGAGTCCAAGACCATAGATTTGCTCACGACCTGGGGCGATGGCGAGCTCGATTCATTCAACGCTGTCATCGCGCCGTTCAAGAGCCAATCTGGCATTACCTTTACCATCGAGTCTACCCGCGACGTGAATGCGACCCTGACCACCCGTCTGGCGGGCAACAACCCACCAGATATCGCCATACTGCCGAACCCTGGCAAGATGCAACAGCTGGCGAGCCAGCATCACCTGATCGCGCTCGATAGCTTCCTGGATATGTCCAAGGTCCATAACGATTATTCATCAGCGTGGACCGATCTGGGCTCGTACAGTGGCCACCTCTACGCCATCTTCTATAAGGCTGCGAATAAGGGGACCATCTGGTATAACCCCAAGGAGTTCAGCGCCGCTGGCTACCAGGTTCCGACCACCTGGGACCAGTTGATCACGCTCTCGAACCAGATCGCCGGCAGCGGCAAATATCCCTGGTCCATGGGCCTGGAGAGTGGCTCGGCCAGCGGCTGGCCGGGGGCTGACTGGGTCGCCCAGATCTACCTCAATCAGTCTGGCCCTGACATGTACGACAAGTGGGTGGCCCACAAGATTCCCTGGACTGACCCGAGCATCAAGAGCGCGTTCCAGATGTTCGGCCAGATCGCGGGCGGCTCCCACTACATCAATGGCGCGCCGCAGAGCATCCTGGCGACCAACTTCCAGCCAGCCAGCTATCTGCCCTACAATAACCCACCACAGGCGTACCTGTACTACCTGGGCGACTTCACTGAGGGCTTCATCACCGGGCAGTTCAAGTCGTTCACGCCAGGCACAGACTTCAATTTCTTCCCGTTCCCGACGATCAACACCCAGTATGCGGGGGCGGTCACGGGTGGCGCCGACCTGGTGACGGCTCTGCGCAACACGACCGCGGTGCAAAAGCTCGTCATCTATCTGGAAACGGCGGCGGCGCAGGAGATTTGGGTCGCGCGCGGCGGTTTCACGTCCCCCAACAAAGGAGTGGACCTGACCAAGTATCCCGACGCGGTAGCCAAGGCCTCGGCGCAGCAGCTGCAGGGCGCCTCCATCTACCGATTCGGCGCCGACGACTTGATGCCGTCCGCGGTCGAGGACGCCTTCTGGAAGGCTGTGCTCAACTACGTCCAGAATCCAGGCAACCTCGATACCATCTTAAGCGGCATGGAGTCGACTGCCGCACAGGCGTATCACTAAGTAGCGCCGCTCTGGCGACGCCCGCGCTGAGCGCAGCCAGCCTACCCGCGGAGACGCGGCGACGCTGGCTGCCCGCTCATGGTGAGGAGGGTTTCTGTATGGCTGGTCTCCCAACCAGTGTTCCTGGCGCGACCGCCAACCCATCCAAGCAGCGCACGCTCTGGCTGGAGCGGCTCATTCCCTGGTTGTGGGCCGGACCTGCCATACTGATCACCCTGATCTTCCTGGTCTGGCCGGTGCTGAGCACGATCTGGCTCAGCCTGTATGACTTCGATTCCAGCGCGTTCGTCGGGTTGAAGAATTTTGGCTTTATCTTCACCAGTCCCGACCTGCTGACTGTGCTACGTAACAACATCTTGTGGCTCATCTTCGCCACCCTGTTTACCGTGCTCTTCGGGCTGATTATCGCCGTGCTGGTAGATCGCGTGCGCATCGAGAGTATCATCAAGTCCACAATCTTCATCCCGATGGCGATCTCGTTCGTTGGCGCGAGCGTTATCTGGCTGTTCGTCTACGCCTATTCGCCCAAGGGAACTTCGCAGATTGGCCTGTTCAACGCTTTGCTCACGGGCTTGGGTGGGTCGCCGGTAGCGGTGCTCCAGACGACCAGCATCAACAATTTCGCGCTGATGGTGATCTACATCTGGATGTGGACCGGCTTCTGCATGGTGATCCTCTCGGCGGCGCTGAAAGGCATCCCCAGCGACCTGATCGAAGCCGCGCGGGTGGATGGCGCCAACGAGTTCCAGATCTTCTTCCGTGTCATCGTGCCGGTGATCAGCCCGACCATTGCCGTTGTCATCACGACAATGCTGATCAACGTGCTGAAGATCTTCGATATCGTCTACGCGACGACTGGCGGCAACTACAACACCGGCGTGGTCGCGATGTCCTACTACCAGGAGCTGTTCAACTTCAACGATAACGGTATCGCCAATGCGCTGGCGGTCATCCTGTTGCTGGCGGTTGTGCCGATCATGTATGTCAATTTGCGGCGCTTTCGCGCCCAGGAGGCGCAGCGATGAGCGCATCAGGTTCGGCCTCGGAGCCATCCGCCGCGATCACGCCTTCGGCCGCGCCGGACATCGCCTCGACCAGCGGTACCAGCGCGCTGGCCGGAGAGAAGCTTTCCCCGCGTGAGCGGCTGATGCGCCTTGCCAGCAACGGCCTTGTCACGGCCATCGTGGTCGTGATTGGCGCGCTGTGGTCCATCCCGACACTGGGTTTGTTTATCAGCTCCTTCCGTACGCCCGCCGCCATCCACAGCACTGGCTGGTGGACGTCGCTGCTTCCGCCGTGGCAGTTCACCATCGAGAATTACCAGCATGTCCTTTCGGAGCAGGGCCTCGGGCAGGCGTTCTTCAACAGCCTCATCATCGCCATTCCAGGAACGATCCTGCCGGTGATCGTGGCGGCGTTCGCCGCCTACGCCTTCGCCTGGATGAAGTTCCCCGGTCGTGATTGGTTCTTCCTCACGCTGGTCGGCTTGCAGGTGGTGCCGATCCAGTTGACACTGATCCCGATTCTGCAGATCTACACCAATCTCGGTATCACCGGCACCTATCTGTCGGTCTGGATCGCGCACACAGCATACGGCTTGCCGTTCGCGATCTACCTCCTGCGCAACTTCTTTGGCGCGCTGCCCGCCGATCTGATGGAATCAGCGCGCATCGATGGCGCGGGACACCTGCGCATCTTCTTCAGTATGCTGCTGCCACTCTCAGTGCCATCGCTGGCCGCGCTGGTCATTTTCCAGTTCATGTGGGTCTGGAACGATCTGCTGGTGGCGCTGATCTTTCTGGGTGGTGGCCCGCTCGCCCCGCTAACTGTGAAGATCGCCTCGCTGGTCAATTCGTATGGCACCAATTATGAGGTGTTGACCGCAGCGGCGTTCATCTCGATGGCGCTGCCACTAGTGATCTTCTTCAGCCTGCAGCGCTACTTCGTTCGCGGCATCCTGGCCGGGTCGGTCAAGGGGTAATTGGAGCGGAGAGCGGCCGAGCGCGCGACGGGTAGGGGCTGATATCCCTCACACGTCGCGCGATTTCTTTGCGCGCGTTTTGGGGCCACCAACGCTCACGAGTGCCCGCGAGCCCTGGCGGCGACAGGCCTCAGCCCTCATCACAAGCGCGCGACTATTATCTCAAACCCGGCGCATTCTCATCACAGCGATAGCAGTTGAGATAGATACGTGATATAGCGTAGCGCGGCTGTGACGCGGCTGAGACGGCCGCTCCCTACCATGATCATCGTGAAGTGACGCACGGGCGATGAGCCGCTAGAGAATGGTTCAAATCGCCGATATGTTGGAGATATTCACGATGCATACCACTGCCCGAATCTTCAGCTCGACCTCATCGCGCATCGTATCCGTCGCCGCCCTATCGCTTCTCCTCGCTGGCGTGTTTACCGCCTGTGGCAAAGTCCCTTCGAATGCTCCCATCGCTGGGGCGGCGCTGCCTGCCACGAAGCTTCCTACGAACATCTCGCTGACCATCGTCGCCCAGGGGCCCGACAAGTCGATTGAAGGCCCAGCGTACGGGCCAATGACCAATCTGACACTGCCCGCTCATACACTCGTGACCTTCACCATCGTCAATAACGATCCTGGCGATACGCCGTTGACTCAGGGCTCGCCATTCAATGTGGTGACCGGTGTAACGGGTGGCGCGGCGTACGTGGATGGCGTCGCCTATAACCGGCTGGCGCCTGACAAGATCGCGCACACCTTCACCGTTCCCAGCCTGGGCGTCAGCGTGCCGGTACCGGGTGATGTCCCTGCCGGCCAGAAGACAATTACCGTCACGTTTAGCTTTATGACTGGCGCCGCTGGAACCTACTACTGGCAGTGCATGGATCCCTGCGGCAGCGGAGCCAGTGGCTGGGGCGGCCCGATGACCACTTCGGGATACATGAAAGGCGTGCTGACCGTCCGCTAGCTGGAGCGCATACTTCTCCCCTCCTTCCACCGCGACCACTCTTGACCAGTTCGCTGGCTGAGAGTGGTCGTTTTCGTGGGCGCGTCGTGGGCGCCGTGCGGCGGAAGCCGACAGGAGGGGGCATACGTCACGAGAAAGGGCAGACCGGGTACTCACCTGGCCTGCCCGTGTTGCGGATTACTCGGAGCGCGCTCCGGTTAGTTCAGCATGTCCTTACGCACGAATCGCACGGAAGCCACTGCCAGAGCCACCGCGCCAATAGCGATGATCAGGAGCGTGTTTCCGACTGGCAACCCCTTAATCAGCGGGTTCCCGTAGTAGTAGAACGCGGAGAAGCGCTGCGCCCACTCGGGCCACTTAAGGTCCGGCCCGATGTAGTCGATGAAGTACCAGGCCACCAGCAGGAAGCTCAGCAGTCCAGTATCTACCGCCGTCATCACCCAGCCAGAGAAGAGGTAGCCCAAGGCCGCGATCAGCAGCCCCATAGGGATCAGCGAGAGTGTCGCCGCCTCCAGATTGCCAAGGTCCAGTTTGACGCCTGTCGCCAGTGACGCGATCTCCGTGCCCGCCAGTGTCAGCAGGCTGATGGCGATCGCCCCGGTCGCCAGCGCGCTGAAGCGCGCCAGGATCAGCGTCAGACGCGATTGCGGCGTCGCCAGCACCAGTTCATAGCGCCCGTTGTCGGCGTCCGACGACCACGCCGTGGCCTGGGTGACAGCGTACGCCATGAGCAACAGCGGCAGGAACGAGAACATCGCGCTGAGGAACGTCGCGTTGGTGATTTCGTTGGATCCACCAAGCGATGAGACGAAGCCGCGCAGGAACGGTGAGCTGCCGGCGAACTTCGCCAGCCCCTGCTCGATCTGCTGAACGATAACGACCATCCACGCGGCGAACGCCACGAGGCCCAGCGCCCACCAGAAGGTAGGGACCAGCAGCTTGCTGAGGCTGCGTGTATAGATCGAGCGCAGCGACCAGTCGTTAACGGGCAGCGCGGCGGCGGGCGATACCGCTGGTTCCGGCAGATTCAGCCAACCAAATAGCGCTACTGGCGCGCCAATATCCCGGCGGACGAACAGCGCGATCGCCGCGCCGCTGAGCACGATGCTGATGCCGGCCAATACGAGCAGCGCGCCCACGTTGACGCCGTAGCTGGTGATGAGCGGCTTGCTCAGGTTGTAGTAATAGACCGGTGACAACCGCGAGATGAACTCGGCTCCGGCGCCAGCGTACACGCGGTGCACCATGTCCAGCACGATAAACAGCACGAGCAGGCCGCCGGTGATGCCAGAAGCCTGGCCGCGGTCCTCAGTGAACTGCGAGAGGAACAGCGCGATCGAGCCAAAGACGCCGCAGACCAATGTGATGTTCAGGCCGTAGAGCAGCGCGTTACCGAGTGGAATGTCGCCTTTGACGCTCGCGCCGCCTGCGTACGCGACCAATCCAATCAACAGGCCCATGCCCAGCAGCGCCGTCCACATCGCCGCCAGCTTCTGCGCCGCCACGGTCGCGCGGGTCTTGGGCAGCGAGAGCAGCGCATCCATTGAGCCGCGCTCTTCCTCGCCACGCAGCATGCGCGAGCCCGCCAGGAGCGGCCAGATGGCGATCACCAGCAGGGTAAAGCCGAGCTTATAGGTGACATATCCGCCAGCGGTGTAGATCTTGAGGCCTTCAGATAGCCAGGCGAAGCCCTTAATGAGCTGATTGATGGCGGCCGAGTTCGCCTTCGTGAGATTGAGCGATGGGAAGATGGAGAACGTCGAGTAGACCAGCAGGCCGATGCCGATGCCCCAGCCAAAGATGGCGATGCGGTAATCGCGCAGGGTCTTGAGGTACACATTGTTGAACCAGAACCTACTGCGCAACATGTTGCGCCTCCTTGGTGGCCGCGCCGTCACCCTCGTAGTAGCGCAAGAAGATCTCTTCCAGGCTGGGCTCCTGGCTGCTGAATGAGACCACCTGATACTGGGCCGCGGTCTTGATGATCGCGTCCTGGCCTCCGGTGACGGTCAGGCGCAGCGTATGCCCGTCGGGCGCTTCCTCGGCTCGCACTACGCCATCAAGGCTGGCGAACGCGCTGGCCGGAACGGCCCCAGTGAAGGTGATCACGATCTCGTGGCGCTTGATATCCTTGAGCTCGGAGACGCCACCGAGGCGGACGATCTGCCCTTCGCGAATGATCGCGACGCGCTGGCAGGTCTGCTCGACCTCGGTCAGGAAGTGGGATGAGAGGAAGACGGCGCGTCCCTCTTCCCGTACTTCAGCGACCATGCGCGTGAATTCTTGCTGGTTCAGCGGGTCCAGGCCATTGGTCGGCTCATCAAGAATCAGGAGCCGCGGCCGGTGCATGAAGGCCTGGATCAGGCCTACCTTGCGCTTGTTGCCAGACGAATACTGGCGGAACTTGCGCGTGGGGTCGAATTCCAGCCGCTGGATGAGCGACTTGAGGTAAGCCTGGTCAACGCCGCCGCGCAGATGGCCAAAATATTCGAGGATCTGCCCGCCGGTCAAGCCAGGGTCAAGCGATAGCTCACCGGGAAGGTAGCCGACCAGCTTCTTAATCTCAACCGAATCGTTCCAGATGTCCAGCCCCGCGATTTTGGCGGTTCCGGAGTTCGCCCGCAATAGCGCCATCAACGTGCGGATGGTGGTCGTCTTGCCTGCGCCATTGGGGCCGAGGAAGCCAAAGACCTCGCCTTCGGCGACCTCAAAGGATACATCCATGATGCCGCGCTTTGAGCCGTAGCTCTTGGTCAGGTTCGCAACTTCGATCAGTGCGCTCATGTTATTTCTGTTCTCCCTTTGCTAAACTGGATTCTCCGACCTCTTGGACACCTTCGAGGAGGCTTTCCAACAACTGTTTGCCCTCCTCGCTCTCGCTGGGTAGCTTCTCTGGCTCAAGCCAGCGGCGCATCAAATCACTCACTGTGTCGGTGAGCTGCTCTAGCGATGGCGCGCGCTCCCTGCCGAGAATATCGGGGGCGTTGATGATACCGACTTTCAGTGCGGTCATCACGTAGGTGATGTGGGATGGCTCAAGGTCCGAGCGCACCAATCCGGCGCGCTGGAGCTTGGTGACGTACTCCTCGGCGTTGCCGCTGAGTTTCATGCGCGACATCTGGTCAAGCCCGCCCATCAGCCCCTGGAAGATATCGGACTGGTCGCGCATGATGGCCGCCATGAGGGGGTTGTCGAGCGTGGCGATCATGCCATGCGTCCAGAGCCGATGCGGCAGCCCACCCTCAGGATCGGACTTGATGCGCTGCAGGATGTCTTCGGAGAGCAGTTCATAGGCGCGCCAGATGGCGGCGCGGAACAACTCGTTCTTGTCCCTCCAGTGCAGGTAAATCGTTCCCTTGCCAACGCCCGCCTCGCGGGCCACGTCATCGATCGTCGTCTTGCGGAATCCCCAACGCACCAGCAGTGTGGCCGCCGCGTCGAGAATGCGCGCTTCGCGCTGCTGGCGCTCGCTGTTGTCGCGTCCTGAACCGGGACTGTCCACGTTTTCCGGTGTAACGTGGTCACGCCGTGCGCGCCGTGGAGACACGCCGCCTGCGCGATGACCAGGCGGCGCTTTGCCGCTATCGGGGCGCGTCGCGCCTCTGCCGCTGGTTGCCATGGAAACCTGCCTTCTCGCCATGACTATATGACTGGATGACCAGAATTACGATTTCGGTCAAATAGTAGTCCGGAATGGGCGGTTCGTCAAGGGGTAATTCCGCAGGTATCTCGCCTGTATCAGCGGTTTGCCGCGCCTGCCCGCCGATGCTAGACTACACAGGAGAATTCACCGCGCGGGAGATGGCGGAAAGCTGACATCTGTCGCAGATGAGGGCGCGACGCGCTCGCCCAAGCGCAGTCAGGTCACGTTGCGCGGAGAGACGCCAGGAGCCCGCAAGGGGGGCCACGGGCAGAGATGCCGAGGAGAATACACCATGCCAGAGACGACACTCAGTGATCGTGATGTGGTTGTGCTTGGCGGCGCGCGCACGCCGTTTGGAACATTCATGGGCTCGCTGAAGGATGTAAGCGCCACGGAACTTGGAACCATCGCCGCTCGCGAAGCGCTGGCCCGCGCCGGTGTCGACGCCAGGGACATCGATCAGGTCTTCTTCGGCAACGTGTTGCAGACCAGTGGCGACGCGATCTATCTCGCGCGGCATGTGGCGCTGAAGGCCGGCGCGCCGATCGAGACCCCCGCGCTGACCCTCAACCGGCTTTGCGGCTCCGGCTTACAGGCGGTCGTTTCTGGCGCGCAGTCCTTGATGCTGGGCGAGGCGACCTTCGCGCTGGTTGGTGGCGCGGAGAATATGACGCAGGCGCCGTTCGTCGTCCGCGGCGCGCGCACAGGTCTGAATCTGGGGGAACACAAGCTCGAAGACTACCTGTGGGAGGCATTGACCGACTCCTATATCGGCTGTGGCATGGCGATCACCGCGGAGAACCTGGCCCAACAATATGGCCTGAGCCGCGAACAGGTTGACGCGTACGCGCTGCGCAGCCAGGAGACGGCGCGCGCGGCGCAGGAGCGCGGCTGGCTAGCCGAAGAGATTGTCCCGGTGGAGGTCAAGGACCGCAAGGGGCGCGTGACACTGGTAACGCAGGACGAGGGCATTCGCGAGACCTCGCTAGAGGCGCTGGCCAAGTTGCCAGCGCGCTTCCGCGAGGGTGGTGTGGTGACGGCGGGCAATGCCAGCGGCATCAACGACGCGGGCGCGGCGCTGGTCCTGACGACGGCGGGCGTTGCGCGTGAGCGCGGGCTGAAGCCCCTGGCGCGCGTCGTCTCGTGGGGCGTCGTCGGTGTCGAGCCGAGCATCATGGGCATCGGCCCCGCTCCGGCGATCCGCCAGGCGCTCAAGCGCGCCGACCTGACTCTTGATAAGCTCGATCGTGTCGAGGTGAATGAGGCGTTTTCCGCCCAATACCTGGCCGTGGAACAGGAACTCAGGCTGGACCGCGACAAGACCAATGTGAATGGCGGCGCTATCTCGCTTGGTCACCCACTGGCGGCGAGCGGCGCGCGCCTGGCGATCACGCTGATCAATGAGTTGCGCCGCAATAACCTGCGCTACGGCGCGGCTTCGCTCTGCATCGGTGGCGGACAGGGCATCGCCGCGATCTTCGAAGCGCTGGCGTAAGCCTCCGCCAACCGTATCTCACCGATGAAGTGACGAAGCGTGAGGCAGGCGAACACTCTTGCTTCGCCACTCGCGCCAGTTGGGTGGAAGCTGCGTGGGCCTGGCGCCCCGCAGTCTCCGCCTCCATCTTGCCACTCGGCGCCAGCCCTGTATCAGGCTCTTGCGGCTCACCATTCCACATGGCGCATGTGCAGCTCAACGAGGTCGCATGATTACGATTGACAAACTCTCGTCTTCCGATCGGGACGTCTGGGAGACCCTATTCCGCGCCTACATCGACTTCTACCAGCGGGTTGAGCCGTCCGCGATGTACGACCGGGCGTGGCAGGAATTCCAGATGGACACACGTCTGCATGCCTTCGGAGCGAGGCTGGATGGCAGGCTCGTCGGTATCACGCACTTCCTCGCGCATCCCAGCACGTCAGGGCCGGATGTCTGCTACCTGCAAGATCTTTTCACCGCTCCAGAGGTACGTGGCCAGGGCGTGGCGCGCGCGTTGATCGCCGCTGTAGTCGAGTGGGCCAGGGCGCACAGCTGTAGCCGCGTGTACTGGCAGACCCAGGCATCCAACAGCACAGCGCGGCTGCTATACGACAAGGTGGCCGAAAATCGTGGCTTCATCCGGTATCAGATTGAATTATCGCGCTAGCGCAGACACAATGAATCGGACCCATATGAAACGCTGAGGATTCATGCCCATTACGCGGGGTTGCTTGGCATACACGCAGCCTACCATCCGCCAAGCGCAACGTCTTCACCAGGCGATATGGCTGGAGTGACGCCGCTGGCGATGGAAGTGGCTATGGCTGGCTGTGGTCGGCGAGCGGCACGCCGCCGGCTCACCCGGCGGGATGGGCGCGCTAGTCTCCGAAGGGAATACACTGGATCTGAGCTCTCTCATCCCGCTCTGGCCAGCAGATGAGGGCGCGCCGGCATGACGCGCGAGGAGGGAGCCGCGATGTCCATGGTCTCGTCGATGATTGGTGACGCGCGGTTTACCTTCCGGGTGGCTGGCGTCTGGCTGCGCGCGAACCATGTTCTCCTGCAAGGCGACGCGCGCGAGGACTTCTGGGCGCTGCCCGGTGGGCGCGTCGAGATCATGGAAGGGGCCGAGGACGCGCTGCGCCGTGAGTTGCGGGAGGAACTCGCGCTGGAGAATCCAGGCGTCGAACGGCTGCTGTGGTTCACCCAGAACTTCTTCTATGATCCCGGATGGGGTGGCGACCAGCACGTGCTTGGGCTCTATTTCCTGCTCGCGCCCGGCCAGGATGACCTTGCGCGCTACGCTGATCTGGCGCGGTTGTATCCGTGCGCCGAGCCGGATTCTTACCTCAGCTTCCGCTGGTTCCCGCTCGCTGCGCTGAGCGGCGTCATCCGACCAGCGTTTCTGGCGTCGGGGCTATTGAACCTGCCAGCTCATCCAGCGGTCATCACTCACACTGGGCGCTGAATCGCGTGGCGAATGGGAGTTGCGGGCCTGTGTATCCCGGCTGCCGTGGCTCATGCGTTACACTGAAAGGCGCCTGTCTTCGCGTGGGATGTCGGGAGCGTGTCTTATGAGCAGGATCGGGCCGTCTGGGAGGATCGCATGTCATCAGGGAGGTCACGTGGCCGGCACACAGCGCGCGCGCTGGCGCTGTCCCTCTTAGGGACGCTCGCGCTGTCCATCGCCATGCTGGGCGCGGGTGGAACCGCGCAGGCCGCGACAGCGAACGCTCGTCACGCGGCGGCGTCGCGTCCGGCGTTCAACAACGCCTACGCTCGCATCGCCGTGGTCCGCGTATTGACCTCCTATTACGGCGCAACCGCCAATGCCGGGTTGATTCCCGCGCTCAGCCAGTGCGCAGGGAGCGGCGCCATCGTCGGCACGACCGGAAACGGATTGAATTCATACAATTACGTGCTCCTGCCCACCGCGCTGGTCAATCCGATCAATCCCTGTCCGGGCGTAAAGGCGACCTTCACCCAATTCAATGGTTCGGCGCAGAGCTGGGGCATTATCAAGATCCAGGTGCTGCTGGACGCCGCCTACACAGGCGTAGACTCTTCGCGGATGGGCGCACTCGTCTTCACGATCGACCCCAGCCAGATTCACACCACCGGGACGGCATCGGGCCCAAAGCTCCTGGCGCTTCCGCTCACCATCCCCAGCGGCGCGCCCAACCATGACTTGCCCGTCCTGCAGACGCCACAGATTTCCGATGCGCCGGCCGATCCCGCGGCGGCTACATTTATTGATCTGACCGGACACGACGGAGTCGCGCTCAACCGCGACTCGCTCCTCAAGACAGATACGTCAACGACCCTCTATCCGATGGCCTTCCCGGCCAGCGATGTCTACATTCAGCCCGCTCCTGTGGCGACGGCGACCGCAGCGCCCGCGGCGACCGGCACGCCGCCTGCGAAGCCGACTCCGACGGCGACCATCGCGCCGACCGCGACGGCGCAGCCGACAGCGCTGGCCACACAACTCTCGCTGGGCGCGGTTGAGGTGGACGGTAATGGCCGGTTGATCGGCATGGTTGGTCCGGACGCCCAGGGAAACCATATCCTGTATGGTGTCAGCGCGATCAACGCCGCGATTGGGGGCGTGACGGGCAAGTCTGGTCCGCTGATGACACAGTGGGGCCAGGGGCTGGTGTCCTTCTACGCCAGCTCGCCCAACTACAGCGCCGCACAGAGCGCTTTCTCCGGCCTGCTCTCCAGTTATGCGGACTTCGCGGGCGTCCAGCCCTTTGCCGACGCCGCGGGGCGGCAGAGTGGCGATGTTCCCTCGCTGACCGTGAGCCCGGCTGGCGGCTCGACCGGCCCCGGTGGCAATCCAGCTCCGGCCAGCGGCGGCGCGATGTCGCTGCTGGAGCTCGGCGCGGCTGGGCTGGTAGTGGTTGTGAGCCTGATCGTGGCGCTGGCGCTTTTCGTGCGCCAGCGGCGTGAGCGCCGCGCGTCCGCCCGGAGCGTCGCGGCGGAAGAGGCGATGCTCGATCTGCTCCCGCCCGATATGGCGCTCGACGATATCGAGGAGCAGCCGACCCGCCCGATGACATCGCTGGATGCGCGCGCGCTGGCGGGGGCTGGGAGCCTGCGCGCCGCGCCCGCGACGGCTCCGATCGAAGAGCAGTCGACGGTGCGCATGTCCGCCGCGCCACGCATGACAGCGGCCCCGCGAGTCGCCTCGCTTCTGGCGCCCCGCGCGGCGGCGCTGGCTGATCCAGGCGTCAAGCGCGCCAACGACCCCAACCAGGATAACGTCTTCGCGCTGGAGGGCATTCGCAAGGAAGGCGGACGCCTCCAGCCGTTCGGACTCTTCATCGTCGCCGATGGCATGGGTGGCCACCTCAATGGGCAGGTCGCTAGCCGGGTGGCTATCGAGACGATCGCGCGCACGGTGGTGCGTGCGCTGAATTCGACTCAGCGCCTGGAGCCCGGCGCGCCTCACGATCTGATGGTCGAGAGCGTGAAGGCGGCGCACCTGGAGATCCAGCGCCGCAATCGCGAGAGCGCGGGCGACATGGGGTCCACTGTTACCGCCGCGTTCGTCGTCGAGGACGTCGCCTTCATCGTCAATGTCGGTGATAGCCGGACGTATGCGCTCAATCCTGATGTGGGGTTGAAGCAGATCACCACAGACCACTCGATTGTCGCCAGCCTGGCGGCGTCGGGTGTGATCAAGCCTGAGGATATCTATATCCACCCGCGGCGCAACCAGATCTATCGCAGCCTGGGCGGCGAGGACGAGACGATCGAGGTGGACAGCTTTGAGCACGAGTTGCAGGCGGGTGATAAGCTCTTGCTGTGCAGCGACGGCCTCTGGGAAATGGTCCGTGATCCGCAAATCGCCAACATTTTGCGCGGCGCGGCGCAGCCCGAGCGAGCGGTCGAGCTACTGGTGCGCGAGGCCAACGCAAATGGTGGCGAAGACAATATCGGCGCAGTGGTCGTGCGGATGATCGAAGGCTTGCCCTCGGGCGCTGAGCCGGGCATGCGGATGGTCGCTGGCCCGACCGACGCTGACCATCAATCTAGTGGCGGCCTGTAACCAGCGGCCAGTGGGCCGACAACCTCATCCTGACCTGCGCGCCCGGACCCTGTCCCAAGCGGTCGGGGCGCCTTCATCGCGTATGCCCAGCGAGAAGGAGACGATGCCATGACGACTGGCGACCTGAAGGCCAGCGCGCGCGAGCGGCTCGACGGAGAGCGCGACAAGCTCGTGGCGCTCAGCCATCGCATCCACGCGCATCCCGAGCTGGCGTATGAGGAGGAACGCGCCGCCGCCTGGCTGACGGAGTATCTGGCGGACGCGGGCATGGCGGTCGAGGCGGGCATCTGCGACCTGCCGACGGCGTTCGCCGCGCGAGCGGGCTCCGGGCCGCTTCACGTCACGATCTGCGCCGAGTATGACGCTCTGCCGGGCATTGGCCACGCCTGCGGCCACAACCTGATCGCCACGATGGCGGCCGGGGCGGGCGTCGCGCTGGCGCGTCATGCCGACGACGCCGGGCTGGCCGTCACCGTGCTTGGCTGCCCTGCCGAGGAAGCGGGGAATGCGGGCGGCAAGATCCTGCTGCTGGAGCGCGGCGCGTTTGCGGGGACTCACGCGGCGATGATGGTACATCCAACCCCTGTGGACGTGGCGCAGCCGAATATGCTGGCGGTTGCGAGGTTCAATGTGCGCTACACCGGCAAAGAAGCGCACGCCGCGGCCTCACCGGAGCTCGGGATCAACGCCGCGGATGCCCTGACCGTGGCGCAGGTGGCGATTGGCCTGCTGCGCCAGTCTATCCGTGGGACCGATCGCATCCACGGCATCACCACCCACGGCGGCGACGCTCCCAATGTCATTCCCGCGCACACCGCCGCCACCTATCTGGTTCGCGCGGAGACGCTCGACGACCTGCAAACGCTCATCCCGCGCGTCTTCCACTGCTTCGAGGCCGGCGCCCTGGCTACCGGAGCGACGCTGGAGATCGAAGGTGGCGAGCGCCCCTACGCGCAGATGCGACATCACGCCGCGCTGGCTGCGCTCTATGAGCGCAACGCCCTGGCGCTTGGCCGCACGTTCGTGGACGCTCCAGTGAACGGGTCGACCGATATGGGCAACGTATCGCTCGCCATCCCCTCCATCCACCCCATGATCGGCGTCAATTCGCTGCCCGCCGTCAACCACCAGCCGGAGTTCGCCGCCGCCTGCGTCACCCCCGCAGCCGACCAGTCGCTGTACGACGGCGCGCTGGCGATGGCCTGGACCGCGCTCGACCTCGCCGCCGATCCTGCCCTGCGCGACAGTCTTCTCGCCGGGCGATGAACGGGCGATCGCCGGCGACAACGACAGGAGCGCCGCGTCTCCCGGTGAAAGCCTCTGTGACGCCTGACGGTCAGCTTCCTGGCCGCGCGCCCGGTGGGACGCAGATTGGTCGCCTGCGCCACCAGGCGCTCGCTCTTTCCTCAAACAGAGCCCTCGTCGCTCAGACAAACCAGTTAGAGCAAGCAGCGCGCTTGCGGGAAGACATGGAGTGACGAACAGCCGTTCGTTACGAAACAGCGTGCGATGACTTATTCGTTGCGCGTGTGGGCGCGTCATGTTACACTCCCGGCTGGGAGGGTATCGCATGGCTCAGTTGGCGCTCTATGTCTTCGGCGCGCCGCGCATCGAGCGGGACGGCGCGCAGGCGCAGGTGGACACGCGCAAGGCGCTCGCTCTGTTCGCCTATCTCGCCATCACCGGAAAGCCACAGGCGCGCGATACGCTGGCCGCGCTGCTCTGGCCGGACTACGGGCAGTCGCAGGCGCGGGCCACACTGCGCCGCACGCTTTCGGCCCTCAACAAGGCGCTCGATGGTCCGTGGCTCGATGCCCAGCGCGAAACGATCAGTCTCGCCGAATCCGCGCCGCTCTGGTCCGACGCCGGCGATTTTCTCAGCCATCTCGCCGCCAGCCAGGCGCACGCGCACCCACTGGGCGCCGAGTGCGACGCCTGCCGGGCGCATCTCGCTGCCGCCGCCGAGCGTTATACCGACGACTTTCTGGCGGGATTCAGTCTGCGGGACAGCGAGACGTTCGAGGAGTGGCAGTTCTTTCAGCGGGAGGACCTGCGCCGCCGTCTCACGGGCGCGCTGGAGCGGCTGGTTGCGACGCATAGCCGCCTGGGCGGCTATGAGGACGCCATCACCTATGCGCGCCGCTGGCTGGCGCTCGACCGTCTGCATGAGCCCGCGCACCGCGCCCTGATGGAGAATTACGCGCGCGCGGGCCAATACGCCGCGGCGCTGCACCAGTATCGCGAGTGCGTGCGCACGCTTGACACTGAGCTAGGTGTCGCGCCACTGGAAGCGACAACCCAGCTTTATGAGGCCATTTTGAAGCGGCGAGTTGAGCCCACCGCGCCCGCCACTCCCATCGCCATCGAAGCGCCCACCGAGCCCGCGCGAGCGGTCCGTCCGACTTCCAGTCAGGCGCCGCTGACGGGGCGCGCGCTGGAACTTTCCGAGTTGATGGCAGCCTACGATGACCTCGCTGACACAGGGCGGCTGGTCGTGCTTGATGGCGAAGCGGGCATAGGCAAGACGCGGCTGGCAGGTGAGTTTCTCGCCGGTGTTCGCGCACGCGGGGCGCGGGTCATGGAGGCCCGCTGCTACGCGGGCGAGGCGTCGCTGGCGTACGGGCCGATTCTCGCGGCGCTGCGTGGCGCGCTCAGCCAGCCTGAAGCGGGGCGCCGGCTCGATGCGCTGACCGACGGCTGGCTGGCGGAGGCCGCGCGATTGGCGCCAGAACTCCAGCGCGCGCGTCCTCATCTGCCACCCGCGCCGCCGCTGGATAGTCCCGGCGCGCAGAGCCGCTTCTTCGAGGGGGTGTGCCAGACGCTCTACGCGCTCAGTGGCGGACGGGATGCGACGGCGCGTGGCGCGATCTTCGTCGATGACGCGCAGTGGGCTGATAGCGCCTCTCTCGATGTGCTGACCTACCTCGTGCGCCGCCCGCGGGAGTATCCGCTGCTCACGCTGCTCTGTTGGCGGCGGCCGGAGGCGGAACACAGCCAGCCGCTGCGCACGCTGCTGGCCGAGGCGCGGCGCGCGGGCGCGGCGACCGTCGTCGCGCTGGAGCGGCTGAGCCCTGAATCCACACGCGAGCTGGTACGCGCCAGCCTTCCGCAGGCTGACCCGCGTGTGGAGTCGCTCGCCCGGCGGCTCTATGAGGAGACGGAAGGCGTGCCGGTCTTTCTCGTCGAGTATCTGACGGCTGCGCGTGACGGTATCCTCGACTTCGGAAGTCAGGACTGGGCGATGCCGGGCGCCATGCGTGACGCGCTGCTGGCGCGGGTGCACGCTGTCAGCGAAACGGGCTGGCAGGCGCTCACCGCCGCGGCGGTCATTGGTCGCTCGTTCGATGTGGACACGCTGCGTGAAGTCAGCGGGCGTGGCGAAGATGAGACGGTCGCGGCGCTCGATGAGTTGAGCGCGGGAGGCCTGGTGAGCGAGACGCCGGTAGGTTCAGGACAGGAGAGCCCGACCTACGATTTTGGCCATGAGAAGGTGCGCGCTATCGTGCGGGATGAGATCAGTTTGGCCCGACAGCGCCTCCTCCACCGTCGCATCGCCAGCGCGCTCGTCGCCCGCCACCCGCGGGAACTGGGCGCGCTCGCCGTGCAGATCGCTGGCCACTACCGCGCCGCGGGGCAGGAGGCCGACGCCGCCAGCTACTTCAAACTGGCGGGAGAGCGGGCGCGGACACTGTACGCGAACGCCGAGGCGCTGGCGCATCTGGAGATGGCGTTGGCGCTGAGCCACCCAGACGCCGCCGGGCTGCATGAGGCGATTGGCGACCTGCGGACGTTGCGCGGCGAGTACAGCGCCGCTCTCCAGCAGTACGAGACTGCGGCCGCACAGAATATCGCGGGCGGCGTCGCGCGGCTGGAATGGAAAATCAGCGATGTCTACGCCCGGCGTGGCGAGTGGGAGCCAGCGGAGAGCCATGTCGCCAGCGCGCTGGCCATCTGGGGCGAAGACGGTCCAGCGGCTGAACGCGCCCGCGCTTACTCGGGCTGGAGCCTGATCGCCCGCCGCCAGGGAGAGAGCGCCCGCGCACGCGAGTACGCCAGCCGCGCGCTCGATCTGGCGACCTCGGCGAATGACCCGAGCGCGCTGGCCCAGGCGCATAATATTCTTGGCTCGCTGGCCAGTGGGGAGGGCCACTACGACGAGTCGCTGGCCCATTTGGAGCGTAGTTTGGCGATTGTCGAAGCGCTCGACGATCTCAGCGGGCGTGTCGCGGCGCTCAATAATCTCGCGCTCCTGCGAGCCGCGCGCGGTGAGGCGGGCGAGGCGCGGCGGCTCGCCGAAGAGGCGCTGGCGCTTTGCGTCGCGCAGGGCGACCGCCACCGCGAGGCCGCCTTGCGCACCAATCTCGCCGACCGTCTGCGTGAATCAGGCGACCTCAGCGCCGCCATCGCGCAGATCACGCTCGCCGCCGCCATCTTTTCTGAGATTGGCGCTGACGCCGGTGAGCTTCAGCCTGAGATCTGGAAACTGACCGAGTGGTGAGCGGCGCCTTCAGACTTCGAACACCCAACCGTCCGGCTCTCCCGTAGCCAGGCGGTGATAACTGTCGTAGCGCTCGGCGTCGATCACCCCCGCACGCACGGCCGCGTGGACCGCGCAGTCCGGTTCGGTGAGATGGCGGCAATCAGCGAAGCCGCATGCCCCGCGGTAGGGGCGAAACTCGCGGAATGTTTCGGGCAGGCTGTCGAGCGTGGCGGGATCGAGCGCCAGGGCGCGGATTCCCGCGGTATCGGCGATCCAGCCGCCAGCCGGACCGTCCAGCGGAACGAGCCTGGCTCCGGTTGTCGTGTGGCGGCCCTTACCTGTCGCCGCGCTGATCTCCGAGACGCGCAGCGCAAGCTCTGGCTGCAGCGCGTTGAGCAGACTGGACTTCCCGACTCCCGATGGCCCGGCGAGCGCCGAGACGCGCCCAGTGAGCGCCGCCCGCAGCGACTCGACGCCTTCTCCGGTGATCGCGCTAGCGCGCAGCACGTTGTAGCCGAGGTCCGCGTAGACGCGCAGCCGGGCAGTGAGCCACGGCTCGACGCCCTGGTCGGCCTTGTTGACGCAGAGTATCGCGGTGGCTCCCTGCGCTTCAGCCAGCGCGATGTAACGGTCCGCCAACCGCATATGAGGAGCGGGCTCGCGCGCGGCAAAAATGATCACCACCTGGTCGAGGCCGCTGACGCTGGTGAGTGGACGGCCAGCGCGGCCGCGGTCGGGGTCGCGCCGGGCGAGCGCGGCCCCGTCGCGTGGGGCGATGCGCTCGATGACCCCGTCGCGGGCGCCTGTAGGCAGCAGCCAGACCCGGTCGCCAATCGCCACGGGGTCGCCTTCGCGGGTGGTCACGCGGCTGGCCGAACGGCGCAGATTCGCGCTTTCGGGATAGGTCAGCTCCTTCCGCAGGCGCCCACGGAGCACGCACCAGTACGCGCCGCGCCCGGTATCGACGAGGTAGCGCCCGCGGCTGCCCTCGGTAATACGTCCTTCGAGCAGTGGGCTTGGGCGTTCTGATGGCGTCTGTTCAGGACTATCGTTTTCACCTGATTGGGCATCATGGCTGCTTGTCGTCATGCTTTCGCGTCGATGTTTCCGGCTCAAGGTGGTTGTCGCTCCTGTTATCGGGCACAGCGTTTGGCGTTCCCGCTCCATCTGGCGCGCATGCTGGCGCGTCGCGCGACGGACTGAATTCAGGGCGTCGGGCAGGGCGAGAGAGGTGTGGGAGCGGCGAGCCTGCGCCGCGTTATCCGCGCGCCAGGTGGGTGAGGAGCCTGTCGGGACCGCGCGCCAGTTGGGGTCGCGCCGCTAGCGGGCGGCGGATCGGGTCGCGCGGAGAGCGGTGGAGGCGCCGCAGCCAGGCGCAGTCGTCACTGTAGCCATCTCGCGCCTCCAGTCAGTGTGCGGTGTGTCGCCGGACCGGCCGCCCGGCGCGACGCGGGCATTGTACGCGCCCCGCGACCATGAGCGCAAGGCGCCGTTCCTGACCGCAGTAGAAATCGGTGGAGTCGCGTCAGGCTGTCGCCAGACCCACCCTTGGATGTCCGCTGCAAGCGAGGGTGAGCCGCGCAGGAAGTGAGGGCCCTGGGTGATATGCTTGACGGACGGTGATGAAGCGCGGGCATGACGAGGGAGGCGTGGACGGATGCGACGGTGGCTGGCGATGGGCGCGCTGGCGAGCGCGGCGGGTCTCTGGGGGCTGATGTATGTTGTCAGTCGCTATGCGCTGGCGCAGGTTCCCGCACTGCCGCTGGTCATCATGCGCATTGTTATCTCGCTCGCCGTCCTCGCGCCATTCGCGATTCGCGCGCGGTTCTGGCGTGTGACATGGCGGCAGCTCTGGCGTCTCGCACTGATCGGGCTGGCGGGCTACACGGCGTCGTTATCGCTCCAGTTCATCGGCACCGCGCTGACCTCAGCCAGCCTGGGCTCACTCATCACGTCGGCCTCGCCTGCGCTGGTCGTGCTCTTCGCGGCGATTGGGGGCGAGCGACCGACACGGCGCGCGCTCCTGGCGCTGGCCATCGCGCTGGCGGGCGTAGCCCTCATCGTGGGTGTGGACGTTCCGGCGGGGGTCTCGTGGCCTGGCGCGCTCGCGCTGGTCGGCGCGGCGGCTACCTGGGCGCTGTATACCGCGCTGGGGCGGACGCTGGCGCATGGCGTCCCGCTGGTCACAGCGCTCTTCTGGGGGCTACTGCTCGGCGGACTGGCAGCTGTCCCGCTCGCCGCGCCCCAGTGGCCCGCGCTGGCCGTCATGCTTCACTACTCTGTGACGCTTTGGCTGGAAATCTTCTACCTCGGCGCGATCGCCATGGCGCTGGCGTTCTGGCTCTGGAACTATGGCTTCGCCCACCTGCCCGCTGATGTTGGCGCGGTCTTTGGCCTTGCCCAGCCACTGGTTGGCGTGGCGCTCGGCGTTACGCTCCAGCACGATATGTTGACACCGCTCTCGGCGCTTGGCGGAGCCGCGATCATCGCCGGGGCCGCGCTGGCTGGTCTGGGCGGGCGGCGCGCGGCGCCCGCGCCTGCAGACCGCGGCGCGCCTGTCGCGGCCCCTGGCATGAATGAGCCGGTCACGCTGGATGCCACGCAAGAGTAGATTGTTCGAGCCTCAAAGGATTTGACACGGGGCCGCGCCCGTGCGGCGCCGCATCACCACATCCAGTCGGGCGCGCGCGATGATGCGCGCTGTATCTGTGGCGCCGCCACTCACCCAACCGCCTCGCTACACAGCGGACGCCCTGCCCGCTTTTGGGAGCCGGCGCGCCGTTCCCACGAATTCCAGTTCGGTATGGAGCGGGCGGTGTGGACAGATCGGTTTTGGCTGTGTATGCTTGCCTTCGAGCATTCATACTCTCCGGCGCCTGTACGAGCGAGGCGCCTCATGCGTCAGATACCGGGTGTTCATGTGGTGGCGAGGCATAAAGGGGGAAACAGCTGTGAGCGGCGCAAGCAATGTGACAGGAAGCGCTGGCGGAGCCAGCGATCACATCCCTACAGGCGCGGCAGGATCTCCGCAGCCGGAGCCCTCCGCGCAACTCACCCTGGCGGAAAGCGACATGCCGGGACTCTACACTGCCGCCAACCAGGCGTCCATGGTGGCGCAGCGGACATTCTTCCGGTGGCTCGCCGTCGAGTTGGTCAGCCTCAGCCTGGCGGCGCTGGTCGCCGTCTTTGCGATCTATAATCTGGGCGTGTTCTCTGTAGGCCCGTTCTCGATATCTGGACTCCCGGCGCCGATCTCCTCAGTCGTCGCGTCGGCGCACAATATCACCATCGTTGGCCTCGTCAGCGGCTTGTTTAGCCTTGTGGCGCTGGCGGCGCGGCTCATTCGCCACTGGCGGCGGTACGACAGAGTGTGGTATGAGTCGCGAGCGGCGGCGGAGTCGGTGAAGTCGCTGGCGTGGCGCTATGCGACGGGAGGACGGCCGTTTCCGCTTGGCGGGGATGAGACGGCGCCCCGCATCCTGTTCTTCCAGCGCCTCGAGGATACCCTGATCGATGTCGCCCGTGACCTCAAGAATACGGTGTATACCGACGCGCAGAAGATCACCCCGGCGATGGACGCCTTGCGCAAGGCGTCGATCAAGGAGCGCCAGGGCGCTTACTCGGTGGGCCGGATTCAAGACCAGGAGAACTGGTACACCAAGAAGGCCAAGGGCGCTCAAGCGAGCGCGACAGCATGGCATCGGTGGCTGGTCGCCATCGAGACCGTGGGCGTGGCCAGCTCAATCGCGCTCGCTTTCCGGCTCATCCCATTCAACCTGCAAGGGCTCATCGCGGCCGTCGCCGGTGGAGTCATCTCCTGGACCCAGACCAAGCGATTCCAGGACCTGGAGGCCAGTTATGAGATAACCGCCTCCGAGCTTGGCAGCATCAAGCAGAAAATTGGCGCGCAGGCGAATGAGGACGCCTGGGCGACGTTTGTGGATGAGTCCGAAGAAGCCTGCTCTCGCGAGCACCGTCTCTGGCGGGCGACGCATGACGGCGATGACAGCAAGCAGTAGCCGCCGCTCGCGCTTTAGGCGCCGTTTGTCAGCGTCGTGCGCACAGTGACGATTTGGCCACTCGCTCCCTGGAGTCGCTGGCGCATATGCTCGGTCACATCGTCCGGGCCGCGCGGCGCCCCCTCCCAGACGATCAGCCCGGCGAGCGCGTCCCCCGGGCTGGCCGGATTCTCCGCGTCTGCCAGTCGCAGCCCTTCGGCGATGATGGCGTCATTGGCGGCGATGTACGCCTCATCCGAGCCGCGCGCCTGGCCGAGAATGATGAGGTCATGGGTGTCGCGCGCGTCTGCGATGAGCCCTTCGAAAAGCTCCTTCCAGTCGCCGGGGCGGTCGGTCACTGAATCGGTGAGAAACCAGTCTTCCTGATAGGGCAGAATGACGCGGCGGCGGGCGCCAAGCGCGCGGGCGGCGTCGAGCGCCAGCAAGTCCGCCCCGCAGGCCGCCGAAGCGACGAGCGTCGTGACCTTCAGGTCCCGGAGCGCGCTCTTGATTCGCATCCCGACTGCGGCGCGGGCATTGACCGGAAAGCGGGTGTACGGGGCGTTCTCTGGGTCTATGCGCCGGCCCGCGACAACGACAATCATGCGGCTTCCGCGTACTTTCTCACAGCGTCGCCTGTGGTATATGGCGCTTGGGGTTACTCCGCGATGGGCGACCAGCGCCGCGCCTTTGTGGCATGTACGCCCTGGCGCGTCCATGGGTTGCCACGGCGCGAGATGGCGTGTCGCTGGCTGTGAACGCGACAGCGCCACAGGATCAAGCAGATCCTGTGGCGCTTACAAACTACCGGCGATTGGGTGGGCGATAGAGAATTCGAATCTCTGACCTCCACGATGTCAACGTGGCGCTCTAACCAGCTGAGCTAATCGCCCTTGCGCAGGGGAGTCTAGCACAAGGTCCCAGTCGTGTCAAGCGAGCCTGGCGGCTATGCTATACTGGCCCCAAGTCGCTCGCTGAGCCAATTCGCGCCGCGGCGAACAGGGCGTAGCAGGGACGCGCCGCCGGCTCCATTCGTCGTTTCGCGCGCTCCGGCGCGAGTCGACGGCGGGAGCGCGGACCGTAGACTGATCCACGCCGGGCGACACAAGAAGACACTTAGGCAGCCACGATATAGGGAGCAGCGCATGGGCAAGTTCACAGCCGGTGGCGACTGGGGTGGCGGATGGGAGGAAGATCGGGGCGCCTATGATGGCCGCGGTTCCTCCCCCGACAATAACCGCCGCGCGCGCGCGCGCATGAGCGCCTCCCAGATCAATTCGGCGCTGCGTGAGGCGCAGCAACTCCAGCAGGAAGGGCATGTCGGCGAGGCGGTCGCTATCTGCGAGGAGCTGCTGGAGAGCGGCGTTGACCGGCCGGACACCCACTATTTCCTCGGCTGGCTGTACCAGGAGGCCGACCGCTGGGAAGACGCCGCCAGCCAGTTCGAGCGCCTGCTAGATGATCCCGAATACGCGCTCTCGTGCTACTACGCGCTTGGGCAATGCGCCCGCGCCTTGGGCGACATCCCCCAGGCCGCGCAGTATTTCGATCAGGCGGTGGATCGGGTCAATCTGGACGCGCTGGAGCAGAACGAGTCTGACCAATTGCTGCAGCTCTGTCAGGAAGCCGCCGAAGCGCACCGCGACATGAATGACCTCGAAGGCGCGCAGACGATCTTTTCCGCCCTGCTGGGTTATCTCCGTAGCCAGAACTGGTCGCGGCAACTGGCCGAAGTGGAGCGCATGCAGCGCGATACGCTCGGCTCCTCAGCGCCTCCGCCGCGGCGCAATCGCACGACGGCCTCGGCCGCCCGCCAGTTCAGCGAAGGCATCCCGCAGCGGGCGGCCGCCACCGGCGGCCTCAACGCCGCTCCAGGCCCGGCAGGCGCGGCGAACCTGATGAGCGCTTCACGTCCTGGCGTCCTACCGGAGATTCCCGAACCGCCCGTGGCGCCCATAGCGCCGGTTGATCCGGCTTCCTGGGCAGGGCAGGGCGATGGCGCGGGCCTGGGCGGTCCGTATGAGCCCGCGCCGCGCTCAGTCGCGCCGCCACCCACGCTTGGCCTCGAAGAGGCGGCTGGCTTCGATATGGGGGCGATGGGTGGTGGGTTTGGCGCCGGCTATGGCGCCGGTTTCGGCGATGAGGGTGGCCTTGGGCGCGTTCTAGGCGCGCCACCCCCGCCAGCGGGCATGATGCGTCCCATCATCACCGCGGGGATGATCAATGATGTGACGGGCGCGGCGCCTGGCGACCAACTAGCCCAGATCATGACCAGCATCGCGGGGCCACAGGCGGGGCTGCGCGCCAGCCTGGAACTCCTCCCTGCCGCCCAGCGCGCCCAGGTCACACATAGCATCCAGGAAATCCAGAACTTCATCGGCCATGGCTTGCTGACGGCGGCGGTCGAGGAATGCATGCGCGTCATGGAGATCGCGCCACAATATCTCGATATCCATGTGCTGCTGGGCGAAATCTATGTTCGCCAGGGCAAGGTCGAGCAGGCCATCGCGAAATACGTCATCCTGGCAGAGCAATATCTGCTGGCGGGCCGGGTGGACGACACCATAGCCACGTACCGCCGCATCCTCCAGCTGGAGCCGAACAATCTGCCCTACCGTGTCAAGCTCATCGAGCAACTCTCGCGGCAGGGGCGGCTGGAGGAGGCGCTGACTGAGCGCATGGCGGCGGCCGAAGCCTATCTGCGCGCTGGTCACGCCGAGCGCGCGGCTCAAGAGTACGAGCAGGCGCTGCTGGCCTGGCCCGCGAACATACAGGTGCGCCTGGCCTACGCCAATGCGCTGATGAAGGCTGGCCGCGCGGTGCAGGCGGTGGCTGAGTACCAGCGCATCCTGCAGACCGATCCCAGCGTGACCATGGCGCTGGCGAAATGGCAGGTCGCGCTGGCGACCGGTGTGGGCGTCTCACCAGGGATGAGCTCCCCCGGCGCTGGTTCAGGCAAAGTGGCGTCGCTGGAGGTGCTGGGGCGGCTGCTGCGCGCGTTGCGCGCCGAGAATTTCCGCAACTACGATGAAATCGTCCGCGAATATGTGATGGCGCTGGACCAGCATCTCGGCAACGCTGACCTGCGCTATGCGCTGGGCGAGATGCATCTGGCTGCCGGAAGGCAGCAGGAAGCGGCGACGGCTTTCCAGCAGATCGTCGCCTCGCCGGGCTACGAGATCCTGGCGCGCTACGCGCTGGGCCAGACCTACCTGCTAACTGGCGACCAGACGGGCGCCGCGCAGGCGGCGCGCGAGCTGGAAGACGCCGCCGCGGCTGTGCGGCGGACGCCACCGGAGCCGATAGTCTGGGCGGCGCGCCCGCGTCTGGACAACGAGGAGCGGCTGGCGCCTGAGATCGAGATATCGACGCTCCTGGCCCGCGCCTACCAACTCTCGGGCGAAGTCGCCAAGATGCGCAACACGCTCGACACCGTCAGCCAGAGCCGCGCGCACAACGATGAGGTCTATAGCCTGATCGCGGAGGTCGCCGCCCGGCGGCCTGACCTGCCAGGGCAGTTGCAGGAATACGCGCAACTGGTGCGCCAGTTTCGCGCCAACCGCCAGGTGGAAAACGCCGTGCTAATCCTGCGCGAGATGGAGCGGCTCTCGCCGGACGATCCCGCCGTGCGCAGCGAGCTGGCGGATATCCAGGTCACGCGCGGTCAACTGGAGGAAGGCGCCGCGCAGCTACGCCACCTGGCGGACATTTACATCCGTCGTGGTGGTCTGGCGGAGGCCGCGCAGGTCTATCAGCGGCTGGCGGATATCGCCTGGACGGCGGGCAACCATGAGGAGGCGCTGGCGCATCTGCGCCAGGCCATCCAGTTCGCTACTGACGACATGTCGCTGCGGCATCAGTTCGTGCAATTCTGCCTCGAGATTGGTCACAACGCCGACGCCATCGAGCAGCAGACGGTGATCGCACGCTACTACTTCGCCAGCCGCCAGTCACGCGAGGCGGTGGCGTCGCTGCAACAGCTCATTGCGATGGACAAGTCGAACTTCGAAGCGTATGACCTGCTGGGGCAGACCTATTATTCGGTCGGCGAATACGAGCAAGCCGCGCGTGTATACCGCAATCTGGCGCGCGTCGATCCTACCAACCAGCTGGCGCGTGTGCGACTGCAGGAACTGGCGTCGGCGCGCTCGCAGATGTAGGCGCGGGCGGCAGAGACGCAAGACAGCCGGGCAAGCGAGACTTGCCCGGCTGTCTTGCTATTCCAGGGGATCATCCCTCTTCTGTCATTTCCGGCATAGGGACTGCGGGCGCGGTCATCATCTTCGTCTCATCGGGAGGAGGCTGACGCCATGACCAAGCCCCGTGAACCGGCCCGCACCGTGGCCTTTGTTGACGACTACTGCGCCCAGTACCGCGCCGTGTTTCCGAATGTGCGCCAGTTCGAGCAGTTCACCC
>DASVZK010000010.1:0-36823 GCA_036391685.1 Ktedonobacterales bacterium
CATCATCTTCGTCTCATCGGGAGGAGGCTGACGCCATGACCAAGCCCCGTGAACCGGCCCGCACCGTGGCCTTTGTTGACGACTACTGCGCCCAGTACCGCGCCGTGTTTCCGAATGTGCGCCAGTTCGAGCAGTTCACCCACCTCGAACTGGGGTTGGTCGCCGAGACCAAGCGCAAGTCGTTGCCACGCCTGGCCCAGACCACCAAGGCCGACCCGCAGGCGTTGCATCATTTCCTGGCGCGAGCCGATTGGTCGGTGGAATCGGTGCGCGCGATCCGACTGGAGTTGACGCGTCAAGCGCTGCGGGAGCGGTCATTCATCCTCTGTATCGACGAGACGGGGGACCGCAAAAAAGGCAAATCGACCGATTACGCCGCCAGCCAGTATATCGGCAACATTCATGGGCTCGCCAATGGAGTGGTCTCGGTCAACGCCTACGGGGTGCTCGACACCGTCACCTTCCCCCTGGCGTGTCGGGTCTATAAGCCGCAGCGGCGGTTGAAGTCTGGCGACGTCTACAAGAGCAAGCCGCAACTCGCTGTTGAACTCATCCAGGAGTTGGCGACCCAGGGCTTCCACTTCAGCGTCGTGCTGGCCGACAGCCTCTACGGCGAGAGCGGTGAGTTCGTCTCCGCCTTGCATCGACTGGGGCTCCAATATGTCGTGGCGATCCGGTCCAATCACGGCGTCTGGATGTTCCCCGGCCAACGCTTCCGACGCACCCACTGGCGGCCCTTCGCGCGGGTGTTCACGGATGGCAGCAGCGAACAGCGCTTCATCCGTGAGCTCGTCTTCGGCCAGCGCCGCCCGACGCGCTACTTTGAAATCACCACCGACCCGGTCCACCTGCCACGTGACACGTGACACGACCTGGGAAGTCATGACCAATCTGCCGGGCAAGATTGAGCGCACGGTGGGCAACACCTTTGGCCTGCGGACCTGGATCGAGTATGGCTTCAAACAAGCCAAGGACGAACTGGGGTGGGCCGACTACCGCCTGACCGACGCCAGCAGCATCGCACGCTGGTGGGAACTGGTGATGTGCGCCTATCTGCTGGTGAGCCTGCAAGCGCCGATTTTTGCGCCTCCAATTGCGCCCGAATCCGCTGAATCCGCTGAATCCGCTGAATCCGCTGAATCCGTCGCTCCCTCGCTCCCTCGCCTGTCCCGCCACATCCTTCCTGGACTGAGGACACCAGTTGGAAACATCGCCTCACTAATCTCCGGCTTCTGCTCCAGCCCTTCGTCTGCGCCTGTCTCCTGCTCCCCTGGCTGCGCCTCTACCCCTTACCGCATCTCACCGCGGGCCTCGCAGACCTCTGTGCGCTCATGAATACCTACCATCCGTTGCTCCCAACATGACAGAAGAGGGATGACCTGGCGTATCCTTCACCTCGATGCTGATGACATGCAGAGCCGTCTCACCGACATTTTCGAGGACATGCGGTGGCAACGGAGCCGACCAAAGGACGGCTAGCGCCGCCGCCAGCGCTGGTACCATCCGCGAATCTAGCAGGACACGCCCACCCGGATCATAGCATGGTCCCGATAGAGCACGCCTGGCTGCTCCCGCTTCGCTATGCTCGCCCGCGCGATCCGCCTTCAATCTACAGGCCCTGGCAGCAACCCGCCTGTATCAGTGGCGCGGACTGGCGTGGCAGGCGCGCGCGCATCCAGTCCCGTAGGCGCTTTGGGCGCGGAGGGCGCGATGACTGCCCGGCGAGAAACTGGCTGCCCGACGCCAGCGCGCAGCCCGCTCCACGCCGAGACAATCCCCGCCAGCGCGCCACTGACACCCGCGGCGAAAAGGAAACAGGCGCCCGCAGTGAGGCCTACCAGCCACTGGAATAACGTAACGTCATCCATCTGGTCGAGCAGCCAGGCGGGCAGCCGCAAGCTTTCGCTACTCCGCGCCAGCCCGTACACCTGGCCACCTGCCATGAGCGCCCCCATCACCGCGCCCAGCAGCAGCCCCCGCCCCAGCGCGCGCCCCGGCCGTGGGTGGCGCCAGCCCGTGACCAGTCCCAGAAGCAGCCCGCCCGCCAGCCCGATCAGCGGCGCGACCAGGCTCCGGTGATTCAGGTTCAGCGCCACAATGACGGCTGCCCCAACCACACCTATCAGCAGACTGAACAGGAACCGGCCCATACGCCCTACGCCTCTCCTCGCGCCACACACTGGCCGGCTCGCGCTCACTCGCTTCCATTGTCCAGTGGCTCGCGCAGATGCTTCTCGCCATTGTAACTCAACCGCAGCGGCTGGCCCTCACGCACCGTCTCGATGTGGACCGGGCGCGACCAGATGCGGTAGAGGTGCTCCAGTGTCCTCTCCGCGTAGACCAGATCCAGCTCCTGGCCTTCCTCCGCATAGTGCCTCAGCATGAGCTCTGTGTTGCCATTGTAGTCAGCGTCCCAGACGACGATGTAGGGAATACCGTAATTGGTCATGTTCGCCGCCAGGCCGTCGCGTACCTTTTCCCAGTCCTTCTCGACGATCACCCACTCGTCATCCACCTTGCGATAGAGGTACAGGTCGAGCTCGTCGACCAGCTCCTTCGTCAGGTAGTTGCGGATGAGTGAGGCGTCGCTCTCGGTCTCGCGCACCGTAAAGAGCTGCGCGCGCCCCTGGCCTGGCTGGCGGCCCAGCCGCGTGATTTCCTCCTCCGTCGGGTGGTCCCAGCGCCGCTCGATGTCCTCCAGCAGATGGTAACCGAGATGGTACGGGTTGACCCGCATGCGCGAGGTCGCCAACACCCCGGCGTGCATCTGCGCGAACGCTGTGTATTCCGCGTCCGTCAAATCCATCTCGCGCGTGATGCGGGAGTGCCAGAGGCTGGCCCAGCCCTCGTTTGCGGTCTTGGTGCGCATCTGCGGGACGAAGTAGAGCATCTCCTCGCGCACGATGAGCAGGATGTCGCGCTGCCAGGGCTCCAGGTTGGGCGCGTGCTCAGCGAGGAACCTGAGCAGGTCCTTCTCCGGCTCAGGGGGAAACCGCTTATGTTTTCGCGAGGAGCGCGCTCGGGCCTCGTCCTCCTCACGCCGGCGGCGCTCGCGCTCGTCCAAGCTCCAGAGGTCGTCATACTCGCTGGCGCGCACGCGACCTTCCTCAGACTGCGCTTCCGCTCCTTCATCGCCTCTCCTGGGCTTCAGCGTGACGTGCGGGTCAATATGCTCCTCGATGGAGAGCACGGCGTCGAGGAACCGCTCGACCTCTTCCTCGCCATGGTCATATTCGTACTTGCGGATGCGGTCGGCGCTGACGCTGACCTTGTCGATCATGTTGGGCGGCGTGGCGCGGAAGAAGACGTTGTTCTTGAAGAAGTCGGTATGGCCCAGCACGTGCGCCACGACCACCATGTTCTGCAAAACGTCGTTCTGCTCCATGAGGAAGGCGTACGAGGGATTGGTATTGACCACCAGCTCGTAGATCTTGGACAGGCCATAGTCGTACTCGGTCTTCATGCGGTAATAGGCCTTGCCGCGCGACCAGTGGCTGAAGCGGCCCGGCAGCCCATAGGCGCCGAACTCGTACATGATGGTCGCGGGCACCAGCTCGAAGTTGACCGGGTAGGGGTCCAGGCCAAAGCGCCGCGCGATGCCCCAGATCTCGTCGATGGCGCGCTCCAGCCGGGCGAGATAGGCTTTTTCGGGGGTGGTGGAATCCGGCAAAGACATGGGAACTGTGTCTCCTCTCCGCTCGCGCGCCTAGGGCATCGCCGGGGCTTGCTCGGGCGTGGCGAAGAAGCGCCGCAAGGCTGGATAGACCTCCGTCTTGTCTGAGATCGTGACGGCGATGAACTTGCGGTCCTGGATCTTGCCGTAGGCCGACATGAGCGTGCTGGGCGAGCGGTAATGCCCCTCGCGGATCTCGCCATAACCGAAGATGTTGCAGAGGTCCATGAGGTTGCGCACCAGCTCGACGCAGCGCTCGTTGTCCCACGGCAGATTGTCACCATCCGAGAAATGGAAGGGATAGATGTTCCAGTCGTCGGGCGGAAAACGCTCGGCGATGATCTTCAGCGCCAGCTCATACGCGGAGCTGACCTGCGTGCCTCCGCTCTCGCCGTGCGTAAAGAACTCCTCCTCGGTCACCTCCTGCGCCTCGGTGTGGTGGCTGATAAAGACGATCTTGACATTGGTGTACTTGGTGCGCAGGAAGCGCACCATCCAGAAGTAGAAGCTGCGGGCGATGTATTTCTCGAACTCGCCCATGGACCCCGAAACGTCCATCATGGCCAGCACAACGGCGTTGGACTCGTAGCGGACCGTTGGCTCCCAGGTCTTGAAGCGCAGATCGTCGTTCTTGATGTCGTGGAAGCGGGGATCGCCCTTGGCGGCATTGCGGCGCAGGTTCTCCAGGATCGTGCGCTTCTTGTCGAGATTGGCCATCGGGCCCGTCTTGCGCACATCGGTGAAGCGGACGGTCTCTGTCTCCATCTCGGCCTGCTTCTTCTCCTCGAGGAAGGGCAGTCCCAGGTCTTCGAAGATCATCGCCGCCAACTCGTCGAGCGTCACCTCCGCCTCGTAATAGTCCACGCCGGGCTCCTCACCCGCCTCGCCGCGCTGGCCCTGGCCGGGCTGCGGGTCAGAGGCGATGACGTCACCGACCTGGCTATCGCCGTCTCCCTGGCCGGCGTGCTGCTGGCGGCCGGGATCATAGCGGAAGCGATATTCCTCCAGCGAGCGAATCGGCACCTTGAAGACCTTCTTGCCATCCGAGAGGATGATGCTCTCCTCACTGATGACCTCTGGCAGGCGCTTCTTGATCGCGTCGCGGATCTTGCGTTTGTGGCGTTCCTGGTCAATCTGTCCCTTGCGGTGCAGCGACCAGTCATGCTGTGAGATCGTCGAGCGGTAGCGCTCTTTGATGCGCTCGTCCATTCCGCGCGCCCCTTTGTAGCCCGTCCGCTTGCCACCTCCAGCCGCGCGACGGCTGGCAGGAGGAAGCGGATGGGCGATGACGTGGCCGCTAGCGGTTGAGCAGCGAGCCGACGTACTTCAGCAGCTCATTGGCGCAGACGGGGCAATACCCGTGATCGCTGATCAGGCGGCTGATGACTTCGTTCGACTTCTTCAGCTGCTCGGGATCAGGCATGCGCGCTGAGGTCGTGATCTTCACCACGTCGCGCAGGTCGGCGAACAGCTTCTTCTCGATGGCCTCCTTCAGCCGCTCATGGCTAGTATAGCCGAAGGTCTGGCCACGTCGGGCAAGCGACGAGATACGGATCAGGATCTCCTCGCGGAAGGTCTTCTTGGCGTTGTCAGGGATGCCGATCTGCTCCTCAATCGAGCGCATCAGCTGCTCGTCGGGGTCCATGTCCTCATCCGTGATGGGGTCGCGCACCTTGGTCTTGTTGCAGTACGCCTCCACGTTATCGAGGTAGTTGTTCAGCAGCGTGCGCGCCGACTCCTCGAAGCTGTAGACAAACGCCCGCTGCACCTCGTTGCGCGCCATGTCGTCGTACTCTTTGCGCGCCTCAGCGATGAAGTTGAGGTAGCGCTCGCGCTCCTCCCGAGTGACGCTGGTGTGCTGGTCGAAGCCGTCGCGCAGGGCGCGCAGCGCGTCGATCGGATTGATGCAGGTGACGCCGTCGCGCACGAGCGCGCTGGAGAGCCGGTTGATGACATAGCGCGGTGAGATGCCGTCCATGCCTTCGCGCTCCGCTTCCTCCTGCAGCTCATGCACATCCTTCTGCTTGTAGTCCTCGATATCCTCGCCGTCGTAGAGCTTCAGCTTCTTCATCAGGCTCATGCCTGCCTTCTTGGAAGCTTCCAGCCGGGTGAGAATGGCGAAGACGCTGGCGATACGCAGCGTATGCGGCGCGATGTGCACGCCCTTCAGCGCGCTCTGCCCAAGCAGTTTCTCGTAGATGCGCACCTCATCGGAGACGCGCAGGTTGTACGGCACCCGCACCAGAATGATGCGGTCCTGCAGCGCCTCCGACTTCTTGTTGCCAATGAACGACTGGTACTCGTGCTCGTTGGTGTGCGAGACCACCACCTCATCGGCGTAGATCATCGCGAAGCGCCCGGTCTTGATGTTCTGCTCCTGCGAGAGTGTCAGCAGCACATACAGGAACTTCTCATCGCAGTTGTGATTGATCACGCCGTTGGCGATGAAGGTGTTCGAGCCGGGCACGTTGAAGTCCCAGCAATCGGCCTCGCTATCCTCGATGGCGACCACCTGGTCGTAGAACTGCGCTGGATTCATCAGCGCCGCGAGGCCCACGGGAGCCTCCACGTAGCCCTCCAGCTTGCCAAGCAGACTGCCTGCCATCGCGCGTGTGCAGGTATTCGTCCCCGTGCGCAGCGCATGCAGATTGACGTAGTCTGCGCCGAGAATCTGCCGCGCGCCCTCGCGCGCCTGGTAGCCAGTCCCGCCCGCGACCTGCGCGCGGGCGATGACCACGCGCTGCAGCTCATCCGAAACTGTCTGCCAGTAACCCGCCGTATGGGGCAGGACATCCGCCCGGCCGATGCGCTGGCCGGAGACGGAGTGCGCCAGGCGGTTGCGCTCGTACATCAGCCGTTTGCGCGCGGGCAAAATCCGCATCATCTGCGCCAGCCGGTCAGCGTTCTCGCCGCTGACGTCCACCCGCCAGTAGGGTCGCTTCTCGCTACCATGTGGCGCGCGCTGGAACGCGCGCATGCGCTGGCTGACGATGCCCAGATTGAGCAGCGCGATCTGAACCTGCTCGGACAGCCGCACGGACGCTGTCGTCCAGGACAGCCGGCCCCGCAAGTTGGCTGTGCCATCACCCGCGAAATAGCCTGCCAGGAACTCAAGCACGCACTCGCGCGAAGACTCGAGCACTGACCACGGGATCTCTTTCTCGTAGGCGCCTGTCTTCCAACCCAGCCAGGTCATCAGGTCGCACAGCGCCACGCTGTTCATCTGGATGACGTCGTCATAGGCGCGCGCGCGGACGCCGAACAACTCTTCAGCCAGCCGCTGGAAGTCGTTCCGCAACTCCTCCTCGGTGTTCGCGAAGCGAATCGTCCCGTCTGTCCGGGTGTCGCCCTCGGCGACCATATAGCCGAGCCAGCGAGCCAGCACCGGCGTCATGCGTTGCGGCGCGCGGATGGCGCGCGCGCGCGCATCGCGGGCGCTCTCCCAGGTGATGGCTACGTCATCGCCCCAGAGGTTCTGCCCCTTCTGCAGCGCCAGCCAGTCGCCGGCCTTCAACTCATCGTGCCGCCGCCAGACCAGCGTGCCGCGATCGTCCACGACCAGCGCGCGGTGCTCCGGTGTCCCTTCAGAGACAAACCCACGCCGCGTCGTGACGCGCTTGGCCGCGCTGACACCCGCATGGTAGAGATGCGCCGTCGTCTCGACGCCGCTCTCTGTCGCTAGCTGCACCACGCACTCGCGCGACTCGCCGGCGGGATGATCGGACGCCGCGAAGGAGTCCAGGCGCCGGATGCCAAGCGGTGTGAAAACAAGCGAGCTGCCGCTTAGGCACTTGAGCATTTCGATGAACTCCATCATCCCCCGGTTGCTGATGTTGAGCTCACCGTCGAAACGATAGGCGCGCGGATCACTCTCCGTGCCGACATCGCCGACCGTCGAGAGGTCAATGCCGCCGACAAGCTCCGCGACGTCCTGGCTTTTCGGGTCGGATGGAGCGAATGTCCCAATGCCGATCCGGTTCTTCTCGGAGAAGGCGATGCGCCGGACGGGCACCCGCTCGATCTCACCCTTGTATTCATGCTCCACCATCCAGCGGCACTTCGGGCAGAGATCGCCTTCGATATAGAGGTCATGCTCCTTCCGCACATCAGCGCGCAACTCACGGGGGATGAGATGCAGCGGCTCCTCGTGCATCGGGCAGTCGCGGATGGCGTAGATCGCGCCGTCGTCGCCGCGGGTATATTCCTCCAGCCCGCGCTTGAGCAGCGAGACGATGGTGGACTTACCGCCGCCGACCGGGCCCATCAGCAGCAGGATGCGCTTACGCACTTCGAGACGCTGGGCGGCTGAATGGAAATAGTCCACAATCTGCTGGAGCGGCTTCTCGATACCGAAGATCTCTTCGCTGAAGAAGTTGTAGCGCGAATCGCCGAGCTTATTTGTTTCGACCCCTGCGCTGACAATCATGTTATAGATGAGCTCATGCGAGAGGCGCGACACCGACGGCCGGCTCGTCACGATCTCGAAATATTCCGAGAAGGGCCCCTCCCACGCGAGCGCGCGCTGGATCTCGCGATACTTTTCCAGTCGCTTCACCAGGTCCATTGTGTCTTTCCTCCCGTTGGCGCCGGAATCGGCGCTGGGTTCAGGCTCGCTCATCTCGCGCCTCATTTCCCAATCCAGCCAAGCCGCCGTTATCTGGGTACGCCGAAGACCGGGCTCTTCGTGTCCCGGTGCGGGCCTGCCCTTGTCACCGTCAGCTTGATAAAGGTAGAAATCGCCCGCGCGTCAGTGTAGGCGGTGAACATCAACTGTTCGCCGCACTGGGCGGTGTCTTCGCCGGAGCGCTGTGGTCGGGTCACGCGGACGCTCATCGCCCGGCGAAAAGTGGCCGGTCGTGGCCGCGCGGCCAGGCCCTCGCGCTCCAGGGCATGGCAGGCGCTATCTCACCAGGCGTCACAGGCCGGGCTGGCGTGTTTCACGCGAGAGGGGCGCGGAAACTCATACGCGAGTGGCCAAGAGGTACGCAGGTTTGCTGGTAGTGGCGTTGGAAGAGCGAATTTGCGCTCTTCTATCCCGGATGCCCAATAATGACTGATTCTGACTGTCAGGCGCGCTGGCGGATACGCTGGGCAGGGCTAACTCCAGCCCAGAGCGTCCGTTCGCTCGCCGTTCCGGCGCGCTGGCGCGAGGACAAACCGCGTCATTGCCCGTTTATCCACACAGGAACGATCAGTGCGCGCGCTCACCGGATAGTCTGACGCTCGTCGCGACTACGCTACGAAAACAGGCGCGCCCGCCACACCTGAAATCAGGCGGACATGGATGTGAGCGCGCGACATGGAATCGCTCTCCCGCGCCTGGGTCGCGGCCCGGGCTCGACGGGGGGCCAGGAACATCCTGGCCAGGACTGTACCGATAGGTACGGATGATAACGGCATTGCGTTAAGAGTCGCCAGCGTTGCCATGGCGACGCCCCGCCGCGCGGCGCGCGAAGAGGCCACCGCTCATGCGGACCTGCCTCCTTTCGCTCACCACCATGTCATAGCACTACGCGAAATGCGCGCCAAATCACACAGCAAGCGCCCGGTATGAGCAGGCCTCACGCGCAGGGTGATCCAGGCGCACTGGCTGGTCGCATCTTGCGGCGCTCCGTCGCTTTATGGCAACAACTCAGCCATGTGCCGTAGGGTAGCACACCAGCGCGCCTTCTGACAACTACTGGCTAGGCCGAATGGCCGAACGCGAAGAATATGGTGAGCTTGCGTGTATGCTACTGGCTGGCAGGCGCCGCGCGCCCGATTAGGGCTCGAGCGCGATGATGAGTCAGCCAAAGACCGGGAGGCATGCGCCTTCCCGCCTTGCCTGGAACTGGCAGGCGCCCAGCGCGAGGAAGCGGTCAGTTATCCGTTAAGACAGGCATGAATGCCGTAACGAGCCGGGAGGGAACACCACCATGACCGCTGAACGGCGACCCAGCCGCCTCACGCGCTCCACCACTGTTCTCGCCGCGCTGGCCATTATCGGCCTGAGCGTTGGGCTTGCCGCCTGCGCGCCAGGCGTCAGCGCGACCTCCACCACCGCCACGCAGCCCACCGCCTCCAGCTCATCCACCACAGCCTCAACAACGCCGCAGCCGCAGCTAACACCCCTGCCACCCGGAATCTTCACTACCTACATCAACACAGCCTACAGCTACAGCATTGGCTATCCGCATAACTGGTACGTCGAGGGCGCGACCGCTACCTCGGAGAGCTTTATCGTCTTCAACTACGATCCCCAGACCTACCAGCAGCCGTCCAGCGCGCCCCCGCTCCTCAAGATCGAGCTTGACATTGTTCCCAATCCAGCCAGCCTCTCGGCGCTCGACCTCTTCAAACAGACAGCCTCCGGCCCCGGCGAGCCCGCGGTCACCATTGTCTCCGCGCAGGAAGTCGCGCTGGCGGGCCATCCCTCGACCCAGATCATCTGGAGCAGCGCCGCCAGCCTCTACCCCACCATCACCTACGTCTCCATTACGCCACACACGACCAACGCGCTCTTCATCTCACAGTCCAACGCGGCTGGCGGCCAGCCCGGAACGGTCTTCACCCAGATGCTTGCCAGTCTGGCGATCACTGGCTGAATGGGCGGCTAAGGATAACGCCGAGCGTCGCGCGCGCTGTTCTCCACTGACGCGAGCGCGTTGACACAGTTCACGACAGCGCGGTATATTGCGCAGCAAAATCACGCCGGCAAAAGTGTTTTTAAGCGACGCGAAGCGCTGAGCGAGCGTGTGGCGGCGCGTGGTATGCGCGGCGGCATGAGAGTGGCCGGCCCTGGCAGAGAGTCATGGACGCTCTCCCAGCTGGAACCTCGTCCATGGAGGCTGCTAATGCCTGACCTGCCCACGGGAACGGTCACCTTCCTCTTCACCGATATCGAGGGCTCGACCAAACTCCTCCAGCGCGCCGGCGAGCAGCGCTACGGCGAGCTCCGCGCCGACCACGAACGGTTGCTGCGCCAGGCCTGGGCCGACCACCACGGCTATGAGGTCGATACCCAGGGCGACGCCTTCTTCGTCGTCTTCGCCCACGCCACCGACGCCCTGGCCGCTGCCGCTCAGGCCCAGCGCGCCACCCTGGCCCACCCTTGGCCCGGCGGCGAGCGCGTGCGTGTGCGCATGGGGCTGCACACGGGCGCCGGGGTCGTCGCCCACGACCACTATGTTGGCCTCGATGTCAACCGCGCGGCGCGCATCTGCGCCGCGGGTCACGGCGGCCAGGTGCTGCTCTCGCAGGCTACGCGTGACCAGGTAGCAAAGGAGCTGGCGGCGGGTGAGGGCATCCGCGACCTGGGCAAGCACCGGCTCAAAGACCTGCCGCGACGCGAGGCGATCTACCAGCTGACGCTGCCGGGCATGCCGCGGGACTTCCCGCCACTCAAGACGCTCGACGCCTGGCCGGGCTACCGCGCCGACCTGTTGGCGGCGCTGGTGGGACTGGCGCTGCCCTACGCTATCCCCGTCTTTCCACGCGCGATAGGCGTGGGAGCGGCGGGCGTGGCGCTACTGCTGGCGGTGGGCGCGCTGGTGGCCCGTCCGCTGCGGCGCTGGCTAGCGAGCGAGTGGCGCAGCGCGCGCAAACCCGTCGCGGCGGTGACCAGCGCGCTGTTGAGCCTGGTGGTCGTTTCCACCACCCTCTTTATCACCAAGCCGGAAATCTTCGTGCTCGCGTCTTCGCCCAAGCATCTGGGCTATGACTTCTCCTACGTCTATCACAAGCCCACCCATCGTGGCGGCCAGGTGACGATCGCTTTTCCGATCGAGGTCGAACTAGGGTTCAATTTTGCGGGGCCTATCAATCTGTGGCAGAGCTGCATCATTCAGCTACCCGACACCGCGCTCGGACTGGATGGCTGGAAAGCAGATCAATGCGCCGAAGTGCCAACCATTGACAACGGAGGAGAGAGTTTTGACCTGCGGACGACGACGCTCCATATAGACCCGCGCGCCGTCTGGTCGGATGGCGTCCCGCTCACCGCCGACGACTTCCGGTTCGAGGACAATGTCTCTACCGCTGAACAGGGCATGCCAACGGCGCAGCAAAGAACGCTCCTGGTTCCAGACCCGCACACGCTCATTATTCATTGGGCCCATCAATACGGCGACTTTCTCTCATTCGTGGAAAACCTGGCGCCCTGGCCACTCCATGCCCTGGCGACCGGCAAACTGGCCGGTGTCTATGATCCCAAGACCGGCCACGTCAACGTTGCGCTGGCCAACCAACTCTTGACTCCCTACTTCGCTCCTCAATGGGTCGGTCAAACATATTTCAACGCAATCACGACAACCAGGACGTTTCCCGTCTTGAATGGCCCTTTCCTCGTCCAAAGCAGTGTGCTCTATACGAGCGTGACCCTGACGCGTAATCCCCGCTTCTTCTCGAACTTCTTCCACACGCCCGCGCTGGACCAGGTGACGGTCATCTCAGAAAATCCACACTCCCCTTTAATAAGTCATCCTCCACGGTCACCGGTGGTCAACGCGCTCATCAACGACTATCGCAACGGGTCGGCAGGCGTCGTGGAGGGACTGACGGTGGTTGATGCGCGCCAGGTAGGCGGCATCCCGACCACGCAGCGCATCACAAGTCCAACCCACAATTTCGAGCAACTGGCGTTCAACGAACGCGCCGCGGCGCCCAATGCGCAGTTGAACGGTGGCGTCTCTATCTTTGCCAACCGCAAGGTGCGCCAAGCCTTTGTGGAAGCGTTCGACCGCTGCGGCGCGCTGCGCGCCCAACTGGGCATCAGCAGCTGCGATGACCCCAATGTCGTCACCGATGAGTTGACGACACCTGTGACCGCCGACTACGATCCGTCCTTCAAGCTGCCCGCCTACAGTCCTGTCGACGCCGCCAGGCTGCTGACCGAGGCCGGCTACCCGGTGGTGGACAACATCCGCCGCGCCCAGGATGGCAAGACGCCGCTGCAAATTTCGATCAATATACTGTCGTTTTCTTCCTTTCATGCCCCGATTATCATCCAGCGGATGAAGCAGGACTACGAGCGCAACCTGAAGATCACCGTGGATGTGGTGATGGACACCACTGCATTCGACACCGCGCCCTATGGGCAGCCCGGTTTGCCGTCCGGGACCTTTGATATCCTTGTCTATGGAGAAGCTAACCTGTTGGATCTCCCAAACTCTACGCTAGGGTCTACCATTATCGGCGCCCCTGACGCGCAGGACATCCCCAGTGCGAATAACCCGTATACTAACGCAAACCTCATGGGCATCATCGATCCCTACATTGTCGAGAAAGAGACCGAAGGACAACTGGCGCCCCCGGGACCGCAGAGCGACCTGCTGTTCCGCAATCTGGAGCGCTACGTGGCCGGGCAATACTATGCCGAGCCCTTCTTCATCGATGCCGGCGTCGCGCTGGTGAAGCCAACCATTTGCAATTACAAGAAGTACCCAAGCTGGTTTCTCGACAACGCTTGGAACATCAGCGGCAACGAGTGGAACATCGCCGACTGGTACGTCGCGCCCTCCTGCCCATCGTAGGTTCGACTGGCTGGGCGCAACGAGCGAACGTGAGCCCGGCGCGGAGGAAGCGTCCTCCGCGCCGGGCTCATCGCATTCGCCGGGAGCTTGAGCGTCAACGCGTCGCGCTCGGGGCAGGCTCCGCCGGCGCGGGCGTGGCCCCGCGCTCCACCTCATGGTAGTGGTCGCGCCAGATGACGCGGTAGAGCTTCAGGTATTCTGGCAGCCGCTTGAGGCCCGGGATCACCGGGACCAGGAAGAGCGCCAGCGACAGGATCAGCATCACCACGGCCACCGCGACGTCGGCGTTCGGCCCGTTGAAGGGCTGGGCGGGGACCTGATACCACAGGGTGTAGAGCCAGAGCCACGCCTGGCCCGGATACATTCCCGGCTCGTTCATCATGCCCCACTGGTCGCCAGCGAGGCGCTCAGCGCTCGCCTTGTCGGGCAGCGCGCTTTCATTGAGGAAGAGCAGCGAGGGGGTGTAGTCCGTCTGGTAGAACTTGCCGTTCGCCAGCAGGAAGCCATCCAGCGCGCCGCTGCGCGCATTGGAGAGCAGCGCGTTGAACATGACGGGCAGCGGGCCGTAGTCGCCGCCGGGCAAGACGAGATCACCGTTGGCGTCGAGCGCCTCATTGGTGTTCTTTCCCAGCGCGTCGGTGTAGGCCGCCATCCACTTGCTCTGCTGGTCGGCGGAGGCCGCCTTGAACGTCGCGACCGCCTGCTCAACCGCCGTGCTGTGGACCGTCGCCAGCGGACCATACACGTAGAGTTGGGTGGTGTCGATCGGGATCGTCACTCCGGCCATCTGCTGCAGCGAGATCGGGCCAAGGGATTGCGTCGCGCCCGTCGCGGTGTTGTACGGCTGGCCGTAGCCCGCGAGCGAGCTTGAGCCATCCAGTTCCGAGAGGCTGACAGTCGTAAAGCCGACCGGGTCGCTCTGCGCCACGCTCTGCAGCGTTAGCGGCCGCTCATCGCCCGAGGAGAAGATCCCAGCGAAGATGAGGGTCAGCGCCAGCACGACCGCGCCCACGATCGTAATCTCGCGGATCAGGTCGTAGGGCGCCATCTTCACACCCTGGAAATACTGGGTCTGCGTCATGCCGCGCTGGTACGCGGGCCGCTGCTCACCGCGCGCCAGGTACGGGCGCACGACGCCACGCAGGCGCACATACAGGACGTGCAGGCCGATGATCGCGCCGATCACGACCGGGAAGATGATCACGTGATAGGTGTACATCTGCCCGAAGTTCAGCGGATTGAAGAACCCGCCCACGCCGACCGAGTTCATCAGGTCTTTAGCCGAGACGGCGATCCACTGCGAATCGAAGTTGGTCTGCGAGAGATAGCCGGTGAACCCGGTCAGGATGCTGACGAGGAACGCCAGCACGCCGGTCATCCAGGTCTTCGCGCGGCCATCGCGCCAGGCGCCCATGAAGAAGGTCGTCCAGAGGTGCAGCGCCATGAAGAAGAAGAACGCCTGCACACTCCAGAAGTGGACGCTATTGAAGAAATGGCCAGCGGCGGACTCATGCCACCATTGCGGCCCAAAGAGCCCTAACACGACTCCACTGATGATGATGATCACAAAACTGACGAGCGTCGCCGCGCCAAGCAGGTACAGCGACGAACGCACGTAGGATGGCTGCTTGTCCGGCAAGACCTGATCGGACGGAAAGTATTTGTCCCAGCGTTGCCGGAGCGCCTGTGTCCAGTTTGACATAGCCGCCACCTCCTGGCCCTATGAATCCCGTTTGTGTCCTGGCAGTTTCAGCCAGAGGCCGGCGGCGAACACCACCAGCATCGTTCCGATGACGATCAGGTTCGGAACGGTGATACTCACCCAGCCAAATTCCACGTACTGCGTCACGAGTCTTCTCCTTCGCTCACTGGCGCCAGGCGGGGACGAGGAAGTCGCGCGGGATGCCCGCGCAGGCCAGCCAGGCCCCACTCCTCCTGGTCCGCTCGATACGCTCACGACGCCTGATACCGACGCGACGCGACTCCATGCGCATCTGGAGGCGCGACGCCTGTGCTGTACTGTAGCGAGGGGATATCACAGGCGCGTCGCGTCTGCCCGAAGAATATCACAATGTCCCCTCAGCGATCAGCCACTGTGATGTCCGCGTGGCCTCAACAAGGACAGCGAACGCTCTCCAGCCAGCGGCGAGGCGCGCGTCTCCGTGACCTGTCTCCAGCCGCTCCTCGTCCGCTTGCCCCGGCGCCTGACGCGCAGCGCTCCAGCGCCAGCGCATGCCCAGAACCGTCGCGCTCCTCGTTCCCGTATGGCCACAGCCGACCGGACGCGCACGTCCCTCACAGCGGCCAAGCGCGCAACTCTCCCTGCTGGATTGGCGGGACGACGCGCTGGGAACACAAGAAGCGCGAGGTCACCATTTGTACCGCTGTCCTCCGCGCTTCCAGTCGGTCACCAGTCAGCGGCGCCCTCGGCGATGGCCGCGGCCGCCCGGTAGGGCTCCTGCTCGCGCCGTATCCAGTCTGGATTGACGCCAACGCGCTCAATCAGTCCCAGCGTGACCATCTGCGCCGCCACTGCGGGGCCCGTCAGCGCGGCAAGCAGCGGCGGGAGGCCCTCCCCGGCAGGCAGAACCAGCTGCCCCGCGGTCGTGACGGCGGAGGGGATCATCTGCGCGCACTCCGGCGAGACAATCGCCGCGACCTGGGCGCCGACGCGACGCGCCGCCTGCGCGGCGAGGACCAGGCGGCGCTTGGCCCGCTCCCCGTTGCGCGGGTCGGTGGCGAACATGACGACGCCGGTATGCTGGTCACAAGCGGCGAGGTGCCCGTGGAGCAGCGTCTCCGCGTCGCGCAGCGTCGCTGGCGTGCGGACGCCCTCCTCCACTTTCAGCGCCAATTCCCGCGCCACGCCTACATCGCTCCCCAGGCCACTGGCAATCAGGTAGGCGCTCCCATGAAGCGCAGCGGCGATCGCATCGGCCTGCGCGCGCAGCGCCAGGGTAGCCTCCACGTAATCCCCAAGCGCCGGAAGGTCGAGCCGCGGCTCTCCCGATCCGCCCAGCGCGTCTGCCACCAGGCCGCCTATAAGGATGGATGAGAGATAGGCCACGGTATGGCACCAGGAGCGATCGCGCAGCGGGGTCACGCAGAGTTCATCGGCCACTGCCGCCGCTGGAGCGCCGGCTCGCCCGGTAATCAGCGCCGTTGTCCCGCCCGCGGCGCGGTTCGCCTCCAAAGCGAGGATGGTGGCGCGCGTCGCGCCGTCGTGCGAGACCCCGATGCAGAGCCCGCCACGCGGATCGAGGGCCGCCTCCAGCGCCTGACGCACGACGACCCGTCCGCCAGGCTGACCCTGCGCTCGCAGGGCCGCCTCCAGGAGGTCGCCGATGGCGCGCGCGCCGTGTTCAGAGGTGCCGCATCCAGTCACGACGATCGGCTCGCCATTCGCGACGGCCGCGCGGAGGCGGTCGGCGAGGCGCTCAGCGCTCTCCCTACACCCAGCCGTCGCGCGGGCGAGGGCTGGCTCGGAGGCGACCATCTCCTCCATGAGCCACGGTGGCGCGTCCCGCCACGCAGGAACCTCTTCTTCTGACATCGTCTTTCGCCTTTCGCCTTTCGCCTTTCGCGCCTTTCGCGCCTTTCGCGCCTTTCGCTCAGCCGTGGGGGCTCATCACCACCAGCGGCCATGACCAGAGACACGCCTCAGGGCATGGTGATGCGCTGGCCTTCTGGACCGTGCGCGCCCCCAAGGAGGACGCGTGTCATCCGGCAGGCTGGACTCACGGCCCGCAGCAGGCCCACCAGTTCATCTCCCGCCGCCATCAGCGCGTCCTCGGTGTATGGAGCCAGGCGATCGAGCACAAAGTAGGCCTGGCGTGTCTCAGTCGTCAGCAGCGTGCGCCGCCCTTGCCGCCAATTCCAGCGCCGGCACGTAATCCCCAGGCGATCAGCCCAGATGACCTCACCAACCTCGGGGTAGGCGGTCACTTCCTCGCCAGCCTCCAGCGTCACGAACGGCTCGGTACCGCTCGCCTCGGTCAAGACGAGGTCGCCGTCCAGGCGTTCCCAGTCCTCGCCCCCCACGGGGAGAACATGCCGCACGCTGACCGCATTGTAGAGGTCAACGATGCGATTGATGGCCGGGAGATCCTGCCCGTTCAGCGTCCGTGTGAGCAGGGCCTCCACCGAGCACCGGTACTTGCTGGGCTTGGCGCCAAACGCGCCATACGCCGCGCGCCAGGCCTGGATGTGGGGATGCTCGGCCGCCTTGCGGCCCGCGAATGCGGCGCGCTGCTCCCGCTCGGCCACACGCAGCGCCGCGATACTGTGGGCGTCGCTCGGCCCGTTCGTGAGGTCCTCGACATAGAGCACGAGGGCGGTATAGTCCGGGAAGCGTTCAATGAGGCGCGGATCGAGGCGGAGTTGAAACAGTGGGGGCGTCATTGGCGTCAGTAGTCCTCCTCAGACGTAGCGACAGAGCGCGCGTTCTCGCGGTCTATGCATGGATTGGTGTGGATTGGCGCGCGGGACACTGTCCGCGATGGCGCCGCGTGTCCGGGTGTGGGCCAGCCGGACCGCTGCTCCGTCATGCCCCTTGTCCCATGCCTGTGAGGAGCGCATGCCACGCCGATGCGAGCGCGGCGCCAGCCTTGCGCTCGATGCCTTCACCGAGTACCTATTGGTTATCCGCTGGTAGCATAGACGGGGAATGAGATGCTTACAAGAGCCATATAGCGCGCGTTGATGCAGACCATTACTGAAGGTCACCTTCTCGGTGAGGTAGGCGCTCAGTGAATCGGACGCGCCTGGTTTGGCTTGTCACGGCGCCGCAGCAGAAGGTCTGTAATGCCTCCTCTGAGCGTAAACCACCTTCGATAGTTGTCCCACTCCGCGATGATGCTCTCAAATAGAGCGCCCAACACGTCTTTGAGACCATCGAGCATTGACCACACCAGGCGATACCTTGGAGGCGTACAGCATACTCCGTAGTAGTCCAGCCCCGTGGGCGCGTCTGCCCGCTGCCCGGTGAAGCCCTTGGCCGTTGGCATCGTCCCACTGCTGTAGCGCAGCCCGCCATAGGGCGCGTAGAGTTGGGCCACGATTAGCGCGCCAGGTGGGCCACGCCTTGCCCTCTGGCAACACATGCATCACCTGGCGCGCTGATCGCTATGCCCTCTACGAGCGGGGAGCCGTCTTCGCTTTGCTGGACGTCTCGGCTTTCTCCTCGCGGATGTCGGCGTCCCAGAGGGCGCGCATGTCGGGGCTGGTGGCCAGCAGGCCTTCCAGCGTCCCCTCGGCGGCGACGCGGCCATCCTTGAGGACGATGATGTGGTCGGCGCGCTGGAGGGCGGCGCGGCGGTGCGAGACCACCAGGCAGGTGGCGTCGCCGCGGGCGAAGATGCCCTCCCACAGCCGCTTCTCGGTCTCCACGTCCAGCGCGCTGGAGAGATCGTCGAAGACCATCAGGTCGGCGTGGCGGGCGAACATGCGCGCCGCCGACGCCCGCTGGACCTGCCCGCCGGAGAGCCGCACACCGCGCGGCCCCACCAGCGTCTCCAGCCCCTGCTCCATCTGCTCCACATCCTGCCCTAGCAGCGCCAGCGCCAGCGCCTCCTCCAGCCCCACCTCCTCCGCTGTCTCGCCCAGCAGCACGTTGTCCGCCAGCGACTCGCTGAAAAGGCGTGGCGCCTGCGCGGTGTAGGCCGTGCGCGGGGGTGTGAAGAAGACGGCCGGATTCTCGACCGGCGCGCCGTTCCAGCGGACCTCGCCGGACTGCGCGCGGACCAAGCCGAGCAACGCGCGCAGGAAGGTCGTCTTGCCCGCGCCGACCCGCCCGGTAATGACCACGAACTGGCCGCGGCGCACGTTGAGCGAGACATGCTCGACGCCACGCCCCGAGGTGGGATGGATGTAGGTCAATCCATTGACCACCAGCTCTCGCAGCGGCTCATACGGCGCCTCGGGGACCGCGAACGCGAGGTCCTTGTGGCCCGGCTCGCGCAGCGTCCCGTAGAGGCCCAGCGCCGTCGGATGGGTCAGCGCTTCAGGCGCGGCCCCGCTCAGCACCGCCGCCATGCGGTCGAACGAGACGCCGACCTGACGCAACCGCGCGACCGTCGAGCCGAGCCACGACATCTGCCAGCCCATCTCAGCCAGATAGGTAATGAACATGGCGAAGTCGCCCAGCGTGAAATGCGCGCCAGTGAAGCGCAGCGCCACCAGCAGCAGCGCCAGCCCGGTCACCACGCCGCCCATATTGTGGTTGACCGTCTGGATCAGCGTGGTGGCGGCTGAATCACGCACCGCGGCGCGGCGGCGTGTGGCGTTGAGCGCGCGGAAGCGCTCGACCACCGGCTCCTCGGCCGTTGCGACCTTGACGGCCAGCGTCGCGGCGAACATCTCACCGATGAAGTCCGTGACCCGCCCGGCGGCCTGGCGGCTCTCACGACGCAGCCGCTCCAGCAGCGGGCCGAGGCGGTTGACGGCCACCAGCAACGCGAAGAATGGCGCCATCGTGATGACCGTCACCAGCCAGTTGATGCGCGCCAGGATGATCGCCACCCCGATCACGTAGAGCGCGATGCCCCAGAAATCGGTCATGTTCTCGAAGACGCGGCTGACCTCGTCCACGTCGTCGCGGAAGCGGCTCATCGCCTCGGAAGGCGAATCGGGCAGCTTGTGCGCGCCCGGCCCGCGCACCACCCAGGCGAACAGGTTGTGCCGCAGCAGCGCCTGCATGCCGAAGTAGTACGCGAACCAGAAGAGCACGCCGACGCCGAAGGTCCCCGCGCGGGCGAGCGCCACGCCGGCCATGATCGCCACGACCGCCCAGGCGTTCCAGCCGAGCGTCTGGTGGCCGGTCAGCGCGTCGAAGAACCAGCCGGCCACCAGACCTGTCGCGAGCGGCAGGGCGTGGATAGCGGTCCAGAGGATGATATTGACGAAGAACAGCGGCTTGTCATAGCGCATCAGGCGCCAGACGTATTGTGGCGTCGTCAGTGGGGCGCGCCCCGCCTGAATACGCGCTTCCATCGCCGCTGCCCTTCGCTTGTGTTGGGGTTCGGTCGCCCCCGGCGCCAGAGTGGTCATGCGAGCGCCTCCTCCCAATCGGTATTGGTGTCCGCGTCCGCGTCGTCGCCGTCAGGCCGCTCCAGCCCGGCGCGCAGCAGCGCCGCGAAGCGCGACCCCGGCGTCGCCGCCAGCGCCTCGCGCTCACCGTACTCCAGCACGCGCCCGTCGCCGAGCGTCAGGATCATGTCGGCGCGGCGCACGGTCGCCAGCCGGTGGGCGATGATGATGCCCGTGCGGCCTTCCAGCAGCGCGCGCATGCCCTGATCGAGCAGGCGCTCGGTGGCCGGATCGAGCCGCGAGGACGGCTCGTCCAGGATCACCAGTCCCGGATCGCGCAGGAAGACACGCACAAAGGCCAGCAATTGCGCCTCACCGGCGGAGAGCCCGCCACCGCCCGCCTCCAGGCGCGTGTCCAGCCCCTCGGGCAGACGGGCCAGCCACGCGCGCAGGCCCAGCCGCTCGATGACCTCCAGGATGCGGCTATCGGGAATCGTGTCGTCGAAGAACGTCACGTTCTCGCGCACCGTCGCCTGGAAGAGCTGTACGTCCTGCGTCACCAGCCCAACGCGGCTGCGCAGGATGGAGACGCGCATGTCGCGCACATCCGCGCCATCCAGTGTGACCGGGCCGCTGCCTTCATCTACATCGTAGAGGCGGAAAAGCAGGCGGGAGATGGTCGTCTTGCCGCTGCCGGTGCGCCCGACCAGGCCCATCACCTGCCCCGGCTCCAGCCGGAAGCTGACGTCGCGCAGCGAGGGCTGTTCGGCCGCCGGATAGGTGAAGGTCACGTGGTCAAAGACGATGCCGGCCGCGCCCGTCGCTGGCTCTTCCCACTCGAGCGCGTCGCCGCCGTCCTGAATCGCCGGGACGCCGGAGAGAAGCTCACGCACGCGCAGCAGCGACGAGGCCGCTTTCTGGAGTTCCTGCATCTGCTCCGTAATATGCTCGATTGGCCCCTCCATCAGGAAGGTGTACTGGAAGTACAGGTAGACCATGCCGATGGTGATGGCGTGCAGGTCGAGATAGAGCCAGGCGCTGACACCCATGCTCGTCGCAATCCCCAGCCCGAAGAGCAGCGAGGTGACAACGAAGAGCGAGGCCCGCCGCATCCAGGCGATCACGCTGCGTTTGAACCAGACGCGCGCGGCCGCGTGGAAGCGCGCCATTACGTAGGCCCCGGCGCCGTTGGCCCGCAAGTCCTCGACGCCCGTCAGCCGCTCCTCGAGAAAGCCGAGGAACTTGGCGCTGGCCTCGCGCTCGCTGATGCCGGCGGGGATCGCGAACCGGCGCATGCCGGCGAGCGCGCCCAGCGCGATGGCGACGAACCCCGCCAGCGCCAGCCCCGCGCGCCAGTCCACGAAGGCCAGCGCGACGATCGTGCCGAGGAGCAGCAGCCCGTTGCCGAGCACCTGGATCAGCAGGATCGAGAACGAGGTCGAGAGCGCCGTGAGGTCACCGTCGATGCGCTCGATCAGCTCACCGGGCGTGCGCGCGTTATGGAAGCGCATGTCCTGGCGCAGCAGCCAGCCCGCCAGGTCCTCGCGCATGCGGTTGGTGGCCGCCCAGCCGATATCCTGGCCAAGCCAGGCGGCGACGGAGCCGAAGCCGAGATTGAACAGCGCGAGGACGAGCGAGGTCACCGCCAGCCCGATCAGGACGCTTGCCACGGCGTGGCCGGTCTGGGCGTCGATGAAACGCTGGGTGATCAGCGGGCCTGCCGTCTGCATGACGACGCCGCCAACCAGCAGCGCCGCCAGCGCGGTCAGGCGCCGCCAGTAGGGGCCAAAGTAGGCGCGCAGGAATGTTCCCCATGTGTGGGCGGCGGGATGCGGCCCGGTGGGGGTCAGCGCGTAGCGTGAAACGAGCTTGGGACTGGAGGGGGCCGTCTCCGGCGCCCGTGTCCCGTGGCTCTTGCCAGGTTCAAGGATCGTGGCGCTCATGTGGGTCCTTTCCGTCTACAGGGCGCGAAAGCCGTCGCGTCATCAGGGCACGGTGGGTCACGGTTCAGGCGGCCGGTACTGGCGCGTCGAGGCGCGGAAAGGCGCAAACGGGGGCGGTCAAAGGCTCGTCAGGCGCTCCAGCGGTGATGGCGTGGAGGAGGCGTAAAGTGACGGCGGACCAGCACGGAGTCTGCGCGCGCTGCGCGGCCAGTAAGGCCAGGCTTCAGCGCTCGCCGGAGCGGTTCCGTGGCTGTCGCGCGCGTCTCACGCGCTGTAAGAGTGGGCGCCCGGCCAACATAGATCCTGCAATGATCTATCTACTGTGTGGCCTCAGGCTGCGGACTCAGGCGGGCGTCATTGCCCGCGAAAGGGGCGACAGGAAAGGGACTTCGCTCCGACTAGCGTCCAGCCGGAAAGGCTGGGGTGGGTGTGGTGATGCGCATTGTCATCGGATACGCCCTCCAGTTTCTACCGCGCGTCCGCCATCATCCGTCTCGCGGCGCGCCGAGAGGAAGCATACCACCGTGCGCTCGATTCGCGCAAGAGAGTGTATGGTGAATATCACACCTCATGCTATGAGCATCATCCTTCAGGGCAGGCTTGACAGGGAAAAGTTACTAGTGTTATCTTTTGAGCTAGTACCACTAACTTTGCGCCGAGCAGGAGGCTGCCATGAGCATTGAATCGTCACCAGCCACGAACCACGCTTCCGCCACAGCGGACACGCCAAGCACCCGCTGGCTGTTCACTTGGCCCGCGCTGGTGGGAGCCGCGTATACGCTGACCTGGCTCGTTGGGCTGGCGGTCTGGCCGGCGAACCTGGATATCGCCGCGTCAGGCCGCCTGATCGTCGCGACCTACCGGACGAGCCAGATCCAGGCCATGCTTCAGATTGGGCTGGTGGAGGGCCTCGCCGCGCTGGCGCTGGCGGCCGTCGCGCTGGCGGTCGGCCGGCATGCGCGACAGCGTGGCGCGGCGCGCGCGGGCTCCGCTGTGGTCGCGCTGGGCCTCATCTCGGCCGCGATCTCGCTGGTCCAGTGCGCTCTCGGTGAGGCGCTGGCGGGCTGGATCGCGCCAGCGGGCGACGCTATGGTGGCGAAGACCCTCTTCGATCTGCTCAACCGGCTGGACGGCGTGAAGATGCTGACGCTAGCGGCGATGGCGGTCGCCGGCATGGCGCTAGCCGGCGCCGGCGCATCGCCGCGCTGGCTGGGCCGCTATGAGGGCGCGCTGCTGGCGCTGGCGCTGGTCACCTCGGGATGCGGCTATGCGCTGCTCTACGGCCCGCTCTCGCTGGCGGCGGTCGTCTCGCTCCCATTGCTGCTGGTCTGGGTCACGGGCGCGGGAATCGCAACCGCCCGCGCCCGTCATTCACGCAACCAGGAGTAACCGATGCCGCGCGCCGGGATCACACGCGAACGGATCATCGAGGAGGCGGCGCGGGTCGCCGATGATGTCGGGCTGGAGCGCCTGACACTGTCAGCTGTCGCCAAAGCCTTCGGCGTCTCGCTGCCCAGTCTCTACAAACACATCGATAGTCTGGAGGGACTGCGGCGCGACCTTGCGCTGCTGGGTGTGCGGCAGTTGACGGCGGCGCTGGCGGCGGCTTCGGTCGGCAAGGCGCGCGGCGACGCGCTCCACGCCATCGCCCGGACCTATCGCCAGTTCGCCAAAGCGCATCCCGGACTGGAAGCCGCCGCTGTCCGCGCACCGCGCGCGGGTGACGCCGAGCATGAGGCGGCCGGCGAAGCGGCCATCGCCACGCTGCTGGCCGCGCTCGCCGGCTATCAGTTGCGGCGCAGGGACGCGATTGACGCCATCCGCATGCTGCGGGCGGCGCTGCACGGCTTCGTTACGCTGGAGCTGGCGGGCGGCTACGAGCTACCCCAACCAGTCTCCACCACCTATGGCCGCCTGATTGACGGGCTCGACGGAATCTTCTCCTCGTGGGGCGCGGCGCTGAATGAGGTAGCTGATGGCGTTCCTCCTCACCGTCTGCGCGATTGACCGCGCGGAGGTGAGGAGGTGAGTGAACTAGACAGGTTGCAGGGGGTGATCGCCGCGAAGGCTGCGGTCAGCTTTCGGGCGCGCCGTCGTCGCGTCCGCGGCCAAAGAGCGTGCGCAGCCGCGCCCAGATGGCGCGCATGCGCTCTCCCGTTGTGAGCTGGCCGGGGATCGCTGTCTCCAGCCGCGCGCGTCCGAACGGGTTCAGGCGGCGCATCTGCTCCGCCTCGAAAGCGTCCTTCCCGGCGAGTCCGCGCACATCATTCTGATGCCAGTTTGTCATCACGCTGTACCCTCCAGTAACGTCCTGAACTGAGGCGCTGCAGGCGAGCGACCGCCTGCTCTAAGGCTATACGTTGAGCGCCTCACGTGGTTTCAGTGGCGTGTGTGGCGACCTCGCGGCGGCCGGTGATATACTCATCCCAGCATTCACGGGCGGCTGCTGAAACTGGCAGACAGGCCAGACTTAGGATCTGGTGGCGCAAGCCGTGCGGGTTCGAGTCCCGCGCCGCCCACCCCACAGCGCCGCGCCCGCCCTGGCCATCAATCGGCGCTATCTACGGGCATGCATGTCTCGGCAAGGCGGCGCGCCACGTCCTCTGGCGTCGCCCCCTGGCTCTGCGCGGCAGCGCAGATCCGCTTCAGCGTCTGCGGTATCCCCACCGTGATCCGCTCCTGTGTTTCCTCCCGCATCCAGCCGCTCGCTTCCATCCCCCAGGGTTGAGTCAGCCCCTCAAGATCCACGCCTGAGTGGTCCGAAGGAGTCAGATGATGCCTCGCCATGCCAGCCGCCCTCCCCTTCTCCCGATGAGCCGCGTCCCCGCGAAATCGCCGTCTCCACAGTTGATCCTACGGGTCCGGCGCCATGCGGACGACCCACACTACTGGTCGCTGCGTGGTACAGACGCGACCACGCGCGCATCGCCTACGCGATGCGCCAACAGGGGTCACCTGGGCTGAGGGTATCTTACGTGATCTTCACTCTCTGCGCGCTCCAGAGATAGCGCAGCGGGGCGTCGCATCCGCCCTCGATAGCGAATACTGGTCGCTAGATGCCTTGACCAGTCTTCACCAGGCGCCGCCAGACTGACGCAAGCCCGCGCCCGCGCGGAAACGGGCCGCGTGATGGTATACTATCCAATATCTCTTTTGACGCCAGATACGCGGCTGGACGCGACCCGCCGCCGCTGTAGATGCGCCGCTCTTTTCCCCTTCGCCACTCCAGGACGACTGACCTCGCTGGCTTCTCCCATTGGCGCGCGACGCGCAGGATGGACGCGGCTGGGGCGGAGTCTGGACCGCCGGCGGCCGGGTGGGCGGCTGGAGGCCTATCGTGAACGTCACTGTGGAGCGCACCCCCGAGAGCGAGGCCCTGCTCACCATCGAGCTGGCCTGGGATGAGGTCGAGGCTGCGACGAACAAAGCCTACAAGCGCCTCTCCCAGCGCTACAATGTTCCAGGGTTCCGCAAGGGACACGCCCCGCGCTCGATGATCGAGCGCATGCTGGGTAAAGAGGCCGTCTATCAGGAAGGACTCGACGATCTCATCGACGCCGCCTATCGGCAGGCGCTGGTCCAGCATGACCTGACCCCGTTGACCCAGCCACATGTCGAGGGGAGTCCCACCTTCGAGGAGGGCCAGCCCTACAGCGTCCAGCTCCACGTCCCTGTGCTGACCAACGCCACCCTCGGCGATTACCAAACCATTCGTGTCGAGGCGCCCACGCTGGAAGTCACCGACGCGCAGGTCGAGGAGACGGTGGAGCGGCTGCGCGAGCAGCAGGCCGTCTGGCAGCCCGTCGAGCGCGGAGCCGCGATCGGCGACCAGGTCTCGATGGACCTCAAGCTGACCGCCGCGGGCCGTGAGAAGCCGATCAGCGACCTGCACGACAACGAGTTCACGCTGGTGGATGACCGGGTGGGTATTTTCACCGGAATGGACGAGCAGATCAAGGGAGTGAAGGAAGGCGAGTCCAAATCCTTCACCACCACCATCCCCGAGGACTACAGCAATCCCGACCTGGCGGGCAAAGAGGCGCAGTACGAGGTGACCGTCAAGGCCGTCAAGACGCGCGAGCTGCCAGAGGTGAACGACGAGTTCGCCGCCAGCGTCGGCGACTACAAGACCATGGACGAGGTGCGCCAGGCGATCCGCGAGCAGCTCTCCACCCAGCGCGAGCGCGACGCTGACCGCGAGCTCCGCGACGAGGTCACCAAGCGCCTGATCGAGACAACGACCTATTCCATCCATCCGCTGCTGGTGGAAGATGAGGCGAACACGATGATGCGCGAGACCGCGCGCATGCTCGAAGACAACCGCCTCTCGCTGCCGCAGTTCCTGGAGGCCAGCGGCAAGACCGAGGACGAGTATCGCAAGGAATTGGAGCCGGACGCCACCGAGCGCGTCAAGCGCGACCTGGCGCTGGCCGCGCTGGCGGGCGCCGAGGGCGTGGAGGTCAGCAACGAAGAGGCTGGCCAGTGGTTCGAGATGATGTCGATCCTCTCGGGCGGGCGGCGGCAGCGCTGGCGTGACCTGAGCGCCAGCCAGCAGCGCGCCATCATCGCCCGGCTGCGGCGCGACAACGCGCTGAACCGCATGGTGAGCATCGCGACCGAAGGCCGCTGGCCGCCAGCGCGGCCAGAGTCTAACGGCGACGCGGACGAGGCGGCTGAGGCCAGCGCGCAGGCGGCGGCCCTGGCCGCGGCCGACGAAGAGGCGGCGGCCAGCAGCGAGGCGGCTGAGGCCGAGTAGCGGGGCGGCAAGGCTCCGCCCGGCGTCACAGTCCTATCACACGGCTATCTCACACGCGTGTATTACAATATACAGTGATGTGTGACAGTCCTTTCCCGGAGAACGCGCAAGCGGGCGGCTCGCCGCCCGCCATCCCCCAAACGGGGGCGTCCGTTCCGGTTTCCCGGCGCCCGGGCGTATACCGTCAGGTACCCGTCCGGGGCGAGTCAGCCCAGATACATGCGAGATAGCGATTCCGAACACGCAAAGTAGCATCACAGCGAGAACAATCACAGCGAGCGAGGCGAGAGCGACGAGCGCGACGATGCGCCGGACGGCAATGGGGCCGTCTGGGAACGCCGCCGTTTTACCGTTTCCGCGCGCGCCACACCCAGGACCGGCGCTCCATGGCCATTGTGAGGAGTCCGGGAGATCACGGATAGGCCTCGGACCGGAGCGCCCGGTCAAATGGGTATTGTCGTACGTCACCAGCCGCCAGCGCGTAGCTGGGCCGGTGGCCAGCGAGGGGATGGTAAAGCAGTGCCAAGTTCAAAGGGGACGCGTATGACCTACCGCTGTTCCTTCTGCGGCAAGAGCCAGGAGCTCGTCAGCCGCCTCATCGCTGGCCCAGGCGGGGTCTACATCTGCGATGAGTGCGTGGAGCTCTGCCGCGAGATCATCGAGGAAGAGCAGGTCATCACCAAGCCCCGCTCCTCCGGCGGCAAGGTGCCCACACCCAAAAAGATCTACGACCAGCTCAACCAGTACGTCATTGGCCAGGACCGCGCCAAGAAGACCCTCGCTGTCGCCGTCTACAACCATTACAAGCGCATCAACGCTGGCATGCAGATTGATGACGTGGAGATGGGCAAGTCCAACATCCTGCTGATCGGTCCTACCGGCTCCGGCAAGACGCTGCTGGCGCAAACACTGGCCAAGGTGCTGGATGTGCCATTCTGCATCGCCGACGCCACCGCGCTGACCGAGGCCGGCTACGTGGGTGAGGATGTCGAGAACATCCTGCTCCGGCTGATCCAGATCGCCGACTTCGATGTCGCCCGCGCCGAGCGCGGCATCGTCTACATTGACGAGATTGACAAGATCGCCCGCAAGGCCGATAACCCCTCGATCACGCGCGACGTCTCAGGCGAGGGCGTGCAGCAGGCGCTGCTGAAGATCATCGAGGGCACGATCGCCAACGTGCCGCCGCAGGGCGGACGCAAGCACCCCCACCAGGATTTCATCCAGATCAACACGCAGAACATTCTGTTCATCTGCGGTGGCGCCTTCGAGGGGCTGGACAAGATCGTGGAGCAGCGACTGGGCAGCCACAACATGATGGGCTTCAAGGCCGTCGAGGGGTCGCCGGAGCTGAGCAACTCCGCTCTCGCGCAGCTGATCCCCGACGACCTGCTGCGCTTCGGCATGATTCCGGAGTTCATTGGCCGCCTGCCGGTTATCTGCTCGCTCGATAACCTCGACCGCGAGGCGCTGATCCGCATCCTGACCGAGCCGAAGAATGCGGTTATCAAGCAGTACCAGAAGCTGATGAACCTCGACCGCGTGGACCTTTCTTTCTCGCAGACCGCGCTGGAAGCGGTCGCCGACGCCGCGCTGAAGCAGAAGACCGGCGCGCGCGGACTCCGGACCATTATCGAGGATGTGCTATTGGATGTGATGTTTGACGCGCCATCACGTTCAGATGTAAAGAAGGTCGTGATAGACGCTGATACCATCACCGACCGCAAGCCGGCCCAAATCATCGCCCGCTCCGGCGCGGAAGCCCGCGCTGTGGAGCTGGAGGATGAGTCGGCCTGAGCCTGCCGGGTGTCTGCTGGTGTCGACGTTGAATTCCCGTCTCCGCCTCCGTCGCGCTGTCGCGGCGGAGCCTTGACACACGCCACGCGCATGACGCGCGGCGCTGGACGCGGCCTCCTCCAGGCACGTTGGGTGGGTGAGGCCGCGTCCGCGCGTTAACCTCCGGCGCGCATCCGCGTCCCTATCTCTGGGCGACCATCCACGAACATCCGCGCGCTACCATCTGAATAGACGCGTTCGCGAGCGCTGTCCCAACCACCAGGCGCTCACGCCAGAGGAAGCGCGTCACGCGAATCGAATAATTTCTGGCCGCCTGGCGAGCATGCCGGCGCGTAGGCGGCTGGCGACCAATGCCATTATCAACATGTACGGCGTGGCCACGGGCATTCGTGCGCGCGACAACGCCACAGAAGGGGCGAAGGCTTCATGGGCACACGATCACAGGGGGCAGACGATATCGGGGCGCGCGCCGCCAGCGCGGATGGCGCGCGCCCATCCGCGCCGCTGGCGTTTCTCAGGGGCGCGATCGTGTTTCCCGGCGCGCGCGCGAATCTCACCGTGAGCTCTGAGGCCGCGGCGGCCGCGGTCAAGACTGCATTCACCAGTGGCGGCGCCGAGGTCACGCCCGCAAAACCCGCCCGCAAAACCCGCGCTCCGCGGGCTGAGGCGCACACGGCGGACGGAGCCCAGGATGGATCCCACCCGTCCCGCCGCTTCATCGCGCTTTTCCAGCCGGAGGGCCAGCCGGAGGGCCAGCCGGAGGGCAAAGACGAGTCCACTGTGAGCGAGACGCTCATTGGGACGCTCGCCACGATTTCCCTCTTTGAGGAGCAGGGAGAGCACGCCATCCAGGTGACGGTGGACGGTGTAGCGCGCGTGCGCGTGCTGGCCTGGCCCCAGCGCGAGCCATACCCCATCGCCGCGTATGAGGTCATCAGCGACGGTGAGGACGCCTCGACCCATGCCAAGGCGCTTATCAATCAGGCCAGCACGCTCTTCGAAAAACTGGCGATGCTCGACCGCCGCTTCAACCCCGACGATGTCGCCGAAGCCGCGCGCATCACCAATCCCGGCAAGCTGGCCGACCACCTCGCTGCGCGCGTCATCAGCGATCCCGCGCGCCAGGCCGAGATCCTCTACACCCTGGACCAGCGCGACCGCCTTGAGCGCGTCTGCGTGGCGCTGGGCAATGAGATCGAGATCCGCGACCTGGAGAACAAGATCCGCCAGAAGGTCCGCCAGCAGGTGGACAAGAACCAGCGCGAGTATTACCTCAAGGAGCAGCTGCGCGCAATCCAGGAAGAGCTCGGCGCCGACCAGATGAGCGAAGTCCGCGAGCTGCGCGAGCGCGTGGAGCGCAAGGGCTTCCCCGCGGAGGCGCTGGCCAAGGTCAACAAGGAGCTCGACCGGCTGGAGCGCATGCCCGCGCACTCCGCCGAGTTGGTCGTGCTGCGCAACTACATTGACTGGATGCTGGCGCTGCCCTGGAGTGAGCGCACCGAGGACCGGCTGGACATGGCCTTCGCGCAGAAGACCCTGGACGATGAGCACTACGGCCTGGAGAAGGTCAAGGAGCGCATCGTCGAGTTCCTGGCGGTGCGCCACCTGCGCATCCTGCAGGCGCGCAGCAAGGCGCGTGAGGCCGCGGCCCACGCCAACAAGGCAGGCGCAGCGGATGAAGCCGCGCTGGCGGCCAGCGCCAGCGCCAACAAGGGTCCCATCCTCTGCCTGATCGGCCCTCCCGGCGTCGGCAAGACCTCGCTGGGGCGCAGCATCGCCCACGCGCTCGGCCGCCAGTTCGTGCGCATCTCGCTGGGCGGCGTGCATGACGAGGCCGAGATCCGCGGCCACCGCCGCACCTATGTCGGCGCGCTGCCCGGCCGCATCATCCAGGCGATGCGCACGGCAGGCACGGTCAACCCGGTCTTCCTGCTGGACGAGATCGACAAACTTGGCGCAGACTACCGCGGCGACCCGTCCTCCGCGCTGCTGGAAGTGCTCGACCCCGAGCAGAACGCGACCTTCAGCGACCACTATCTCGAAACGCCCTACGATCTCTCGCAGTGCTTCTTCATCTGCACCGGCAACAGCCGCCACGACATTCCGCGCGCGCTGGCTGACCGCATGGACATCATCGAGCTCCCCGGCTATACCGAGGAGGAAAAGATCGAGATCGGACGGCGTTTTGTCCTCCCCAAGACGCTCAGCGAGCATGGTCTGACCTCTACGCAGGTGCAGATCCCGACCAGGACCATGCGCGACATCATCGCCAGCTACACGCGCGAGGCTGGCGTGCGCGGTCTGGAGCGCCAGCTGGCTACTATCTGCCGCAAGGCCGCGCGCCGCATCGTCACCAGGCCCAACACGCGCATCCGTGTGACGGAGAAGAGTCTGGAGCAATACCTTGGCGCGCCGCGCTATCTGCCTGAGAAGGCGCTGGACGCCGGGCAGATCGGTGTCGCCACCGGCCTGGCATGGACTTCAGTGGGCGGCACGCTGCTGCCGGTCGAGGTGCTGACGATGCCCGGAAAGGGCGGCCTGATCGTCACCGGGCAGCTTGGCGATGTGATGCAGGAGTCGGCCCGCGCGGCGCTCTCCTACATCCGCTCGCGCGCCGATGACCTCGACCTGCCTGAAGAGTTCCCCGCCGATATGGATATCCATATCCACCTGCCCGAGGGCGCCATCCCCAAGGATGGGCCATCGGCGGGCATCACCATGGCGCTGGCCATCATCTCCGCCCTGACTCGCCGTCCCGTGCGCAGCGACATCGCCATGACCGGCGAGATCACGCTGCGCGGGCGCGTGCTGGCCATCGGCGGGCTAAAAGAGAAGGCGCTCGCGGCCACCCGCGTCGGCATCCAGCGATTGATCGTGCCGGCAGAGAACGAGAAGGACCTGGCCGAGATTCCGGCCAAGATCCGCGCCGGCCTCACCATCGAGCTTGCCACGACGATGGACGACGTGATCCGCATCGCGCTGATGCCACGGCAGGAAGAGGAGGCGGCCAAACCCATCGCCCACGCCACCCGGCAGGAGAAGCCCGAAGAGCCAGCCGCCGCCACACCCGCGCGCTCTGGCGAGCCAGCCGTCCAGCCGGACGGCGAGGCGCCACCGCCGCCGAGCGCGCCTGAGGAGCAGCCTGGCGGAAGCGTTGGCGCGTAACCCGCGCTGGCGCGCCCGCGCGACTGAGCGCGAATGAGGAGGAGCCCGAATGGGAGGAGCGCGCGATGCAGACGCTATGGACCTACGCGCCACATCTGCTGGCGCTGCTGGGGGTCTGGCTGCTGGCGGTCATCACCCCAGGACCGGACTTCGTAGCCACCAGCCGCTACGCCATCGTGCGCTCGCGGCGTGATGGCGTGCAGGTTGGCCTGGGGGTCGCCGGTGGCATCGCTATCTGGGTCACGCTGAGCCTAGCGGGACTCGGTTTCGCTATGGTCTACCTGCGCGGCCCGCTGGCGGTCCTGCGGATCCTCGGCGCGCTCTACCTGATCATCCTCGGCGCGCAGGCCCTCTGGTCGGCAACGCGGCCGCGCCAGCAGCCTGAGGCGGCAAGCGCGGCCGCGCAGCCCGTCGATGCGCGGCGAGCGCGCCTTCCCTCCTGGCTGATTGGTTTCCTGACCAACATCGGCAACGCCAAGGCGCTAGCCTTCTTCACCAGCATCTTCGCCCTGCTGCTGCCCGCCAGCCCACCGCTGTGGCTGGACATCGCCATCCTGGTTGGAATGGTGGGCATCTCCGCTGGCTGGTTCTCACTCGTCGCGCTGCTCTTCTCGCTTCCGCCCGTCGCCCGCGCCTACCGCCGCGCCCGGCGCTGGATAGACGCCCTCACCGGCGGCGTGTTCGTTGCCCTCGGCATCACGCTGGCCACTGAGCATTAGCGCCCTCGCCTGGCGCTCGCTGTGGTAAAATGCCCGCGCTTCTGGCAATCCCTCGCGACGGAACGGTGGGCGGCGATTACGGCCGCCACAGAGTGCAATACGCCAGGGGAGGGCTGATATGGGCGGCGCAAGCGCCTCCGGGTCGGTGACCCGCGAGCGGCGGGGGCATCTCTTTCTCATCGGGCTCAACCGCCCGGCGAAGCGCAACGCCTTCGACCCTGCCATGCTGAACGAGCTGGCGCTGGCCTATGGCGAGCTGGAGCGCGACGATGAGGCGCGCTGTGGTGTGCTCTTCGCGCATGGGGACCACTTCACCGCAGGACTCGACCTCGCGCAGGTCGCGCCTGTCCTGCTCCAGCACCAGACCATTCCTATACCCGAGGGTGGCCTCGATCCGTGGGGCCTTCAAGGCCCACGCCTGACCAAGCCACTGGTCTGCGCGATCCAGGGGCGCTGCCTGACACTGGGCATCGAGCTAGCCCTCGCCAGCGATATTCGCGTCGCCTCCGCTGATGCCCGCTTCGCCCAGATCGAGATCAGGCGCGGCATTTATCCCTTCGGCGGCGCGACCATTCGTTTCGCGCGCGAGACGGGCTGGGGAAACGCCATGCGCTACCTGCTCACTGGGGATGAGTTCGGCGCCGACGAGGCGCTGCGCATCGGCCTGGTCCAGGAAGTCACGCCTACCGGCCAGCAGGTCGAGCGCGCAATCGCCCTGGCTGAGACGGTCGCCGCGCAGGCCCCGCTCGGTGTGCGCGCCACCATCGCCTCCGCGCGGCTGGCGCAGGAGGACAGCGAGGCGGCGGCGATCGCGCGCCTGACGCTCGACCTCCTGCGGCTTATGCGCAGCGATGACGCGCGCGAGGGTCTTCAATCGTTCATCGAGCGCCGCGACGCCAACTTCACCGGACGGTGACAACGACGAGCGCCCGCGATGATCACGTGCATGCCACCCGGCTACTCCGCCGCGGTCATCGCTAGCAGGCTGCGGGCCAGCGCCCGTACCGCCTCCACCAGCGCTGGCGGCCCCAGCACGCGGAAGGCGCAGCCCAGCCCGACCAGGAAGCGCGCCGTGTGCGCCAGGTCGTCATCATAGGCGCGCAGCAGCACGCCGTCAGGCGTCTCCTCCAGCGTCGCGAACGCCGCCGGGACCGCAGCGCGCACATCCTCCAGGCGCGTTTCCAGCAGGACTTCGGCCAGCCAGCGCGATGGGATAGCGGCGAAGGACTGGATGGCGAATGCCAGGCAGTCGAAATCCGTCGGCGGCGTGAAGCGGGCCTCGCGCGGCTCAACGGCGGCGATACGGTCCAGGCGGAAGACGCGCATGGCCTGGCGCAGATGGCAACAACCGACCGCGTACCAGCGCTCGCCGTGGTACACCAGGCCGTAGCAATCAAACTCGCGCTCGCGCCCCTCGCCACTCTGGCCCTGGTAGCGCATCCAGACACGACGCCCCTGATGCGCGGCGACGCTCAGCCGCAGGATCAGCGCGCCGACCGCGCCACCTGAGCGCGCCGCCAGGTCTAGCGCCACCGTCTCCTGCGCCGCCTGCACGCGCTCGCGCAGCGCCAGCGGCAGCACGCGCTCGACCTTCGCCAGCGCGCTCTCGACGGTCGGCACGGCGTCGGAGAGGCCCAGGTGTTGCGCCGCGCGCAGCCCCAGCGTCACCGCCAGCGCCTCCTCCTCGGTCCACATCAGCGGCGGCAGCTTGTAGCCCGGGCGCAGCCGGTAGCCGCCGTAGCGCCTGCGCCTCCCTTCGATGGGAATCCCCATGTCCTGCAACATCACTACGTAGCGGCGCACGCTGCGCGCCTCGACCGCCAGCCGCTCCGCCAGCCGCGCCGCGCTGACCCCTGGCCGGGATTGCAGCACGTCCAGCAGCGTGAAGAGGCGCGCCGCGGGAGTGTACGTCGCCTCGCGCTCCATCGAATTTCCCGCCTCTCAGAAAGTCCCACACATAATGAGGACCGATCTCGACCACATAGCACTCTATACTATCGGCGCGAGAGCCACAGGCGGGTGAACCCGCGTCTAAGGGCCTGGCGGCCGCGAAGCCCCTGCGCGGGCTAGATGCGAAGCGCAGCGCGTGACAGCAACAGAGGAGCACGCATCACATGGCGAAGACCACGGTTGATATGATCAAAGCGGCGGAGTTCATCTGGCGGACGGGGCGGCTGCTGGACCGCAGGCGCTTCGCCGCGCTCTTCCTTGGGGAGCCATCGGAGGCAGTGGTGAAAGCGCTAGGATCCTACCAGAACGCAGACGGCGGCTTCGGCAATGGCCTGGAGCCGGATATCCGCGCGCCGCTGAGCCAGCCAGTCCCAACCTGGACCGCGCTGTTCATCCTTGATGAGGCGGGTGGCTTCGCTGAGCCGACGGGCGCGCCGCTGGTCATGCGCGCCTGCGACTATCTGCGGACGATCACCACATCCGAGGGCGGTGTGCCGTTCGTCCTGCCCTCCGTGCGCGAGTATCCCCGCGCGCCGTGGTGGGAGACGGAGGACAGCCCGCGCGCCGCGCTCAACCCGACAGCCGCCATGGCCGCGCTCCTCCACAAACACGGCGTCGCCCATCCCTGGCTGGCGGCAGCCACGGACTACTGCTGGCGCGCGAGTGACGCGATCACCGCGACCAGCCCGTATGAGATGCGCGCCGTCCTGCCCTTCCTCGATCACGTTCCCGACCGGGCGCGCGCCGAGGCCGCCTTCGCGCGCCTGGGCCCACTGATGCTGGAGCAGAAACTGGTGGCGCTGACCCCAACCAGCGAGGAGGATACCCACACGCCGCTGAACTATGCGCCCACACCGCAGACGATGGCGCGCCGCCTCTTCGCCGATAACGTCATCGCCGCGCACCTCGACGCGCTCGCCGCCGCCCAGCAGTCCGACGGCGGCTGGCCAATTTCCTGGCTCGACTGGAACCCCGCGACGACCCTCGAATGGCGAGGCGCCGTCACCATCGAGGCGCTGAGCGCACTGAAGGCCTATGGGCGGCTGAGCTGAGGAACGTCGGTATGAAGAAATAACGAGCAATAGGTAGTCACCTACTCCTCGCCCTCGTCCTCCACGCTCTCGTCGCCATCGGCGCTGGCGCCGGGGAGCGGCAAGCGCCGCTCGACGTGGAACATCTCAGCCAGCGTCTCGCGCAGGCGGTCCATGCCGCCGCTGCGCAGCACGTACACTGGCAAGCCGCTCGACTGCGCAGCGTCCACACGGTCGGGCTGCTTGCGGTACATGCTCTTGATCGTCAGCAGCGCGTCGGCGTCACGCTCGTCGCGGCTGACCACCGCGGGCAGATTGAGTTCACGGATCACCTGCTCCAAGCGTGCCCGGCTGACGCCTAGCGGGTAGATGCGCCGCTTGCGCGGCGCGCCCTCCGCGCCAGGGCTCGCCGTGGCGGCGAGGCCGCGCGCCTCACGCTCGACGGCCACCGCCGCGCTATAGGCAAGCTCTGGGTCGAGCCAGCGCGGAGCGGGGGGCGCGACCTCAGCCTCCACGTTGGCGGCGCGAGAATCCCACCAGGCGTTCCCGGCGCGCGCGCCCGCCAGCGCGCTCCGCCCGCCGCGCCGCGGCGCTGTCTCCACACGGTTGGTCGGCGCCTCGCGCGTGGGCAGGCCCACGCCATCGGCGCGCGCCATGCGCTGCGCATGTTCCTTCCAGCGGCGGATACTGCCATCGTCCAGCCGCTCACGCATCTCGCGCTGGGGCGCCTCGCCGCGCAGCAGGTCATCTACCGCCGCCGCCAGGTCGAGATGCACCCCCATCAGGTTGCGCTCTTCCTGCTCGACGAGCACATCAAAGGTCGGTGGCGCCTTGCGCTCCAGCACCGTCTTCTGCGTCCCCCGCCGCCGCGCCTCCTCATCCCCCAGCGTCACCGCCTGGATGCCTCCCACCAAGTCCGACAACGTCGGGTTCAGCAACAGATTGTCCAGCGTGCGCCCATGCGCCGTACCGACGAGCTGCACACCGCGCTCGGCGATGGTGCGCGCCGCCTGCGCCTCCAACTCCGTGCCGATCTCATCGATCACGATGACCTCAGGCATGTGGTTCTCCACCGCCTCGATCATCACCGCATGCTGCTCAGCGGGATGGGCGACCTGCATCCTGCGCGCGCGTCCGATGCCGGGGTGAGGGATATCGCCGTCACCGGCGATCTCATTGGAGGTATCGACGACGACGACGCGCTTGCCCAACTCATCGGCCAGTACGCGCGCCGCCTCGCGCAGCAGCGTCGTC
>DASVZK010000011.1:0-2083 GCA_036391685.1 Ktedonobacterales bacterium
CGGCAATTTCGCCGTGGCTAGTGAGCACTCCGGCTCCGTCCACAGCGTCTTCTGCTCCGCCCGTCGCGCCCATTGCCATCACCTCCGCCATGTCGCTGCGCCACGCCCCGATCAGGTTCTCAGTGCTCATGCGTCGCGCCAACGGCAGATCGTGGTGCACCACCCGTGCGGTCAGCTCGTACTCGACCGAATCGTAGTCCCCCACCGTATTGGTTGCCGCGCCCAAGAGTGCCAAGGTGTGCTCGATCGTTTCATCGACGAAGACCGCAACCACGTCCACGACGGCCTCCCGCGCCGCCTCGCTGAGCCCGAGTTCGTCGAGCGCGGCAAAGGGACGCTGGTGGACCCGACCGCGTGCGTAGGGCTGTCGCTCCACGATCGTCTCCTGAGCGCGTCGCATGACCCAGTCGCGCCGTGCCACCAGATGCTGGCTGTAAAGATCTAGCAGGACCTGGGCGGCACGTTCGCGAGCCGGCGGCCACTCATCGGGTACCTGCGCTGGCGTAATGAGAATGCGCGCGGGATTGATGAGGTATGCATCCATAACGGCTGTCTCCCCTTGTCGTCTCACCCCTTCAACGATACGAAGCGACGAGCTGAATTGTACATGTGACACCCCGCGACTAGCATATGGAGGGTGTCCCAGACCGTCCGACGGTCATCGACGCGTAGTGGGCCCGAATGAGCCGGAGGTGGGAGGAGCGGCTGGATGAACGCACATTGCTCGTCAGTCAGATGCACACTGGCCATGCGGCCATACTAGAGCAATTTCCGGAAAGCAGAGGCAGGCACGAGATGTGCGGGGCAGAGCGGCATGCGTGCCTATTCGACCGACCTGAAAGAACGCCTGGTGCGAGCGGTGGCCAACGGTCAGCCCATGCGAGAAGCCGCTCGCCGCTTTGACGTCGCGGTGACCACCGTCAAGCGCGCGGTGGTCCAGCAGCGTGAGACAGGCTCCGTAGAACGCAAGCCCATCCCGGGCCGCCCGCGCGTCATGAGCGGTGAGCAGGAGGCGCTCTTGTTGGCCCGGCTGCATGCCGCGCCCGATGCCACGCTGCTGGAGCACTGCGCCTGGTGGGCGGAGCACCAGGCGCAACCGGTGAGCCAGACCACGATGTGGCGGGCCCTGCATCGCCTCGGCTGGACGCACAAAAAAAGTCGCTGGCGGCCAGCGAGCGCGACGAGCAGGCGCGTGCCGCCTGGCGGGAGGCGCTCGCCGGGCGCGACCCGGAGCAGTTCGTCTTTGTCGACGAAAGCAGCACCCACACGTCGCTGACGCGTTTGTACGGCTGGGCGCCGCATGACCAGCGGGCGCGCGGCTCGGTGCCGCGCAACCACGGCCACAACATCACGTTGGTGGCCGCCCTCACCCCCGACGGGCTGCGCGAGCCGTGGCTGATCGAGGGGGCGATGGATAGCGTGACCTTCGCATGGTACATCGCAGAGCAGCTGGGGCCGCGGCTGCAGCCCGGGCAGGTGGTGGTGCTGGACAACTTGAGCGTCCACAAGGCGGCCCGCATTCGCACGGCCCTCGCAGCGCGTGGCTGCGAGCTGCTCTTCCTGCCGCCCTACTCGCCGGACTTCACCCCGATCGAGCAGGCGTTCTCCAAACTCAAGGCGATCGTGCGTGGGCTCGGGGCGCGCACCCGCGATGCGTTAGAGCAGGCGGTGGGCGTGGCGGTCGACGCGATCACCCCCGCCGACGCCAGCGCCTGGTTCGCTCATGCCGGCTACCCCCTGCCTGCTCATCACAATTGAAAATTGCTCTAAGCGGAATCACATAAGTTGTGGGCTGGTCGGAAGGCGGGTCCGTCGACCGCATGGAAGCGGACTTCCAGGTCGGCGAGGAGCGTCTCGGTCGCTTGGATGAGACGGTCGAGGTTGTTCCACCAGCGATGGCAGGCCAGCTTGTCCTTCAGATAGCGCCACAGGCGCTCGATCAGGTTGAGTTGGGGCGCGTACGCGGGCAGAAAGAAGGGTTGGAACCGATCCGACAGCTGCTGCCAGTGGGCACGCACCGCATGGCTTTTGTGGTAGCTGGCGTTGTCGAGCACGAGCACGGCCGGGTCGGTAGGAGGCAGTG
>DASVZK010000012.1:0-112960 GCA_036391685.1 Ktedonobacterales bacterium
GGTGGGGCGGGCGCGCCGCGATTCGCAGGAACTTGGGCGTCTACAATCGCGAGGCGCGACTGCGGTATAATCTCGATTGTCTCCGGCGAGGCCTTCCTCAAGTCCGGTAACCTACGCGAGCGCGCCACGCGCGAGCGCATCTCACGAGCGACGATTCGCTCACTTGAAATGAAGATACAGCGACCTGAAAGCGAGGCGCGAGCGAAGATGGCGCAACGATCATCGCTCGGGGCCCAGCAGGAGTCACGGAGCGTATTCTCCGGCGTGAAAGCGCTGATTCCTACCACGGATGCCCTGAACAACCAACAAGGGGGCGGGCCAAACCGCGCGCCCACGCCGGGTGGTCCCGGTTCCAACGGCAACGGCACTCGCGCCCCACGCGGCGGCGGCCTGGGCTGGATCTCGCGCCTTTTGCTGCTGGCGCTGATCGTCTTGGTAGGTGTTGAGCTCTACAACTGGTTCAACGTCAGCGCCAATGGCCAGACCATCAACATGGTCTATAGTGACTTCCTGACCTATGTGCAGGAGGGCGATGTCAAGCAGGTCACGATCTACGACAACGGCAATATCAATGGCTCGCTGACTTCAAACATCACCTACACCCAGCCTGATGGCACGACCGTCACGTCGAATAAGTTCCAGACGTTCGAGCACCTCAGCAACGATGCGCCGCTCTACGCCGCGCTGTCCGCTGGTCACGTCAAATACAATCAGGCGTCCTCGGGGTCTACTGACTTCCTCTGGACAATTCTGTTCAACGGTGTGCCGATTCTACTGCTGATCGGGCTCCTGCTCTGGTTCTCGCGCCGCGCGACCCAAAGCCAGCAGAACATCTTCAACTTCGGCCGCAGTCGGGCCAAGCTCATTATGGAAGACCGCCCCAGCACCACGTTCGCCGATGTGGCGGGCGTGGATGAGGCTAAGTCCGAGCTTGAAGAGGTCGTAGAGTTCCTCAAGACGCCTCAGAAGTTCCAGCGCCTCGGCGGCAAGATCCCGAAGGGCGTGCTGCTTGTCGGCCCTCCAGGCACCGGCAAAACGCTGCTAGCCCGTGCTGTCGCCGGCGAAGCGGGTGTGCCGTTCTTCTCGATGTCCGGCTCCGAGTTCGTCGAAGTGCTCGTCGGTGTCGGCGCTAGCCGCGTGCGAGACCTCTTCGATCAGGCCAAGAAGGCGGCGCCAAGCATCATCTTCATCGACGAGATTGACGCAGTTGGCCGCCAGCGCGGCACGAGCCTGACAACTAACGATGAGCGCGAGCAGACCCTCAACCAGTTGCTGGTGGAGATGGACGGTTTCGACGCGCGCCAGGCCGTTGTGGTCATCGCCGCCACCAATCGCCCGGATAACCTCGATCTGGCGCTCCTCCGCCCCGGCCGCTTCGACCGCCGTGTCACGGTGGACCGCCCCGACTGGAAGGGCCGCCAGGCGATCCTGGCCATTCATTCGCGTGGCGTTCCTGTCGCCTCTGATGTGGACCTCGTCACGCTGGCCCGCGCGACGACCGGCATGGTCGGCGCCGATCTGGCGAACCTGGTCAACGAGGCCGCGCTGCTCGCCGCGCGCCGGAACCTGGATCGCGTGAACATGCGCTGTTTCTTCGACGCGCTCGATCGCATCCAGCTTGGCGCCGAGCGACCTCTGGTGCTAAGCGAGGAAGACCTGCGTGTCGTCGCGGTGCATGAAGGCGGCCATGCGCTGGTTGGCCTGCTGACGCCGCACTCGGACCCGGTGACGAAGGTGACCATTGTGCCGCGCGGCCAGGCGCTGGGCGTCACACAGTACACCCCGCTAGATGACCGTTACAATTATTCGAAAGCCTATCTCTTCGGGCGCATCATGACTGCGCTCGGAGGGCGTGCGGCGGAAGATGTGGTCATCGGCAGCATCACGACAGGCGCTGAGAACGACTTGCAGCAGGTAACGCTCATCGCGCGTAACATGATCGCCCGCTGGGGCATGAGCGACAAGATCGGCCTGATCTCGTTCAGCGACCGTCCGAGCCCATTCGGCGCCGGTGGCGATATGGGCCAGCGCGACTATAGCGAAGCCACGGCGGCCGCGATCGACGAGGAGACCCACGACCTGGTATCCAGCGCCTACACTCAGGTCAAGCAGATGCTGACCGAGCACAAGTCTACACTGGAGCGCATCGCCACCGAGTTGCGCCGCCACGAGACGCTAGACGCGAAGCAATTGGCGCAGATCCTGATGGAGACTGGCGTCAGTCTGGCCGAAGTCGCCCCGACACCCGGGGCCGAGACAGCTACAGTGCCCGCCGGAGTGATCGACGTGGCGCAGACGAACGGCGGAGCAAGCACGCCTGGCGCCGGCTATCTGCCGGGTGGCGCCAATATTCCGCAGAACTAACGGCGTCACATTATGGGCCAGCCTCGCTCGATGAGCGAGGCTGGCCCATTTTTGACCTGTAATGCGCTGTAGCAAGATTTCCACGCCTGTTATGCCCATCATCCGCGCTGGTAAGTGAGCTCAATAGAGCCGCCGCCGCTGAGCGTCAGCGTATCGCCAAGGAGCGCATACTGGCTCACCTGCATAAGCGCTTGCTGGTAAGCGGCTTCCAGGGCCATGACACGCTCGTCTGGCGCCAAACCCGGGCCAACGCACGCCATCAGGGTTGTGCGAAGCGAGTTGAAATGCAGCGTGTTGCCGAGCAAGATGTAGTCGGCGCTATAGGAATTGCACCCGCTAAAGCCCGCGACCTGGCGCTGATCTACGAGAAACCTGATGGTTGGGTGACGCGTCGCGGGTAACGGTTGCTCCTGCTCTGAGGTGACCAGCCGGGTCAATGTCCACTGTGTTCCGCCCAGGTTAGCAGGCGTTCGTGAAATGGCGAACAACACACCAGCGCCGATGGCAAGCAGTGCGACGACCGCCACGACAATAATAGCGATCCTGCGCCGCATTTTTGCCTCCTCGCGCCAGCCTCGGCGCGTCCATACAAGGGATACTCCGATCAAGAGACGACGCGGGTGCGCCGAAGGTTCCTCCCACTCGCGCCCGACGTCGACGCTCCAGAGATGGCGGCAGAACGACGTGGATGACGCAGCGAAATGCCATGATGGGGCGGTACGCGGCACGGCATAGACCGCTCGCGCACACCGAAAGCGTCTCCACACCGAAGCCTGCATCCAAAATAGATCATCGCCGCCGAGAGGCCTGCCCAGGCAAGCCTCTCGGCGGCGATGATCTAGCGCGAAAGCGATGCAGCGCGCCTGGCGCCCTGGTGCCGGTGAAGGGATTCGAACCCTTAACCCCGTGAGGGGAGCGGTTTTTGAGACCGCCGCGTATACCGTTCCGCCACGCCGGCAGGGTATGCTCACAACAATTCCAGTGTACTCGATAGGATGTTTGTGCGGCAAGCAGTAATGGACTACCGTGCGCCGCGTTATCGACGATATAGTACTGACGGCGCGCGAGAGCGAGCGCCGTTTTGGCGTACGTCGCCAGCCATTGTCGGTTGTTCAGTTCACGTGGGTAGAGTCAAGAGGACGAAAATTTGCCCTTATGGGTCTGCTCGCCTACAATACCCCCATCGCGCCTTGCGAGCTATTCCCCGGCCTTCCGGCGCGGATGCTCCGTCCCGCGGAGCAGCGAGCGCCCGCGAGTGGTGAACGTCGTCGTTACTGAGGCAACGCGTGGAACGATAATCTCGATGCTGTGGCAGTTTTGGCGTGATGGCGCCCAATGACGCGCCCAATCGCGCGACAGCCGGCCAGCGCCGCGCGACAACGATATGCGAGAGAATATGCAAAAGCAGCCACCCAGCGCCACCGGACGTGGCGCACCGTCCCAGCCTGTGTCCAGGCGCGGAGTCCCGTCGCAACCACTCGCTGGTCCGCTCTCACAGCCGCTCGGCGGCCCTCTGTCTCAACCACTCAGCGCGCCTCTGTCCCGACCTGCCGGCGGAGTGCCCTCACAACGCCGCTTACGCCTCTCCCAGGCAATCGAATCGCGCATGGAAGCCAGCGCCGCCCGGGCCCGGCAGCGCGCGTGGCTCTTCAACACGATCATCCTCGCGCAGGCGCTCATTACGCTCGCGCTCGCTCCGGCGTCCATTATCCCGACGCTTGACCTCCCTATGCTCATCTCTCTGGCCGTGGGCATGCTTGTCTATATCGCTGCATTTGCTACTAACCGCTTCGCCCGAAAGTTCACGCTGGCGCTGACACTATTGATTGCTGGCGGCGGCCTCGTCGTCGCGGCGCAAGTCTTCCTCAACGCATTCATCGCGCATTCCAGCGCCCATACCGCGCAATCCGCGCTCTTCTTTCTTCCGGTCGTGATCGAAGCTGGCCTCTTCGTTACACCGGACCTCACCCTCATCATTGCCGGCAGTATCGCCGTGATCACGGCGAGCGGCATCCTGATTTCCCTCTCGCTGGAACACTCATCGACCACTCCGCTCGGCGCCGCCTACCAGGTCATGGTGTACGCCCTGGGGCTCGACGCGCTTGTCGGCTACATGTCCTGGCAGCTGGCGATGTTCATTAATGAGAAGATCACCGTCGCCCAGACGGTCGAAGACCTGCGTTTCGCCCAGGCGCGGCTAGACGCGCTGCAGCTCCAAATGGGCGAACAGAAGCGCCAGCTCCAGCGGGAAGCCGGAATCATCCAGGCTGCCGTCTCCAGCATGCTGAGCCATGAATATGACACGCGCGTTGAAATCGTGGACGGCGAGCTTGCTCCGCTCGCGGAGAGCCTCAATCTGCTATTCGAACGGCTGCGCTCCACCAATGAGCTGGAGCGCAAGGTCCAGCGCATGGAAGCGGGCGTGCCGCCACTCGTAGACTTCGCCGAGCGGATCGCGGACGCAGGGACACCAGCCCAGTCGCAGGATGTGGGCCTGTTGCCTGACGCCGCGCTATTCCCGGTTAGTGTCGCGCTCACCAACGCGCAAACGGCGCAGGCGCGCCGTTTGGCCAGCATCTTTCAACTCTCGTCCGACGTCGTTGATGCCCTGCGCGACAACCGGCAAGTGCTGGAGCGCGCCGCGACCGACTCAGTGTCTGCCCGTCGCCAGGCAGGCGAGTTGGTCTCGTTGGCGCATACGCTCGCGGCGACTGCGCTTCAGGAAATCGAATTGCTTGGCCAGGCCCGCCGGCTGCTTGCCCGTCTCCTGCCGCGAGAGTTGCGACTGAACTCGGCGCCGGGCGAGCGCGACCCGCTCTATGCGGCTCCGACGTCAACGCCGCTGGGAACTGGCGCGCTCGATGGACTCGGGCAGGATATCGGCTTGCTCGATCCGGAGCTTTTCCCCGAGATGCCTGAAGTAGCGCCTGGTGACGGGCCGTCTGAGAAAATCGCGCCGATGACCCTGCCCATCCTGGCGCTCGACGCAAAGCCCGCCGAGCCGGACGACGAGCAGGCGGTCTTCGCGCCAGGCGAGCTCCCCGGCGAGTTGGTCAATTCCTGGGATATGCTCCGCGATCTCCACGTGGCGGCGGCCCATGAACAGCTCCAGTTGTCCGTTCTGGCCCGTGACATGGGTGTGCTCTCGCGTCTCGTGCGCCAGACGGACGCAAACGTGGTCTGGGCGATTCAGGCTCTCGACGCCGCACAAAAGCGCGCTGAGCAGGCTCAATCTCTGTCAGGTGGGTCGGGCGGCGATCAGCCAGGCGACAGCATAGGTCGCCCGGCGCCGTCGAGCGCGTCACGCCGGCCACCACTGCCCACACGACCGTTGGAGCCAGATAACAGGCTACCTGATGCGAACTATCTCGCGCAGCCCGAGATCGCACAGCCTTCAACACCCGCGCCGGGCTCAATCCGGGTGCAAGACCTCCTCAATCTGGATCCGCCTGCTACATCGCCCGGCCCGAATTCCGCGGGTCAGACAGATACAACCAGATAACCACGCCGCTGGAGCGCCATCGCGCATAGTCGGCGTTAGGAGTGGGAACGGCCATATGCCGCCCCACTCCGTTTTCTTCCTTGACGAGTCGCGACTGATTGAGTTCCTTATGCGCTCGCGACTCAGAAGGAGACGTCATGTCTCCTTGCGCCATCCGTGCGTGACGGGTCAGAGTTCCAAGCCCCCACAGCGGAACTGTGGAACGTTGCGCACCGTCTCGGGCCGCAGCGGATTGCCCAGTCCCCTGCGACATCCTGAGCATACGCCTGCAATGTGAAGATTGCGTTAACGAGGAGTTAGGAGTCCATTAAAGTCGCGCCACGCTCACTTCGTCGCGGTGACACCGAATGCTGCGGGCTGCCGGGTTATGGCGCTGAAACCGACCGCTTCGAGGCGCCGCACGACACCCGCTGTCACACGCGCCCCCGACTGGCTGGCAGGATCGCCAATGTAATGGAAGAGCTTGCCACCCGACCGCAGGACCCGAAAGATACGGCGGTACATCGCTTCAGAGTACAGATCGCCAGCCAGACTCAGATACGGCGGATCGTGGATCACGCGGTCAAACGCGCTCTCAGCAAACTCGCTCACCACCTCGATCGCGTCTCCGACAACCTGCGTGATATTGGGCCGCGAGAAGAGCTCAGCCGACCAGGGATTACGCCGCGCGATTTCAAGACCAGCGGGATCCAGCTCAATCGTCACGACTTCGCTGGCTCCTCGCGCCGCCATCAACGCGGTGTAGCCGAGACCGGTTGTTGTGTCCAATATGCGCCCTGACACCCCGCCCAGCGCATAGATCTTCGCCTGGGTATCGGCCCATGGCTCAGTCCCCTTGATACGGTGCATGGAGAAGCCGGAGACGAGCATCGTCGGCGCGCCGCTCGTCGGCATCAGCGAACGTATGACATTGGTCGCCGTTGAGAAGACGGTGATGGCGCGCTTCTCAACGCCTGGAGCGATCTCAAAACACTGATTGGGCGTCGCGACAACCTGGGCGATGTCAGCCCAACTTAGCGCGGAGCCATCGGGATAGAGCGCTCCATTGGCATTCAGGCGGACGCTGACAATCGATAGCCCCAGATCCGCGGAGGACTTCCACTCCTGGACGGACGCGCCGCTAATTGAGTCGCGCACCGCGAGCAACGGCGCAAGTTGCACGTGCGACACGACGACCGGGTAGCCCTCGGGTGGACCAGGCCGGGCATAGAGGGCTCCTGCGTATTCCCGGCGCGCCTGCGTCTCACGGCGTGCTTCCGCCCCGGACACCGGCCGGCGCATGCGCTTACCCGGCATAGGTGTCTCGATCCTCCTGTGGTCGCATCACGCGCAACCCCTTGATCGCCAGTTGAAGCGCCAACCGCAATTCAGGATTATCCAGATCTTGCCCGAGCAATTCCTTCGCCTGATTCAGGCGGTAGAGCAACGAGTTGCGGTGCAAGTGTAAAACCTCCGCCGCGCGAGTGCTGTTACCGTTGCAGGAGAAGAACGCCTCGAGCGTCTCCACCAGCGTATCGGCGTGCCGCTCATCACGTAGGAGCGGCTCCAGTGTGCGCTCGACGAAAGGCTTCAGATCGCCACGCTCACGCAACGCGAGCAGCAGGCGGTACACACCGAGGTCACTTGGCCGTGCGATGCGCCTGGGGCCCAGAAGCGTGCGGCCCAGGCGCGCGGCGTCGTGCGCCTCGGTCGCGGAGCGGCGCACATGCGCGGGAGCGGTCGCCGCATCACCGAGCCCCGCGGCCCATTCCGGAGTGTTCCGTTCCCGCTCGTCCCCGAGCGTCCGCGTGATAAGCGTCGCAATGCGCTCGGTAACCTCTTGGGCGCCTCGGTCGGCGCCAATTGGAAGCAGCGCCACTACCTCGTCTGACGGACGCGTCTGCGTCCAGGCGCCCAGCCCGAGGCTAAGCGCATCGGCGAGCGCGGACGTCAGAGCAGGGTCTATCCGCGGCTCACGACGCCCGACCTTTGGCGGCGCCATTTCCACCCAGAGCACTGCGTGCGGCTGCGTCAAATCGTAGCCGAGCTGGCTGGCGCGCAACCGCATCTGCGCCTCCCCGGCATAAGCGCCAGCTAACAGCGTCGCGAGCGCCTCGCCGCGCAAACTGGCGCGTATCTGGGCGGCATAGGCGTCCACCGGCTCAAGAGGCGAGCCCTGTCGCTCACGCCGCTCGACGATCCGCCCTGTGATCACATTACGCAAGTCGGCCAGCGGCGCGTGGAGGGGCAAAGCAATGACTGGCAGGCTAAGCGCGTCCGCGCGGGCGCGCGATGCGCGTAGTTCTGCCGCCTGAGTGGCTGGGAGCGCGCTCAGGGGAGTCAGTCCAGCGATAAAGACACAGGCAACACCGAGATCGGCCAGTTGATCGATCATGGTTGAAAGGGAAACGGACGCGCCTCGATCCGCGAGCGCCTGGATAGTGGCCAGCGACAGGAGAACCGCGTCGTCGCGGTGAACATCCTGGAATGCTGGAGGCTGAGCGCGCATCATGCTCGCCCAACTAACCACGCGCCCCTGACCGTCCTCGCCAGCGATCAACTGCGCGCCCCACTTGGTCATCCCTGGCAGGAGCTCGCGCACGATGACTGGTCCACTCACCGGGAATAGACCCTCCATGCGGCGCTCAGACCTGGCGAAGCAGGGGCAGCCGTGTCACCTGGAAACGACAGCCCGCTTACTGCGGCGTTGTGTCCGCATAAAACGACTGGGACCGGACAGGCCGGCCCCAGGATGCCAAGCTAGCGGCGTGGGGCCGCGGCGCGGGCCGGCGCTGCACTGGGGCGCGCGGCGCGCGCCTTCTCTTCGTGTTTCTTGATCTTCTTCAGGTGTTTGTGCCAGGCGACACGTTTGGTCTTGTTCATCCGCGATATCTCCTCAACAAACGAATCGGAACTCTCGTGTATCAACGCGCCGGGGCCACGCGCGTTCGCGCGAGTCCTACCAACGGTACAGATTACTCTTCTGGCTCGGCGAGTTCGGCCTCTTCGAGGTCGGTCTCGTGGAGGTCCTCCATGTCATCATCGTCGCCGTCGAGGTACTCGCCATCCTCGCCGTATTCTTCCTCTTCCTCGCTGTGGCGCACCAGCGTATCCTTGGTATAGGCGCGGGGCATGTCGCCACCCCCCTGCGATGGGAAGCTGACTTTGCCGAACTGGGTCGGATGCTGAAAGGTTTCACGGATAATGATACGCACCTGATGCGGCTGGGCCTCGGTCAGTCCGGCGGCGTACAGGTTTCCGCCATCCATGAATTCGATCAGGCGGGTAGCAAGACGTGGCTCGATGCGGCCGATGCGCTCTCTATCGGCATTCACAACCCAAAGCGCTCCGCCCTCCCGCTGCAAATAGACCTGATCACCCGCGGCCAGCAAGGCCAGCGTCGAACGGTGCGCCAGATCAAGCAGGTCGGTGAAGCCTGTCTTGCCGGTCTCCTCGATGAAGAGGCGGGGATCCATCTTCTCGTGGGATGGCCGCGGGGTCGCGGCGTCCTGAGTGAAACCAGCGAGCCGCTCCAGGTTTTTGCGCGCGATGCTGTTGGTCCCGTCCAGCTCGAGCGCCTCCGTGTACATCTGGCGCGCCTCGGAGTACTGGCCCAATTCGCTGAGCGCTTTGCCCAGCCGGTTGAGTGTGCTCAGGTCACGCGGGAACGCAGTGAGCAACTGGCGGTTGATCGCGACCGCCTCCTCCCACTTGCTCTCGAGTGCCAGCTTGATCGCCTGGTCGGTAAGCTGGCGCTGTATGCGCGCACGCTCCTCCGGCTGAAATGGGGCCTGGGTCATTCCTACTCTATCCTCCCGCAAGGATGGACGCGCCACGCGCTCCTGTCTCCTCGCCTGCAACCCTGTTGGCGAAAGCGGCGCGCTTGTGCGCCTGCGCCGAAGGGATATCTTACTCCAGCGCCGGCTCTCCTCGCAATGACCAGGCAGACGAATAGTCAATCCGGACCTGCACGAGATCCCCCGGCTTGACCACCACCCGCGCACGGAGGGGAGGCGCAACCGCGATCGCCCCAGCGATCTGCTCGCGCTCCCCGCCAAAACTGGCGCTATCGGCCGCATCGGGTTTCGTCGCGGGGAAGAAGACCAGCTTGTTCGCGCGGTCGCGCCCGCGCCACTGCCACTGGCCGCCAGCGAACTGGCGCGACTCGATCAGCACCTCCTCGGTGCGCCCGACGTATCCAGCGTTGATCTCGCGCGAAATACGCTCCTGGACCGCCTCGACGGCGTGCAGCCGCTCCTTCTTCACCGGCAGCGACACGTCGTCATCCCACTTGTTGGAGAGCGTGCCGGGGCGTGGCGAATAGGCCGCCACATGCACGACATCGAAGCGCACCTCTTCGAGCAGATTCAGCAGGCGCTGAAACTCCTCGTTGGTCTCGCCGCAGAAACCCACGATGACGTCGGTGGAAAGCGCCACACCCGGCCACCACGCTCGCAGCTTGGCGATCAGGTCGCGGTACTCGGCAATGGTATAGCCCCGCCGCATGCGACTGAGCACTCTGTCGTCGCCATGCTGCACGGGAATGTTGACGTGCTCGCAGACCTTGGGGAGAGCGGCCATCTGCTGAATGATCTTGTCGGTCATGTGCCGCGGATATGAGGTCATGAAGCGGATGCGCTCCAACCGCTCGATCTCGCTCAGCCGCGTCATCAGATCGCCCAGGTCACCGGAGCCCACCGGCAGGTCCAGGCCATACGCTTCGACCGTCTGTCCAAGCAGTGTCAACTCGCGCGCGCCCTGATTGACCAGCTCGCGCGCCTCGAAGAGTAACTCGTCCATCGGCCGGCTGCGTTCCACGCCGCGCCGTGAGGGCACAATGCAGTAGGAGCACACCTTATTGCAGCCAAGGATGACTGGCAACCAGGCGGTCGGCCCGCGCGTCTGCGCCACATGCTCAGCGGCGCCGGGATAATGCAGATCGCGCGCCGCGGGCCGAGGCATGATCTGCATCGGCTGGTTCGGCGCGCGGCGCGTGGGCATGGGAAGCACAGGAAGGCTGGGCAGCGGCATGTCCATGTCAAGCTCCGCTGGCGCTCCCATGTCAGCGAAATCCACACAGCCTTCGCCAGAGATCGGCGTCCAGCGCTCCTCCAGGAATTCGGGCAGAATATCGGCGCTCTCCACCTTGAAGAAGAGGTCCACGGCTGGATAGCGGCGCTTGAGATCGTCAATCGTCCGCTGGTTGCCAATCATGCAGCCCATCATCGCTACCAGCAAATCGTCGCGCTGCTCTTTCGCGTGTCGCAGCAAGGAGAGTTGCCCGTGAGCCCGCTTTTCCGGCTGCTCGCGCACGCTGCAGGTATTGAGCACGACGAGGTTGGCGCTGTCCATTGAAGCAGACTCTTCCCAGCCCAATCCTTCAAGGATGCTCGCGACACGCTGTGAGTCCGCCTGGTTCATCTGGCAGCCGACGGTCCAGATATGGTATTTGCCCTTGGCGACACTCATCAGTGACCTCCCGCGGCGGAAGAAGCGGTGGCGCCACGCGGGCGCGTTTTCTTCGCGGCTTCCGCCGCCGCATGCTCGGCTGGCTCGCCGCCTTCAGGCTCTACATCGTCAGCGGTTACCTCACGGACCTTCTCGGCAGGAATATGGTCGGTATAGAGGATGCCGTCGAGATGATCGATCTCGTGTTGGAGAATGCGCGCATACCAGCCCTCGGCCTTGACGCGGATCTCCTTTCCCTTGGCGTCGCGCGCCTTGACCGTGATCGCCAGTGAGCGCGGCACATCGTCCCCGACATAGCCAGGAATGCTCAGGCAGCCCTCTGTGCCAAGCTCACTTTCCTCAGCGCGCTTGATAATCTCCGGGTTGACCAGCGCCACGGCCTCATCCTCGTACTCAGCCACCAGCACGCGAATGGACTGGCCAACCTGTGGCGCCGCCAGCCCAACGCCCGGCGCGTCGCGCATGGTATCCCACATATCATCAATGAGACGCTGGAGATAGGGATCGAAGCGCGATATTTTTTTCGCCTTCTGGCGCAGAATGCGGCGCTCATCGGGGTTGTCAACAACGAGAATCTTGCGTTTCGCCATGGGATGACCCTACCTGCCAGCGGAGCGGCGCTGACGGGCGCCGCTGTTGATTTCTACGCCACTAGACACCCATTCACACAACCTGACGACATCCGGCGTTCCATCTGCCAGGAGACATGGGCGCGTGAGTGGCGGGCTGGCGGCGGCACATTTTGAGTAGTATACAACTGATGCGCGCACGCATGAAAGCACGCCGCGCGGCGGGTGTCAAGCCGCGCGGCGTGCTTTTGGCCGATTTTACGCGAGTTTGCTCCTCAATCACCCATGACCAGGACAACCTTACCCACCGCGCGGCGTTCTGCGATGTCCTCCAGCGCGCGCGCAGCCTCGCGCAACGGGTAGGTGGCGGAGATGCGCGGCTTGATGCGCCCCGCGGCCAGCCACTCCGCCAGGGTGCGCTGATTCGCCAGCGCCAGGGCTGGTTCCTGCGTTAGCAGCCCACCGTAGAAAACACCCACGATCGAGGAGCCCTTGAGCAGTGGGAGATTCGTGGGAATCCGTGGAATCTCGCCAGCGGTGAAACCGATGACGAGATACCGGCCATTCCACGCCACACTTCGCAATGTAGGCTCCGCGAACGCGCCGCCTACCGGGTCTAGCGCGACATTAACACCCTTGCCGCTGGTCAGCGCTTTGATACGCTCGCGGAGGTCCTCATGAGTGTAGTCGATTCCCTCGTCGGCGCCCGCCTCCAGGCAGGCGGATACCTTTTCCGGCGAGGAGGCCGCGGCGATAACCCGCGCGCCCAGCGCCTTTCCCACCTCAATCGTCGCCATGCCCACACCACCAGCGGCGCCGAGTACAAGCAATGTCTCGCCAGGCTGGATGCGCGCGCGATCGACAAGCGCGTGATATGCGGTGCCGTAGGTCAACTGGATAGCGGCGGCGGTCACGAAATCCACACCGTCAGGGATAGGGTGCGCCGCGGCGGCGGGCATCGCCACCTCCTCCGCGAAGCCACCGCTCATCACCAGCCCAAATACACGATCTCCAGGAACTGGGATTGTAACACCGGCGCCGACGGACTTCACGACGCCCGCGATATCGGTTCCAGGCGAGAACGGCATTGGCGGCTGGAACTGGTAGCGACCCTGAATGACAAGCGTATCAGGAAAATTGACCGCACACGCCTTCACACTCAGGATGATCTCACCCGCGCGCGGGACTGGCGACTCGACATCGGCGTACTCGAGCCGCTCGGGCGGCCCGTACTCACGGCAAAGGATGGCTTTCATTCGGTCTCCTCGCTGTGACCTAGCGTTTCCTGTAGGCGCGAAGCGCAGAGCGTGCGATAGCCCGGCGGTGGACTTCATCAGGGCCGTCAGCGATGCGTAGGGTCCGGCCACCCGCATAGAGCGCCGCCAATGGGGTGTCGTCGCTGACACCCGCGCCGCCAAACGCCTGAATCGCCCGATCGATCACCCGCAACATCACGTTAGGCGCCACGACCTTGATCATCGCGATCTCGTCCTGAGCGGCCTTTTTGCCACAGGTATCAATCGTCCACGCCGCCTTGAGTGTCAACAATCGCGCCTGCTCGATCTCGATGCGCGAATCAGCGATCCACTCCTGGATGACGCCCTGCTCCGCCAGCGGCTTGCCAAATGCCACCCGCGTCGCCACCCGCTTCACCATCAGGTCCAGCGCGCGCTGCGCGCCGCCGATGGCGCGCATGCAATGGTGGATACGGCCCGGCCCCAGCCGCGCCTGGGCGATGGCGAAGCCGCCACCCTCCTCGCCAAGCAGGTTCGTGACAGGCGCACGCGCGCCCTCAAAGCTGATCTCCGCGTGTCCCTCGTTATCCTCATACCCAAAGACCGGCAGCGAGCGTACGATGCGCACGCCAGCGGTCTCGACTGGAACGAGGACCATGCTCTGCTGGCGGTGAACGTCCTGGCCGTCTGGGTCAGTCTTGCCCATCACAATCAGGATTTTGCAGCGCGGCCGCGCTGCGCCCGTCGTCCACCATTTGCGACCATCCAGCACATACTCGTCCCCTTCGCGGCGGATGGTCAACTGGATATTGGTCGCGTCGGAGCTGGCGACCTCCGGTTCGGTCATCGCGAACGCCGAGCGGATCTCGCCGTCTAGCAATGGCCGCAGCCAGCGCTCTTTCTGCTGTGGAGTACCGAACTGCGCCAGAATTTCCATATTGCCCGTATCAGGCGCGGCGCAATTGAAGACCTCCGAAGCCCACGGCACGCCACCCATGATCTCAGCGAGCGGGGCGTACTCCAGGTTGGTCAGCCCGGGGCCATATTCCTGGTCGGGCAGGAAGAGGTTCCACAGGCCCGCGGCCTTCGCCGTCGCCTTCAACTCGTCAACGATCGTGGTGTGGTGGAAGGGGTTGCCTGAGGCGGCAATCTCTTCGCGGTAACGTTGCTCGTTCGGGTACACATGCTGGCTCATGAAGGCGCCGACTTGCTCGATGAGCGCCTTCGCCCGGTCGGTATATGCGAAATCCATCGTGCGCGTCCCTTCTTCACAGGGCGACGGCGCCACCCTGCCTACAAACCGTAGAGTACGTCACACAGCGTCGCCAGCGCTATCACAGACAAGCGACCGTCCGGCAAAACCAGTCGGCGGGAGTATCCGGCCTGAGGTCGTCGAGCATGTTGAGCGCCTGAAGGATAGTCGCGCGGTACGGCTGCTCGCCCAGCCTCTCACAGATTGTCAGCGCCTGGGCATATACCGCGCGCGCCAGATCTAACGCGCTCGCCGTCGCGTGTATCTGCCCGGCTACCCACCGGGCTTTCGCCACGTGGTACGGCAGCGGACTGGGGAGACAGATCGAAAGTGACTCGTTGACCGCCCGCAGCGCGTCCTCCCAACGCCTCTCAATTTGCGCCGGTGGTCACCTGCTCGGCCGCTGCATGCACACATTCTCGGTATCCGGCGAACGCATCACCAGTCTCGACTGGGCGGTCTACTAATAGGACGAGCGCGTCCAACGCGCGGGCGGCGACTTCCTCCGGAATTCGGGGCGAGTGGGGATGGCAGGTCGCCATCCGCGACCCTTGGAACGACGCACAGGTGTCGTATTCAATCTGCGGCATGCGTAAATCAGCGACAACGAGAGGGATAGCCGGACGGTGGAACACGATATGCGCAAATCCGACGAGTCGCCACCACCCTGCGAAGGCTGTGGAGGCGGCTCGTGTCACGCGCCGCTGAGTTGGGCGAGCGCGCTCTCGATGTGCCGGGCATAGAGCCGCTCGCCCAACTGTTCACAGATCGCCAGCGCCAGTTCATAGCGCGACCGCGCGGCGACATAGGAGCCACGCGCCTCGTACAGCGCGCCCGCGAGGTAGTGCGCTTTGAGTTCGCCGTATGGGTATTCCATCGCACGCGCCAGATCCAGCGCGTTACCAAGCGCGTCCTCTCCGCCTAACATGTCGCAACGCCGCGTCGAAACTCGCGCCTGCGCGAGATAGGCGTCAACCAGTTCCATGCGCGCGCCCGTCGCCTTTGCGCGGCGCACACAAGCGTCGAGCGCTGTGACCGCGCGGTCCTGGTCCCCAAGCTCAAGCCGAGCCCAGGCGACGGTGGGCAGCAGCGCGTTCATGTCCTTCTCATCCACGGTGGTAGGCTCAACCAGAGGCAGCAGCCACTGCAGCGCGGCGGATGGGCGCGACCGCAAAAGGTCACGCTCAGCCAGCAGCGGCGCAATCAGACGCAGCGCCTGATGGTCATTGATCTCGGTCGCGCGAGCGAACGCCTCCCGCAGTTGCTCATCCGCATCGCTGTCATGTCCCTCGGCGAGATTGAGTTGTCCCATCAAGAGGAGCGGATAGGCCGTGACCCATGAGACACTCATCCGGCTCGAAATCTCTAGCGCCTGTTCATGCCGTCTGCGCGCCTCGCGCCAGTGCCCGAGCAAGAATTCAGCGTCTCCAAGACAAGCATTGAAAAACGCGCTCATCATCGTGTCGCCCACCTGAACTGCGATGGCGAGCGACTCCGCGCTGAGATTTGCACACTGCCGCAGGTTACCTTGCGAACGGCATACCGCTGCGGTATCGTTGAGCGCTGCTGAATAGCTCTCCAAGTCGCCCACTTCCTGCGCTACAGCGCGCGTCTCGCTGAGCGCCGGCAGCGCCTCGTCAAACTCGCCCAACAGCGCAAGAGCGAGCCCTTCCAACCGCAGCCCGCGCGCAAGCTCGCTCCTATCACTAGCTTCACGCGCGAGAGCGACCGCGCGTCGAGCGGATGCGAGTTGGTTCACGTAGCGGTTTAGGCTGAACATGAGTATCGCATTGGCGCGGTATAGCGCCGCTTGTGTTCGCGAACTGAGTCCTGTCATGTGCGTGAGACTATGCTCCACGCGCGCCAAGCCTTGTTCACCTGTCCCGCTCAGCGCATGCGCCCAGCCAAACTGCGCGATCGACTGCGCGGCGGAATCCCGGTCAGGTATGCGCTCATAGCTCGCGATCGCCTGTTCAATCGCGGCAATCGCATCACCGTAGACCCCCCGGCCCATGAACAACAAGCCAAGCTTATCCCACACCCGTCCACCTGCCGCTGCGTCTTGAAGCTCTTCGGCATAGCGCAACGCGTCGCGGAACTGCAATTCGGCTCCAACATACGCGCGCAACGCCAGCGCTTCATCGCCCGCCCGCTCATGATATATCAGCGCTTTTCGGCTATCGCCGCCCTGCGCGTAGTGATACGCCAGCAACGAGGATTGGCCGGGCGCCGGATTCAGTTCGAGCGCCTCAGCGATCTCGCGATGATACAGGCGCGTGCGGGCCCCGCTGAGATTCGCCAGAACCGCCTCGCGGAAGAGATCATGATAGAAGCGACAACCCGCCTCTTCCGTTTCATACAGCAAGCGCGCGCTGCAAAGTGTCTCTACTGCCTCCACGAAGCGCCGGTCGGGCTGACCACACGTAGTGGCTAGTAGTGACTCGGGAGTTTCACGTCCGTAGACGGCGGCCAGCGCAAGGACTTCCTCGACTTGAGGCGGCAGCGCGCTCATCCTCTGGCGCGCAATCTCCGCGATATCCTGCGGTATCAGGTCCGGCGAGGGGAGTACGACGCGGCCGGTTGAATCCATGCGAATTTCACGCGCGAGACTCAGCAAGTAAAGTGGCACGCCACTCGCCCGCCTGACTATCGATTGGATATCATCATCATGCTCATCGATGATGATATTTCTGGCGGCCAGCTCCTGCGCCATCAGCGCTCCAGAGGATGCGGCCTCGAGCGGATCCAGGCGCATGACCGTAAGCAGTCCATCACGCGACGACCGGGAGGTGAAGTCGCTGAGGGACTGGTTTGCCCGCGTGTCCGTATCGCGCAGCGTCGCAAGGACGCGCAGGCGGGTCCGGCCACCCAACTCTTCCGCCGCCTGCAAGAGCTCCATGAGCAGGCTGAGGCTGTCTGGAGTCGCCCACTGAATGTCATCGAGCGCGAGCAACGCCCCACCTGGCGTGGCGACGCGCACGAGAAAGCGCCGTGTCGCGTCGAACATCAGACGGCGCTCGTGCTCAGGAGGCAGTTTCCAGGCGAGCTCAGGAATAGGCGCTATCTCAGCCAGCTCGGGCAGCATTCGAGCCATCCATTCGGCGCCCTTGATCTGACGCCGCCGCACAGGGCGTGCCAGCCCGGCCATATACCGATCAAGCGCCTGAACGACAGGCGCGTACGGGTGCTGGCCTGCTTGCTGATAGGCGCCTCCGTACAGGACCTGCCATCCCGCGACGCGCGCTCGCGCCATCACATCCTTGAGCAGTCTGGATTTGCCGACCCCCGGCTGTCCTTCGATGATGAGCATGGGCGGCCCTGCGCCCGTGAGCCAGGCGCCGATTCGCTCCTGCTCAGCGCCTCTGCCAATGAGTGGGCGCGTCTTTGGTGGAGCGCGATTCCGCGCTGGCGCGCCTCGCCCGCCACGCGGAGCGCGCCGAGCGGCCCGCTCGCGCGCCTTCATAAATGTGTCGCGCTCTTCCGGATTGAGTTGAAGCGCATCGGCGATTGCTTCCGCATTGTCGAGCATTAGCGCCCGGGAGACACCACGCTCGATTTCGGCGATGGTGTTTGCGCCTAGCTTTGCCTGAAGCGCCAGCTCTTTCTGTGTAAACCCTCTTTCGAGGCGGAATTTGCGTAGCAAAGCGCCAAATGTGGCCTCTGTGTCTTCTGGCATACCTATTCCCGCGGTCCTGCTCGCAAGGTATCGCAGTATCGCGCGCTATTGTAACACACCCAGTTGAGGCATTCTAGGGACACTACACGCGCCACATCTACTAACTCCGTGGGTTAACCACGCTTGTTACGGTCTAGCGATTGATATACGCCCGGGGCATAATGGACACTGTGAGAGCCTAGAAGTTCTCACCGGCCGATCAACACGCGTCTGCCCGCGGGAGAGCTGGGTACGAGGTGTCGTTGGCGGATAGTGCGTCGCAGACGCTGATCGGGCCGGAATCTCAAAAGCAGCACGCACGCCGTCCTGTGCGCCCGAAGGTGCGGTTGAGAAACGCAGCTGGGGGGCGGGCGCCAGGCCGGCGTTTCTTTGCCTCTGCTCTCACCCCCGCGCTGGACTCCATCAGACGGGAAAGGCGAATAGACGAACGACCGCTCCCCTTGCTTATGGGGAGCGGTCGTTCTTGTCGCAGAGATATTGGAGGCGACGACCGGATTCGAACCGGTGATCAGGGTTTTGCAGACCCTTGCCTTGCCACTTGGCCACGTCGCCAGACATACGCCAGACGCGCAAAGCGCCTCCAGCGCTCAGAGTGTACCACTGCTTGGGCGAGACCGTCAATTCAGCAAAGTTGGCGCTAGGCCTCGCAGGTGGCGGCCGGCGCAGTCGCGCTATAAGCGCCGAGACGCGCCGAGAATATTTGGCGCGCGACACGCGCCGAGCGATGAATGATCATCCTGCGCGTGCCATGGAAATAGTTGCTCACTTGAACCGCCGACCTATGGCTATTGGATCGTCCCTTATGTGCTACGAAGTGGACCTGCCTATGACCGCGAGCTAGGAGGCGGAAACCTATTTAGCGCGCTTCCACGGCGATCCTTCGCGGGTCACATCATTTGGCGGTTGACGTCCTCCACGTAAGTCATTTAGTCTATCGGGTCCTGTCCAGTCCCCGCCAGATGGGCTGGCCCGTCAGGGCCGGTCGTTTGACGCCGCGCTGACTCCCTTCCTATACTTCGCGGTACGAGTGGCGCTTCCCGCTGGGTGAGCGCCACACGGTGGGCGAAGGGATTGGGTACGACGATGGCGATATTCCGGCGCAATCGCGCGTCTAAGGATGAACAGAAGGCGCGTGGGGCCGATGGAACCGTCGAGCGCAGCGGCCTAACGCCTGTCGCCGAGTGGCCTGATCGGCCCGCCAAGCCCGAGGAGCAACCCGCAGGGCCAGCGTCGACCCTCTTCGCGGGCGTCTGCCGCTATTACCATGACTGCTTCGCGTCTGACGCACGCGGCGGCGCTATCTCCAACGTCCTCGACAAGTCTCAGGCCGAATATCTGATGTTCTCCGACGGCGCGGAGATGCTGCTCACCGGGCAAGCGACGCGCCTCGAGGTGCCACTCAGCGCAGGTATCACCGCACAGAACGCCGCGGACGTCAATCGCCGTGAGAAGTTCCTGATTTACGGCTCGATCTTCCTGGTTGGACGTGGCCCGTCGCCGGGCGCACGGAAAAAAGGCGATCTCTTCTGCGCGCCACTCCTCTATTGGCCCGCGCGCATCGAGCATGAAGGCTCGCAGGCCTGGCTGACCGTCGACCTGGAAGAGCAGCGCATCAACTTTCCGTTACTGGCCTCGTTGATCGACGCCGAGAATGAGGAGCAGGCGCAAGCGTACGCCGAGGCGATCCTCGAACAGGCGCCTACCGCGCCTTTCGATCAGAACAGTTTTCGCGAATTCATCGCCGTCATTGGTGAACTCATTCCCGAGTTGGGAACCGACGACCTGGCTGCCTTCCCCGACCTCCAGAGTGAACATGCCGTTCGGGATCTGGTAGAGCATGACAGTCCAGTCCAGTTGCTCTGCGCCTCGGCGATGGCGCTCGCGCGCCGCCCAGTTGAAGCGCGCGGCGTGCTGACTGAGTTGCAGATGATGGGTGGCCGTGGCGACATGTCCACACCGCTGGCCGCGATTTTCGGCGACGCGGCGCTGCCCATACGGGGGGGAGCCGCAGGCGCCATCGGCGCAAACGGCCACAGTCCGAAGAGCGGTCGTGCCATGCTTGCGGGCGCAGAGCTCAGCGCAGCGCAAACGACCGTACTGCGCCAGGCGGAGACGCGCCCGCTGACGCTGGTCATTGGCCCGCCCGGCACGGGCAAGTCCTTCACCATCGCGCAATTGATCCTTGACGCGGTCGCCCGCGGACAGACTGTCCTGCTCTCCTCGAAGATGAACAAGGCGGTGGACGTGGTCGTTGAGAAATTGCGGCCACACCTGGGCGCGCTGACCATTATCCTGCGCGGCGGTGATCGCCGCTATCGCGACGAGCTCAAGCAATTCCTCGATAACCTGTTTGACGGGACAGGCGCGCCGCCCAAGCCGCGCCCCGGCGAGATCGAGATGCTCGAAGAGCGTTTGCGCGCCGCCGACGCGGAGCTCAGGCGGTTGGACGCGGAAATCAGCTGGATTCTCGCTTCAGAGGCTGAGTGGACCGAGACGCTCCGCGCGCTGGACGGCGCGCGCGCGCCGCAGTATGACGAGGCGGCCGCCGACGCGCTGGGTATCGAGACACTGGCGGCGGCCAGCGATGAGCTCAAGCGGCTAGGAAGTGGCCGCGCGCCTCTCACAGGCTGGCTCCAGGGGCGAAAACGTGAGCAGCGCGCCAGCGAGGTCGCCGCACAGCTTGGTATCGAAGGCGCGGGGATGGGCCGCCTGGATGAGATCGTCGAGCGGCAGCGCGCGCGTACGTCGTTCCTCGCCCTCGACAATGAACTCACCATGCGCGACGATATCAATGCCTTGCTGACACGCCACGCGCGACTGCGGGCGGACCGCGGCGCGCTGGTTGGCGAATTACTGGCTACCCGCCGCCGTGACGCGCTCGCGGACGCCTTGCGACTCAATCGCCGGACCATGGCGCTCTTCAAGACCGCGCTCGAGGCGCGCAGCACCGCTGAACAGGACCGTATCTTCGCTGAGCTGGATTTCTCCGCGCTGCTAGGCGCATTCCCCATCTGGGCGGTCACCAACCAGCACGCGGCGGAGCTCCTGCCACTCCAGCGCGAGATGTTCGACATCGTCGTCATCGATGAGGCCTCGCAGTGTGACGTCGCCAGCGCGCTCCCGCTGCTCTACCGCGCGCGACGCTCGGTCGTCTGCGGCGATCCGAAGCAACTCCGCCACCTCTCGTTCTTGCGCGAAGACCGGCAGGCCGCGCTAGCGTCGCAACATGGCCTCTCACCCAGCCAGCGCTCGCAGTGGAACTACCGTACCCATAGCCTGCTCGATGTCGTCAATGGCGCGCTGCCCTCACAGGATGACGTTGTCCTGCTGGATGAGCATTATCGCAGCCTGCCGCAAATCATCGAGTTCAGCAACCAGCGTTTCTACGGCAAGGCGCTGCGCGTCATGACGCGGCGGCCCGACACCATCGGTCTGCGCAGCGTGGAATTGCGGAAAGTGAACGGTACGCGGCGCAAAGAGGGTTACAATACCGAGGAAGTCGAGGCGATCATCAAGGAGATCAATAAGATCGCCACAGCCGAAGCCAAGAAGCCGTCCAACCTACGCTCATCCATCGGCGTGCTCTCGCCCTACCGCGACCAGGTCAACTACCTCAACCGCCAGATTGCCGCAAAGGTCAAGTCGAGGATAGTGCAGGACCATGACATCGCGGTCGGCACAGCGCACACATTTCAGGGTGACGAGCGCGACATGATGCTACTCAGCTTCTGCGCTGATCCCGGTTCGCACCGAAGTACTGTGACATTCATGAACCAGGACAACCTGTTCAACGTCGCAGTCACGCGCGCCCGCCGCCGGCAAGTGATCTTCACCGGCCTCGACCCGCGCCATCTGCCACGCGAGCACTTGCTAGGCGAGTACTTGAGTTACGCCGCCGACTGTCTGGAACCCGACCAGCCAGACCAGCGCTCCACGCAGGGTACCGCGTTCGAAAACGAACTGGCGCGGGCGCTTGAGGCGCGCGGTGGCTACACGGTCTACCGCGGTTATCCAGCCGCCGGCTTTGTGGTAGATGTCGTGGCGCAGCGTGGTGGGCAGGCTCTCGCCATCGCCTGCGACGGTGATCCACAGCGCCGCGCGTCCCACCCGGATGACGCCATGCTCGATAGTGTCGCGGGGCAGGCCATCCTCGAGCGTGCAGGCTGGCGCGTTCACCGCCTCCCGTACCGTCGCTGGCGCGCCGACCCAGAGGCATGCCTGACGGAGATTGACGGGTTAGTTGGCTCGGGTGGATTGGACGAAGGCGAAAGCTAAGCCTGGGTCTGCTGTCGTACCCTTTGCTTGGCCATCTGTCGCGAGGAACGCGGCGCCGCGCCAGCTACATCTGCGCGGCGCTGCGTCTACGCTAGCTTGCGGCAATGATCGCCCCCGCGACATGATAGGCCAGCGCCATGATCGACAGCATGGGATTCACGCCGGAAGCCGTCGGAAAGCCGCTTGCGTCGCCGATGTACAATCCCTTGACCCCGTAGACCTGCCCGGTCGGGTCGGCCACCGCTGTCTGCGCGCTGGAACCCAGGCGGCATGTGCCCATCTGGTGCGCGGAGAAGACCGGCAGCGTATTTGGCGCGAGTCCGCGACGCTCCACTTCCCGGGCGAAGGCGCTTACCTGCTGCGTTGTGAACGCGCCCGGCTGGCCCGCTTCGGCGTTCAGTTCGATCCTGCGGCTGTGTAGCGTGGCGATGCGCGTCGCGCCCGCTGCGGCGGCGATGCGCGCCATCTCGCCCATCGCCTGCGCGAGATAGCGCCGGTCTTCATCATTGGGGTAGTAACTCAGAATCGGATCACCCTGGCGGTCAAGCGTGACGCGACCCTCGCCTGTGTCCCGCATCAAGGCGATGAAACTGGCGACATGCGCTACCTGCGTCATGTCGCGTTTATGCTGCGCGCCGCTTTCCCACGGCGTCACCATTCCGAGCATCCCAGGATGCGTGGGCGCCACTTCGAACCGCAGCCCGTAACCACCGCGCAAATTCTTCATATGGCTCGCAAGCACCGTCTGCAACGAGCCTTTCCACGCTTCGATCTTGTCTTCATAGTAACTTGCAAGCGCGACAACAGGGTGCAGGCGCAGATGCGCGCCGATGTTCGTGTTGCGCACTCCGGAGCGCAGCAGCAGCGCCGGTGACTCCACCGCGCCACCTGCCACGACGACCACCGGCGCCTTCACAGTTACTCGGCGGCGCGCGCCCGTGCGATCGTCGAGCGCCCAGCCTTCGACGCCGGCCGCGCGCCCCTGCTCGATCAGGACCCGCTCAGCTGTGCAGCGAACGGCGATGCGTGCGCCTTTTTCGTGGGCGTCGCTCAGGAACGTGAGCATCGTAGACTGTTTGCGTCCATATGGGCAGCCGAAGCCGCACGCGCCGCAACGCTGTTCACAGCCCGAGGCGTTCCGCGGAACGCGTGTCCAGTCGTAGCCAAGAGCCCGGCATCCACGCATGAGCGCAGCGTTGTTGGGATTGGGATCGCTGTCCTCGGTATTGACTCCCAGCCGCTGCTCAGCAACATCGAAGCCTACTTGATATTCAGCGGAGGTTGCGCCTGTGAGCCCATACTCCCGCTCCCATTCCGCCAGCACCTCGGATGGTGTGCGCAGCGACGTGCTCCAGTTGACCAGTGTGCCACCGCCCAGCGCGGAGCCAGCGAGCACGATCATCCCCAGGTCACTGGTAGCCAGCATACCCCGCCGCAAGTAGAGCGCGGGCGTCATCAGAGCTTCATTGCCACTAAAGTCGGACTCGTTGAAGTAGCCACCCTTCTCGATCACCACCACATCCAGCCCGGCGTCTGCGAGCCGCGCCGCGATAATTCCGCCACCGGCGCCTGAGCCGACGATCACGGCATCCGCCGTCAGCGCGAGCGCTCCCTCGATCGCCAGCGTGCGAATGCGCTTGGGAGCGGCTTCCTGGGATGGCGGGGGTGGCGCGGGCGTGTAGCCCAGCGCCGGCCAGTTGGGATTACGTCCATCGGCTTGCGGCGCGGCGTAGTAAATGAAGTGCGCCAGGCGCTTGAGAGCCATGAAACTCTGGCGCAACGCCGCAACGGGGCTGCGGCTCATCCTGCGCAGCGCCCGCTCCCGCGCCTCAAGCGACAGGTCGGCGAACCCTTTGGGCCGGCCCGCAACCATTAGCCCACCCGCGCCCGACCCCAACAACCCGAGCAACTGCTTGAACTGCGCGCGCGACTCCGGCGACTCCTGGCTGAGCGTCTCGGCCATAACTCGAGCCACGTCCAAATCTCGCGCTGTCCGCGCATAATAGCCATACGGGTCGCTCTCGCCGTCTGGGGCTGGGGTCGCCGGAATCAGGGCATCACAAACGGACTCGAGTGTTCGCCACTCACTGGCAGTCAGCCAGTCAGCGCCCGCCGCCACGACCGGCGAAGAAGCCTCCTGATCACGCGTTGTCGCCATGTACGCCCTCCAGTCATGGAAAAGCGCCGTCCCAGAAAACAGGGCGGCTTCACATGCGACAGCGGCGAGCGCCTCCCAAACCACAATCCCTGCAAATTCCCGCATTCACGCGAGAAAGCGAAACGATGTGGCCGCCGCACGCTGGCGGTATATCCTGTCAGGACTATACTATGTGCTGACGGCATTAGCGAGATACGAAACACGTAGTCACTCACGCATAGTTCAACTCGCCGGGTGGCGCGTCACGCAGTTTGAGATCAATGGAGCGCAAAGGAGTGGTCGAGTGGGGCTGAGCGAAGGCGTTCGGGCGCGGCTCTCGGATACAGATGCGTCGGATCCCCATTACTGGCCCATTGCGACCTATGGCGTCATCGGCGATTGTCGCACTGCCGCGCTCCTCGCTCCCAATGGCTCGATGGACTGGCTCTGCCTGCCGCATTTCGATAGCCCCGCTGTGCTGCTTCGCCTGTTGGATCACGATCAGGGAGGCTATTTTCAGATTAGGCCAGTAGGTGCATGTGATAGCCTGATGCGCTTTTTGTCCGGCGCGAACATCCTTGAGACGACGTTTACCGCGGCCACTGGTGTCATGCGTGTGACCGATTTCATGCCCATCCGCAAGCGCCACGCCCGCGATCACATCATGGAAGCGCTGGCGAAACTGACTCCGTCGACGCCACATAGCGAACGAGCGCACCTTGAGCGGGAACTTGGCAACGACGTCGCGTCCGCGCACCGCGTAGACCGCCTCATCACCTGCGATTCAGGAACCGCCACGGCGCGCGTCACGCTCAAGCTGACACCTGACTACGTCCGCGCAACGAGGGCGCTGACCGCGGTCCCAGCCGCGCAAGGGGCGCTTGCCTTCCAAAGTCATGACGCCACCGGGTATTACACACTCGTCATCCAGCCTCTTGACGCGCCCTGGACCGACGGCGTGAAACCTGAGATCGATCTCAGCGCGCTAGCGACAGGCCGCATTGAGATAACCGCGCCGCTGACCACTGACAAGCGACTCGCGGTGGCGCTGAGCTACGCCCGCAACCAGCCCGAGGCCGACGCCGCGCTCAATTCTCCCCCCACGCACAGCTTCGACGCCGACCTGCGCGAGACGCAGCGCTACTGGACGGCGTGGTCTGGCAAGATGAAGTATGATGGCCCGTATCGCGACCTGGTGATGCGCTCGGCGCTGACACTCAAGCTGTGCGCCTTTGAGCCGACGGGCGCAATCGTCGCCGCGCCAACGACATCGCTACCCGAATGCATCGGCGGCGAGCGCAATTGGGACTACCGCTTCTCCTGGCTGCGCGATTCCTCGTTCACCCTGGAAGCGCTTGGACGGCTGGGCTATGCGGATGAGGCGCGCGACTATTTCCACTTCTTGCATGATCTGCACCTGCGCCATGGTGATGATATCCGCGTACTCTACACAATTCGCGGCGAGACCGATGGCACGCTCCATGAGAATCAGCTTTCACATCTGGAAGGCTACATGGGCTCAAGTCCCGTGCGCATCGGCAACGGCGCGGTCAGCCAGCGCCAGATGGATATCTACGGCGAGCTTGCCGACGCGGCGTTGCGCTACAGCGCGGCGAAAGGCTACATAACCGATAACCCGATGCGTCGGGTTCCCCGGGACCTGGTCTCCCTCGTATCCCGACTTGCTGAGTTCGTTTGTGACCATTGGCAGGACCTGGATCGCGGCATTTGGGAAGAGCGCGGGCCCGAGCGCGCGTTCGTCTATTCACGCGCCATGTGCTGGGTCGCCCTCGACCGCGCCATTACTGTCGCCCACGATCAAGCGCCTCCCGCGCGGCTCAACCGCTGGAAGGCGACGGCCCAAGCCATTGAGGAGGAGATCCAGACGCGGGGATATAGCGAGCGGTTGCGCTGCTACACGCAGGCGTATGGTGTGGAAGCGGCGGACGCGTCGAATCTTCGCCTGGTCCTCACAGGATTCCTTCCGCGGTCGAACCCACGTGTGCGCAGGGCGGTGCGGGTCACTGGGACGCTGCTGGCCGACACAGGCCCGCTGCTGTACCGCTATCTCCTCCCGGAGAGCGACGGACAGGGCAAAGACATCTCACAAACGACGAATGATGGACTTCGCGGCGGCGAGGGGGCATTCCTGGCTTGCGCTTTCTGGTATGTGAGCAGCCTTTGTCTGGTTGGCCGAGCAGCGGAGGCGCGCAGGCGACTGGACGCGCTTGCCGCCTACGCCAGCCCACTCGGTCTGTTCGCGGAGGAAGCCGATCCAACCACCCGCGCGCTGCTCGGAAACTATCCGCAAGCGTTCACGCACCTGGCGTTTATCAATGCCGCCTGCTGGCTCAACGAAGCGCACCGCGGCCGCATCCATGTGCACGAGTCAGTCAAATAGCCCACGCGCCAAAGCCAGTTCGGCATTGAGCAGCGCCGCGCCCGCTGCGCCGCGGATTGTATTGTGGCTCAGCAGCACGAAACTGTAACTCAGCGCGTCGTTGGGTCGCAGCCGCCCGATTGACACCGCCATACCGTCACCCGCAAGCCGGTCGGCGACAGGCTGAGGGCGGTCGGATTCCTCGCGGTACACGAGGGTGGGGTCAGGCGCGCTCGGAAGACCAACACGCTGCGGTTCTCCGCTGAACTGCCGCCACGCCCGCACAATCTCATCCGCGTCCACGGGCCGTTCGAGCTCGACGCTCACCGATTCCAGATGTCCGTCACGCAAGGGTACCCGCACACAGGTCGCGGCAATCCGTAGGTCGCCAGCGTCCACTGGCTGGAAGGACCCTGCGCTGACGCCGCCGAGGATCTTGCGTGTCTCCGTCTCCAGCTTGTCCTCTTCGCCGCCGATATACGGGATGACGTTGTCGATCAGGTCGAGCGAGGGAACACCCGGGTATCCCGCGCCGGACGCCGCTTGTAATGTTGTCACAACGATCCGGCGCAAGCCAAATTGACGCAGCGGCGCGAGCGCCAGTGTCAGCCCAATCGTCGAGCAATTGGGATTGGTAATGAGCGCTCCTGACCAGCCGCGCCGCGCCCGCTGGGTTACCAGTATGCCCAGGTGGTCCGGGTTGATCTCAGGAATGATGAGCGGTACATCGTCCGCCATGCGGTAGGACGAGGCGTTGCTCAGCACGATAGCGCCCGCCTGCGCCCAAAGCGGCTCCAGTTCGCGCGCTTCGTCGGTGGGCAGCGCCGAGATGACAAGTGCGCCGTGCGCTGACTCATCAGGTGTCGCCGATGTCAACCGCAGGTCGAGCGCGGCCGTGGGCCGAGGTGTCTCGACCTTCCAGCGCACAGCATCGCCATAGAGCGCGCCGATACGCCGGTCAGAGGCCGCCACCGCTCCGAGCTCGAGCCATGGATGGTTCTCAAGCAGAGCGATGACCCGCTGGCCGACAAGCCCCGTCGCTCCCAGGACGACAACAGGCCGTTTCTTTTCCAGCGGCCACCCACTGTATGTCCGTCGCATGTAGTTTCTCCCCAGCGCGTGGCAGACCCATTCACGCGCCAGCCGCAAGCCGATTCTGGCCCGTCTCGTACTGCTCGTCATCACGTTCCAGTAGCGCAGCGTGCCACGCCTGCGCAGTCACGCGCGCATGCGCGTTGGGTACGGTTAAGCGCGCCTCATCGCGCGCGATCACATGCGCCGCGCAACCCGGCAGAGCGCGCTCCAGCGCAGCCACTGCGCGTGTCGCCTGTGCGCCATCCACAGCGTCCGCGGGCCATGGCGGCAGCCGTAGCGCGGTCACTTCACTGCAGCGGGAGTCACCAACTGGACGCGCCGCCACGACCCAAGTCGCGGCGCGCGCACGCTGGCGCGCCAGCCGTTCGGCTGACCCGATATCAGTGCCCGGCGCAAATGGACCAGCGGCTGCGCGAAGCTCCAGTGGAATCGCGCCCGGCGCGAGCGGTTCGACCGCGCGTGGGTGTAGAGCCTTCGCGCCCAGACGGGCGATGCGCGCCGCCTCATCATACGCCAGCGTCGCCAAGAGCCGCGCGCCCTCGACTACATTGGGGTCGGCCGTATAGACTCCGGCCACGTCGCTGTAGATCGTGAGGCGCGTCACGCCAAGCGCCTGCGCAATAATCGCCGCTGAGTGGTCAGAGCCGTTGCGGCCCAGCGTCGTCAGGCGTCCCTCGGCGTCGCGAGCGATATAGCCTGGCAAGATCGGAACCTCGCCCCGCATAACAGGCATTGCCAGGCGCGGTAGCAGCCACGCGCGCGTCGCCAGCGCCGACGGCTCGGGATCGACGCCCGAGCGCTCGCTGGTCACCAGTTGAATGGGCGCCTCTTCCACGGGAAAACCAGCCCCGCCCTCCGCCTCCGTCGCGGCGGCAAGCAGACGCACTGCCAGCCGCTCGCCCCAGCCACTGAACCGCGCCGCCGCCAGATCCGTTTGAGTCGCACCCAGCGTCGAGCGGACATGGACAAGCGCCTCCGCATCGCGCTCGATGGCCGCCCACTGGTCGTAGAACGCGCGCGGGACCACTCCAGCGAGGCCTCGATAGGCGCTGCGATGTCGATATCCGATTGCGCGCAGACTGTCCCTCCAACCTTGCTCGCCGCCGAGCGCCCCGCGCGCGACGCCAAGCAGGCCATCGGTTACGCCTGCCATCGCGGACACGACCGCCGTCACCGGTCCACGCGCGCGCAGTTCAGCCAGCAGCGCCCCAGCGGCGCGCAGCTTATCTGCGTCCGCGACAGAACTCCCGCCAAACTTAACGGCCCTCATCAGGCCCTCCTCTGAAATCAGGGGCGCAGGGAGGCAGGCGGTCACGCCCGTCGCCCTGCGTTCCCAAACGCTAGCGCGTCGCCTGCGCCAGCGCCTGATTGAGGTCGGCCACGATGTCGTCGATGTGCTCGATGCCAACCGAGAGGCGAATGAAGTCAGGCGTGACGCCAGTCGCGCGCTGCTCCTCCTCGGTCAACTGCGAGTGCGTGGTCGAGGCAGGATGAATCACCAGCGACTTCGCGTCGCCGATATTGGCCAGCAGAGAGAACAGCTTCAGGCTATTCACCGTCTTCTTGGCCGGCTCGAAGCCACCTTTCACTCCGAAGCCGACGAGCGCGCTATAGCCGTTCTGGAAGTAGCGCTTTGCGTTCTCGTGCGCCGGATGGCTCGCGAGCCCGGGGTACAGTACCCACGAGACAGCTGGATGGGCCTCGAGGAACTGCGCCACTTTGAGCGCGTTCTCGCTGTGGCGCTCCATGCGCAGCGGCAGCGTCTCCAGGCCCTGCAGGAAAAGCCAGCTATTGATCGGCGAGACAGCCGGCCCCAGGTCGCGCAGCAACTGCACACGCGCCTTGATGATAAAGGCCAGCGGGCCAAGCGCCTCAACGTAGCGCACGCCGTGATATGACGGGTCCGGCTCAGTCAGTCCCGGAAACTTGCCACTGGCCGTCCAGTCGAACTTGCCGCCATCAACGATCACACCGCCGATGCTGGTGCCGTGGCCGCCGATGAACTTCGTCGCCGAGTGCACAACCACGTCCGCGCCATGCTTGAGCGGATTGAGCAGGTATGGTGTCGGCACGGTGTTGTCGACAATCAGCGGGATGCCGTTCTCATGCGCGATGGCGCTAACAGCGGCGAAGTCCAGCGTATCCAGGCGTGGGTTACCAACGGACTCGGCGTAGATCGCGCGAGTGCGCGGCGTAATCGCCTTGCGGAAGTTCTCGGGGTCGCTGGCATCCACGAAATGCGTCGTGATGCCCAGGCGAGGTAGCGTCTGCGTGAACAGGTTGTACGTGCCCCCGTACAGGCTGGAGCTACTCACGATCTCATCGCCCGCGCTGACGATGTTGATCAGCGCGAGGAACTCCGCCGCCTGACCCGATGCGGTCGCCAGCGCCCCAACACCGCCCTCCAGCGCCGCGACTCGGCGCTCGAAGACATCCTGCGTCGGGTTCATGATGCGGGTGTAGATGTTGCCGAACTTACCGAGCGCAAAGAGCGCCGCCGCGTCTTCCGTGTCATCGAAGACATACGACGTCGTCTGGTAGATGGGCACGGCGCGGGCTTTCGTGGCCGGGTCGGGCTGCTCCTGGCCCGCATGTAGGGCGAGCGTCTCAAAGCGCGGCGTTAACTCCACGAGCGCGGAAGCGCTCTCGGCGGGAGCCTCACTGTTGGCGGCGGCTTCGGCGGCGGGCGCGGAGCCAGACGCTACGGCATCGGAGGGCTCGTTGGACAGTGTTTCAAGATCAGCCACGTGATGAAACTCCTTTTGACTCGGACCAAGTGTCTGCGCATCGGGCCGTGACTCGTTGCCGCGACGCCTCCAGAACCAACTCACGGTTAACACTCCTGTTCCGCGGGCCGCTCGGGTCCGCTGGTCACATCTCGCCAGGATGCAACGTCATTGATGACTGGCGGGATTAGACGGTGGGAGGAAGGAGCGCAACGCCGCGTCCATCTGGTCCCAATTCTTGAGGAAGGCGTCGTGGCCCTCCGGCGAGTCAATCTCGCGATACTGCGCGCAGCCACCCTCAGCGCTGATGTCCTCCGCCAGAGCGCGCACGATGGCGGGCGGATACAGCCAGTCGGTAGACATGCCGATAACCAGCGTCTCAGCCTGAATCCGCGCCAGCGCCTCGCGTTCTAGGCCCCGGCCCGCTGCGGCGTCGTAGCGGTCCATGGCGCTGGTAAGGTAGAGATAGGCGTTAGCGTCGAAGCGCGCGATGAGCTTGTCCGCCTGGTGCGTCAGATACGTCTCGACATCGAAGCGCCGGCCAAATACTGGCCACGCCGATGCGCGGCTTGCCGCTTGGCGCCCGAAGCGCTTCTCAAGCCCATCCGGGCTGGTATATGTCAGCAGCGCGAGCATGCGCGCAATGCCGAGGCCTGTATCTGGCCCCTCGCCTGGCGCGTATGAGCCGCCCGCCCAGCGCGGGTCAGCCAGGATCGCCTGGCGCGCGATGGCGTCAAGGGCGATACCCTGCGCAGGCAGATGGGGAGCGGCCCCAATGACGATGGCGCGCTCTACGAGGCCGGGATAGGCGATGGCCCATTCGAGCGCCTGGAGACCGCCAACGGAGCCGCCCGCCACCGCCGCCAGCCGTTCGATTCCGAGCGCACTTAGCAGCGCGCGCTGCGCATTGACCATGTCCGCTACGCTCACTTGTGGCAAGCGCAGCCGGTATGGCTCACCGTCATGTGGATGAGCGCTGGTGGGGCCTGTAGAGCCATAGCAACTACCGAGCACATTGGAGCAAATGACAAAGTAGCGATTCGTGTCGAGCGCCCGCCCCGGCCCGATCAATGGATTCCACCAGCCTGCGCGCGGGTCATCAGGGCGCTCGAAGTCCGCGGCGTGCGCGTCGCCGGTAAGGGCGTGGCACACAAGGATTACATTGTCACGCTCGGGCGCAAGGCTCCCCCAGGTCTCGTACTCGATGGTCACGGGGGACAGCATCTCGCCAGACTCTAACGCCAGCGCACGCAACATGACCTGGCGCGGGCCAGACCATGCTGAAGCGCGCGCCGTGCTCGGCGCCTGTTCCGAAGCTTCCCCGATAGATGTCATATTCGTCCCACCTCCCAGTTGGACCGGCGCAAGGCGCAAAAAAACCCCTCACCCATGCAGGGGCGAGAGGTTACGCGGTACCACCCTGATTTCACCGCTGCGCGCGCAGCGGCCTTGATAGCGTACCCTACAGGTCTGGTGGGCGCGACGAGCGCGCATCCAGACGCGGGACGCCTGGGCCAGTAACGGAGCCCACCCGGCGCAGCCTACTCTCATGTGGTCCAGACCACATAATTTCCGCGCGCGGCTCGGAGGTCATATTCCGCGATGGAGGTGGCGCCGGGTTTTCACCTGCTACGGCTCTCTGTAGCCACATCCAGTTCGCGTACTCGTCCTCGTTCTCGCCATGCTCGCTATTTGCGCATACAGCGACGCCCTCAACCTTGCCAGGAAGGTGAGGGCGGATCGTCGGCGCGCGCAATGCGCTGTTGACGCTCCCCCTCATCTTGCGAAGCGTTCGCTTCGCCGGATTTGGCACCCTTTCAGCGGATACGCTGGTGGGTTGCCAGGCTTCTTTGGGCCGTTTCCCTCTGCCATTCGTGATGAGAGTGGGCAGTCGCTTATGCAGTTGTTGACTTAGACACTACACGAAGTAGCCTTTGTTTGTCAAGAGCACCCACGCGACCCGATTAAATTCTCGGCGCCTGAGCCAGTGAAGCGCCAATCACTACGTGCGATTCGCGCCCGATGAGACAGGCGCGACTTCCGCGACACCTTGAAGCCCAATGCGGCGGAAACGCTGGTAGCGCCGCTCCAGCAGCGTCTCGACAGGCAGCGCGCGCAGCTCACCCAGATTGGCGAGCAGCGTGTCTTTCAGCGCGCGGGCGGCGCCCTCGTAGTCACGGTGCGCGCCACCCAGCGGTTCAGGGATCACGCCGTCCACGATGCCGAGTCCCAGCAAATCAGGAGCGGTAATCTTCATCGCCTGGGCAGCGTCGGGCGCGTAGGCGTTGTCACGCCAGATGATCGAAGCCGCCGCTTCTGGCGCGGCGACGGTGTACACCGCATTCTCCATCATCAAGACGCGGTCGCCGACGCCGATTCCCAGCGCGCCACCACTGCCACCCTCACCGATGACCACACAGACAATCGGCGTGCGCAGCGCCGCCATCACCATCAGGTTCTCAGCAATAGCTTGCGAGATACCACGCTCCTCATCGCCCAGTCCTGGAAACGCGCCGCTCGTATCGATAAGCGTGATAACCGGAAATCCGAAGCGCTCAGCGTATCTGAACATCCGCAGCGCCTTGCGATATCCCTCAGGGTGCGCCATGCCAAAGTTGCACTCTTCGCGCTCCTTGAGGTCACGGCCCTTCTGATGGCCCAACACGACCACGGTCTCACCGTCAAGGCTGGCCAACCCGCCCTGGATCGCCCGGTCGTCCGCGAAGCGGCGGTCACCGCGCAACTCGAAATAATCTTCGAAGATCAACTTGAGATAATCATTGGTATAGGGACGGTCGCGGAATCGCGCCACCTGCACGCGCTGCCACGGCGTCAGGTTCGCATAGATCTCGCGCAACTTCCGGTCGCGCTCGCGCTCCAGTTCGCCCACCTGGGCGCGCTCATCGGCGCGCATGCGATCACCACGCCGCTGCAAATGCGCAATACGCCGCTCAATATCGGCCAGTGGGCGCTCAAATTCGAGATCGTATGCCATATTTCATCGTCCTCCGCGACGTGTGACGGGATCTGGGCATGGCGGCGTCGCTGTCAACTCAAGCGCCCGCGTGGTTCCCGGCGTGCAGCCGGAGGTAGCGGGCGATGGTCTGACGCAGCGCGCGACGATGCACGATGCCATCGATCATGCCGTGTTTCAGGACAAACTCAGCGGTATTGACATCTTTGGGCAAATGCTGGCGCAACATTTGCTCGATCACGCGCGGGCCTGCAAACCCAATCAGCGCGCCCGGCTCCGCCAGGATGGCGTCGCCCAAGAATGCGAAGCTCGCCGAGACACCCGCGGTCGTCGGGTCAGTCAGCAGTGAGATGAACGGCGCGCCAGCCTCCGCGAGCCGTGTAAGCGCAGCCGAGGTCTTCGCCATCTGCATCAGTGAGATGGTGCCTTCTTGTTGACGGGCGCCGCCGGAGGCTGAGGCGATGAGGAGCGGGAGGCGGTCGGCGGTCGCGCGCTCGATGGCGCGTGTCAGTTTCTCGCCAACGACCGAGCCCATGCTGCCACCAATAAACCGGAAATCCATCACCGCCAGCACGAGCGGAATGTCATCGATGCGCGCGTGACCGATAACGACTGCGTCCTCCATGCCCGTCTTCTCGCGCTCGGATTCCAGCTTGTCGCGATACGATCCAGAACGCGCGACGAATTGGAGCGGGTCGGTGGAACGCAGATTGGCGGCGAACTCCCTAAATCCGTCAGGCCCGGGATCGACCAGCAGCTCGATGCGCTCTTGCGCGCTCAGACGAAAGTGATAGCCGCACTTCTGGCAGACCTTGAGGTTCTTCTCCCAGTCTTTGCCCAGCAGCAACTCGCGACAGTTGGGGCATTTGACCGCCAGATTGTCTGGCAGCGCGCGCGAGGGCGCGTCGTGGCGCGCGCCGTTTTGCTGCGCCACCGATTGAGCGGCTTGCGCCTCGTCTCCCATACTGTCACCACCTCGTAATTCGCGGACATCAACCTACATGCGAAACGGGCCGCGCCGCGCCAGCGGCCGCCGCCTACACTCCACTATCATCGCCCACAGCGCAGAAAGCGTCAACCAGCTAACACTTCCCGCCAGGCAGGCGGCGCCCCAGCGTTAGTCGCTCTCGAAGAGCGCGTCTATAAACTGGTCAGTGTCAAACGGCTCCAAATCGCCAACCTTCTCACCCGTGCCGATATATTTGATCGGTAATCCGAGCTCAGAGGCAATGGCGAAGACGATACCACCACGCGCGGTGCCATCCACTTTTGTGAGCACCACACCGCTAACGCCAGCGTCCTTCACGAACTGCTTGGCCTGGGTCAGTCCGTTTTGTCCGGTCGTGGCGTCCAGCGTAAGCAAGATCTCGTGCGGAGCCTCGGGATCGTAGCGCTGCAAGACGCGAACAATCTTCTTGAGCTCTTCCATGAGGTTGGTCTTGGTATGGAGTCGGCCCGCGGTATCGACAAGCAGTACATCCGCGCCGCGCGATTGGGCGGCCTGCATCGCGTCGAAGACGACAGCGGCGGCGTCCGCGCCTTGATGCTGGGCGATGACGGTCACGCCGATGCGCTCGCCCCAGGTCTTGATCTGCTCAACAGCCGCCGCGCGGAAGGTGTCGCCAGCGGCCAGCATGACCCGGCGCTTCTGCTTCTTGAGAAGGTTCGCCACTTTAGCGATACTGGTTGTCTTGCCCACGCCATTGACACCGACGAAGAGGATGACAGTGATTGGTGAGGTCTCGGAGAACACCAGCGGCTCTGGATCGCCGAGCAGCAACTCGAGTTCCTCCCTGAGCGCGGCGCGCAGGTCCGAGCCACGGGTCAGCCCCTCTGCCTGGACCCGCTCGCGCAGGACACGCATAAGCCGCTCGGTTGTCTCTACGCCCACGTCGCTGCTGATGAGGGTCTCTTCGAGGTCGTCCCAGAGATCATCCGTGATGGGATCGTGGGCCAAAGAGTCGTTGACGCGCCCAAACAGCTGGCGAGTGCGTCCGAGGCTCAGCGCGAAGGGGTTGAAGCTGAAACCGCGGCGTGGCCTGGTTTGCGCCGGATCCTCATCTTGATCGCCGTCTTGATCCTCGTTAATCAGGTTGGCCTCGTCGGACGCCGCAGGCGCACCGTCAGATCCCGTTGAGAGCGCCGCGTCCGCCACTTCGGCAACGCCTATAAAGTCGGGAGATGCCTCTGTCTCCTCCGCGCTGGGCTGATCTACCTCGGCGGCATCTCCGTCCCGCGCTTCATCTTCCCCTGGGCGGCCAAAGAACCCATCACGTAGACGTTTGAACACAAACGCTCCCCTGGAGATGGCAAAAACGCGACCTCTATTGTACCACACCACGCCTAGCGCCAAGTCCGTCCGTGGTGAAAGACTTCGCGGGCAGACAAACAGCGAGGTCGGCGCGTCCAGCGCTGGCGCTCGCTGCCTCAATCCAGCTCAGGCCTGGCGTCGCCTAGCGTGGTGCACGATGTGGATATGCGCTCGCGTCTGTCACCGGCTCGTTAATGAAGATGTCGCCGTTGCGAATCTTGACGTTGAACCGGCATTCAGGATTGGTACATACCCAGGCCTTGAATTGGATTGACGCCCCTTGACTGCCGAAGTCAGAGAGAGGTACTAAATCACCTACGCCACATTTGCGGCACCGCGGGTACCCATTCTCCAGGTCATTCGCCACGTTGCTCGCCCCCTTCCAAAGTTGCGGCACGCTCCTCACCAAACTCCCCATTCCACCATGCTGAAACCGCCCGCAAAGGGCATGCCACATCTTGGGTGACGTAAAGGGCGTGATGTCGAACTTGCGCCGCTGCGTCCACTGCCACGGGCGTCTGAGGGGCATGCCACCTACACTATATCATCGGCGCGCCCCACCACGCTCGACCTCACCCCCCGGTATTGGCCAGTGACTTAGTGGTTGGTAACGTGCGACGGGCGCCAAATGTCACAGGCGCTCCTCTAACAGTTCATCACCAGGTAGCGCATAGCCCATCGCACAGTCCATGATATGCGGTAATAGCACTAACTGTGAAGGGGTACTAGTGCGTTTGGGGTACATGCCTACGCGTCGTGCCTGGGCGCGCTGACCATCCGTTGTAGTAGGTAGCGGCCCACCTCGCGAGCGAGCAGCGTCACGCGCCGTATCCTTGTAGGATACGCGCGCCAAGGAATATACTGCCGCCAGCGGTTACGGTTGAGCGCCAGCCAGCGTGGGACGCCCGCCGGCATGCGCCGGTTTGGCGGAGAAGAGGGATCGTAGGATGGTAAGCAGGCGCCCAGGACGCCCAAGAGGCGCGAGATCCACTGGCGCGGCAACGGATAACGCCGCGAGCGACATCGCGCTGGACGAGGCGCGAGCTACAGGCGTCATCCGTGATCTCCCTGTCCTGCCGGTAAGAAACACTGTCCTCTTGCCTCACATGGTGGTTCCCCTGTTTGTCGATCGGGAGCCGGCCATGCGCGCTGTTGAATATGCGATGGCCCACGACCACACGCTCCTCATCGTCACGCAGCGCGCTGAATCGATTACCGACCCGGCGCCACACGACGTCTATACCATGGGAACCGAATGTGTCATCAGCAGGGTCATGCGGCTTAACGACGGCGCCACGAGCGTCATGGCGCAAGGCATCCGGCGCTTTCGCATCCAGGAGTGGTTGACACAGTCCGGTTTCGGTCGCGCGCGTGGCATCGCCTACGAGGAACCCGATGAGCGCGGGCCACAGGTCGAAGCGCTGGCGCGCGCCGCGCTTGGGAGTTTCGAGGAAGTAACCAAACTCAGCCAAAAACTGACTGAGGACAGCTACCTCCAGGCGCTCAATATTGAAACTCCAGGGGCGCTCGCGGATTTTGTCGCGGCCCAGGTGGAACCACCCATCCCCGCTCGCCAGGACCTGCTGGAAACCCTTTCGCCCTCCGCGCGACTTCGGCGGGTCAACGTTCTGCTCCGCAACGAGATCAACGTGCTGGAGTTGGAGCGAAAGATTCAGGATGACGTCCAGCGCGAGGTGGACCACGGCCAGCGGGAGTATTACCTTCGCGAACAATTACGCGCCATACACCGTGAGCTTGGCGAGCATGATCCATCTTCGCGCGATCACGAGGAATTGCGCGACAAAGTGCTGGCCGCCGGCATGCCGGAAGAAGCCCAGACGCGCGCCCTGCGCGAACTGGAACGCATGGAGGCGATGCCGCAAATGGCGCCGGAATACGCGGTGCTGCGCGCTTACCTGGAGTGGCTGATTGCGCTGCCCTGGTCGCAGCGCACCCCCGACGCGATTGATCTGCGGCGCGTGTCCTCCACGCTCGACTCGCATCACTACGGTCTTCAGAAGGTCAAGGATCGCATCCTCGAATTCATGGCAGTGCGCAAGCTAGCTCCAGAAGGGCGCGCGCCAATCCTGTGCTTTGCTGGCCCTCCAGGTGTGGGCAAAACGTCGCTCGGCCGCAGCATCGCCGAAGCGATGAACCGCCGGTTCGTGCGTGTCTCACTCGGCGGAGTACGCGACGAAGCCGAGATCCGCGGTCACCGCCGCACTTACGTCGGCGCGCTGCCAGGCCGCATCATTCAGACCATGAAGCAGGCCGGTGTAGTCAACCCGGTCTTCGTCCTCGATGAGATCGACAAACTCTCCGCGGATTTCCGCGGCGACCCGTCGGCCGCGCTCCTCGAAGCGCTGGATCCTGAGCAAAACAACTCCTTCTCTGACCATTATCTCGAAATCGCCTACGACTTGTCGCAGGTGATGTTCATCATGACGGCGAACACGCTGCAGGCCATTCCGCCCGCGCTGCGCGACCGCATGGAAGTCATCGAGATTTCCGGTTACACCGAGGAAGAAAAGGCTCACATCGCTCGCCAGTTCCTGATTCCGCGGCAGATGATCGACAACGGGCTCACGCCCAGTCGCATTGAGATCGATGACGACGCGGTGGCGCGCATCATCCGTGAGTACACATACGAGGCGGGGGTACGCGGCCTAGAGCGTGAGATTGGGTCCATCATGCGCCGGGTTGCCCGGCGTGTCGCTGAGGGTCGCCGCCATCCGGCCCACGTCACTGCGCAGCGCATCCCGACGTACCTCGGGCCGCAGAAGAATTACCCAACTGAGGCGGAGCAAGAGGACCTCCTCGGGGCCGCCACCGGTCTCGCCTGGACGCCTTCAGGCGGAGACCTGACGCTCGTTGAGGCTCAGGCCGTGCCGGGTCATGGAGCGCTGATGCTCACCGGCCAGCTTGGCGATGTGATGAAGGAATCGGCGCAGGCGGCGTTGACACTCATTCGCACGCGCGCGAGTGGTCTGGGACTTGCTGAAAACTTTCACGAACACACGGACATGCATATCCATCTGCCGGCGGCGGGTATCCCGAAGGATGGGCCGTCGGCGGGTGTTACGATGCTGGTCGCAATGATCTCGGCGCTCACGGGCCAGGCGGTGCGGCGCGATGTGGCCATGACAGGCGAGATCACGTTACGTGGCCGAGTGCTGCCCGTCGGTGGGGTCAAGGAAAAAGCTATGGCCGCCAGCCGGGCGGGTATCACCACTGTGCTGCTGCCCCGGCGTAACTTGCGCGATCTGGACGACACGCCGCAAACGGTGCGTGAGTCCTTGAGGTTGTCGCCTATTGATACCATCGATGATGTCATCGCTCATGCCTTCCGTGGCGCGACACACGGCGCGACGGTCGAGTCTGCTTCCGTGTCAGGAGGTCTTTCCAGCCGCGCGCCACGCCCTTCACGCCCCGCAACAGATCAAGTGGCGGCGATCGGGCGAAATGAGCGGTCCCGCTCGCGCGCTGAGGTGGGCGTGACGGAGCGGCCCGCGCCATCCGTCCAGGCGGGTCTGTGAGCGAGATTGCGCGCTGGAGCGTATACCTCATACGAGGAAGGCCCATCCTGTAGCGTGGCCACTACCCCTGCGAACATCCTATGGGGCGCGGCGAACTGGAGGAATGCGTGAGCTCAGTCGCGCCGCGACCCGACCTATCGATCATAATTCCCGCGTATAACGAAGCGCGTCGCTTGCCGGAAAGCATCGCGCGCCTCCAGAGTTACCTCGAACGGCAACCATTCCGTAGCGAGGTTATCATCGTGGATGATGGTAGCCACGACAGCACTCCGTCGGTCGTACGCTCATGGATGGGGCGCTGGCACGCGTTGCGGCTGATCACTGGCCCGCACCAGGGAAAGGGCGCTGCTGTCCGCGCTGGCGCGCTGGCGGCGCAAGGCGAGTGGCTGTATCTCGCGGACGCCGATTTCTCCTGTCCGGTCGAGGAAATGGCGCGCTTCCTCCAGGAGCCACCCGCTCGCGAGGATTTGCGCATTGGCTCGCGCGAAGCCCCCGGCGCCCACCGCTATGGGGAGCCCTACTTCCGCCACATCATGGGACGCGCCTTCAATCTACTCGTCCGCGCGCTGGCCGTGCCGGGTATCTCCGACACGCAATGTGGCTTCAAGCTGCTGCGCCACGAGGTCGCGCTCGATTTGTTCCTTCACCAGACCATTTCTGGCTGGGGATTCGATGTGGAGTTGCTTCACGTTGCCCGCGCGCGCGGTTATTCCATCCGCGAGATACCTGTGCCCTGGTATTTCCGCTCTGGCAGTAAAGTCCGGCCTGGGCGCGATACAGTTGGCATGCTGCGCGACCTGCTCACCATCCGCCGAAACGCAGCGCGCGGCGTCTACGAGCGCCGCGTGCTGCCCCATCCAGCATTTGGCCCAGCGACCGAAGTCATCACCGGTTTCGAGATCGAAGCGTCCAATAGCGCCGCGAGCCTGCATGACTAGGGAGCCGTTAGCGCAGGAGTGACTGGACTGCTAACTGGGCGAATGTATCGAATCCCGACGAGACGACAATGAAGAGCGCGGTCAGCACGGCGCAGACCGAAAGCCCAATACGATACCCAAGCGGCATTGCGATGCTCGGCGCCAGGGTCTGCCTGACGACAGGCGCTGGTTCGGCAACTGGCTCCGACTCCTCGCCGACACCGGCTGCAACCGCGACGCGCTCGGGGAGCGGTTCTGGCGCTGAAATCATGCCGTGGGCCTGGGGCTCGACAAAATACATCGCCCAGACAACGCGAAGATAATAGTACATCCCCAACAGGCTGGCGAGCACGCCGATGATTGCCAGCGAAATCTGTCCGCCCACGATCGCCGCGTAAAACACGACCCATTTGCCCAGGAACCCGGCGGTTGGTGGAATCCCCGCCAGCGAGAAGAGGAACACGGCCATCACCGCCGCCAGGGCTGGATTACGACGAGAGAGGCCCGCGAAGTCGTCCAGCGCTACGCCGCGACCATCATTTCGCTCGACCAGCGCGACCACGCCAAACGCGCCAACGTTCGCCACCGCGTAGGTCAGCAGGTAGATGAGTAGTGAGGCGGTGGCGCGTGTCGTGGGCGTGGCGACGGCGACCAGGATATACCCGGCATTGGCGACGCTGGAATACGACAGCATGCGCTTCACGTCGCGCTGGGAAACGGCCAGCAAGTTACCGAATACCATTGTAAGCGCGGCGATGACCCAGATCACGTTTTCCCACCGCGAGGTCTGGGACGACAGCGCGACCACAAACACCCGAACAATGGCGGCGAACGCGGCCATCTTCGTTCCCACCGACATAAAGGCCGTGACAGGTGTGGGCGCTCCTGTGTAGACGTCCGGCGTCCACGACTGGAACGGGACCGCCGAGACCTTGAAACTGAAGCCGACAATCATCAGGCCCATGCCAACGAGTAGCAGCGGGCCAAAGCCTTCACTCGTTAGCGCCTGATGGGAACGGAGGAAAACAGAGATGTCAACGAAGCGCGTCGCTCCAATCGCGCCGTAGGTCAGCGCGATTCCGTAAAGCAAGAATGCTGAGGCGAAGGAACTCAGGATGAAATACTTCATGCCCGCTTCCTGCGCGCGCCGCCGGGTCTGCGGCAGCGCGCTGAGTACATAGAGCGCCAGTGAGAGCGTCTCCAATCCGACGAAGACCACCATCAGACTGCCTGCCGACGCCATGAGCATCATACCCAGGGCGCTCACCTGCATCAGCGCGTAATATTCGCCTTCACGGCTCAGTCCCTGGCGCTCCAGATACCCAGGGGAAAAGAGCAGGCCAGCGCCAAGCGCGAAGAGGATAATCGCACTGGCGAAGATTGATGCGCCATCCATGCTCACGAGGCCGTAGAACGCGCTCGTGTCACCGTTGAGGGTGGAGACATAGACCAGCGATACCGCGGATGCGACCACCCCCAGAAAGCCGACAACCGCCAGCCACGGCTTGCGGCCCGCAGGCAACGCCAGATCAGCCAGCAGCGTGAGAAACACCGCCGTGAGCAGGCAAAGCTCCGGCAGTATGCGCAGCCAATCGGCAAGCTGCGGGGTATAGGTGAACGGGGAAATTCCTGACATCGTTGGTCGCTCCGCTCAGCGTCATCGGCTCCGTCAATGGTGTTTCGCAGGACCTAGGGGTGTGCCGGGACACTGACATGCGCGCCTTGCGACGCGATTGGCTGGCCCTGGGCCGCATTCAGTCCGATGATAATCTGGTTTGTGGTTGTCTGTGTCGCCGCCGTTACACTACTCGGCGCGACTCCCAGAAAGAAGATAAGCGCGATAAGCGGCGCCAACGCGAGCCCCTCACGCCAGCGTATATCACGCACGCCCGTCCTCGCGCCCTTGCTTCGTTGACCGGCGCCAGCGCCGGCCTGGAGGGCCTCCGCGACAGCGCCGCTCACGGGAACTGGTCCCTCGGTCACACCCTGGAAGAAGCGTAGCATATACCAGGCGGCGGGGATGACTACCAGCGTCGCTACAGCGCCGTAGACCACGCTGGCCTTGAAGGCGCCCATGAACGCCAGGAATTCGCCCGCGAAGCTGTTCAGCCCAGGCAGCCCCAAAGCCGAGAGTGATGCGATCAGGAAAGCGGTGGCCAGCCATGGCAGTCGGGACGCCAGGCCACCGAATTCCGTGAGCCGCCGCGTGTGTACCCGTTCCTCGACCGCGCCAGCGATCAGGAAGAGCGCGGCGACTACTACACCATGATTCACCATCTGCAAGATCGCGCCCTGGATGCCCTGATTGTTCATAGCGAAGATAGCGAGCACAATGACACTCATGTGGCTCAGGCTGACGTATGCCAGCAAGCGCTTGATATCGTTCGAGACGAGCGCCTGTGCCGCAAAGTACAGAATGCCAATCACCGCGAGCGTTCCGACAAGTGGGAAGTATGTCACCGCAGCCTGTGGGAAGAGTGGGAGCACGATGCGCAGCATGCCATAGACCGCGGTTTTCGCCATCACCCCGGCGACCAGAACGGCGACCGGCGCGGGCGCCTGCGTGTAGGCATCCGGCGCCCAGCTATGCAGGGGAAACAAACCAGCTTTGACGGCGAATGCGGCCATGAACGCGAAGAAGAGGATCGGTTGCGCGCCCGGTGGCGCCGTTTCCCCAATGAGCGTCGGCAGGTCGAGTGTGAAAGGGATGCCCGCGGTTGATGTCGTGACGAGCCCGACCCAGATGATGCCAACCAGCATCAGCAACGAGCCAGCGGCAGTGAAGATGACAAACTTGATCGCCGCATATGCCCGACGGGGGCCGCCAAACATGCCCACCAGCAGATACGCAGGAACCAGCATCAACTCCCAGAAAATGTAGAACAGGAAGAGGTTGGTCGCGACGAACACGCCCTGCATCGCGCCAGAGAGCGCCAGCATTAGCGCGCCGTAGGCCTTGGCGCGGTCACCCATCGCCAGCGTCGCGGGCGCCGCAATGAGCGCCACCAGCGTCAGAAGGCCGTTCAGGGCGAGAAGAAAGACGCTCAGGCCATCAATGCCCAGTGAATAGGAGACACCGAGCTCCGGCAGCCACGGCTCCCGCTCGACGAACTGGTAAGCGGGGGCGGCGCTGGAAAACTGTGGGATAAGCGCGAGCGTCAGCGCCAGCCCGATCAGGGCGACGGCGATACTCCATCCCCACACCGCGCGGCGTGGCAGGATGAGCGCGACCGCTGCGCCGACGAACGGCACGGCGACAATCACGCTGAGCAGCGGTATGTGTGTCATATCGTCTTCACCAGGCTCGGTCGAACAATCCCGACCGCGCCCTCTCCATTACTCGATGTTCGTTGTGCGTTTGCGCCAGACACGAGAGTTCTCACCACACTACTGGCTGACCGCGATGAAATACACCAGGATGATGATGACGCCGAGAAACAGCGTCAGCGCATAATTGCGCAGGTAGCCGGTCTGGAACCCGCGCAGGCCAGAACTCAAGCTGTCGAGCGCATCGCCAGTTCCGCGCGCGCCCGCGTCCAGTATCTCGTCCTCTACGCCCACGCGCATTAACTGTGAGAGCGCGACGAGCGGGCGAACGATCACACCGTCATAGAGATCGTCAACATACCAACGGCGTCGCAGGAAGATGACGCTCGCGCTCGCCGCCTCGTCGGTCGCCGGAACCTGTCCCGCGCCGTACCGCATCCAGGCGAACCCAATGCCCGCGAGCGCGCATACCAGCCCAGCCCCCAGCGATGTCCAGAAGAGGGGCGTTGTGAGCTCCCCCGCGCTGGGCGCGGCCGTCGCAAGGAAACTGTCGAGCCAGGTGAACACGCCAGGAATGTTGATGAAGCCGCCGACGGCTGCCAGCGCGCCAAGCATATACATCGGCGCTGTCATCGCCAACCCCGGCGGATGCAGGCCCGCCAGCGCATCACGCGACCCAGACGGGCGACGGCCATGCTCCGCGCCAAGCTCGCCCCCGCGATATGCGCCCTGGAACGTGACGAAGATCAGGCGGAAGATGTAGAACCCGGTGAGCGCCGCGGTGGCCAGGCCGGTCGCATAGAGCAGCCACCACCCCAGGGCGCCAGTCGTATTCGCCTTCTCCAGCACCGCGCCGAGCACCGCGTCCTTTGACCAGAAGCCCGCGAACGGGAAGACAGCCGCCAGCGCCAGTCCAGCGACGACGAACAGCCAGAAAACGCCACGCAGCCGCTGCCGCAATCCACCCATCTTGCGGATGTCCTGCTCGCCGCCAAGCGCGTGAATTACTGCGCCTGCGCACATGAAGAGTAGCGCCTTAAAGAAGGCATGGGTCACGAGGTGGAAGATGCCGGAGCTGAAGCCGCCGGCCGCCTCACCCATGAACATATAGGCCAGCTGACTCATCGTTGAGTAAGCAAGGATGCGCTTGATGTCGGTCTGAGCGCACGCGATGGTCGCGGCGAAGAATGCCGACGCGCCGCCGATGATCGCCACCACTACGAGCGAGGTTGGCTCCGCCTGGAACAGGACATGTGTCCGCGCGACAAGGTAGACACCCGCAGTCACCATGGTCGCCGCATGGATAAGCGCGCTGACCGGGGTCGGGCCCTCCATCGCGTCTGGCAGCCAAACGTGCAGTGGAAGCTGCGCCGACTTGGCAACCGCGGCCACGAGTAGCAGCAGCGGGATCGCCAGCGAGAGCGCTAGCGGAGGAAGCGCCATGCTAAAGGACACATTACGTGGGTCGATGATGTCGAGGACACGCGCATAGGAGAGATCGGTCGCTCCAGCATTGAAGAGCATGAAGATAGCCAGCATCAGGCCGAAGTCGCCGATGACGTTGACCACGAAGGCCTTGCGCGCGGCGGCAACCGCTGTCGGGCGCGTATACCAGAACCCAATCAGTAAGAACGAGGCCAGGCCGACGCCTGCCCAGCCAACCAGCAGGAACAGGAAGTTGTCAGCGGCGACCAGCAGCGCCATCGTGAAGATGAAGAAGTTCATGAAGGAGAAGAAGCGCCAGTAACCGGGGTCGCCCTCCATGTACCCGATCGAGTAGACATGGATCAGGAAGCCGACACCGGTGACAATCAGCAGCATGACCGCCGAGAGCGGGTCGTTGAGCAGCCCGAACGGGATGTGCAGCGTGCCAGCCGAAATCCAGGTACCATAGGTGGTATCTACCACGCGCCACGACGCTGGCTGGCCGAGCAGGTAGATGAAGTCCGCGACGGCCAGGCCGAACGCCACCAGCACTGTCCCGCAGCCGATCAGCGCGATGGTGAGGCGCGATAGCGCGCGGCCGAAAAGGCCCAGCGCCACGAACCCCACCAGTGGGGCCAGCAATATGTACGGGGTGAGATTCATCGACCTAACCCTTCAAGGAGTTCAGCTCATCCACGTCGATATTCGTGCGGCTGCGGAAGATCGAAACGATGATCGCGAGGCCGACGACGACCTCCGCGGCAGCGACAGTCAGCACGAGGAAGACGAAGATCCAGCCTTCCACCGAATCGAGGAACTTGGCGAACGCCATGAAGGAGAGGTTCACCGCGTTGAGCATCAACTCGATGGACATGAACATCACCAGCGGATTGCGACGCGCCAGCACTCCGAGCGCGCCGGTGGCGAAGAGCAAGCCGCTGACGATCAAATACGCAGACAGTGGCATAGCAGGCTCCTCCTCGCCTTATTCATCTGTCGGGTCGGGGCGGCGCCCCAGCGCGACCGCGCCCAACGCCGCCGCGATGAGCAGCACGCCGGTGACCTCGAAGGGAAACGCATAGCCGTGGAAGAGCGCTAGCCCAAAGGTTTCCGTGCTGCCGAAGCCCAGCGCTGAACTGAGCGCCGCCACACCCGTTGTTTTCGCATCGTGGTCTATCGCGCCAGTCAGCGCGGCATAGGCGATGCCACCTGCCAGGATCGCCGACATGCCAATACCCGCGCCCCACTGCCAGCGTAGCGGGTCAGCGCGCTCGCCTGCGGGCTGGCCACCGGGCGTCAGCATTGTGACCACGAACAGGAAGAGCACCATGACTGCGCCCGCATAGATCAGCACCTGTATGGTGGCGATGAAGAGCCCATCGAGCATCAGGAAGAAGAGCGCCAGACTGATGAGGTTGACGATCAGGCTGAGCATGCTGTAGACCGCGTTGCGGTTGAGAATCACGCCCACGGCGGACGACAATGCGACCGCCGCGAGCACATAGAAGGCGATTTGGGAGAACAGCATAGCGGTTACGCTTCCTCCGCCGCAGTGGCGTCGCGGGCGGCTTGCTCATCACCGAGCTCCACCGCTTGCCGCGCGGGGAGATCGCCCTGTCCAACTGCCGCCGCTGAGGCGCTCTGCCCATCGAAGAACCCCTGGCGGCCGGGGACTGGCGTCACCGTCTCGTCGGGCGCGTTCTGTGTCCACGCATCCAGTGAGCCGCGTGTGGCCGAGCCCACCGGCTCAAGCAGCTGCTCTTTATGGTAGACCAGGTCCTCGGGGCGTGTGCTGGCAAGCTCGTAGATGTTCTCCAGTGTGATCGCGCCCGTCGGACAGGCTTGCTCGCAGTACCCACAGAAGATGCAGCGCAACAGGTTCACGTCGAAGACGCGCGCGTAGCGCTCGCCGGGCGAGACGCGCCGCTCCTCGTTGTTCTCGTCAGCCTCGATGTAGATCGCATCCGCCGGGCAGGCGCCCGCGCACAAAAAGCAGCCGACGCAGCGCTCGAGCCCGTTCTCATAGCGGTGCAGCACATGGCGGCCGCGGAACCGTGCGGGCAGGTCGCGCTTCTCCTCCGGATACGAGACGGTTGTGGGCTTCTTGCCGAGCTCCTTGAGCGTCGTGGCAAGGCCCTTGATCATCTCCATCGCCATCTATCGTGTACTCCCGATTCGTTCCGTCATACGCCTACTGGCCACCCGCGCTCGCAGCAGCCGTCGCCTCTTCCCCGCTGATATCCGCCGGAGGACTACCAATCGTTCCCGCTACGAGCCGCACCGAGGCGGGCAGTGTCGCGCTGACATTGGAGATGCGTGTGGGTGGTGGCGCGCTCCGGCGCATTCGCGCGTAGTACACAACACCACCAATCGCAATGATGGCCACGCCAAACAGTCCGCTTACCCACCATGGCAGATCCAGCGCCACGACGACAGCGGTCGCCAGCGCGTTCAGCGCCGCCAGAGGCAGCAATGTCTGCCAGCCAAAACGCATCAACTGGTCGTAGCGGATGCGTGGCAGCGTCGCGCGCAGCCAGATGAAAACAAATAGGAAGAACGCGACCTTGATGAAGTACCAGATGAAGGGCAAGCCTGGAATGCCGCTGAGCGCCCCAACTGTCCAGCCGCCGAAGAAGAGCGTCACGACGACCGAGCTTGCGGTGATCATGTTGATGTACTCGGACATCTGGAAGAGGCTCCAGCGCAGCCCACTGAACTCCGTCAGATAGCCCGCCACCAGTTCCTGCTCGGCCTCGGGAAGATCGAAGGGCGCACGGTTGACCTCAGCCACGGCGGCGACGCCGTAAAGGATCAGGCCCAGGGGCTGCGCCAGCACGAACCAGATACCCAGGTTCACCTGCGCCTGCACGATACCGACCATGTTGAGCGTCCCGGAGAACATCAGCACGCCCGCAATCGCCAGCGCGATGCTCACCTCATAGGAAACCATTTGCGCCGCCGAGCGCAGCGCGCCCAGCAGCGCGTAGTGGTTGCCCGATGACCAACCCGCCAGTACGATGCCATAAACGGCCAGCGACGCGACAGCGAAGAGGTACAACACGCCGACGTTCAAATTCGCGACATAGGGCGCCCAGGCCTGGGCGATCACGTTGTGTCCCCAGGTGTCCGGCCCGCCCAATGGGACGACCGCAAAGGCGGAGAGCGCCACGATCACTGAAATAGCGGGCGCCAGCAGGAACACGAGGCGGCTGGCCCTTGTGGGCAAGATCTCCTCTTTAGAGATCATTTTGATCGCGTCGGCGATTGGCTGGAAGACTCCAAACGGCCCCGCGCGATTCGGCCCAACGCGCCGCTGGAAGCGGGCGAGCACGCGTCGCTCGATCAGCGTCATGTAGGCGAAGGCGGTTAGCAGGGCGACAATGGCGACGGCGCTTTTGACCAGCGCGCCTACCAGAAACCAGGCGAAATCGCTCATCAGGCCCGGCCCTCCTGTCCGGTAGGAGCCGCCAGCGCCTCCACCGGCCCTCCTGCGACGCCACGCGCCAGCATGTCCCACGACAGAAATGGCGTCCCAACCACCGATCCCGGCGTGGCTCCAGGCGCCAATGGCCACTGCGCGCCTGATTGACCCAGGCCGCGTCTTGTCGCGCCCGCGTAGAGCGGCGTCACACGCGCAATTTCCGCGAGGATGTCCGCCGCGCCACGATAGGACCACTCGAGGCCCAGCGCCTGCGCGATGTCGAGCAGGATGCGCCAGTCCGCGCGCGCTCCTGGCAGCTCCAGCATCGCCTTGCGCACGACCTGCGTCCGCCGCTCAAGGCTGGTGAAGGCGCCGTCCTTCTCCAAATATGACACCGAAGGCAACACCACCGTCGCCAGTTTCGCGGTCTCCGTCAGGAAGAGCTCTTGCACGACAAGGAACTCCATGCGCGCCAGCGCTTCGCGCGCCGCGGGCGACGCATGCTTGAGCGGGTCGGACCCCGCGACGAACAGCGCCTTGACGCCACCCGCGGCCATCCGCGCGTAGTCCAGACCCGGCGTCTCCGGCAGCGGCGCGCCCCAGGCAAGCGACAGCGCTTTGCGCGCGCTTGCGTCGCTGACCGCGCGGTAGCCCGGCAGCATACCAGGCAGCGCCCCCATATCGCGCGCGCCCAGTGAGTTCACATCACCAAAGAGTGGCCCAACGCCAGCGCCACGACGCCCGAAGTTGTCGGTCAGGAGCGCCAGGTCGAGCGCATCTTGAGCCAGCGTCGCGCCACTCTCTTCAAGGGTTGACCGCTCATCGTAGAGGATGACCGCGCCGGGCGCTGAAGCGATCTCGCGCGCCAGTGTTCGCAGCGCGTTCACATCCATCGAGGCTGCGCCATCTACTGCGTCAGGCGCGCTCGCCGCAAACGCGGTCAGCCGACCGGGCAGTTCCGCGGCGTGGGATGTGGCGTAGTCGCCGCGCGTCAGCCCTTCGCTCAGGATGGTATGGAGCAGCGCGCGAACGATGGAGCCTGTTTGACCGGGCATGTAGCGGATGACGCCAGCCGCGAGCCGGTCCAGGCGCGCCGTCTCTGGCGTGACCACCCAGACACGCGCGCCCTTGCGGATCGCGCGTCGAATCCGCAGGTCCACAATCGGCTGCCGGTGATAGGTGTCTGTCCCAAGCAGGACAATCGTCGAGGCATGCTCGAGGCCCGCGATGGAGTCCGTCCAGGCCCAGGGCAGCGCGCCAGTCTGCGGCTCCGGGAAGCGGCCGTGGCTGTGATCGACGTTATTCGTCCCAATGCCCGCGCGGAGCAATTTCTGGAAAAGATACAACTCCTCGTTGGTCATGTGCGCAGAGGCGATGCCGCCGACCGCGTTTGGGCCATCGCGGTCGATGATCTCGCGCACCTTCTTGGCGACCAGCGCCAGCGCCTCGTCCCATGACGCCTCCTCCAGCTGGCCGTTGCGGCGGATAAGAGGCGTGCGCAGCCGCTCCGGACTGTTCGCCTGATCTAGCCCCCAGCGGCCACGATCGCAGAGGAAGCCTTCCTCGACCTCATCGTTCGTTCGTGAGTACTGCCGCAGCAGCTTGTCCACCCGCACATCGGCGCTGACGTTGCAACCCACCGCGCACTGGCCGCACACCGTCGCCGTGCGCTTCAGTTCCCACGGGCGCGAGACGAAGCGGTAGCTCTTGGCGGTTAGAGCGCCAACCGGGCACATCTCCACCACGTTGCCCGAGAAGATCGAGTCGAACGGCGCATCCGGCTCGACGCCCACCTCTGTGCGGAAGCCGCGCTCCAACATGACCAGGCCGTTTTCCATCGCCACATCCTGGCAGAAGCGCACACAGCGCTGGCAGGAGATGCAACGCTCGCGGTCCAGTAGGATCTGCTCACTGACTGGAACAGGCTTCTGGAAGTGGCGCTTGGAGAGATCGAAGCGGCTGGCTCCTGGGCCATGACGCAGCGTGAAGTCCTGCAGGTCGCACTCGCCGCCCTTATCACAGATCGGGCAATCGAGTGGGTGGTTGATGAGCAGGAATTCCAGTGTGCCAGCGCGCGCCTTCTTGACCATCGGCGAATCGGTCGAGACGACCATGCCTTCGGTCACCTCTGTCGTGCAGGCGGTCATTGGCTTTGGCATTTTCTCAATCTGCACGAAGCACATCCGGCAGGCGCCCAGCGGGTCCATCTTGGGATGGTAGCAGTAGATAGGAATCTCGATGTCAAGCTGCTGCGCGGCCTTCCAGACGACCGTGCCTTTCGGCACGCTCACTGGCCGCCCGTCTATAGTCAGATTGACAAGCTGTTCGTCTTGCTCAGCCATGATTTGCTTTCTCGCCTGCTACCACCCGCGTGAAGTCACCCATAACGCCAGACGCCACCGAACCCGAATGGGTCACACATGCGCCTGAATGCTGAAGATCAGCCCGCCGCCGCGCTGGCGTGGGCGCGAGTCGCGCCGGAGCCAACCATGCAGGCGTGCTCACGCACGTGATAGATATATTCTTCGCGGAAGAGCTTGATGCTGCTGACGATACTCATCGTCGCGGCGTCACCCAGCGGGCAGAAGCTACGGCCGGCGATGTTGTCGCAGATATCGAGCAGCAGGTCCAGGTCGCTTTCGAGCCCTTGGCCATGCTCCAGCCGCTCCAGTAGCTGTACCAGCCAGTAGGTCCCTTCGCGGCAGGGAGTACATTTGCCGCAGGACTCGTCGCGGTAGAACTCGGTCATCCGCAGCGTCGCGCCGACAATACAGGTCTCGTCATCCAACACGATCACGCCGCCGGAGCCAAGCATGGAGCCGGCCGCCGCGACGGCCTCATAGTCGAGCGGAACATCCAGCTTATCCGCGCCAAGCAGCGGCGCCGAGGATCCACCAGGCGTGAAGGCCTTTAGCTTGCGCCCCAGCCGCACACCGCCGCCATACTCCTCGATCAGCGTCCGGAGCGGTGTGCCCAGCGGCAACTCATAGTTTCCGGGTCGGTTGACGTGGCCGCTGAGGCAGTAGAGGCGCGTGCCCTTGCTCTTCTCAGTGCCATAGGCCGCGTAGACGTCCGCGCCGTGGCGGATGACCGCTGGAAGCGTGGCGATGGTCTCGACGTTGTTGATGACTGTCGGGCCGCCGTACAGGCCGACCACCGCGGGGAACGGGGGCTTTAGCCGGGGATAGCCACGCTTCCCTTCCAGCGACTCGAGCAGCGCGCTCTCCTCGCCGCAGATGTACGCTCCGGCCCCATGATGGACAGTGATCTCCAGATCGAAGCCACTGCCCAGAATATTCTCGCCGGCGAAACCGGCCATGTACGCTTCCCGCACAGCGCGCTCCACCTGCTGCCCCGCGAAGAGTAGCTCGCCCCGGATGTAGATGAAGGCGTGATGGACCTTGGCGGCATAGCAGGTAATAATCACGCCCTCAACCAGCAGGTGCGGGCAGACTTCCATGATCATGCGGTCCTTAAAGGTGCCCGGCTCACTCTCATCGCCATTCACCGCGAGATAGCTCGGCTTGGGACTGGTTTTAGGCAGGAAGCTCCACTTCAGGCCTGTGGCGAACCCGGCGCCCCCGCGCCCCCGCAGCCCCGATTTCTTGACCTCTTCAACAAGGTCATCAGGTTGAAATGTCGCGATGGCTTTCTTCAGCCCGTCGTACCCGCCGTGCTCCAGGTAGACCTCAATTCGATCAATGCCTGACACATCGAAGTTCTCGGTGACAAAACGTGGCGAGGGGCCAAGCGGCAGGGTTGGCGCGCTCGAACCCTGGTGTGTCGTGTCGGTCATACTCTACTGCGCCTTCTTCGCTACCGGCTCGTCAACTGTGGTTTCCTGGCCGATTGCCGTCTGAGTCGCCATACCTCGATCGCCCGTCGACTGCCAGACGTTGCGCACGCCCGCCACGTCGCCACCCGCCTTGAGGTAGGCGACAAGCGCATCGGCGCGCGCACTATCCGCCTGCTCGACGAAGACGCCGTTGACCTGCATCGCTGGAGCCATGCCGCAGCCCGCGAGGCACTCGACCGCCTCGATGGTGAACATGCCATCGGACGTCGTCTCGCCGCGCTTCACCCCCAGCGTCTGTTCCAGTTGCGCCAGCGTCTCATCGCAGCCGCGCAGATAGCACGAGACGCTTGTACAGACCTTCAGGACGTAACAACCCTGGGGTTTCTTGTGGAACATCGAGTAGAACGTGATGACGGATTCGACCTCGTCTGGCTTGACACGAATGGCGTCAGCCACGGCCAGCACGCCCTCATCGGGAATGTAGCCAAGTTCGTCCTGCACGAGATGCAGGCATGGCAGCATCGCCGAGCGCGCGGAGGGATAGCGGGCGACCACTTCGCGCATGCTCGCCTTCAACGCGTCACTGATCATCAGCGGTCCACCTCGCCTAGCACAATATCAATGCTACCGATGGCCGCGACGACATCGGCGAGAAGCATGCCCTCGATCATCGCGGGCAGCGCCTGCAGGTTCGCGAAAGATGGCGCTCGAACACGCATACGGTATGGCCGCGCCGACCCATCGCTCACCAGATAGAAGCCAAGCTCGCCTTTGGGCGATTCGGTCCGCACCCAGACCTCGCCTGCGGGCGGCCGGTAGCCTTCGGTGTACAGTTTGAAGTGATGGATGAGCGCCTCCATATTGGAGGACACCTCCCACTTCGGCGGCGGGACGATCTTGTGATCACCCAACTGCCACGGCCCCTCGGGAATCCCGTCCAGCGCCTGCTGGATGATGCGCAGACTCTGCTCCATCTCCAGCATGCGGACAAGGTACCGGTCATATACGTCGCCGTTCACGCCGACTGGGATGTCGAACTCGAAGCGCTCATAGCCGCCATAAGGAAACGCCTTGCGCACATCGTAGGCGACGCCGCTACCTCGCAGCGTGGGTCCGGTGCAACCGTATTCCAGCGCTTCAGACCCCGAGATGATGGAAATGCCCTTGGTGCGGTCGACCCAGAGGCGGTTGTTGGTCAACAGGTCGTGGTATTCACGCAGCCGTTTGGGGAAGACCGCCAGAAAGTCGCGCACCTTCTGATCGAACCCTGGAGGCAGGTCGGCCTGCAATCCTCCAGGCATGATGTAGCTGGTCATCATCCGGACACCCGCGCACAGCTCGAAAATGTCCAGGATCAGTTCCCGCTCGCGGAAGCAGTAGAGAAAGACGCTCTGCGCGCCCAAATCCAGCGCGCTCGATGCGAGATAGACGAGATGGCTGGCGATGCGCTGGAGTTCCACCAGCACGATGCGGGCATAGAGCGCCTTCTCCGGAACGCTGACCCCAAGCAGCTTCTCGACCGCCAGCGAATAACCAAAGTTGTTCGCCAGGGGCGCGAGATAGTCCATGCGATCGGTCAACACCAGCGCCTTGAAGTAGCTCTTCGACTCGGCCGTCTTCTCGATACCAGTATGCAAATAGCCAATATCGGGAACGGCTTTGACGATTGTCTCGCCGTCCAGAGTCAGCACGAGCCGCAGTACGCCATGAGTAGAGGGATGCTGCGGCCCCATGTTAATGGTCATGGTGTCGCGGCGTCTGTGGTCGTCGAGCTGGACGCTCTCCTCGACCTCAACCCTGGCTGGCTCTTCAACCCTCATATCGTCACTGCCTTACCATGTATGCTGATGCGCGCCGCGGCTTACCTGAGCGCTCACTTCCCGATATCGGGCTGCTCATCCTCGCCGCGCAAGCGCAGGTTTGCACGCTCGGAGCCATCCGCCGTGCGGCTGGTCAGTTGTCCTGTTCCCTCCGGCAGCGGCTGGTCAAATGGGACCTGGCCGCCCCAGTGCGGATCGGGAAGCGCGAAGCCGGTGAGCGGATAGTCTTTGCGGAGCGGATGCCCCACCCAGTCGGTCGGCATCAGGATGCGCCGCAGGTCAGGATGGCCCGTAAACCGCACACCGAAAAGGTCGAAGACCTCGCGCTCGAACCAATTGGCCGTCTTCCAGACTCCCGACACGGTCGGCGCCTCGGGCTCTGGGTCATCCTCGCCACCAACTCGCGTCTTCAGGCGCAGCGACGCGCCCGTCTGCGTGGACGCCAGTTGATACACCAGGTCAAACCGCGGCTCGCGCTCGGGCCAGTCCACCGCGGTCACGTCTTCCAGCAAGTCGTAGCGCAGGTTGGGCGCGTCGCGCAGCGCCTGGCACGCTTCGACCAGCGCCGATGGCGCGAGCAAGACCGTCGTCTCGCCGCGATGGCGCGACACGGTCAGCGCATCTTCTCCAAGCCGCTCGGTCAACAGTGCGACGGAGGCCTCAGCCAGCGGGTTGGTCGCCGCATTGAGCGCTTCGGCTCCGGTCTGGTCTGCCATGACTGCGCCTGTTCCTCCAGCGCGGTCAGGGTCAGCCGTCCGCGCGCTTTTCGTATCCTGCGTTAGTCCTCGCTGCCGAGATACTTGCTCCCAGCGTACAGGAGCGGATCCGGTGGATTAGGAACATGTTTCTGGATCTTTTCCTGCAAGAGATTGAGTCCCTGCAAAAGCATATCCGGCGTGGGCGGGCAACCGGGCACGTAGACATCAACTGGTACGATCTTATCCACACCTTGCACGATCGCATAGTTGTTGAATACGCCGCCGCATGATGCGCACGCGCCCATCGCGATCACCCACTTGGGATCTGGCATCTGGTCATAGATACGTCGCAGCACCGGAGCCATCTTCACCGAGAGTCGCCCCGCGACGATCATCAAGTCAGCTTGTCGCGGGCTGGCGCGGAATACCTCCGCGCCGAACCGCGAGATATCCCAGCGCGAAGCGCTGGCAGACATCATCTCGATCGCGCAACAGGCCAGGCCAAAAGTCGCGGGCCAGAGCGAGGAGCTCCTGCCCCAGTCGATCAGTTTGTTGACCTGAGTGAGCAGGATGTTGCCGCCATCGGGCTGTGCTAACGCGCGCGGCGCCTGGGTGTTGCTGAAGTACTGGACAGGAGCCCAGGGATTGACCAGCTTCACCCTCTCATTGTCAGTCTCAGGGTCTACTCCCATGTAAAGGCCCCCTTGCGCCAGATATAGATGAAGGGGATAGCGAGAATGACCGTGAAGACGAGCAATTCGACCAGTCCCAGAACCTGGAGCCGGCGCATCAAAATCGCCAGCGGCAGCACCGAAGCGGCCTCGACGTCGAAGATGATGAAGAGCATGCCGGTCACGAGATACTTCACCGGGAACCGCTGCCGCGGCGCCTCGATCTCCTCGATGCCACACTCGTAGGGAGCGAGTTTTTCGGGAGTTGGGTGTTTAGGACCAAGAATGAAGGTGGCCCCGATAACGACGATGCCGAATGTCAGCGCGAGCCCAAACATGATGAGCGCTGGCGCGTAATCTGGTAGCATTCCGTAGCGCCTCCGACCCCAGCGGCGTGTCGCTCATCGCGCCCACCACCAGCGTGTCTCCGTTTCGCATACCATCTGATACTGTAACATGGCCCCCTGAGGCTGTCAATCAGGTTCACACCCTACAAAGCCGCATGACAAGGCCGTTCGCGCATATCTCTGGTCCGGCGGGCGGTCGGGCGAATCCCTCGAAATCACTATGTTGTACGATGGACTCATCAGGCTGGCAACCCGCGCTGACGCACCACCGCGGGCCTGCGTAAGCAGAGTTAGGAGGCTGTTGTGATCGGCGCGCCACGGATCGAGGAAGCGACACCCGCGGACCTCGCTGCGCTCGGGGCGATACGTCGCCAAATGGGCTGGTCGCGCAGCGAAGACTTGCTGGACGCCATCGTGCGCTGGTCAGGCGGACGCATCTTTGTCATCCGTGAAGGTGAGCTTGCCGCGATTTCAGGCGAAGTCGCCCACCGCCCGGCGGTCGCGACGGTCGCCACCGCATCGCCTCCTGTCGGCGTCATTGGCAGCGTGATGGTGCGGCCAGAGTTCCAACGCGGCGGTCTGGGCCGCGCCATTATGGAGCATGCGATTTCGTGGCTTGAGCGCCAGGGCGCGCGCCACATCTTCCTTGACGCGACTCCAGCTGGCCGGCCGCTCTACCGCCGGCTTGGCTTCGTGGATGTCACCAGTTCCTGGTATACCCGCGCCCCGCTCGCTTCATTGGACAGCGACGCGCTCGGTCGCGTCGCCGCCTGCGGTAATGTCGCCCGCGTGGTCGGCGCGTCCGCAGATGCGCTGCCGCGCCTCGCCGCGCTCGACCGCATCGCCTATGGCGGCGACAGGCTCGGCCTGATCGATGCGCTCGCGCGTCAGGACGGTCACGAATTGCTCATCGCTGAGACCGCGACTGGCGAGCCACTGGGCTTCCTCATGTTGCGTCCATCAGAGCCGCCGCTGGGAGGCGTACGACTCGGCCCGCTGGTCGCCCACAATGACGCAACCGCCGCCGCGCTCATGGTCCATGCGCTCGCGAAGGAAAGCGACGCCCGCGCCGGCGCGCTCATCGCCAGCATCAATGGCGATAATCCACGCGCGCTCGCCCTTTTCAATAAAGTTGGCGCGACGCCCATCGAGGACGATCTCATTATGCGCCTGGAGGCGCCCAAACTCAGCGCCACGACGGACGGCCCGGGAGAGGACAGCGGGAAAAGAGCGAGCGTCTATTGCTGGCTCGCGCCAATGGTATTTTAGCGTCACGCCGCGGCTCTCGAGTCAGGCGGCATGTCACCAGCGTCCGGCTAGCGCTACATCAAGATCTGAACGCGCTGGATCTTGCCGTCAGCCACATGATAGACAGTAATGGCGCGCATATCGGGGGGGAATCCCCCGGCCGTGATGCCAGTGACCAGCTCTTCGTCAACGACCCACTCACCCACGTGAATGCGGTTGGGAATCTCGGCATGCAGCGCGGGATTCTCCTCCAGCATCGGCCCGTAGCCGTCGCGTATCTCATCATGCCCGTTGTAGATTGCTGTGTCCGAGGCGTCGAGGATGACGGCATTCAGAGCGTAACAGGCGAGAAATCTCTCGAGGTCGTGCGCGTTGTAGGCGTCCACTTGTTCCTGTACGACTGCGCGGGGATCAGAATCGGTTATGGCCATGGCAGCGCCTCCAGTCATGTCCTTGGTCACGCCATGGCCACACTGAACATTCGCGTGTGGCGCCTTGTCAATCGGCGCGAGACCGTTTCGCGCGCTGCCGGCGCACTCTACTCGTTTACAGCCGCCAGCTCATCCTCTTCTGCGCTGGCGACCTCGGCCGCGGAGGCAAACTGCTCGTTGTAAAGCTGAGCGTAGAGGCCGCTCTGCGCCAGCAGTTCCGCGTGCGCCCCCCGCTCGACGATCTCACCGCGATTGACGACGAGGATTTGGTCGGCGGCCAGGATTGTCGAGAGGCGGTGGGCGATGGCGATAGTGGTCCGGCCCTGCATCAGCCGCTCCAGCGCCGCCTGAATCAGCCGCTCGGAATGCGTGTCGAGCGCGCTGGTCGCCTCGTCCAGAATCAGAATGCGCGGGTCTTTGAGGATAACACGGGCGATGGCGATACGCTGCTTCTCGCCACCGGAGAGCTTGTAGCCCCGCTCACCGACCACGGTATCGTAGCCTTCGGACAGTTCCATAATACGGTCGTGGATCGCCGCCGCCTTCGCCGCTTCGATCATCTCCTCATCCGTGGCGTCAGGTCGTCCGTAGAGCAGGTTCTCGCGGATGGTGGAGTGGAAGAGGTAGGTCTCCTGAGTCACTACGCCAATCGAGGCGCCCAGGCTCTCGAGCGTCACGTCGCGCACGTCATGTCCGTCGATCGACACTCCGCCACTCGACACATCGTAGAGCCGCGGGATGAGGTAGGTGATCGTTGTCTTTCCCGCGCCGCTCGGCCCTACCAGCGCCGTCAGTTGCCCAGGGCGCATCTCGAACGAAACATCGCGCAGCGTTGGCGTCTCCTGGTCCTCGCGATAGTTGAACCCCACCTGATCGAAGCGCACATCGCCGGTGATCTTATGAGGGTCGAGCGCGAGCGCGCCTGGCTTGTCCACAATGTCAGCCTTGATGTCCAAATACTCATAGATGCGGTCGAAGAGCGCGAGCGCGCCCTGGATCTCGACTTGAACATTGAGCAATTGGCCGATGGGAAAGAAGAGCCGGCTCTGGAGCGTGGTGAACGCCACCAGATTGGCGACGATGTCTGTCAACTGCGCCGGGCTCACATGCTGACCGTGGCCAAACGCCATGTAACCTTCCAGGAGATAGACCAGCGCGGGCAGCCCGGAAAAGAAGGTCGAGATGAACATCATGAACCAGCGCCCAATCATCTGCTGGCGGATCTGCAGCGCCACATAGCGCTCGTTCTCATCCTTGAAGCGCTTCTGCTCGTAGCTCTGGCGGCCGAAGACCTTCGCCAGCAGCACGCCGCTTACCGAGAGCGTCTCTTCCACCAGCGCCGTCATCTCCGCCAGGCTCTGTTGCGTGTTGCGCGCCACATCGCGGCGCACGTTGCCGACGCGGTAAGTCAGAAACAGGAAGACCGGCAGCAGCCCTAGCGAGAGGATCGTCAGCGGGACCGAGAGCACCAGCATGCCGACGATAGTCGAGAGTGCCGTGGTGATATTGGAGACCACTGAAGTCGCGGTATCGGTGACAACGCTCTGCACGCCGCCGATGTCATTCGAGATGCGCGACTGGATCTCGCCTGTGCGCGTGTCGGTAAAGAACCTCAGTGGCTGGCCCTGGATGTGACCATAGAGCGTGTTGCGCAGGTCGCGCATAACACTCTGGCCGACGCGGGTATTGAGATACGTCTGACCGACGCCGATCAGGCCACTGATGACCGGCGTCACCAGCATGATACTGGCGAACACCGCCAGCGCGCGGAAATTTTGCTGTCCAAAGCCAATCGAGATCGAATATTTCAACATGTAGGGGTTGACCACCCCTAACACGCTCACTAGCACAATCGCGCCCAGCACAACCAGGATGTCGCGCCAGTACGGCTTGAACGATAATGCGACCCGGCGGATCGTGCGCGCGTCGGCCTTGCGCGTCGGCGCCTCTATGGGCGTGCGCATCATGCGACCATACCGGCCAGCGCCGGCGGGCATACCTCGCATCATAAAACGGGTTCCTCAGAACATTTCAACACGAGTGAATTCGCTATCTATACAGCATATCGTACTGGCATGACGCAGGCCCATGACCTGCTCAAAGGTGCAGGTCATGGGCCTGGACGAGCGCTCAGGTGAAGTTTAGACCGCTTCCACCGGCCCGGTAGGGCCAGCGCCAGAGGTGGACTCGCCCGCACTTGACGGCTGGTCAGCTTCACGCAGGAAGGCCTCGACCTCAGCGCGCGTCTTCTCGACGATACCGCGCAGCCGGTTCAGGCGCTCGGGATCATCCATCGACCGCATACCTGCCATCAGCATCATGCGCCCGAGATCACGGGCTTGCTGCGCCAGGTCACGCGCCTCGGCGCGACCACGCCAGCCGAAGCCGGGGCCACCCCGGCCGCCCCACGGGCCGCGAGGCCCGCCCCAACCGAACTCCTCACCGGGATCACCCGAGGGCCCGTGGCGCTCGTGGCGATGTTCGTGGTGGTGTTCGTGGCCTTCCCGAGGGCCACCCTCAGGGCCAAAGCCCGGCCCAAACTGTGGGCCACGCCGCGCTGACGCTTCTTCGAGCGCTTTCGCGCCCTCAGATGTAATCTTGTACACCTTTTTGCCCTCGACCGCCTCGCTGGTCACCCAGCCGCGGTCTTCGAGCAGTTGCAATGTAGGATAGATAGCGCCAGCGCTGGGGGCATAGAAGCCGCCCATGCGATCTTCGAGCTCTTTCATCATTTCATAGCCATGCTTCGGTCGCTCCTGGAGCAACTCCAGCAATGCGAACTTCAGGTAGCCGCGCTCAAACATACGCGGGCCTGGCCCGCCACCAAACGGGAATCGACGTCCCATATTCGGAAACCTCCCACCCGGCGCGCCCCAAAAGCCGCGCCAGAAATCACGCATGGGAGGAGGCCCCCACGCGAAAAACGCATTTGGTCCGCGCCGCCACGGGCCACGTGGACCGCGTGGACCGCGTGGACCTCCCGGCCCCCAGGGGCCGCGCGGACCGCGCCCACGCCAGCCAGTTCCATATGGACCACCTGGTGGTGGGCCAGCGTCTGGCCCCGGATCACTCCATGGGCCGCTGTCCCAGACAGGCTGACCGTACGTCAAATCATCCATGTTCCTGCCCTCCGTGAGTCGAGTGACTCACTACTCTACAAACGCTATATCAAGATATATCGTATTGAACAGCGATTGTCAAGAGGCAGATGTGAAACATGCCGAATGCTGCGCAACACGAATACGCGCCCGCCGAAGTCCCGGTTGGGACTTCGGCGGGCGCGTATTCGGACAATCTGAGAAGCGGCTTAGCCGCCAGACTGCATCTGATCGTAGATCTTCGTCCAGTCAGTCGCGATCTCGATCTGGGCCTGTTGAAGCGAGACCGACCCTGCGCAAACCTTGTTGTGCAGGTAGTTCTCCGCCTGGTCCTTCTGATGGAATCCGGGCGTGGGGTTGGCCGCCTCGGGCCAAAGATTCGAGATATCGTTGGAGCCGCCTAGCTCCAGGCTCACGAGGTGATCGACCTCGTATTCGCCCGCGTAGTGGCTGGCGATGCCGTACTCCGCGTAGACCGCGTCCTTCTCGCTGGTCGGCACGTTGCGGACCGAGCTCGCATAGCCGGACTGGCAGATCTGGTCTACGGTGGCGCTCGCGAAAATCGCCCCCGGCGTGCAGCCGCTATCTGGCAGCTTGCCGTTGACCTGGCAGCCAGATGTCTTGGTCTGGACTCCGAATTGGTGCGAGCCGGCGCTGCCTGAGCCTGTATCTGTCGCCGTTGCGCACCCTGTCAGCGCGACCGCGACGATGATGACGCAGGAAATGGTGACTCCCAGGCGTCGCCAGATCGGTAATCGAGCGGGCGTCATAGCCATGCGCTCCCTGTCAACTAGCGGCGCGCCGGAGACGGCGTCGCCATAGGATAATTAGTCCGATTGTAAGACAACCCAGCACGCGTTGAAGTTTGCGTTGGAGAGGTCCTGCTGGCGAATCCAGAAGTACAGCATACCCGCCGAGCCCCAAGTCATGCCCAGCCGCTGATCCGAGTCGATCTGGAGCAGCAGGCGCCACTCATTCGCGCTCGCGGCGAGCGCGGCTGCTTTTTGCAGGTCAGACGAAGGGTCAGCGAGGCCATTCGCGGCGAACTGGCATTGCTGGCGCATATCGTCCTGAATGGTGTCGGGGTGGCCGAGCAATTGGTGGCGTGGCGTCATTGACGGAGCGGCCGCGACCTGGGCCAGCGCCGCCTCGAAATGCTGCTGGTCCTGTGGCGAAACCTGGTGGTCTGGAAACTCAGCCTTCAGGTCCTGCGCATAGGTGGGTATGGCCTCGAAAGTGACCGCGGCGGAGCCAAATCGAGCGCTGGATGGCAGGGCCGCGGGATAATCCGCCTGATGAGCGAGGCCCGCCTGTTCGACGTCAGACGTATAGATAACGCTAAATCCCGCGCGGTCATTTGGGTCGGAGCCGTACGTCTGCTGGCTGCCATCGTAAAAGAAGGAGAGCAGTCCAGCGGCCGGAAAGGCGTCAGCTCCATCGAGTCCATGGACCTCTTCGAGACGAATCTGGCCAATAAAGGACATCGGCGCGCCGTTCATCGCCGGCCAGGCCTGCCCAGCCGGCAGGTCAGGCAGACCGCCGATACGTGAGGAGCCAAGCTTGATCGTCGCATACGGCGCGAACCCGGCGATCAGACGCAGCGCGGGGAGCGCCAGGTTATCAGCCAGCGAGGCATAGGCGCTCAGGCCATTCGCGTTCAACGCCGACGTCAAGGGACCTATATCCATATTGCCTCCATCCTCTCTCACAGAGCCGGAGCCCACTTCCAGCGCAACTGGGAAAATGACCCGGTTTGATAACACACGACGCGGACCCCGGACGCCCATGCATCCGTGCCGCGTCGCGCGTAGAGAGACGCCCCTAACGCCAGGCGGCGGAGAAGGAGCGCACGTGTACTAGGAGGCGCCGCCAGATCCGCCAGATCCGCCGCCGAAAATGCCTTCGATCTTACCGGCGATATCACCCAGGCCGCCCTGCTGGATCTGCTGGACCTGCTGGACCTGCTGCTCAGCGGCCTGCTCGGCCTGCTGCACGCCACCCTGAATGGCCTGGTTCGCGGTGTCCTTCGCCTGCTGCGCAAACTGATCGCCTCCAGGCGCCTTTGAGGCGACATCGTCAATCAGAGAGTCGACCTCACCTGTCGCAGCCTGCTGCGCCTGACCACCGAGATTCTGCGCGATGTTGTTGGGATCGAACTGATCTGCCATTGTTCCTCACCTTTCCTGGTGATACACCCATGCGCGTCGGCGCCTGGGGTCCTGGAAGCACCGACCGGTTGATCTACGGGCGCGCTCCTGCGCAGTGAGCGCGCAAACAAACGTATCACATCCTGGTCGATTTCTGCGCACATTGACGTATCTACACGTCAGATACCACTCACATACCAATATAGCGGGCATAGACCGTACGAGCGACGCTCGGATCAGCGGTGCCTTTGATGATCGCGCGCGCGTCTGAGAAAACGGTCACCTCATACCCATCCAGCATCGCACGCAGAAGGAACTCATTACGGGTCACGGCGCCAAGTGGTTCAAGCCGCGTCGCTAGCGCGGCGAGATCGAGCCGTCCTCGCTCACCCGCGGGCCTGACCTGCACTGCATTGCGTCCGCAGAGCGTCGCGGTATCGTCGTTTAGCGCCGCATCCAGGAATTCATAGTCGCGCTGACCGCAGGCAAGACAGTCAGCCTGACGTGGAAGCTCGGTGCGCTCGACGACATTCTCCCAGAGGTCCATCCACAGCAGGCCGCGCGCCAGATGGTCGCTCCCCGCCAGCGCCTTCAGGGCCTCGGTAGAGCTTACGCCGCCGATAGCGGCGACGATCCCGTTGAGAATGCCCGCTGTATCGCACGTCGGCGTCGTGCCAGGCAGTGGCCGGTCGGGGAACACGCAGCGCAGACACGCCGTCTCGCCGGGGAGAATCGTCATGCTTACGCCATGCGCCGCGATCACGCCACTATAGATCCATGGCTTGCCCAGCTTCACGCACACATCGTTGAGCAAATAGCGTGTCTCGAAGTTGTCGGTCCCATCCAGCGCCAGGTCCATATCCTGCAGCAGCGTCTCGGCGTTATCGGAGTTAAAATCCGCCACTACCGGCTCAACAGTGACCTCGCTGTTGATGGCGGAAAGACGGCGCGCGGCGGCGATGGCCTTGGGAGTGGTTTCCATGACGTCACGCTCGTCATAGAGCGTCTGGCGTTGCAGATTATTGAGCTCCACGAAATCGCGGTCCACCAAGCGCACGCGTCCGACACCCGCCCGCACGAGGTTATTTGCCAGCGCAGAGCCCATCGCCCCACAGCCGATGATCACGACGGCGGATTGTTCCACTCGACGTTGACCGGTAGGACCCAAACCAGCGAAGAGCTTTTGCCGCGAATACCGGTCACTTGCGTTCGTCGCGCTCATGGAGCGCCTCCTTCCATGTCGCTGCCGCGTGGCATGACCCGCAGGCTGTCTCGCCGCGCTCATGCTCAAGTATGCGCATCTCGCGAGCCAGCCCGCGCGACCGCATCCAACAGACGCGCGGTGTAGTACTTTGTGCGGGCCTGAAGCGGCGCGGCAGGCCCGCAATGTTACACTTCTACCTGCGCACGCCTGCGATGGTATTCGGCGGCTCACACGACGAATTGGAACTGGAACAGATTCCGCCTGGCGCGCGTCATTTCGAGACGATGTGGGAGGCGAGACGTGTCGAACGGGCCATCAGGAGCCGGTATCAAGACCGGTCAGCGAACCCGAAAAGTGCTCGTCATTGACGACAATACCACGATTGTCGCGCTCATCCGGCATGCAATGCTCCTGCATGGAGGCTTTGATGTCGTGGTCGCGTACAATGGCGTCGAGGGACTTGAGCAATTCTACCGCGAGCGGCCCGACTGCGTCGTGGTGGATGTGCGGATGCCCGGGCTCGATGGCTATCAGGTCGTGCGCTCGATTCGCGGCGATATGGCCTATGCCAATACACCGCTCGTCATTCTCAGCGCAATGCATGGCGACGATGATGTCCTGACCGGGCTGCTCTCCGGGGTCGACGCCTATCTGCCCAAGCCATTCGCGCCGAGCGCGCTGCTTGCTACACTCGAACGGGTCATGGCGATCACGCCCGATCAACGCGCCGACCGTCTGGAACGGCTCGCTGACGGCGAGGAGCCCGACCCAAATCATTAGCGCGCTCATCCAATTGGGTGATACATGTCATCTGGCACGTAACTATACGTACCTACATTCAAGCGAACGTCAATCCAGGAGCAATCCAGGGGAGTCAATAGCGTGGCGCTGGGAAAGACGGTCAAGAACATTACCCCCGATTCCCGCATGCGCGTGTTGGTAGTTGAGAGCAACCTCGCGGCGCGCGAAGGTGTGCGCAGCGCGCTCACCGAGCACTATTCCCTGCTGTTCGCGGGAGGCAGGCGCGAGGCGCTCGAAATGGCGCGCGATGAGAATCCTGACCTGATCGTGACAGAAGTGGACCTGCCCGATGGAGATGGCCTGGCGCTCTGCGCGGACATCCGCGGCGACCAACAAACCGAACGCCTCCCCATCATGCTGCTCACCAGCCGCGCGACAGTACAGGACCGCGTCGCCGGTTATACCGCTGGCGCCGACGACTATGTTGTCAAGCCGTTCGATGCGCGGCTCCTCCACGCCCGCATCCGTCTCCTCGCACGTATCAAGGGCATTCAGGCCCACGAGGGCTGAACGCCTCTGGTGGACGCGCCGCTAGAATTCAACCAGGCGCGCCACGGCGAATACGCGAGGCGCATATCCCCCTCACGAACGTCAGCAAGGCTGCTCGACAACTGCCCGCACAAGAAGGTTTGTGGCTGGCCATACCAGCCAGGACACACCGGCAGACACTCTAGCGACAGCATGTCTGTTGCGCGCCGTTCACCGGGCTACACTCGCGCAGCAGCTGCATGGTAGGCGCGAGGAAGAGGATATCGCCCAACGCGCCGCCGAGACCATGGGCGAACCCGTCGTGTACAATCGCCGACAGCGCGACGGGCGAATTAATCGTTCGCTGAGTGGCAAACGAGAGTCGACCGCACGGAAACTCCCCCGCGCACTGCCCGAAGGGAACAGGTGACGGGGGGCTTCCTCTGGAAACGTGAAGGGATATGCGCGCTACTGGTCGTAATCCGGCTGCGGAGGCGCCGGGCGGCGGCGCGTGCCGCCGCTGCGAATCCGATGAAGCTCCGCTACTCTCAGACGGCCGACGGCGCGCTCCAACTCGGCCAGCGCTTCGGCATGAGCCTCAGAGCCGCCCTCCGCGGCGTTGACGAGCGCCTGGGCGCGCTGGCGCGCCTCCTCCGCCTTGGATTCATCCAGATCAGAGGCGCGCTCGGCGTCGTCCGCCAGCACCGTAACGACATTGTCGTTGACTTCGAGAAACCCGCCGGCGACGAAGACGCCCTCATCCTCGCCTCGCACGCGGATGCGCATCTCGCCAAGATTGAGCGTGGTGAGTAGCGGCGCGTGCCGGGGCAGGATGGTGAGCTCACCATCGCCGCCCGGCGCGTTGACCTGCTCGGCCTCACCCTCGAACACGCGCTGCTGGGATGTCAACACCAGGACGCGCAATGTGGGTCGCTGAGACATGACTCAGCCTCCTTTTTCGCGCGTCGCTAGTTAATCTCGCCCGCGGCCTCAGCCTGCGCGCGTTCGATAACATCTTCGATCGAACCGGCCATGTAGAAATGGACTTCGGAGATATCGTCGTGTTTGCCTTCGAGGATCTCCTTGAAGCCGCGCACAGTGTCGCTCAGGCTCACGGTGCGCCCTGGGCGGCCAGTGAACGCCTCGCCGACGTTGAACGGCTGCGAGAAAAACTGCTCGATCTTGCGCGCGCGCGCCACGGTCAGCTTGTCGTCGTCGCTCAACTCGTCCACGCCCAGAATGGCGATGATGTCCTGGAGGTCCTTGTAGCGCTGCAGAACGCGCTTGACCTCCTGCGCGACATCGTAGTGCTCCTGGCCGACGATGTTCGGGTCAAGGATGCGGCTGGTCGAGGCCAGCGGGTCCACCGCCGGGAACAGCGCGCGAGCCGCGAGCGCCCGCTCCAGCACGATGGTGGAGTCCAGGTGCGCGAAGGTCGTCGCCGGAGCAGGATCGGTGTAGTCGTCGGCAGGCACATACACCGCCTGCATCGAAGTCACCGAACCGTTCTTGGTCGAGGTGATGCGCTCCTGCAACTGGCCCATCTCCTCGGCGAGATTCGGCTGATAGCCCACGGCCGACGGCATGCGGCCCAACAGCGCGGATACCTCGGCGCCGGCCTGGGTGAAGCGGAAGATGTTGTCGATGAAGAGCAGCACATCGCGCTTCTCGACATCACGGAAGTACTCCGCGATGGTAAGGCCAGTCAGCGCTACGCGCAGACGGGATCCGGGCGGCTCGTTCATCTGGCCGAAGACCATCGCCAGTTTGTCGACGACCTTCGCCTCGGTCATCTCGTTCAGCAGGTCATTGCCCTCGCGGGTGCGCTCGCCAACGCCGGCGAAGACCGAGAGGCCTCCAGCGGCGCCCGCATCGCCATCGCCGCCACCGCTCATGGTCTTCTTGGCGATGTTGTTGATCAGCTCCTGGATGATGACGGTCTTGCCCGTGCCAGCGCCGCCGAAGGTGCCGATCTTGCCGCCGCGCATGAACGGGGCGATCAGGTCGATGACCTTGATGCCGGTCTCCAGCACCTCGGCGGCAGTCGCCTGGTCCTCGATGCCGGGAGGCGGGCGGTGAATTGGCAAACGAACCTTCGCTTCTGGCGCGGGCTTGTTGTCCACCGGCTCGCCAATGACGTTCAGGATGCGGCCCAGCGTCACCTCGCCGACCGGCACAGTGATTGGGGAGCCAGTGTCCCAGGCCTCCTGGCCGCGCATCATGCCATCGGTCGGGCCCATGCCCACGCAGCGCACGATGTTGTTGCCCAGCAACTGCTCGACCTCCAGGGTCAGCGGATGCTCCTGGCCGGTAATAGATGTCTCAAGCGCGTTGTAAATCGCGGGAAGCTTGTCGGCGGGGAACTCTACGTCCACCACGTTGCCAAGCACCTGCCGCACGATACCTTTGGTCCGTGCCGTCGCAGCGGTCGCCATGTAGTACTCCTGCCCCTATCGCAGCGCTTCCGCGCCAGAGACAATTTCGAGGATCTGCGTGGTGATTGACGACTGGCGGATCTTGTTATACGTCAGCGTCAGGTCAGCCAGCAGGTCATTGGCGCTATCGGTCGCGTTCTTCATCGCGATCATTTGCGCCGAGTAGAAGCTCGCTACCGTTTCGAGCAGTGGCTGATAGATCTGCGTCTCGACATAGCGAGGAAGCAACTCCGAGAAGATGCTCTCAATGTCGGGCTCGAAGATGTATTCCGGCGCCGCGCCTTGCGCCTCGCTCTCGGCGGGCGGCTCTACGGGCAGCAATTGTGTCACCGTTGGCGTTTGCGCCACCATCGAGACGAATTTCGGATACACCAGCATCGCCAGATCGATCTGCCCAGCGATGTATGCGTCAGTAATCGTGCGCGCAATGGCTCGCACATCGCCGGTCTTGGGCTGGTCGCCCAACTGCGTGAATTCCGCCAGGATTTGCTGCCGGTTACGCGCCAGGAAGTCACGTCCCTTGCGGCCTACCGCCAGAAACGAGATTTCGAGGTCCACGCCGCTGTAGGTCTTGCGCAGTTCCTGCGCCAGCTGCGCCGCGCGCCTGGTGGTATTGCTATTGAGCGCACCCGCCAGCCCGCGGTCGGGTGTAACCAGCACGATGAGCGCACGCGTGACGTCGCGCTTGTTCATCAGCGGCTGGTCGTCGAGGCCATCAGCCTGCGTCGCTACCCGAGAGAGCAGCTTCTGCAGCTGCTCGGCGTATGGGCGCGACAGGGTGACGCGCTCCTGCGCGCGCCGCATCCGGCTGCTCGCCACGAGCTGTACAGCGCGTGTGATCTGGGCGACATTGCGCGCGGAACGTATCCGCCGCCGGATCGCCTGTGTCGAGGCCATGATGTTCTCCTGCGCCCGCCGCGCGCGCCCAGTCGCACGACTTCGTTGTCATGCCAGCCAGGTCGTAGCGCGGGCGGGCGACGCCGCGCGCTAGCGGGGGGCCGTCTTCCGGTACTCCGTAATGGCGGCGTCGAGTTCGTCGAGCGTCTCCTTCGGGAGCTTCTTCTTGTTGGTAACCGACGTGTCGTAGACGTTCTTGACCAGATCGGGGTAGTTCGCATCCATGAAGGCGTGGAACTGTTTCTCCCAATCCGCGACTTTCTCTACTGGCACGTCATCGATTCGGCCCGTGCTGGCGGCGTGGATGATCATGATCTGATGCTCGACGGCCATCGGCTCGTACTGCTTCTGTTTCATGATCTCCTGCTGGTGGCGGCCGCGCTCGATCTTGCGCTTCGTGGCCGCGTCCAGGTCAGAGCCGAACTGCGCGAAGGCCGCCAGGTCGCGGAACTGGGCCAGGTCGAGCTTCAACGTGCCAGCGACCTGCTTCATGCCCGCCGTTTGCGCGGCGCCGCCTACGCGGCTCACCGAGATGCCGACGTTCAGCGCAGGGCGGATGCCGGCGTTGAAGAGGTCGGTCTCGAGGAAAATCTGGCCGTCGGTAATCGAGATGACGTTGGTCGGGATGTAGGCCGAAACGTCATTGGCCTTGGTCTCGATGATCGGCAGCGCCGTCAACGACCCACCGCCGTAGTTATCGTTCAGGCGGGCGGCGCGCTCCAGCAGGCGGCTATGCAGGTAGAAGACGTCGCCCGGGTACGCCTCGCGGCCTGGAGGGCGACGGATGATGAGCGACATGTTGCGATAGGCGTCAGCGTGCTTGGAGAGGTCATCATAGATCACCAGCGCGTCGCGCCCGCTTTCCATGATCTCCTCGCCCATCGCGCATCCGGCGTAGGGGGCCAGATACTTCAGTGGGGCTGGGTCCTCGGCGCCCGCATGCACGATGATGGTGTGCTCCAGCGCGCCGTACTGCCGAAGAATCTCGCGGATGCGGGCGATCTGGAAGTTCTTCTGCCCGATCGAAACGTAGATGCAGGTAAGGTCCTTGCCCTTCTGGTTGATGATCGTATCGAGCGCGACCGCGGTCTTGCCGGTCTGGCGGTCTCCGATGATCAGCTCGCGCTGGCCGCGGCCAATCGGGATCAGCGCGTCAATCGCCTTGATGCCCGTCTGTACCGGCGTATTCACCGGGTGGCGCGTGATGACGCCCGGAGCGACACGCTCGACTGGACGGGTCTTGCTCGAAGCGATTGGACCGCCATCGTCCAGTGGCTGGCCCAGCGGGTTGACAATGCGCCCGATCAGCGCGTCGCCGACTGGCACCTCAATGATGCGACCCGTCGTGCGGACCTCGTCATCCTCGCGCAGTTGCGTGAAGTCACCCAGGATCGGCACCGAGACCGAATCTTCCTCCAGATTGAAGGCCAGACCCATCAGCCCTGTGCGCGGGAACTCAACGAGCTCGAGGTAGCGGACACCGGAGAGACCATAGACACGGGCGATGCCGTCCGCGACCTCGATCACCGTGCCCACGCTGACCATGGCGGCCTCAGTGGAGCTGCCGTCGTAACTCTGTATGCGATCGCGTATGACGCGGGTAATCTCGTCCGCGATAGCCATGTCTCTCTCCTATGTGTCGTGTATCTCTGGGCCGTCGCGCCCTGGCAGGGATTTAGCGTTTGCGGTTTTTGCCGCGCTTCACATTCGCGCCACCCGGCGCGCGGGGCGCGAGATGCGGAGCCTGGGAGTCGCGTGGGGCCACGCTCATCGCGCTGGTTGGACCAGCGGGCGGCGGTGTCGGCGCGGGCGTGCCGCCGGGAGCGCCACCGGACGGGACAAGATCATCCAGCCCGTCCATCGAGCCACCGAGGTCACCCCCTCCGGCGATACGCCGCCGCAGCAGCTCGAGCCGCCGGCGCACGCTGCCGTCGATCAGCGTATCGCCCACGCGCACAATCGCGCCACCTAGCAGAGTCGGATCCACCGCCTCCCGCAGGATGATGCGTTTGCCCGTGAGCTGCCGCATCTGCCGGGAAATTGAGTCGCGCATGGCGTCATCGAGCGGCATGGCCGAGGTGACTTGCGCAATCGCCTGGCCGCGGCGCTCGTTATAGAGCCGCTCGAACTCATCGCGCACGCGCGGGGCCAGACCGACGATATTACTCTCGACCATCGAGAGCGCCAGGCCGAGGCCCTCCTGGCGAACTTTGCCGCCAAGCAGGTCGCGGACAATGGCCTCCTTGCGCTCGAAACGCACATTCGGCTCGCTGAGAATGAAAGCCAGCTGGCGGTTGGAGAAATAGTCCGCGATCAGCCGCACGTCGTTGAGCCAGTTGTCGAGCGTATCCGGCTCGGCGCCCAGCTCAAAAACCGCCTCCGCATAGCGGCGCGCGACCGCTCCCTTTAGCACTGGCTGTCCCTCGACTGCGCCACGAACTCGTCAACGAGACGGCGGTTCGTCGTGGTGTCCATTGAGCCGCCAATGACCTTTTCCGCCGCCGCGATCGCCAGATCCGCGACCTGCTGGCGCAGCTCGGCCTTTGCTTTCGACACCTGTTGCTCAATGCGCGCGCCAGCCTGCTGCTCAATCTCACGGGCGCGCTGCTGCGCCTGCGTTTCGATGTCAGCCTTCAGGCGCTCGGCGGCCGTGGTAGCCGTCGCAATCACCTTCTGCGATTCCAGGCGCGCCTCGTTCAGCATGCCCTCGATGCGCTTCTCGGCGTTAGCGAGATCCTGCTTCGCCTTCTCAGCGTTGTTGACGCCTTCCTGAATCGTCGCTTTGCGCTCATCGAGCGTCTTGGTGAGAATCGGGAAAACGAACCGCGCGAGGACGAAATAGAGAATCGCGAACGCGACGAGTTGCGCAATCAGAGAACCGAGATTGATCCCCAATGCGCTCATGCGTATCTGCTCCTCTTCACAACCGGAGTGGGTGGCGCCGGGCGCGAAACCCGCGCCCAGCCCCGGTCCACACCTACTTGATGACGAAGAGGATGAGCAGCGCCACGACCAGCGCGTAGATCGAGATCGCCTCCGCGAACACGATCGCCAGGATCATATTCGTGCGGATCAGGTTGCCAGCCTCGGGGTTGCGGCCCATCGCGCCGAGCGCGGGGCCAGCCAGCAAGCCGATGCCGATGCCGGGGCCAACCGCGCCGATGCCAATAGCGAGACCGGCCGCGACTTCAAAACTGTTCACGAAACGCCTCCTCAACAGGGCAGTGTGGACCGGCTGTCGAGCCGGTAAGTGATCGGTATGCCAGCGCCCGGCGCCAGCGTTGGCCCGCCAGGCGCGAGCGCGCCGGGTCTGGCCGGGAAAAGGACGAAAAACACGATGTACGTGATACGCGATAGCGCGTCAACGCGAGCGAATCGCCCGCCCGCGCGCTCTCTATCCGGGCTAACAGGGCGCTCAGGCCGCTGGCTCGGCGCCAGCGCCAAGCGCATGCCCCGCGCGCTCCTGCGCCTCGTGCGCCGCCTCCGCGCTGTGCTCTTCTTCCGCGTCAGCGTGGCCGTGAGCCGTCGTGCCGAGGGTCATGAAGATCAACGTCAGGAAGGCGAAGACGAAGGCTTGGATGAATCCGACGAACACCTCAAGGAAGTAGAACGGGATCGAGCCGATGCCTACCGAGATGAACGACATCACCAGTAGGAGCACGTCACCAGCGAACAGATTGCCAAAAAGACGGAAGCTCAGGGAGAGAATGCGCAGGAGCTCCAATGGAATCTCCAGCAGACCCACCACGAATCCGATTGGCCCATCGCTGAAGACGATGTAGCGGCTGATTTGCAGGCGCCACCCCAGTACCCGGAACCCGTAAATCTGGGTCATCACGACCGATATGATCGAAAGCGCGATCGTGAAATTCAGATCGGTAGCCGGTGGACGGAGGAACGGAACGATACAGTTCGAGACTTCGCCGAACAGGAAGACGCCTGAGGGGACGTGCGCGCAGGCCGCGCTGACTTCCGTGCTGCTCGTCTTGAGGCCGATGGACTCGATACCGGGGATGACTTCCCACCAATTCGAAATCAGAATCAGCAGGAAGAGCGACGCGACCCAGGGGAAGAACCGCCGCCCGTTCTCTTTGCCCGCGACCTCCTCACAGAGGTTCTGCAGCATCTCGAACACCCACTCAACGAGGTTCTGGATGAAGCCGGGAACGATCTTGGGCTTATACGCCGCGATGATGAAGAGAATACCGACGATCAGCGCGCTCAGCACCGTCAGCAGGAAGGTATTGGTCAAGAAGCCCGGCGCGCCTGGATACAGAGGGTCGGCGGCAACCTGGATATGTGGAAGCTTCCAGAGCACGGAGGCTCTCCCTTCGTCCTCTGACTGCGATTGGCCCGCCCCGACGCGTCCTGGCTTCGCCTATCCCATCCGGGAGATGAGGCGATAGACCCCGTAAATGCCAGTGGCCAGGCCAAGCAGCAGCCCGATGAGTGTCGCTACGGGCGAGGAGTGTAGTTTGCTATCGACAAAGAGTCCCGCCACGATGCCCAACACTGTGCCCAGGCTAATCATCAGCCCGACCTGTCCGATCAGGGCAAACGCCGCCAAATCACCGCGCTTCGTTGGGCGTTGGTTGTCGCTCTTCATCGTTGTGCGCCTCACCACGCATACCAGGAGGAGTATAGCATAGGGGTCTCATTTTAGGCAATCGCATCCCCATATCGCATTATAGAAACGGAAAGATTTGTTTATACTCCGGCGACAGCGCCCGCCTGGCGCGTCACCGCTAGCGCGCTTCCACCATCTGCCACTCGCTCCAGCGCCGAATCCACTCCAGCGTCGCCGCTTTCACCAGACGGCGCTCACGCGCGGCTTCTTCAGGCAGCGTGACCATCGCCACCGCGGCCTTCTTCAGGTTCGTTTTTGACAACGTGTGACCAGTAAGATGGGCGAGGACCTCACTCAGACTAGGTTGGTGGCCGATGAGCAGGACATCCTGCGCCCAGCCGGCGGCATCTAGCGCCTCCGGCAACCGGGTGATATCGAACATGGGCGAGAGCGCCTCGCACTGCGCGATCGGCAGACTCAAACGCTTGCCGACAATCTCCGCTGTTTGCAGCGCCCTAAGGTAGGGGCTAGAAACGATGGCCATAACTGGAGGCGCCAGGCGCGCGACGCCCCTAGCGGCCTCATCGGCCGCCTTCCGCCCCTTCTCGATCAGCGGTCGCGCCGCGTCGGATCCCGTCCACTCGTCCTGTTCGACAGCATGCGCATGGCGCATGAAATAGAGATTCATTCCTATCCTCCCTGAAGCCTGGCGCCAATGCGCACGCCGTTGCGACTCGCTCAGGCGCGTGGCAGACCCCACACGCGCGCCTCAGCGCCGCGCCCGATGCCAAGCTTTATCGCGGCGGAGCCGTTGCGAACCGCGATGGCTAGCGCGCCTGAGCTATCGCGGTAGGCGAAAGGCTGATCTTCGGGACCGGCGGCAAAGTGCGTCGCGGCGGCCGCGACAGGACGTCCAACAATCTCTACGCGCACATCCGGCGCCAGCAGGGCGTTCGCGTCGGGCAAAACGATATCCGTGATGAGGTTGCCGTAGTGGTCCACATGCGCCACCCGCCCAGCCAGCGCGCCTGCTTCCCAAACCGGAGCGAGCGGGATGGGCAGCCGAACGAGCGTCTCCGAATCCACTAGTTCGCCAAGAGACTCTAGCGGCGCGCCAGCGAGCAAGTGGGCGCCACAGGGAGCAAAGATATCGCGACCGTGGAACGTCGCGCTGGCATGGGGCAGGTGGTAGGCGGGGTTCGTCAGCGCCACACAACGCGCGACGTTTCCCTGGGCGAGCGCATGTGTGAACAGTCCATTGTCCGGCCCTACGAAACTGCAGCCGCCCGCGCTAAACGCGATGGGGCGTCGCTGGCTCCCCACACCCGGGTCCACCACACAGACCAGAACGCTGCCTGCCGGAAAGTAGCGCCAGCACGCGCCTAGCGTCCAGGAGCCCATCTCGATATCTTGCGGCGCAATATCGTGCGAGATATCGACAATGCTGATGCCTGGCGCGATGTCCAGCGCCACCGCCTTCATCACTCCTACATAGCCGTCGCGCAAACCGAAATCGGTCAGCAGGCCCAGAACGCCGCTCACGGGAGCAAGTGACAATCGAAGCGCACGACACCCGCCGCGCGGTCCGTCACCGTGCGGTACGACTCCAGCCGCACGACCTCGCCTTCCGCCTGGGGAATATCCTCCAGCCCAACGACACGGGCCTCCGCCATGCGCTCGGGGTCATCCAGTCGCGCAACGGTTAGTCGCACGTACGGCTGCTCCACACCCTCAAAGGTGGCGCGCAGGCCCGTCTGCTTCGTGACGACTGTCCCCTCGATAATGATGCTCATCGCCGCGCCTTTCGCTTTCAACTCGCCGCATGTCCCGCCTTCTTGTACATCTTGAAGGCGGTATAATACTCTGACCTTACTAGCGAGCGACCACGAGACACGATGCCCATCCACATCACCACCGTCCCGCGGAATGTCCTGGTTTTACCACATCAGGGTAAAGGGTTTCAGCGCATGGCAAGCGGATATCAGCGCCCTCCGGCGCCTGGCGAGTGGCCCGAACCTGCCCAACCTTCCGGGACAATCGGAACAGGGGCCGATATCGCGAAGGGCTATGCGAACCGGCACGCGATCACCGCGCTCTGCCAGGAGGCGCTGGATGGCGCGCTGGCTCTCGTCCGCGCCGATGGCGGAGAGCTTGCCTTGCTTGACGCAACCGAGCCTGTGCTGGTGACTCGCGCGCGCCGCTCACACCCCCCTCGGGTCGCGCGCGCGGGCTTCGGCGCGCCTTCCTATCCGTCGCAACCGCTCCGCGGGGACAGCATTCCTGACGACCCGCTCGGATCGATCGACGACCAGATCACCCAGCTTCTCCCGTCCGCTCAACTGGCGCGGGTCCACAAACTCGGCCAGGGGTTGGTAGGCATGGTCTGGAAGCGTCGCGAGCCGGCGATACTGCGGCCTGACAATACGCCGCCCGACGCGCGGCAGTCCCTGCTTCTGGAACAGGACGCGCCTCAGCATCTGGCAGTGCCCATTTTCTTCCCCGAGCGTCTGGACCGCGTGAGCGCGCGTGGAACAGTCATCGGCGTACTGCGGGTCTTCACCCGCGACGAGATGTGGTCATACACCACCAATGACGCCCGCCTGCTGGAGCTGCATGCCGACCGCCTGGCGCGCGCGCTGGAACTTCTGGACGCGCCGCCACTCACGGTTCGGCAGGATGACCTCGCCGCCATGCTGCGCGAACTGAACCGGGTCAGCCCTACTCAGGAGGAAATTCTCACGCAGGTAGTTGAAGTGATCCACCGCGATCACCCCACGCTGGCGGTTGCGGCGCTCATGCGCTCCGGCGAAGAAGTGGTCGCAGCCCATGCGATGCGGCGCGGCGTCCGCCGCCAGGGTGACCGGGTCCCGCAGAGCGACATTCCCCCCGGCGTCCGTCGCGCGCTTCAGGGCGAACTGATGGTCGAGCCATCGCCGCCCGCCGCCGCCAATGCGCCAATCTTCGCGCGGCTCGGCTGGGACGGCACAGGACCACTTCAGGCGACACTTGCGGCCCCGATTGGAACCAGCCCACGCATCCTCGGGGCCTTGTTCGTCTCCGCGCCGCCGGGAGAAGGGTTCACACCAGACCTTTCCGCGCGCCTGGAGGCGGTAGCGCTTGCGGCCGCCTCATTCCTGGAAAATGCGCGACTCGTGCTGGACGCGCGCCGCAGTGTCGAGCGCATCGACGAGCGCAAGCGCCAATTCGAGGAACGCAACAGGCAACTCTCCGCGCTGACCAACGCCGTGCTGACGCTCAACACCTCGCTGGATGAAGCAGATAACCTTCAGAACCTCGCCGAGCAGGCGAATACAGGGACCCCTGATAGGGTGGCGGCGGTATTCGTGCGCGACGACGAGCATCAGACCCTGGTGTGCCGCGCTGTTTCACCGCTGGACTTCAAGCACCACGACACTCTTCTTGGCGCTGTGCTGCCGCTCAACTGGAACAAGCTCGGCAAAACTCTGGATGAGTCTGACTTCCATGTCATCCAGGCCGCTACCGATGACGACAGCGCTCCCAACGACGGCGCTGACCGGCTGCGGGATGCGGAGGCGGTGTCATTCCTTGCCATGCCCATCATTCGACAGGACAAACAATTGGGCGCGCTCACCGTCTTCACCCCAAACAAGCCCGCCCAGTATTCACCCGCCGAGACAGCGTTTTTCGTCTCGCTGGCCAGCCAGGCCGCTGTCGCGATCAGCAATGCCCGCCTGTACAGGCAACTGGAAGAGGCGTACGAGCAGCAGAAAGAGCTCGACCGCCTGAAGGACGACTTCATCCTGACGGTCTCGCACGAGTTCCGTACGCCACTCACCGCCATTGAGGGCTACGTGACCCTTATTGGCAGGCACGGACAAAAGCTCGACCCAGAAAAGCTGGGGGCGTTCGCTGGAGAAATCCGCCAGGCGACGTCGCAATTGGCGGGCATGATCAGCATGCTTGCCGACGCCAGCCGGCTCAGCAATCAGGCCCTGCGCGTCACCACCCGCACCGTCTCGCTGGCCAGCATGGCGGATGTAGCCATCGGCCGCCAGCCGCCGGAGGCGAAAGCGCGCATTCAGTCCCGCATCGATGAGACCCTCTGGGTCCTGGCGGATGACGAACGGCTGCCGCTCATCTTCTCCAACCTCCTCAGCAACGCGTTGAAATACTCGGGAGGCGACAAACCGTGCCGCGTGAGCGCGCGGGCGCTCTCCCGCGCCGATCTCGGCGCCCAGCGGCAGCGCGTACTCGAGGAGAGCGCGCCCGAGCAATGGGTCGTCGTGACCGTAGAAGACGAAGGGCCAGGCATTTCAGTCGAGGATCAGGCGCGCCTTTTCCACAAGTTCGTGCGGCTCCAGCGGTCACTGACAACGGCGGTGCGAGGCACGGGGCTCGGGCTGTGGATTTGTCGCCAGTATGTAGAGGCGATGGGCGGCGAGATTTGGGTGGATAGCCGGCCGGGACGTGGCGCGCGCTTCAGCTTTTCCCTGCCGCGCGCTGCCGCGCCAGCCGCCGAGAGCTAAATTTGCGGTCAGACTGATCCAGGTTCGCGCTTGGCGCTATACAAGCGCGCTCACCCCACGATACAATACAGCCGGATAGCTCAGCCGCGCCTTGATCGAGCTGCGATTGCGCCGGAATCAGCGGTTCGAAGCGGAGACAAAGGAGAGAGATCGTGGCTCGTACGCCTACCGTGCTGATCGTGGATGATGACCCCGCCATTCGCAAGATGCTCGTTGAGGTCCTTACACTCGAGGGCTATCCGACGGAAACCGCCGCCAACGGTCAGGAGGCCCTCGATCTGCTGTCCCGTAGTCCGGCGCGGGTCGTACTGCTGGACCTGATGATGCCGGTAGTCGATGGCTGGGGGGTTCTTGCGTCGCTGGAGGCCGAACCACCGGCGCGCGCGAAGCACCGCATCATCCTCATCTCCGCGTGGGGAACCCTCGAAAAAGCCAGCAATCTGGTTGTGGAAGGCAAAGTCTCCAAACCGTTCACGGTTGACCAGTTGATGAACGTCCTTCAGCCGGTCGCGAGCGACCTGCCCTGATTGTGACGCGACTGCGGCACCCTATTCTTGCGGCGCAGGGGGATCAACTGGGGTGGTAGGATATTGCGAAAGTGGAGCAGGCGGGATAGCGGGAATCGAGAGGGACTTGCTCGTGACTCGGCGGGCGTACGCCGCCCGTGCGCCCAGGGCGCCGAAGCCCATGCCAACAACGACCAGCGCCAGCCCCCACCACACATGCGACCCGAGATAGGAGCCAATGTCACCCGCTCCCACGCCCACATTGCCGACGATTTTGCCCAGGGCGATGATGTAGAGCGTCGTCATGATCCAGTAGGCGCCGGTGATGATGCCGCCCGCGAACAAGGCGTCACGGCGGCTGCCTGGCGTCGTCACGAGGCTCAGGATCGCTGAGCTTGCGCTTGGGTCAGCTTGCGGCGTAGATGGCTCATTGGGCGCGTCGCTGTCGATGTGACCACCTGTCCGGTAGGCGAGATAGAGCGACAGTCCCAGCGCCAGGATCGCCAGAATGCTACGCACAAAGAGCGCTGTCACGACCTGTGTGGCGCTCGTCTTGATCGGGATGGGCGCGATGAATGCGCCCAGCGCCAACGCCACCACGCCGACGACCGCCGCGATAATCGCGCTGACCAGCGCCCGGCGGAGACTCGCCTCACGCATAACGGCCTGACCACCTCTCGCTCAACACATCCACACAAAAGCTGCGGCGAACCCCTAACCGTCCGCGTCGACGATCATGGGATTGCGGATGATAGACGATTTGGCGGTGCGAGGGGCCACTGGCTGGGAAGCCACGCCGCCCATGCGCGGCGCCTGAGATACCTCGCCACTCTCGAGCAACGCCAGACTCTGCCGCAGACTATCCATATCACGCAGGAAGCACGCGACCGAGCTCGCTGCTGATCCCTTGGCCTTCGCGTTGTCATACCGGCGGGTCATCGTCTCGAGGGAGGCCTGCGCGGCGTCGGGGCTAATTGCCCAGGAGTCGCGGTAGATCTCATCCCAGCCGTTCCAGCGGCCACGCAGCGGCTTCCATCCCAACTGGCTGTCGCTGACCGCGCGCCATTTCTCTTCTGTGGAAGAGATCCAGTCGCTCATGAGTCTGACGTAGGCGGACATCATCTCCTGCATCTGCTCGCTCTGCTCGCTCAGCCGCTCACTGAACTGGTTATTGCGACTGTATGCGCCGTAGCGGTCCTCGTCCATATCTGGATACAGGTCAGGGCCTTCCGTGCCATATCCGGATCCGGGAGCGCCAAGCGCGGGGCCACCATAATAGCCGCCGCCCGCTGGCACGCCAGCCATGGCCATCTGACCCGCGTGCAGGCCACCCTCTTCAGTCGCGAACATATCGGGGCGCAGGCCGCCGACGATGATCTCCTCGGTACCCAGCGCATCAAGCAGGCGCCACGCCAGTCGGGGATGGCGGAAGACCCAGACCGCCTTGCGGGAAAGATAGACGAAGGAGAAGAAGAAATTGACGAGCAGCCAGATCAGCGCCTTGACCGCCGCCCAGTTGAGCACACCATAGAGCGCCCACTGCCAGTAGGGGTTCTGCGTCCCACCGTTCTCAATGATCGTCAGGATGATCGCTACCACCAGGCTGGGGTCGCGGATCGGATTCAGGAAGTTGAGCAGATTGAAACCGCCACTCTTCCTGGATGCGCGGTCCGCCTTCGCCTTGGCCGCCTTGGCTTTGCGATCCGCCTTCGCCATTGGTTTCCCTCCGCTCCCGCGTGGTTATGTTGCGCTCGATAGTGGACAGATGGTTGATGGGACAGCCACGACGGACGCCTCGCCGCCGCATGCTATGTAGTCGCGCTCTCAACGCCTGTAAGAGCGCTTCAAGGCCCGATTGTAACACGGGCGCCAGAGGGTCGCAACGCGCCGCCCGCCCGCTTTGATGTGAGATGACGCCGGAGACGCTCAGCCCCCGCGCTTTCGCCGCATTGACGTTAACACACCCGCGCCGCCGTGTTAGGATAAAAGTACCCCGAACGCACGCCTGTTGCGTGTTCTTCACCGCTTGTCGCCCCGCCACCGGGCAGAATCATGGGAGCCAACGATGGACCCGATCAACCTCTTTGAATACGAAACCCTTGCCTGCGAGCGCATGGACCCCGTCGCCTGGGACTATTATCAGAGCGGCGCGGAGGATGAGGTCACGCTGCGAGAGAATCGGGCTGCGTTCGGCCGCATCAGGCTGCGCCCGCGCATGCTGGCCGGAGTCGGCGTCGCGGATACACACACGACCCTGTTCGGCGAAGAACTGGCGCTTCCAGTCCTCATCGCGCCGGCCGCCTATCAAAAGCTCGCCCATACAGAGGGCGAGGCGGATATGGCCCGCGGCGCGAGCGCCGCCGGAACGATTATGACCCTCAGCACCATGGCGACTGTAGCCCTGGAAGAGGTAGCGGCGGCGGCGGGCGGCCCACTCTGGTTCCAGCTCTACGTATACAAGGAGCGCGCACTCACCGAGGCCCTGGTGCGTCGCGCCGAAGCCGCGGGCTACCGGGCGCTCGTCCTCACCGTCGACGCGCCCTACCTCGGCCGGCGCGAACGTGATATTCGCAGCGGCTTCGGACTGCCACCAGGCATGATCGTCGCGAATTTCGCCGGGCACGCGTCCGCCGACCAGCCCGGCGTGGACCCTGGCGCCTCCGGGCTGGCGGTCTACGCATCCGCCAAAATGGATCCAACGCTCACGTGGGAAGCGGTTGACTGGCTACGGGCGGTCACCAGACTCCCGGTGCTCGTCAAGGGCATCCTTACCGCCGAGGACGCGCATGAGGCGCTCGCGCACGGCGCAAGTGGGGTCATCGTCTCCAATCATGGTGGGCGGCAGCTTGATAGCGCGCTTTCCAGCATCGAGGCGCTGCCCGCGGTCGTCGAGGCCGTGGCCGGGCGAGCGCCCGTCCTTATGGATGGCGGTGTGCGGCGTGGAACTGATGTGCTCAAGGCGCTGGCGATTGGAGCTAACGGGACGCTCATCGGGCGGCCCGCCCTGTGGGCGCTGGCGGCGAGCGGCGCGCAAGGTGTTGAGCGAGCGCTGGGGCTGCTGCGCGAGGAGCTTCGGTTGGCTATGGCGCTGGCAGGCTGCAAAACGCTCGCGGACATCAGCCGCTCGCTGGTCAAGCTGCCCGCGGACTGGTAGCCTGAGCGCCCGCTAGCGCGCCTCGTCGGCGCCTTCATCAAACAGCCCGGGAATCGGCGTGACGCGCATTACACCCGCCGCGAGGTCCGCCTCGTGAATGAACTCCTTGATGGCGGGCAGAAACCGCTCTTGGCCCGTCGCGGGATCGCGCACAACATAAAGGTCGGTCGCGCCACTCGGAATGATGTCCACGATGACGCCAAGCGGCTGGCCATTCATGCGCTCCACACGCAGACCAATGATGTCGTGCTGGTAGAACTGGCTTGCCGCTAGGGGCGCGAGGTCGGCTGCTGGGATAGTAAGGAGCTGACCGCGCAGGCGCTCGGCGTCGTTCGCCGTCTCGCAGCCCTCGATGCCCAGAACGAACTGCGCGCCCTGCTGGCGCGAGGAGGTGATGCGCCGCCGCTCGTGTCGCGGGCCAACGCGGATGGTTGCCCCAACAGCGAACCGCTGCGCGAAATCGCTCAGCGGGCGCACTTTGATCGCGCCGTGGATGCCGAAAGCGCCCACGACCTCGCCAACCACAGCCCATTCCTCGGCTGGCTGCGAAGGCGACTGTTTATTCGGGCTGGTGTTCGTGTCGTGGTCCGCGGTCATCTATCTCAAGCCCGACGTGCTGCCTACCAGCCAGGCTCCCTGAGGCGCGCATCAGGGAGCGCATAGCCTTGGCGACGCGTCCCTGCCGCCCAATCACCTTGCCTAAGTCGTCCTCGCTGACACGGAGGCCAATAACGATCGCATAGCGGTCGTTGCGGATCTCGCGCACGGCGACGGCGTCCGGGTCGTCCACCAAATTGCGCGCGATGAACTCGACCAGACCGCGCATGCGTCACACTCCCCGTCGCCAGTTAGCGCGACGCTACTTGGCTTCCGCCTTGGCAGCCGCGCGCTCGACGATCCCAGCGCGCTCAAGGAGCGAGCGAACTGAGTCCGAGGGCTGCGCGCCGATGCTCAGCCAGTGCTTGGCGCGGTCAGCGTCAATCTTGATTGTTGACGGCTCGGTGAGCGGGTTGTACCAGCCGATATTCTCGATGATGCGACCGTCGCGCGGCGAGCGGGCGTCAGCGACAACCACGCGATAGCTCGGCGCGCCCTTCATGCCCATGCGCATGAGGCGAATCTTAACCATGTAGCGGATGTACCTCCGTGAGGGGTGATTCCTCACGCGTCTGTGGATTGTTTCGGGGCGACACGACCATCTTCGGACGCCGGGCAAGCTTTCCTAGCTTATCATGCCTCCAGCCGGGCTGTCAACGCGATTAACCGCGTCATCTCCGGGGCAGACCGGCCAGAAACGCCTTGATCGCCACCGTTACGGCCTCTGGCTCTTCGACAGAGGAGGTGTGTCCGGCGCGTGGAATGCGAACCAATTGCGCGCCTTCGATCGCATCCCGCATGCGCGCCGAGTGGTCAGGAGTAGTCGCCACATCTTCATCGCCGATAATGATCAGCGTTGGCAAGGTGATCGCGCCGAGTTCGTCGTAGATGGGCTTGCGGGTGATGACACCCTCAGTAGCGCGGATGACCCCAACACGGTTGTTGGCCGCCATGTAACCTTGCCACTCGCGACGCTCTTCCGCACGCCCGGGGTCACGCATGAAGGTCGCGCCGAACATAATGGGCATCACGCGGCCAGCTACAGGTCGCAGCCCGACCCAGCGCGCCACAGCCAGCAGGCGGCGGTATTGGGGAATGTTCTCTTGCGGCTCAGGGTCGGCGCTGGTCTCCATCAGGATCAGCGAACGTATCAGGTCGGGGCGTCGCGCCGCCAGGCGCATGCCGACGAAGCCGCCCATCGAGAGGCCGGCGAAGTGGCATGGCGCCAGTCCCAGCGCGGCGATCAACTCCGCGGCGTCCTGAGTCAGGGTGTCCATGTCGTAGCCATCCGCGGTCACCGCGCTTTCGCCCTGGCCACGAAAATCGAAAGTCACACAGCGGTAGCGATCGCTGAGCGCGGCCACCTGTGCGCGGAACATGCGCCCGCTCCAGAGTAGACCATGGGAAAACACGATGGTCTCTGGGCCCTGGCCGCGCTCCTCGTAATGAATGCGCGCGCCGTTTAACATCACCTCGGGCATCGCTCACCGCTCTTGCTCCCGGTACGCTGCCGGATGCTAGCATCTGAACAAGAATACATATCGGCAGCCTGAACCCCGCATGTAGCGGGCCGGAGCGTGTTCGGAAGCGAGGTGGGCTATGCCCGACGAGGTAATTACCCGCGACCGCGCGGCATCCATCGCCGCCCGGGTCTATGCGCTCACCCGCGCTTGTCCCGCGGGCCGGGTCACCACCTACGGCTGGATCGGCGCGGCGCTCGGTTTTTCTCGGGGCGCGCGCATGGTTGGCTGGATCATGAACGAGACGCCCAAGGGCGCCAGTGTGCCGGCGCAACGCGTCGTCAGCGCAAAAGGCGAACTGACTGGAAGCTGGGCTTTTGGCCAGCGTGGCCGCATGCGCGAACTACTGGAGCGCGAGGGCGTTACGTTCCGCGAGAATGGCGCGATCGACATGAAGCGCTACGGCTGGGACCCCAGCCGCGAGCTAGCGCCCGATGAACTAGCATCACTGTTGCAGTCGGCTGACACCAGCCCTGCGCCTGTCAGTGATCAGCTGCTCAATCTGCTGCGTGACGATCCAGCTTCTCCGTTCCGCATTACCCGCGACGAGGAGTCCTAGCTCGCGCCCAACGATGCCCCATTCGTCGCCGCGACTTCCGCGAGGAACAGTCCGCTGGCCTTCACGGTGCGCCGCTGCGTGGGGAAGTCCACGTAGACGACACCGAAGCGCGGCATAAAGCCCTTCGCCCACTCGAAGTTGTCAGCGAAAGTCCAGACGAAGAAGCCCTGAACTGGCGCTCCCGCGGCGATGGCCTCGCGCGTTGCCTGGAAATGGGCCTCCAGATAATTTCGCCGCGCCGTGTCATTGATCTTACCCTGCGCATCAACTACGTCAGTGAACGCGGCTCCGTTCTCGGTGACATACATCACACCAGGCTTATAGGTATTGCTCACGCTCGTCAACAGATCGCGCAGCCCCTGTGGATAGATCTCCCAATCCATCAGCGTCAGCGGGCTGCCGGTAATGACAACATCGGGCAGCGGTACCGCCCCGCGCCCGGCTCGAATTACGGTGCGCGTGTAGTAGTTGACGCCCAGGAAGTCAGTCGGCGTGGCGATGAGGTCCATATCGCCCGGCAGAATGACATCGGGTGAGCCGCCAAGCATCTGCAGGAGCGTCATGATTTCGTCGCCATAGGTCTTGTGGTAGAGCGCCTCCAGGTACATCGTCTGCCGCACACCCTCGTAAGCTTGGGCGGCGGCGACGTCGTCCTCACGGTCTGACGCCGGCTCAATCACCGACAGATTGAGCGTGATGCCGATCTGTGGCGCACGGGGGCTCTCGGCGCGCAGCGCCTGTGTCGCGATGCCATGCGAAACAAGTAGGTGATGGGTGAGTGGCAGAATAAGGCTGGGGTCCTTCTTGCCCGGCGCGTGCTCCCCAAAGACATTACCCAACGCGACGATCCCGCTCGGCTCGTTGAGGGTGATCCACCGCGTGACCCGGTCACCTAGGCGCCGGGCGAGCGCCGTCGTGTAGTCACCAAACGCTTTCGCGGTGTCGCGGTTCTCCCAGCCACCTTTGTCCTGCAATGCCTGCGGCAGGTCCCAGTGGTAGAGCGTCAGAAATGGCTCGAGTCCGCGCGCGAGCATGCCATCTACCAGGCGCGAATAGAAGTCGAGCCCTGCCTCATTGATCCGGCCATAGCCCTCGGGAAAGATGCGCGGCCATGAGACGGAGAAGCGGTAGGCGTTCAGGTTAAGACTACGCATCAGGTCGAGGTCTTCGGGCCAGCGATGATAATGGTCGTTGGCGATGTCGCCCGTCTCACCGTTAGCGATGTTTCCTGGTGTGTGGGTGAAACGGTCCCAAATCGACTCACCTTTGCCATCGGCCGTGGGAGCGCCCTCGATCTGGTAGGCGGCCGTCGCTGTGCCCCAGTAGAACCCGGATGGAAACCCGCTGGCGCTCCTGGTGGATTCCTGTGTCATCGCTGTACATCCCCATCTACGCCGCACACATGCATGCATGCGAGCCTTAGCCTGCCTGCTCCTCAGCCTACCACAGCCGAAGAGGGCCGCTCAATGCGCGCGAAAATGTTCACTGCCACGCACGAGGGAGGTTGCGACTCCGACCAGCGCCACGGCCGCGCACACGAGCAACGCAACCCGCAAGGCTCCGCTAAACGTCCGTTCCAGCGCCAGCATCTCGGGCAGAACGGCGCTTGCACCCAGTTGTGGGATGTGGGCGCGCAGCGCTACCAGTTGCACCCCCGCTGCGGGGCCACCCAGGCTGGCGAAGATCGCTCCTGCCAGCGCAACACTCATCGATTGCCCAACGACGCGTCCAGTCCCTAGAAAGCCTGAGGCCACGCCCTGTCGGTTAGGCGGCGCAGAACCCATAAGCGCGCTATTATTGGGCGACTGGAACATCGCCTGGCCCAGCCCTGTTACCATCAGCCGCGAGATGATATCCACATCCGAGCTGTGGGCGTCGAGCTGGCTGAGCAGCGCCAGCCCCACGCAGGCGATAGCCAGGCCGACCGCTGCCAGCCAGCGTGTCCCGATGCGGTCCGCCAATCGCCCGCTAAATGGCGCGATGACCGCCAGCGTGATCGGCTGCGAGGTCATGATCAGGCCGGCGCGAAGCACATCGAAGCCGCGCAACTGCTCCAGATAGAACGGCAACAGGAAAGCGACGGCGAAAAGCGCCAGGAAACTGAGGACGAGGCTGATATTCGCTGAAGCGAAGACGCGGTTGCGAAGCAAACTGAACGGTAGAATCGGGTCGGGAACGACACGCTCGATCAGCAGCAGCGCCAGCAACGCGGCGACGCCGATCACGAGCGTTACGATCAGGCGGGTGGATGTCCAACCCCACTCCTGACCAAAGGAGAATCCCAGCGTCAGCGCGGAGAGCCCTACCGTCAGCGCCAACGCCCCCGCCGGATCGAAGCGTCCAGGCGAGCGCGGCGCTGTATCGCGAAACCAGAGTATGGTCGCAAGAAAGCCGATCACGCCAAGCGGGACGTTGACAGAGAAGATCCAGCGCCAGGTCAATGACTGAGTGATGACGCCGCCGATCGCAGGGCCTGCGCTCACGCCCAACGCGACCATGACGGAGTTCATCCCGAGCGCCCGCCCGCGCTCGGAGGCCGGAAACGCGTTGGTGAGCATCGCCGCGCTCACCGCGAAGAGCAGCGCGCCGCCGATCGCCTGGAACCCGCGCGCCGCGATGAGAAAGCCCAAGGTGGGCGCCGCCCCGCACAGCGCAGATCCCGCCGTGAATATGGCCAGCCCAGCCGCCCACACGATCTTGCGTCCGATGAGATCCGCGACCCGCCCGAGCGACAGAAGCAGGGCGGCGATAACCACCAGATAGACGATTACGACCCACTCCACCGCGCCGTTGAGCGGAACGCCGAAATACCCGGCGATGGCAGGCAAGCTGATGTTGACAATCGAAGAGTCCAGCGTCGACATGAACACGCCGATCGCAACGATCCCAAACACAGTCCACTTGTTCACTGGACGCGTGGCCCTCGCCTCCGCGCGCGAGGAAGCCCGTTGGGATGTGGCGTCAGTGTGTGCGTGCGTGAAGGGTCTGGTCATGTCGTGGAAGCTCCCCTCGAATGCGGAAGTATCGGTAGCGTCCAAGCGCGATGGCCGCGAGCGGAGTCGCAAGGCGAGTGGAGTGGGCGCCTGGAATTTCAGTAGGCTGCTTATCTCAGTAGTGTACCCGCCGCGAGCCAGAATGGTACTGTTGCGTTACGTCATGGCCGCGCGGAAATGCCCATGCTATACTGCTTTTCAGGCGCGTGTGGCGCCGCGCGACCCCGGGATTTGTGGGGCGTGATGAGGGAGGCCTGTATGCCCAGCCGGCGAAAGAACCGCGCAGCATGGGACGACCGAGCCGGAGATGTCGCTGACTATGGCGACTATGATGGGCCAGACGAAAGCGCCTACGCCGACGCTGGCGAGTACGCTAATGACTATCCATACGAAGGCGATGATGAGCGCGGCCTGATCCTCCAGACTGAGCAGTCGCTCGTCGGTGTCTCCTCAACAGTGACGCACCACGGCGCGCCACTCCTCTCCTATACCCGCACGATGAACCGGTTCTACGCGAACCGCCGCCAGCGCCTCAGCCTCGGCCGCCACAAGTGCGAGGTTTGTGGCGGGCGAATCCGCCTCTGGGCGTGGGAAACGCCAAACGGAAACCGCACTCATGACGCCTGCTACGAGCGCCTTGCCTGGACCTGGACCAACCTCTACGCCCAGCAGCAACAACTCGCGTCCCAGGGTCAACTCGACTAGTTCGGGCGAGCGTATGAGCCCGCGACGCGCGAGTCCCTCGCTGGATCGCGTCCTCGCGGGCTTTGTCGCGTCCCGCAAGCGTTCAGCCTATGCCGAAACCGCGCCTCGTGATACAATAGCGTGGATTCTGGCGGGCGCGATAGACACCAGACGCCATCTCCCCCAATACGATTGAATAGTGTTCTACAATCCTGCGCACATAAATGAGGCCGAGGCATGTTCAAGAGAGTGCTCATCGCCAATCGTGGCGAGATCGCGCTGCGCGTTATCCGCGCATGCCGCGAGCTAGGAATCGAGCCGGTCATCGCCTACTCCGAGGCGGACGCCGATTCCCTGCCAGTCCAGATGCTGGACGAAGCGAGTCGCATCCGCATCGGCCCTGGCCCCAGCAGCAAGAGCTACCTCGATATTCCCAACATCATTACCGCGGCTCTCATGACAGGCTGTGAGGCGATCCACCCCGGCTATGGCTTCCTATCTGAGAATCCCAGCTTCGCCGAGATCTGCGAAGATGTCGGCCTGATATTTATTGGGCCGCCACCGCAAGCGATGGTGCAAATGGGCGACAAGGTCCAGGCGCGCATCGCCATGGAGGCGGCCGGCCTGCCACTGCTCCCCGGCACTGATGTGCTGCGCACGGTGGGCGAAGGTGAAGAGGCGGCCGCGCGCATCGGCTTCCCGCTGATGCTCAAGGCGGCGGCGGGCGGCGGCGGACGCGGCATTCGCCTGGTCAAGCGCGCCGAAGAGTTCACCTCCATCTTCACGACCGCACAGAGTGAGGTGCGTGAAGCCTTCCACGATGATGGCCTCTATGTCGAGAAGTATCTCGGCCGCGCTAAGCATATCGAGGTCCAGGTCTTCTGCGATAACTATGGCAATGGCGTCTACCTGGGCGAGCGCAACTGCTCGACGCAGCGCCGCCACCAGAAACTGGTCGAGGAATCCCCAAGCCCCGCGCTGCCTACCGCGCTGCGCCACGAGATGGGTGAACGCTCGATCCGTGCGGCGCTTGCCATCGGCTATCGTGGCGCGGGCACGATGGAGTTCCTCGTCGACGAGGACAACCACTTCTACTTCATGGAGATGAATACCCGACTCCAGGTTGAGCACCCGGTAACTGAGTGGGTGACAGGTGTCGATCTCGTGCGCGAACAGTTGCTGGTCGCCGCGGGCGAACACCTCGGCTTCACGCAGGACGACATCAAGCCACACGGTCACGCGATCGAGTATCGCATCACGGCGGAAGACCCCAAACACGACTTCCGCCCGCAGACTGGCGTCATCGAGCGCTACATCACGCCGGGTGGCATCGGCGTGCGGGTCGACTCCCACCTGTACCAGGGATACGAAGTGCCCCCTCACTATGACTCACTGCTCTCCAAGCTCGTCGTCTGGGCGCCCACCCGTGAAGAGGCCATCGCGCGGGGCAAACGCGCGCTGCAGGAATACATCATCGAGGGCGTGCCAACCACCATCCCATTCCATTTGAAACTGATGGATGACCCGACATTCCGGGAGGGTGGTATATACACGAACTTCCTTGCGGAGCATAGCGAGCGCCTGGCGCTCACCCGCTAGGACACAGTCCACTACCACGCCATTCAACGCCAGAGAGGATATCGTCATGAGCAAGCGCGTCGTCATCACGGGCATCGGCCTTGTGAGCGGCGTCGGCAACGACACCGCGACCGTCTGGAAAGCGCTCTGCGAAGGCCGCTCAGGCGTCGCGCCCATCACCAGTTTCGACACCGCGCCCTTCGCGACCAAATTCGCCGCTGAAGTGCGGGACTTCGACGCGGCGCAGTATATGGACCGCAAAGAGGTGCGCCGGAACGATGTCTTCGTGCACTATGCGATGGGCGCGGCGAAGCAGGCGCTCGATGACTCCGGGTTTGATCTCACCGACGAGAACCGCGACGACGTCGGGGTGGTCATCGGCTCAGGCGTTGGCGGTATGCGCACCTCTCATGACCAGTTTCGTGTACTCTTCGAGAAGGGGCCCGACCGCATCAGCCCGTTCTTCATCACGATGTTCATCACTGACATCGCCGCTGGGTTCGTCTCGCTGACGCTCGACGCGCGCGGCCCGAATTTCGCCACGGTCTCCGCGTGCGCCACCGGCGCGAGCGCGATTGGCGAGGCCAGCGAAATGATCCGTCGTGGCGACGCCATCGCCATGCTGGCTGGTGGCGCGGAAGCTGGCATTACGCCGATGGGTCTGGCCTCGTTTGGGAACATGAAGGCCCTCTCCCGCCGCAACGATGACCCCGCGGGCGCCAGCCGCCCCTTCGACCGGGAACGCGACGGCTTTGTCTTGGGTGATGGCGCGGGCGTTTTGCTGCTGGAAGATGAGGAGCACGCCCGCGCGCGTGGCGCGCGTATCTATGCCGAGCTCCTCAGTTACGCGGGCACTGCCGACGCGCACCATATTACCGAACCATCGCCAATGGGCGAAGGACTGCAGCGCGCGATCCGCCGCGCACTGCAAAAAGGCGGTCTGAACGTCGAAGACGTCCAGTATATCAATGCGCATGGTACCGCGACCTGGCTCAATGACCTGCATGAGACACAGGCGATCAAGAGCGTCTTTGGCGCGCACGCGTCGCGGCTCATGGTCAGTTCAACCAAATCGATGATCGGACACACACTCGGCGCGGCAGGCGGCATCGAGGCCGGAGTGACCGCGCTCTCGCTCTACCACGGCGTCATCACGCCCACGATCAACTACCTTACACCGGACCCGGAGTGCGACCTGGATTACACCCCGAACCAAGCGCGTGAGGCGCGGGCGCAGATTGCGATTTCAAATTCCATGGGTTTTGGCGGTCATAACGCCGTGCTGGCGCTCAAGCGCTACGCCTAGCGCGCCAGGCCAGCGTGGATCAGATAGAGCGCCGGAAAGGCGACAAGAGGAGGCGACCTACGGAACGGCATTTGCTTGTGAGCAGGGTGAAAGCTCTGGCAGAAGCGCTTGAAGGTAGCGATGTCAGCGAGCTCGACCTGACGGAAGATGGCTTGCGCATCCTGATCAAGAGGCAAGCGGAGCCAGTAGCGGCACTGGCTCCCGCGCCCAGCCACAACGCGCGCGCCCCACGATCAGCCCACCGGCGCCAGTCGGTGTCGCGCGCGGGCGGGCATGCGGCTGAGGAGCCGCGCCTCGAGCAAGGGACCGCCGTCCTCGCGCCGCTGACGGGCGTATTCTATAATGCGCCGTCGCCGACGTCCGCGCCCTTTGTCTCCACGGGTGAGCCAGTTCAGGCCGGCCAGGTAGTGTGCATCGTCGAGGCGATGAAGGTATTCAACGAGATTCGCTCCGAAGTCAGTGGCGCGGTCCTCGCGATCGTCCCCAAGAACGGGCAACTGGTGCAGAAGGGCGAAGCGCTGATCCGTGTCCAGGTCTCTTGAGCCAGCGGCCTCCACCCTCTCGCCCGCGACGCCTGGTCGCTGGGACGTGCGGATGGTCGCCATGGCGCGGCGCATTACCGCGCGCCGCATCGCTTGGTCGCTTGTCGGCGCCCTAATCGCGCTCTTCGTCGCGTTTGTCGGCTACCATGTACTCTTTCGCCATTTGGAATACCACACCGACGCCTTTGACCTGGGTAACATGGATCAGGCGGTCTGGAATACCCTGCACGGCCACCCCTTCCGCTTTACCAACCGCGGCAACGATGACTACGGGCTGCCGACGCGCCTGAGCATACACGTCGAACCGATTATCCTCCCACTGGCCTTGCTGTACTTGATCCACTCCGGTCCGGAGACGCTGCTCCTCACGCAGACCGTCGCGCTGGCGCTAGGCGCTATCCCGCTCTTCGCGCTCAGCCTGCGCCGCTTGCCTGGAGCGCCGTTCGTAGGGGTGGCGCTGGTCATCAGCTATCTTCTCTCGCCGCTGCTCTTGGGCGAGGCGCTCTGGGACTTTCACCCTGTCGCGCTGGCGACCCCACTTCTGATCGCCGCCGTGCTGGCCCTGGACGCCCGCCGCTATCATTGGTTCCTCGCTGCCGCGATCCTGGCGATGGCTACCAAGGAAGATGTTGGCCTGTCGGTCGCTATTCTCGCGCTGATCCTGGCTGTCTCGCGGCCGGAGCGGCGGCGGTTTGGCTTGCTGACAGCGCTGGGCGCGCTGCTCTGGGTCGCCATCTGCTTCAAGGTGATCCTGCCGCACTACAATGTTGGCATCGCGGGCGGCAACAACTACTGGTACCGCTATAGCTGGCTCGGCGCGACACCCGCGGAAGCGCTGCTCAATCTTTTCATCCGGCCCTGGCTGCTATTTGGCTATCTCTTGACGCCGGGCCGCCTCGGCTATCTCGGTGTGTTATTGCGCAGCGCGGGCGGCCTCGGCGTTCTCGCGCCCTTCGCGCTGCTCGCGGCCGCCCCAGATCTCGCGGTCAACCTGCTAAGCTCGCATACCGAGCAGTTCAGTGGATTCTTTCAGTACAGCGCCGCTATCATCCCGTACCTGTTCACCGGCGCAGTGTATGGCGCCGCCGCGCTCGTTCATGCCCGCCAGCGGCGCGAGTTCGCGGGGAGCCCAGCCAGCTGGCGCGCGGCGACACGCCCACTCCCGGCGGCGCTGGCGCGCGCGTGGCGCGGCGGATGGCGACGCATGGGAGCATCGCTGAATGCGGTGGGGCTCGCTATCCGCGCCATCTGGAACGCCGCGCTGGAGCGAGAACCCTTCCCAATGCGATGGCTCCCGACAGCGCTCATCGTTTGGATTGTGGGCTTCAGCCTATGGAATGTCACGACTGTTGGGCGCATCGCGCCATTCTGGGCAGCGGGCAATCCGCCATCGGCCGCGCTGGCGGCGCAGATGGCGCGGACCGACGCCCTGCTGACGCACATTCCCGCAGACGCCTCTGTCTGCGCGACTGATACGCTCAATCCGCACGTCAGCGACCGCTATAACCTCTACCTGGCCCCTGATAAACTGTGCTATCAGGCAGATTACGTCCTCATGGACCTGACGCACGCCATCGCTAACGTGCGCGCGGCCGACGCCGCAATGCTCGCGCGGATGCGCGCCTCGGGCCGCTATGTAGTTGTAGGGCAAGCCGGACCAGTTATCCTCTTGCGGCGAACTGGCGCGCCACTTGCCTCATAATCGCTAGCGAGAGCGACGGTCCGGGAGTATACTCAAGGAGCGCCCGCGTGGCGTTAAGATCATCGATGGCGCAGTAATGCGGGAGCGAACCCAGAATGCCCACCTCCGACTCGAACAATTCCCACCGCTCGGTGCGGTTAGCAGGCTCTTCCAGCGCGGGCGGCGCGAAGCCGGGCTGGCTCACGCAGGTCGGTAACCTTATGCGCCCCAACTTCGGCCGCGATACGCCTGGCCGCAGCGGTCGTTCCCGCGTCACCAAGCTCATCATGGGCACACTGATCTTCGTGCTCGTCGGGCAATTATTCCTCACCGGACTCACGATCCTCGACAGCGTGTATAAACTGGGCCTTCAGCAGCCGATCTTCAAGGGCGCGAACTGGCTCACGTGGTACATCGCGATCTACGTCGTGGTTCTGCTCGGACTCTGGTTCCTGCTGAACTATCTGGGGTTCTTCCCGCGGCCCGAACCGGCTCCGCCCGCCGGCAGCCGGCTCTCCTCCTCCTCATCCGGTGGCAAGAAAGCCGCGCAGATTCCCGGAATCGGCGGCCCGCGTGTTCGCCAGCGCGTCGCAGCCCCACCACCAGCGCCGGCCAACAGTCGAAAAGGCGCGCCAATCGCGGCGGCCAAGGCCACCAAGTCGCCGTCCGAACAGGGGAATGCCGTCGCTACCAGAGCGAATGATGATGCGTACGAGCGCGTGAAGGCCACGCAGCGGCAGAAGCGGCGGCGAGAAATGCGCTAGCGCGCGTCTGTAGCATAGCGCGATTGGGCGGAGAGAAGGATAGCATGATCGAGCAGCTGCGCATTGGCGCGCCAGTCTATACTAGCGACGGCAAGCGCGTCGGCTCGCTGGAGCGCATTATCGTCGCCAACGCTGAAACCGAGCATGGCTCCGAGCGGCGTGTGACGGGTCTCGTCGTGGACCCTGGCTTTCGCGACCTTGGCGATCTGCTGAGCCCCGGATCGGTCGAACGCTCCCGCGCTCGCTCCGTTCCCATCGAGCAAGCCGCTAGCGTCAGCGAGGACGAAATCCGCCTCAGCGGCGACGCGAAAGCCTTTGTGGCGCTGCCACTCTTCGAGCGGCGCGAGTATATCGCCGCGGGAGGCGAGCCCACGCACCGTCGTTTCCGCTGGGACGACATCATCAACTACGCCGCCGCCACCTTTGGCCTGGGCGCCGCGCCCTATATGCCGGATTCCCAGGCTACCGCCTTCGATGAGGCGGCAGGCTCCGCGTCGTTGCCTGCGCGCGCCCCCGTCTGGCGCGAAGATCCGCACGAAGAGATCGGTCAGATCGAGCGCACACTGGTTGAATCCGGGAGCGAGCGTGTCACTGGCTTCGTCCTGCGCCGGGAACGGGTCGACACGCCGCTCGTCGTCCTGCCCGTCGAGGCCATCACCTCCATAGAGGACGGTCTTGCGCATGTCGCGCTGACGGACACCGAGCTTGATAATCTGCAACCCTATGAGGAGTAGGCCAGCCCGTCATTGCGCCCCCTGGTGTAGACCGCTCGTCTAACCACTCGTTATGCCGTAGTAGAGGAGGACGAGGCATGACACAACGGCGCAATCCACGACTGACCCGCAGGGAATTTATCGCTGCGACGACCGCTACAGTCTTCGTGGCCGGTTGCGCGCCGTTCACCAGCGGGGCCGCGTCCGTGCGGCGCACGACCCCGACGCCCTTCACCTCGTCCACTCCGCTAACACTCGGCAGCGACGCGACGGTCCCCAATAGTCTGCTCGATTCACTGGCGCGGGCGCTCTCTGGTCAAGGTGGCGCCAGCGCGGTGCAGCCCCAAACATCGCCGCTTTCACCGCCCGACCTCCGTGCCTCCATGCGACCCGCCGACAGCCCGCCGCCTGCGGGCTACAGTTATCACGCATCGGTTGCGACGAGTGAATGGGCGCTGGTGACTCATCCGCGCGTTCCGGTGGAGGGCGTGACACACGCGCAGGCGCTGGGTCTGCTCAGCGGCTCGATCGGTAACTGGGTGTCGGTTGGCGCGCCGTACAGCGTGCCCGTCCATCGCCTCAGATTCTCCGACTTGTCCGCGCCGGACGGTGTTCAATTGAGCGACGCGGCCAGCGCGGCCTCATATGACGCCCTGTTCAACGCGCTGCGCGCCACACCCGGCGCGGTTGCGGCTGTGCCCAACGAAGCGGTTGACTGGTCTGTTCACCACGTCGGGGTGGACGGCTTCTATCCCGCGCAGGGGCGTGGAAACGGCGCCGGTCTGGGCAGAATATCGCTCCAGCTCTATGTTTCAGACGCGCTGAAGAAACGGGGCGCTGACCCAGCGAAGATCGGCGCCAACGCGCAGGTTGGTATGGCTTCCAGCCAGGCTACACTGGATCTGGTGACGGTGGGCGATATCATGCTCGGGCGCGGCGTGCTCAACCAGATGCGGGCGCGCAATGACTACCGCTTTCCCTACCGCGCCATCAAGGGCGAGCTGGATGCGGGCGACCTGCGCGTGGGTAACCTTGAGTGCATGGTTACTGACATGGTCGCGCCACCCTCGGACCCCGCAACTTTCACCTTCGTATGTCCGACCCACGGCTTCGACGGTCTTACCTATGCGGGATTCGATATCGTGACCCTTGCGAACAACCACTCCAACGGCGAGGGCCAAGCGGTCTTCAATGATATGCGCGCGAACCTGACAAAACAGGGTATCCTGCACTGCGGCGGCGGCGATAATCTCGCCGAGGCCACGACGCCCGCCATCGCCACCGCCAAGGGGACGCGCGTCGCCATCCTCAGCTATGACAATATCCTGCCGCAAGGCCCCTGGGCCACCACACATAGTTGGGGGCTGGCGCCAATCGACGCCAGCCGCCTGCCTGGCGATATCGCCTCCGCGCGCCAGACAGCCGATTTGGTCATCCCGTACTTCCATTGGGGCATCGAATACACCAATGACCCGACAACCTACCAGCAAGGCGTAGCGCGAGCGGCGATTGACGCTGGAGCCGATATGGTGCTGGGCAACCACCCACACTGGACGCAGGGTATCGAGCGCTACAAGAGCAAACTGATCGTCTACTCGATGGGCAACTTCGTCTTCGATCAGGATTGGTCGGAAGCGACGATGGAAGGCATGCTGCTGCACCTTTACTGGCGCGGCGGGACCCTCGCCAGCGTGCGCTTCGTGCCGACCAAGGATGTCAGCCGCTGCCAGCCGAAGGTGATGGCGCCCGCCGAGGCCGTCGGCGTCTTCTCACGCATGTGGTCTGGTACGGACGAGCTGGCGCACGGCCAGTACGGACCTTAGTTGTGCAAGCGCTCGAATATCATCCGGTCATTGCGGAGAGACGCGCCGACCTCGCCCGCTTCTCCGAGGCGCACGGCAAGTTCCGCTACTGCTCCTGCATGCGCTGGCGGCTGAAGAGCGCGGAGTACCAGCGGTCGACCAAGGAAACCCGCGTCGCGACGCTAGACAGGCTGGCGGCTGAGGATGTCCCTGTTGGCGTGCTGGCCTACCTGGACGGCGAGCCGGTGGGCTGGGTGGCCATAGCGCCACGCGCATCGCTGGGCGCGCTGGAGCGTTTCAAGGCCCTGGCGAGAGTGGATGCCGAACCAGTCTGGTCGGTGACCTGCTTCTTTCTCGACCGCCGCATCCGCCGCCAGGGCGCGCGAGCCGGCCTGCTGACCGCCGCTGTCGCCTACGCCCGCTCGCAGGGCGCGCGCATCATCGAGGGCTACCCCGTCGAGCCGGGCGAGCTATACACGTATATGGGCGCGCCCGCCACCTTTCGTGCCGCTGGCTTCGTGGACGTGACACCACCCGGCCGCGAGCGGCAGGTGTGGCGCTACACCGTCAAGCAACCCACCTGTTCCGTCGCGATGCCATTGACGCGACTAGACGCTCGCAGTATCGTAAGGACGCCGCAGCGCTTGCTGCGCGCGACCTACGGAAGGACGCGCCCGATGGTCAAATCCGTCAATATTATGCATTTCGCGGTTATCATTATGCTGCTTGCGATTGTGTTGTCGCTCAATTCGACGGGCATGGGTTGTGTATGGTTTGCGGTCGCCCTCGTCGGGGTGGTCATCGGAATGGCTGGGCTTTCTGGGATGACCGGCAAGCCCAACAATCCCGTGCGAAGAACTCCGCCGAGGCTAAGACCGACGAGGTCGACGTCGAGGGATAGCGCCCACGAAGCCACGTCTACTCAGCCTTGCGCCGCAGCAGCGCCTCGTTGAGCGAGCCGGTGCGGTAGCCGACAAGGTCAAGCGTGACGTAAAGGTAGCCAGCGGCGCGGACGGCGGTAACAACCGCCTCGCGTGTCTCGGTCTCCAGCAGCCGGGCGAATTCGTCGCCACTGACCTCGATGCGCGCGATCGTGTCGTGGCTACGCACACGCAGTTGGCGGAAACCCAGCGCCCGCAGCGCGCGTTCCGCCTTGCCGATGCGCCGCAACTCCTCAACTGTGACCCGCGCGCCGTAGGGAATGCGCGACGAGTAGCAGGCCATCGCTAGCTTGTCCCACACCGGGACGCCCAGATACTTCGCCAGCGTGCGGATGTCATCCTTGCTCATGCCAGCGTCGTCGAGCGGCGCCGCCACCTGACGCTCGCGCGCGGCGCGCTGACCGGGACGCCAGTCGCCACGATCGTCGCGGTTCATGCCGTAGGCGATATGCGCCAGTCCCATCTCGCGCGCCAGCGGCTCCAGCCGGTCGAAGAGTTCAGTCTTGCAGAAATAGCAGCGCTCGGCGGTATTCGCGGCGTAGCGCTCATCTTCCAGTTCATGCGTCTCGATCTGGACCAGTCGCGCGCCCATCTGAGTCGCCATCTCGACCGCCTGGCGCGTCTCTTCCTCGTCATAGGCCTCGGAGGACGCCAGCGCGCCGACCGCGCGCTCGCCTAGCTCATCGGTAGCGACCTTCAGCAGCAGCGCGCTATCCACCCCGCCGGAGTACGCGACCAGCGTGGAGCCCAGCGCCCGCACGCCCGCGCGCAGCCGCTCGTACTTCTCCGCCAAATCCGCATCCAGCGCCATGCTATCTGCCCCCATCGCCTCGCTCGCCCTGGCCATTTCAGCCATCGCTCCTTGTCGCCCACACGCGCTCGGCAGCGCATACCGTCCATTGTATGCCATGCGTACCATTTCAGCCGGCAGTTCCGTGATTCCTCACTTAAGTCGCGTCCGCGTCCGCGTGATCTGGCCAGTGAACGCGAAGTAGAGGGCGAGGGCGGCGTTAAGAGCGATGCTGAGCCACGGGTTGACGAAGGCGAGGCCAAATGCGGCGAGATAGAGCAGCGGGCCGAAGCGGTACTGGAAGGTGATGCGCGCCACCTCGGCTGGATTTACGTCAGTGGCCAGCAGGCGATGGCCAGTGGAAGCCCAGAGCCACATGCCGTTGTAACAGAGCGCCGTGACGGTCAAGGTCGCGCTGTAGGTGGCGGTGGCCAGGGTCGCGCTCGGCGTGTTGGCCGAATTGGCCACCAGAGCGGTGGGGTAGTTGACGAAGACGATCAGCATCAGAAGCGCGCCGTTCAGATAGACGAACACGCGGTCAATGCGCGCGATGTACTGAAAGACGCTGTGGTGGTTGACCCACATCACCAGGATGGTGAGAAAGCTGATGGCATAGGTGGCCATGCTCAGCCAGCGATAGTCGCCGAACATTAGCGCGGCCAGCGACGCGCCGGACACCAAGGCGTCGCGCGTAGGGACACCCAACCCAAAGACCAGCAGCGTCACCGCGACAGCGAAGACCCCATCACTCAATGCCTCCAGCCGCCCCGTCTCGCGACGCTCCTCCTTGTATGGCTCGCCGCTCTGCCCAACATCATCTGTCACGCGCTGAAGCCCTCCTCAAACCAGCGCCGCCTGGACGAGAGAGCGTCGGCGCCATGTCCAAGCATAGCGCACACCCGACAGGAAGAGAAACTGGACATCCCGGCAGGATGGCAGCGTCCCCATGCCGCGCACACCATCTCACCCCAGGCCAATACCTGAGTAGAGAGCGATGATGGCGACACTGCCGACGATCAGCGCCTGCCCTGGTCCGTAGGTCAGCCAGATGACATCGCCAATCAGCGGGAACGAGCGCCCGGCAAAGAGGTGGCTCGCTAGAATCAGGTCACTGACGAGGAAGAGGAAAGCGCCAATGGCCGCCGGGGTCACTACCGAGGATTGGAGCGCGGCGCCCGTGAAAATCCCAACGACGGTCGCCAGCAGCAGCGCATAGGGTAGCGCCGCCCAAACAATCACGGTCGGATCCTGCCCACGAAATACGACCAGATACCACCCGGCGGCTCCGATTGCCAGCCACAGCGCCAGCATGGACCAGAGTGGCCCAGGCGCCGCCAACCCAAACTTTCGCGCGAGCCCAATCGCCGCGGCCAGATAGGCGATGTGGCCGAGGCCAAAAGCGGCGATGCCGCCCAACACATGCTGTGGGAATGGGATGACCTGGGCAAGGATCAGATCGCCGAGCAGGCCGAGCGACATGCCGAAGGCGATAAGCAGCGCAAACCTGCCCAGCGGCGTCGCTCGCAGAAAGTAGACTGACAGCCAGGCGATCAGCGTCAGCGTCACCGAGGACGCCATGCGCGTCCAGACCGGCATGCGCTGCGCGCCGTCGGGCGTGACCCGACCCAAGGCGAACCCACCAAGCAGCAACGCCGCCCATACCACGTAGAGCGCGAGCAGCGCCCAGGCCTGCCATGGTGTGACGATGTCCGCCATATCGGTATTTCCCATGCTTCTCTTCCCGTACACTCGTAAGCGCGAAGGTGGCGCGCCTCCCTTATGTAGGAAGACGCGCCACCTTGCGTCCCGTCACCGTTGCGCGGCTAAGCGAGCTAGTTGCGCAACGGCTTGCCAGTCTTGAGCATGTAGTCCATGCGGGCCTGAGTCGCGGGGGTCCCGGTAAGGCTGAGGAACGCCTCGCGCTCCAGGTCGAGGATATCCTGCTCGCTGAGCGTCTCCAGCGGCGAATGACTGCCGCCTGTCAGCACCCAGGCAAGCTTGCCGGCGACGACCGAGTCGTGCTCAGTCGCCTTGCCCTGCAACCGCAGGTTATCCACCACCTGTTGCAGCACCAGTCGCGCGCCCTCGCCAGCCGGGCGGAAGGTCGGCGGCTCCGGCGGAGCCCACTCGCCGCGCGCCCTGGCTTCAGCCAGGCCGATGGCGTCGGCCTTTGCGTCCTCCAGCAACCGCTCGCGGTCAAGCGTCACCGCATCAGACTTCTTGAGAAAGCCGTACTGGCGGGCGTCCTCGGCGCTGGTGGCGACGGTGGCGATCGCCACGATCTCGAAGGCGTGGCGCGCGGGCGCGAACGGGCCGCCCTCATGTGTCACCTTTTGAGCCAGAGTCTGCCAGCGAGCCAGCATTTCTTTGCAGCCGCCGCCAGCTGGAATGACACCGACGCCGACCTCAACCAGCCCGATGTAGGTCTCCGCCGCCGCGCGCACATGCTGGCCATGCATGACGATTTCACAACCGCCGCCCAGCACACGCCCCGACGGCGCGACAACGACCGGGACCGGACTGTACTTCAGCGTCATGTTCGCGCTGTGCAGATTACGGATGCCGCGCTCGATGAGCGAGAACTGGCGCATCTTCGCCGCCATCACCACCTGAGCGATGTTGGCTCCGACGCTGAAGTCTGGCGCATCGTTGCCCACCACGATCGCGCGCCAATTGGTCTTCGCCTCCTCGACGGCGGCGGTGAGCATCGCGTTGATATCGTCGTCGAGCGCGTTCATCTTGGTATGGAACTCGACGCCGAGCACGCCGTCACCCATATCAATCAACGAGGCGCCGCGGTTCTCCTTCACGACCTTGCCAGCCTTGCGCAGTAGCGTCATGCTCAGTCGCCGCGCGCTGGCGGGCGCCGGCTGATAGCTCTTGGTGTTCCAGTCCCAATAAGTGTCGCCGTCGTAGAAGCGGCCGACGCCGTTCTCCGCTACCTCGCGCACGAGCGCCGGAATGGCGCGGCCTTCCGCCTCCATGCGTTGTACCAGCGTGGCGACGCCGAGCGCGTCCCAGGTCTGGAATGGGCCTGCGTCCCAGTTGAAGCCCCAGCGCATCGCATTGTCGATGTTCACCACATCGTTGGCGATCTCCTGGGCGACCGCGGCAGTGTAGAGCAGCGTGTCCGCCGTCACATCCCAGGCCATCTGCGCCGCGCGATCGCTGGCCGCCAGAATCGAGCGCACGCGCTCCACGGAGTCGGGATTGCCCTTGACACTGTCGAGCGACGAGAAGTGCGCAGAGTCCTGCGCGCGATACTCCATCGTCGCTGGTTCGAGGACGAGGACCTCAGATTTGCCATCTTCGCCTTTCACGCGCTTGTAGAAGCCCTGACCGGTCTTGTCGCCGAGCCACTTGCGCGCCACCATCTCACGGATGAAGTCCGGCAGCTTGAAGTGGTCACGTTGTGGGTCGTCCGGCAGGTTCTCATAAAGGCTGTCGGCGACGTGCAGCAGCGTATCAACGCCCGCCAGGTCGCCAGTGCGGAAGATGGCGGACTTCGGCCGGCCCATCGCCTGACCGAAAATAGCGTCCATCTCTTCGATCTTGTAGCCCCTGGCCAGCATGCGCTCAACGGCGATGGCAAAGCCGTAGTTGCCGATGCGGTTGCCGATGAAGCTCGGGCGGTCCTTGCAGTAGACGACGCCCTTGCCCAGCCTGGCCGAACAATACTCGCCCATGAAGGCCATGAGGCCCGGGTCAGTATCCGGCCCAGCGACAACCTCCAACAGCTTCATGAAACGCACCGGATTGAAGAAGTGGGTAATCAGGAAGTGGCGGCGGAAGTCTTCGCCGCGCCCTTCGAGCAGCATCGTCGCGGGCAGCCCCGACGTATTCGAGCTGATAATCGTCCCTGGCTTGCGCACTGCCTCGATACGCGCGAAGAGATCACGCTTGGCGCTGATTTCTTCGACAATCGCCTCCACAATCCAGTCCGCACCCGCTAGTTTGTCCAAGTCGTCGGCAGTGTTGCCGGGTGTAACGAGCTTGGCCGCGCGTGATGAGAAGAAAGCCGGCGCGGGCCGCGCCTTGAGCGCCCGCTCGATGCCGCCGAGCGCAAACTTGTTGCGCACGGCGGGGTCAGCGCTGTCCTCGGAGCCGGGAGGCACAATATCGAGCAGCAGGACTGGCACGCCCGCGCTGGCGAGCAGCGCTGCGATGCCCGCCCCCATAATGCCCGCGCCGATGACCGCCGCGCGCTGTATCTGATATGACATGACGCTATCCTCTTTTGTCGCTTGCCAGTCGCTACAGGCGCTCGATGATCGTGGCGACACCCTGTCCGCCCCCAACGCAGAGGGTGGCCATGCCGACGCGCTTGTCCAGTGTCTCGAGGTCATTGAGCAACGCGCCGGTGATTCGCGCGCCCGTACAACCGAGCGGATGGCCGAGCGCGATCGCGCCGCCGTGCGGGTTCACCTTCTCCTCATCCAGCCCAAGCTCGCGAATAACGGCCAGGGACTGTGCGGCGAACGCTTCGTTGAGCTCGATGACCTCGATATCGGAGAGTTGCATGCCCGCCCGCTTCAGCGCCTTGCGTACCGCTGGGACCGGGCCGATACCCATGATCTCTGGCGCGACGCCCGCGACCGCCATCGAGATGACGCGCGCCCGCGGGGTGAAGCCCAGCTCTCGCGCTTTCTCCAGTGACATCATCACCACCGCTGAGGCGCCGTCGTTCAGTGGGCTGCTGTTGCCGGCCGTGACTGTGCCTCCCGCGATAAACGCCGACTCCAGCGACGCCAGCCGCTCCAGCGAGGTGTCGCGGCGGGGGCCTTCATCGGTCGTCATCTCGGTCCCGTCCGGCAGTGTGACCGCTACGATTTCCTTCCCCAGGATGCCCGCGTCCATGGCAGCCAGCGCCCGCTGGTGGCTGCGGAGGGCGAATTTGTCCTGCTCCTCGCGCGTGATGCCATACTTTTTCGCCAGGTTCTCGGCGGTGTGGCCCATCGGAATGTAGGACTGTGCGAAGTCCGAGGTCATCGTTCCTGGAACCCCACACGCCTCGACGCCATTGGGGTTGTTGATCAACCTGGGATTGAAGGAGGGGTTGAAGCCGCCCATAGGCACTCGCGACATATTTTCCACGCCGCCTACGACGATCACATCGCCCTGGCCAAGCATGATGGATTGCGCCGCCATGTTGACAGCCTGCAAGCTGCTGGCGCAAAAGCGGTTCACCGTCACCGCGCCAGATGTGGTCGGCAGCCCGGCCAGCCCGGTAATAATGCGGGCCAGATTCATGCCCTGCTCGCCTTCTGGGAAGGCACAGCCAACGATCACGTCCTCGATTTCGGTGTAGTCAAAAACAGGTAGTCGGCTGAGCGCGCCACGAATGGCGACGGCGCCCATATCATCGGCGCGAATCGCTTTCAGCGCGCCCTTGGATGCGCGGCCAATCGGGGTACGCGCGGCGCTGACAATTACAGCTTCTGGCATTGTGGGTCTCGATCCTCTCCGATTCAGACCTCGGCGGGCCTGGGTTCACGTGAATACTGGCGCGCTAGGCGCGCGTCGCCGCTTGCGCGGAAGTGGTATCCTGGCCCGCGTTCGCCGTAGGCGTGGCGCGCCGGATGTAGATGACTTTTTCGATTTCGGCGTGGACGACGCGCTGCGCGTCAACCAGCGTCACCGTGTAGACGCGGTCTATGGAGCGCTGGGTTGTGAGCGCGGCGCGAATACCCTCAAGCTCGGCGTTGTCGAGCGTGAAGCGCGCGTAGAGCGTCGTCTTGCCCGGCTTGCGGAACCGAATGGTCGCCAGCTTGTCCCAGACGACGTAGTCCTTACCCAGGGCGTTGATCAGCATGACCATGTAGAATGGGTCTACACAGGCGTACATGCTGCCGCCGTAGATCGTACCAACGTAGTTGCGCGTCCTGACGCTCAATGGCAAGCGGATGCGCACTTCGCGCCAGTCACCGGCGATATGCGTGATGCGCCCGCCCGTCCCGCGATAGACTGGCGCCAGATTGAACATCCAGCGATGTAGTCGTGTCGCCCAGGATTCCGGATTCGGCTTGGGCCAGTCCATCGCCATCGGATTATCCCTGCGGTGGGCGCGGTTTGATGATCGCCCACTCGGTCTGCATCTCGCAGGCCACGACCCCGTCAGCGTTGGTAATCGTTACCGGCAGGCTGAGACGGGCTTTGCCTGCGCTGGCGATATCAGCCCGCACGCGCGTCTGCTCCGCCTGGGAGAGCGTCGCCTCGGCGCGCAGGTCGCCTGGCGCGGGACGCTTGTAGGCAATGCTCGCGTTCGCCACGACCGGGACATAGCCCTCCTCCGCCAGGTCCTGGAAGGCCATGAACACCAGCGTGCCTGCCGCCGACTCACCAAGCCCGAATTCCACCGCGGCATGGACCGTGCCCACGTGGTTCGTCCGCTCGCGCGCGTATGGCATGCTCACCACCGCGCGCTCCGGCTCGATCACCTCGAACTCAACGCCGAGCGTCTTCGCGAACGGCACGCGGTCGCCAAAGACCTGTCGAGCTTCTTCGACGCCGGACATCTCGCCGCCACCTTTCAATGATCCTCCCCTGAGTCCCCTCTCCGGCGAGGAGAGGGGACTCAGGGGAGAAGACGGTCACGCGCCTATTTGATTGGATATCCACCGCGCTCCGCGACGGCGGCGGCTAGTTCGCGCTGCAGCGGCACGATGTCAGATTCCGGATCGCCCAGATAGCGGCGGACGCGCGCCAACTCCTCCTGGCGATCCTCTCCGTCCAGGGCCATGGTCAGCGCGCCCTCCATCGCCACGCGCGCCTCACGGAAGAGGTTGATCGTTGCGACCTGGGCCAGCAGCGCATGCGTGGCTGCCTCGGACCCACCGGCGCGGGCGGCTGCCAGCGCGCGAGCGACGGCGCTATCCATGGCGAACGCGCTGATGAGCACGTTCGCGGAATACTCCAGGAACTCCTGTTCCTCGCGCATCGTCGCCATGAACTTCATGGCGCCCTTCATCGCGGTGTAGATGCCCGCGCGCTTCACCCGCTCGACGAGGTTTACCGCGTCGCGCAGCGCGGCGGGTGTCTCGGCGTCCGCGAAATCGGACGCCTGGCCACTCTGCACCTGCGCGTCAATTTCCGGGAAGATCGAGAAGAGGTCGATCTTGTTCTCCATCGAGCGCGTGAAGAGCGTGCCAGACGCCACCAGGCGGTTGACCTCATTCGTGCCCTCGAAGATCCGGTTGATGCGCGCGTCACGCCAGGCGTGCGAGATGGGATACTCGTCCATGAAGCCGTAGCCGCCGAAGACCTGTACACCCTCGTCCACGCTGCGCCCCAGGGCCTCGGAGCCATAGATCTTGGAGATAGAGCACTCGATGGCGTACTCCTCGATGGCCGCAAGTTGCGCCATGCGGTCGTCGCCAGCCGCTAGCCGCGCCTCCTCCACCAGTCCCACCGTGCGGAAGGTCAGCGCCTCCGCCGCGTACACGTCAGCGGCCATGTAGGCCAGCTTCTTCTTGATCAGCCCGAAGCCCGAGAGCGGACGCCCAAACGCCTTGCGCTCATTGGCGTAGGCGGCGGACATATCCAGCGCGGCGCGCGCACCACCCGAGGTTCCCGCGCCTAGCTTCAAGCGGCCGATGTTGAGGATATTGAAGGCGATTTTGTAGCCCTTGCCGATCTCGCCCAGTACATTGCCCACCGGAACCTTGACGTTGTCGAAGTACACGGTGCGAGTAGAAGAGCCCTTGATGCCGACCTTCTTCTCCTCGGCTCCGGTGGAAACACCCTCCCACTTCGACTCGACGATGAACGCGGTGTGCTTGGTGTCGTCGATCTTGGCGAAGACAATCATCAGATCGGCGAATCCGGCGTTTGAGATCCACTGCTTCGCGCCGTTGAGGATGTAGAACTGGCCGTCCTCGGAAAGCTGCGCCCGCGTGCGGATGCTCATCGCGTCAGAGCCCACGCCCGGTTCTGTCAGCGCGTAAGCGCCGATCAGCTCGCCCGTCGCCAGCTTCGGCAGGTAGGTCCTCTTCTGCTCATCCGTGCCGTAGAAGACGATCGGCAACGAGCCAATGGTTGTGTGCGCGCCCTGCGCGACGGCAAAAGAGGCCTGGCGCATCTCACGCGCCACAAGCGCGCTAACTACCATGCCAAGGTCAGCGCCACCGTACTCCTCCGGAATGTCGATCATCAGCAGGCCCTGGTCGCCCGCCTCCTTGAGGAGCTGTGGCATCAGCCCTGGCTCCTGCGCGTCAAGCTCATCGCTCTTGGGCAGGACTTCGCGCTGAATGAACGTGCGCGCTGAGTCGCGAATCTCCCGCTGCTCGTCGCTCAGCCGCTCCAGCGTCAGGAAGTCCGCCTTGGTTACCGGCGTGGTCAAGAAGCTCGCGCCGGACTCGATTTTGGCATCAGTCGCCATGTAGTTGCTACTCCTCTGTACAGGTTGTATCTCAATCCAAACCACGCCCGGACTATTGGAAGTTCTACCACGTCCAGTGCGCCCTTACGCGGGCTTTTGCGCCGCGGCCTGAGCGGCGAGCGACTCGTCGCGCAGTGTCCGCCGCAAGACCTTGCCGATCATCGTCTTCGGCAGCGAATCGCGGAACTCGTAATGCTTGGGGACCTTGTAGGACGCGAGGCGTTCGTGGCACCACTGGTCGAGCTCGGCTGCCGTCAGCTTCTCGCCCGGCTTGGTCACGATAAACGCCCAGACCGTTTCGCCGCGGTACTCATCGGGCATGCCGATGACGGTCGATTCCAACACCTTCGGGTTCGCGAAGAGGACTTCCTCGACGTCGCGCGGGAAGATCTTGAGGCCGCTGGCGATAATCATGTCTTTGGCGCGGTCAACGATCGAGAAATAGCCGTCGCTGCTCATGACGCCGATATCGCCTGTGCGCAGCCAGCCATCCTGCAGGACGATCGCCGTCTCCGCGGGGCGGTTCCAATAGCCCTGCATGACCTGCGGCCCGCGCACGGCAATCTCGCCCTGCTCGCCTGGCGCCACAGTATCCCACCCGTCGGGGCTGATAATCCTTGCATCGGTGTTGGGCAACGGAAGCCCAATCGTGCCGATACGCCGGTCACCATACACCGGATTGCAGTGGGTAACAGGCGACGATTCCGTCAGGCCGTAGCCCTCGACGACCTTCGCGCCCGATACCGCCTCGAAGCGCCGCTGTACCTCCGCCGGGAGCGGCGCGGACCCGCTGATGCACACTTTGACCGAGCTCAGGTCGCGCTTGTGTTTCTCGACCTCACGCGCCAGCGCCAGATAGAGTGTCGGTACCCCAGGGAACAGGTCGGGCCTGTACTTCTCGATGGCGTTGAGCGTTTCGTTGACTGAGAACCGCGGCAGGAGCACGAGAGTTGAGCCGGCCAGAATCGTCAGGTTCATCGCCACCGTCAGGCCATATACATGGAAGAATGGCGCGACGCAGAGCGTGACATGCTTGGTCTCAATCGGCTTCTCGTTCCAGATAAGACACTGGTAGGCATTCGTCAACAGATTGCGATGGGTAAGCATCGCGCCCTTCGCCACACCGGTCGTGCCCCCGGTGTATTGCAGCAGCGCCAGATCATCTGGCATGGCGGGCTCTGGCAGCGGAAATACTTCGAAGCCCTGGCTGTCACTGGCCCGGCCAATGAATGTCCGGAAGTCATGGACGCTGGGGTCATGGCGCGGGATCCGCGCTGGCTTAACTCCTTTTCGCCGTGCCATGATCGCCTCACGCGCGTGGTAGGCGATTGCGAGCGGCATCGGGAAATAATCAGCCACGTCCGTCACGATGACATGCTCGACTAGCGTGTTCGCTCGCACGGGGGCGAGATTTCCATAGAACTGGTCGAGGACAACGACGACTTTTGCCCCGGAATCACGAAGCTGGTGTTCCAGCTCCGATGGCGTATAGAGCGGATTGGTCGGCGTAACGACAGCGCCCGCCTTCAGCGCCCCAAAGAACGCAATCACGAACTGGGGCGTATTCGGCAAGCAGATCGCCACGCGGTCGCCGCGCTTCGTTCCGTGTTCTACTAGCGCCCGCGCGAAGCGATCCGCCAGTGAGGAGAGCTGCGCGTAGCTCAGCTTAGTTCCGAAATACTCAATTGCGGTGAACGCGCTCGATGTGCGCGTCGCCTCGTCCAGCAGCCATGTTAGCGGCTGCTCGGGAACCGTGATTGTTGTTGGAACGGTTGGTGAGTAATGCGCCGTCCAGGGCCGCGCAGCAGCCACGGCGGCGTCATCGGAAAGCGGCCCCTGAGCGGTCACGTCATCCATGCGCGCACTCCTCGTCGAGCGGAGAAAATAGGGAACAACGGCGCAAGTCGCGAGATATGACGCAGTATATCTGGCGCCACTTCCTGTACGCTCTGTTGCCAGCTAACAACTTACGTGGTATATACTGTCATCTGGCTAACAAGTGGCGATGGAGCACAGGACACGGGAAGGCGGCAGACGCGATGATAGAACGCGAAGTGTACGACCTGATCGTGGTGGGCGGCGGCGAGGGCGGCAAGACTCTGGCGATGTACCTGGCGAAACAGGGGTACACGGTCGCGCTTATCGAGCGCGACCCGGAGATGATCGGCGGTACCTGCATCAACGTCGCCTGCATCCCCACAAAGACGCTCGTCCAGAGCGCGAAAGTCGCGCATATGGTCCGCCGCGCTGGCGAATACGGCGTTAGCGCCTCGCTGGGCCCGCTCGGTATGCGGGCGCTGCGCGAGCGTAAGCGCGCCGTCGTCGGGTTCATGCGCGAGGCGAACTACAAGATGTTCACCTCGATCCCCAACCTCGAGTTCATCCTTGGCGAGGCGCGCTTCACTGGCGACCGCATGGTCGAGATCACGCTGCGAGACGGCCAACCTCGCACGCTGGCCGGGAAGCATGTGGTCATCAACACCGGCGCGCGTCCCGCGGCGCCAACCATTCCAGGGCTAGCCGAGTTGGAGCCACTTACCAACGAGACGATCATGGAGCTGGACGTCGTCCCTGAACACCTCCTCATCATCGGCCGTGGCTTTGAAGGCGTCGAGTTCGCCCAGATGTTCCGCCGCTTCGGCAGCCGGGTGACGATCATCCAGCGCGGCGCGCAACTCCTGAGCCGTGAGGACCCTGACGTGTCGCAGGCGGTCCGGCAGACCTTCGAACGCGAGGGCATCGAGGTGCGGCTGGGCGCCGCCGTCGAACGCGCCGAATCCGCGCCCAGTGGGGCGCGCCTGCATCTAAGCAGCGGGAAGTTTGTGGATGGCTCGCACATCCTGCATGTCACCGGCCGTACGCCGGCCACCGCTGGGCTAAACGTCGAGGCGAACAGGCTAGCGCTCGACGCGCGGGGCTATATCCCCGTAACTGAGACCTTGGCGACAGCCGCGCTGGGCGTCTGGGCGGTCGGCGACGTGAAAGGTGGCCCCGAATTCACGCACACCTCACTTGATGACTACCGCATCGTCAAGGCGCAAATCACTGGTAAAGGTGACCACACGTCTACGGCTGGCCGTATCTTGGCCTACGCCGTATTTACAGATCCCGAGCTTGGTCGCGTGGGTTTGTCGGAGCGCGAGGCGCGCGCGCAAGGCTGGGCGCGTCCGTGTCGCCCGCCTGGGCGCGAACACGATTGGCATGCCGCGAGCGCAGACCTCCGGTGAAACCGAGGGCTTCCTGAAGGCAGTCGTGGACGCGACAAATGACCAGATCCTCGGAGTCGCCCTCTACGTCGCTGGCGCGAGCGAGCTAAACGCCATCATCCACCTTGCGATGCGGCTGAAAGTCCCTTACACCGCGCTACGTGACGAAATGTATACCCACCCCACGATGAGTGAGGGCCTCAACGGGCCGTTCGCGTCGTGGGTCGACTAACCTGATGAATCGAGCGCGCACTATGAGCCACAGACTCGAATATGGCAGAACGGCAGCGCAGAGCAACCCGAACTCATCACCCGACGCGTTTGGCGCGCTGATCGCAGAACTGCGACAAAAGCGGGGCCTCTCGCAGGGGCAGCTTGCTCGGGCGGCCCGGCTTTCACGTACCTATATCTATCACCTGGAGACAGGCCAGCGAACGGCGCCATCCTCTCGCGTCGCCCGCTCCCTGGCCCGCGCGCTTGAGGCGCATGGCGCGGACCGACAGCGCCTCGCAACGTCATTCGCCGCGCTCACAGGTGAGCAGATGGAGGATGAGCCGGAGCAACTCGACGTGTTCGATCAGCGCGAACTTGCAGCGCTGTTAGTGCATAATACCGTCTTTCCCGCGCACAGCCTCGACCGCCTCTGGCACATTCCCTCCTGGAATCCGCCCGCGAAAGAATTGTTCGAGCTTGATGAATCGGCGCTGGCCAGCCACAGCCAAAATTTGATGATGGTCGTCTTCGATCCCAGCTACCGGGCGCGCTTCCGTCCGTGGGAGGCGCTGGCGCGGCGCATGCTGGCCGACTTCAAGCACAACACGCGCAGCCTGACATTTCTGCCAGAGTATCGCGCACTCTGGCGCAGTCTGCGTGCGATGCCCGACTTCCAGCGTATCGCCAGCTCATCCGAAGCAGGCGTCGCCGCCGCGCCCAGCTTCATCTTCCACATGCGCCACTCGCGTCTCGGTCCGCTCGCGCTCCGCACGACGATCACTGTCTTCAGCGGCTCGTCAGATTACAGCATCGTCACCTATGTCCCTGGCGACCAGCAAACACTGGCGATCTTCGCCCGTAACGGCTGGCAGCGCGAGGCCGTGACGGAGTAAGCTGACCGCATGCGCAACCACTCAGCGCGAGAAAGTGATACGCATGCGGATAGACATCTTCACACTGTTTCCCGATATGATGCGCGGGCCGCTGGACGCCAGCATCATCGGGCGCGCGCAGGCGAAAGCGGGCGTCGAGATCAATCTCTACAACCCGCGTGACGTAACTACCGACCGCCACCACGTCGTGGACGACTACCCCTATGGCGGCGGCGCGGGCATGGTCATGAAGCCAGATCCGCTCTTCACCGCCGTCGAAAAGGTCTATGAATCAGGCCCCATCATTCTGATGTCTCCGCAGGGCCGCATCTTCACTCAGGCCGTCGCGCGTGAGCTATCCGCCGAGTCGCGGATGACCGTGCTCTGCGGCCATTATGAAGGCGTCGATGAGCGCGTGCGTGAGCATCTTTGCACCGATGAGATCTCAATCGGTGACTTCGTGCTGACAGGCGGCGAGCTAGCGGCGCTAGTGATCGTGGACGCCGTCGTGCGGTTGCTTCCTGGCGCGCTGGCCCCCGGCTCGACCGAGGAGGAATCGCACACCACGGGGTTGCTGGAGTATCCGCAGTACACGCGTCCGCCAGAGTTTCGCGGCTGGCGCGTTCCCGATACGCTCTTGAGTGGCAACCACGGCGCCATCGCCCGCTGGCGGCGAAAGGAGTCGCTGCGGCGCACACGAGCGCGGCGCCCCGACCTGCTCGCCGCGCTCGTGTTGACCAAGCTCGACCAGAAACTGCTCGCAGAGCTGGATGCTGAACAAGCGCAGAAAAGTGAAACCATGCAGGCGTTGAAGGAGCCTGAGGAGTGACGGCGCTCTACCCTGAGATCGAGCCTTACGCGCACGGCATGCTCGCCGTGGGCGAAGGCCAGGAGATCTACTGGGAGGTTTGTGGTAATCCAGACGGCAAGCCCGCCCTCTACGTCCATGGTGGTCCGGGCTCAGGCGCCACGCCGTGGGGCCGCCGTCTCTTCGACCCCAGCGTGTACCACATCGTTCTCTTCGATCAGCGCAATTGCGGGCGCAGCCGGCCCCACGCCAGCGAGCCCACAACCGATCTCGCGATGAATACTACCGGTCACTTGCTCGGCGATATGGAGCGCTTGCGGGAACATTTGGGCGTCGAGCAATGGCTAGTACTTGGCGGTTCATGGGGCAGCACATTGAGCCTGGCCTACGCCGAAGCGCATCCGGAGCGCGTCAGCGAGCTGATCCTGTTCGGCGTCACTACTGGCCGGCTCGCGGAGTTCGACTGGCTATTCCGTGGTGGCGTCGCCCCGCTCTTCCCAGAGCAGTGGGAGCGCCTTCGCGCGCAGACGCCCACTGAGACAAGCGACTACGACATTGTCACCTACTACAGCCGGATGCTCGAGGATCCTGATCTAGACGTGCGGCAGCGCGCCGCGGACGCCTGGTGTCTGTGGGAATCCGCGACACCTGGCTGGCCTCCAATCACCGCGCTGACGCCCCGCTTTCGCGATCCTGTCTTCGCTCGCGCCTTCGCCCGCCTTGTGACCCACTACGTGAGCCATAACGCCTGGCTGGAAGACGGCGCGCTCATCCGCGGCGCGGAAAGGCTAGCGAATACGCCGGGGGCCTTGATCCACGGCCGCTTCGATTTTCAGGCCCCGCTGGGCAACGCCTGGACACTGCATCGCGTCTGGCCACGCGCAGAGCTAGTGATTGTCGAGAACGCGGGCCACAGCGCAGACAGTCCTGACCTCACGGACGCCATCGTTTCGGCCACTGATCGCTTCGGGCAGAGCGTGACCAGAGCCTGGTAATACTGGCGCACATGTCGCCATAGCGGTAGACTCGAGAGCGGGTGAGCCGTTGTAGCGCCGCCCTTTTGCCGCAGTTTCTTGAAGGAGTCCGAGAGATGTTCGTCGCTGTCAACCGCATTGCCGCGCCCCAAGAGGCTATGGATCGGATGACTGAAGCATTCCGCCGCAATGCGACCTCCCTCAAAGACTTCGAGGGATTCATCGCGTTCGAGTTGTGGCGCGGGGAGAGTTCCCTCGACGCGGTCTCGAAGTGGGAGTCGCGCGCCGCGTATGACGCCTGGCGCACAAGCGATAATTTCCTCGCAGCCCACGCAGGAGGCCGCGGCGGCCAGAGTGGCGGCTCTTCGGTGGCGTTTTACGAGGGAGAGACCATCACCGCGCGATAGAGGCGCGCGGCCAGTCGCGCCGGCGCGCGCCGCGGATCATCCCACCATGCCAGCGCCAGCCGCTCAATCGCCTGACGCGCGCCAACCGCCAGCAGGTTCAGCCCGAAATATCCCAGCGCGCATGCGCAGAGCCCGTCGATTACCCGCATCAGCATGGGACTGCGCCAGCGGCGGCCCCAGCCAACTAACGTGAGTTGTGGATAAGCACTACCCCGCCGCCAAGAGTTCGACAACTGGCTCCCAATGGAGGGATGGCTTCTTGGGCTGGTGGCAGTAGGCCGCCAACCCGGCCAAGAGGTGCGCCACGAAGTTGTAGGGGCTACGATG
>DASVZK010000013.1:0-11049 GCA_036391685.1 Ktedonobacterales bacterium
TGTTCTAACCACTGTCTACATGCCCCGCCCGTGCCCCACGCTTCCTATCGTTGGCCGTGGATACTCCTGAGACGGCGCCCAAGCAACAGTCTCCCATCGCAGACGCCCCGACCCGATTGAGTTCTCCGCACGCAGACCGGCCTTCCCCAATCTGCCTTAATCTGTCATGCCAGGTTCGGAAAGCTTCCCCCAGGGTTGATCGTGGGTTGACGCAATCTCCCCCGCCTATTCCGCACGCTTTTCCCAAGGTTTCCAGGAGCATTACAGCCCATTATCCAAGGTTCCCCAGAGGTTGGTCTATCCTTGCAACCCTGATTTCAAGCGACTTTACCAATGTTGACACAAGCCACACGTCTAGGAATACACCCAACATCTGTGCCACACACCGTCATAAGTCACTAGCGACAAGAAGGTGATGCGGTGGCGCTCGACCTTGACCTTGGCCCGGTGAGGTAGTTGGCGCTAAAAACCCGCCCGATTCCTAGACAAGTGATGTATATTGTGGCTGAGACAACCTGTTTACGGCTCTCCCACATACAGTTGGTGGCGCTTTGGGGCTGAGAAGAGGCTCACAGAGTCGGTTGCGGTTCGCTCCTCGCAGCAGTAGTTACCGCGTTGACAGCAGTGGTGTGGTCTGGCTTAGCTTCATCGCTCGGCTGCCACAAACCCGGATTTCAAGCGGTGGTGGGACTGAGAGGACTCGAACCTCCGACACGCGGTTTAGGAAACCGCTGCTCTATCCACTGAGCTACAGCCCCGCGCGGCGAGGCGTCGCGCCCCGCTCACGGCCTCAGTATATGCGAGACTGGGTGCGGCGCGCAATGCTCGCCTCCTGGCCACAGGCATACTCGGCGCGCGTGGGAGCCACCAGCGCATACGTCAACGCGCCACGCATCGTCACCGCGCGAGCGAGGTACTCGTGAGGTCGCCTGCTGCCGCAATGGGTCGCGGGGAGGTAGCGCCGCCACCACAGGAAGGCTCATTTCTCGACTGAGTGCAGGAAGCGACGCACCTCGCTGTTGAACTGGTCCGGAGCCTCCAGATTGCACACATGCCCCACGCCGGGGATAACGACGAGTTGGCTATTGGGAATGGCCGCGTGGAGTTGGCTGGCCACCTCCAGCGGTGAGCGCGAATCGTTCTCACCATAAAGCAATAGCGTCGGAACGGTGATAGTTGGCAGGATATCGCGCAAATCCTGGCCACGGGCCACGGCAAAGAGCGTCCGCTGGCCCACGGGATCGAAGCCGGCAAGCATCGCTTCGATCTCACGTATGAGCGCAGCGGGCGCCGATGATGAGAACATACTGGGACTCCACTGGCGCGCCCATTCGGCGGGTGGCAAATCGAGCGATCGTGCGACGAACTCTCTTCTCTGGGAGGCCACAAGCGGCGGCAGAGAGCCTTCCCACCCGGCATACGCCCCGGCTAAAATAAGTGTTCTTGGAAGGTCTGGCCGCTGGCGATACAGTTCCAGCGCGAACGTACTGCCAAACGACAGGCCAAGAATGTGCGGTCGCTCAAGAGCCAGCACGCCGATGAACGAAGCCAGGAGGCCAGCGTACCGGGTCCACGCGATTGAGTCTGGCGGATTCTGCGACTGCCCGCAGCCGGGCACGTCCAACACCACAACGGTGTATTCGTCAGACAGCGCCTCTAGCTGTGGGCGCCAACTCGAGCTACTCAAACCCAATCCGCTGTGGATCAGGACAATTGGGGGCCCTGCGCCCGCGCGCTGATACGCGATGCGAAGCCCTTCAACCTCGACGAACTCCATTGCGCCCTCCAGGACTACCAGAGGCCTCATTTCAGTCGCGCCGCCATCATCCAGGTTGTGCGCCCGACTGCATGATTGGCGATCCGCTCTCGGCGCTTTCCGCGTCCAGACACTATGTATCGATGAGGTAATCGTGAGGTTGGCTTATGCGCGCCACGGACAGCAATCTACGAAGTGTTGCGCCCATGGGCTCATTATACGCAGGCGTTCGGAGGACAAGAGGCGCCTATGAATTTTGTTCGCCTCCTGGCTCATGCCCTGCGCGAAGTCCACTCAACTGGCGGCGGCCCCGGCCTGGGCGCTATACTGCGACGCGAGCGTGGCGCGCCCTGACAGAATGGCCGCGGAAGACGAGACGATGGAGAACGCATGACCTTGGGGAAACCCGTGACGAGCGCGTCCGCGCTGGCGCCTGAGTACGATGTGATCATTATCGGCGCTGGGCTGGGCGGACTACTGGCGGCAGCGCAGTTCCTGCGGCGCGGGCAGCGGGTCGCGGTCATCGAGCGGCTGGCGCATCCCGGTGGCCGCTTCACCGCCAAGATGTTCCAGGGCGCGCAGGTCAGTACAGGCGCGGTGCACATGCTGCCGTTTGGAGCCAATGGCGAACTGGCGGCCATGCTGCGCGCGCTGGGCATTCCCCACGCCATCCACGACTCCGAGGTCTTCGCCTCCTTCCACGTCCGCGGCAAACAGATCGTCACTCGGTCCGTGCTGCAACTCGCCAGCGTCCTCGGCCCGCGCCAGTTCGCGCAGTTCATCCGCCTGGGCTACGACATGTTGCTGCGCGCGCCACGGCCAGAGGAAATGGGGCAAACCTACCGCGCCTGGCTCGATCAGCGAATCTCACGCCAGACCTCGCCTGAGCTTTACGCCTACTTCGAGCGTGTCTGCCACTTCGCCCTCAGTGTGGATCTCGATGACGTGCGGTATCCCGAGATTGTCGAGTCTACCAAGAACATGTTCCGCTATGGCGCGCCGGGCATTGTTGAAGGCGGGTGCGCCGCGCTGACGGGCGAGCTGGAGCAGCGCACGCTGGAAGCTGGCGGCGCGCTGGCGCTAGAGACCGAAACGCTCGCCGTCCTGAGCGAGAATGGCGTCGCGCGTGGCGTCACCATCCGCGACAAGCGCAGCGGCGAGGTGCGTGACCTGCGCGCCAGCCTGGTGATCAGTGACATTGGCCCCGAGGCCACCCAGCGCCTGCTCACGGCGCCCGCCGCTGGAGCGGCGGGCGCTGCGCTTGAAGCTGGGGGTGAGCCACTCGCGCCTTCGGGGAGACGTGTCGCCAGCGGCCTCAAGACACACCTACTCGCCGACTACTCAGTCATACCGCACCGGGGCATCATGTACTGTCTGGACACCGACCGCATCGCCGGAGTCGTCCAGCCATCCAACAGCGACCGCCGCCTGGCTCCGCCTGGCAAACACCTGCTCATCACACACCAACTGATGCGAAGTGACGATGTGAACGCCGAGCGGGAAGCGGCGCGCGCCGATCTACGCTATCTCTTTGGCGAAGACTTCGGCGCGCGCGTCCGCATTCTGACTATGAGCCAGTACCGCGATGAGTGGCCTGTCAACCGCAAGCCACAGGGCTCCGACGTGACGCCGCGCACGGGGCTGGCAGGTCTCTATCTCGTCGGTGACGCCGTTAAGCCCTCAGGTTATCTGATGGTGGAGGGCGTGGCGCAGAGCGTCAATGCCCTGCTCGACTCGCTGCACGGCTGGGATGGCGCGAGCGGGTCAGTCAGCGCGCCCGCCACGCCGCCAAAGCCATCGAAATTGCGCGCCTTCCACTGGCTCATCGCACCACCGCCACCCCATCCGGGCAGCGCAGGTATAGCGGGCGCGCCGCGCGTCGCCCTACCAACGGCGACGGGCCACGGCACAGGTGGTCCCGTCGCCGGCGACCCTGACGCCAGGAGTGTTAGCGAGTTGCGCAGTTAGGTGGTGAATGCTAAAATACTCGGGATGGAGCCCGCCGTAGCGACGGGCGTCGCTCGCGCGTTCGTACACCTGGCGGACACGATTCCCAGGCCACGACGAACGCGGGAAAATGAGGTCAGGCTGTGAGCATTCTGTCGAACTACCGGCAGTATTTCCAGATCGTGCAAATCATCATCTCAGTCGCGCTGATGATCGCCATCCTGCTCCAGGCGCGCGGCGCTGGGCTGGGTAGCGTCTTCGGCGGAACCGGCACGGTCTTCAAGACGCGCCGTGGCATCGACCGGCTGCTCTTCTGGCTGACGGTGGGCTTTGCAGTCGCATTCTGTCTCGTCTCGCTCTTCGTAGCCGCCATCCCGACGCCCGCCTAGCGGTCGGCGCCGTGAACAACTGAATACCTGAAGCACAGCACAACAACCGCGCTAGCCAGGCGCGCGATGGGTTAGGTCGCCTGTCGCCTGGGGCCCGCTGAAGACAGCGCCCAGGGCGTCAATGACGCCGCCCATTCCGAAGGGACGCTCGCCGTCCTGCGCCGCGCAAGCCGAGCAATGAAGCCCGACTTCTCAGGAGGTCGGGCTTTTGTCTGCTCAGGAGGCGCCAGCGGCGCAAGTCGTCCAATGGGTGTCACTGGTCGTTAGCCGCCAGCGAAATAGCGCGCGTTGATCTGGATGAATTCTTTCCACTGGGCGGGAACGGCCGCCTCCTCGAAGATGGCCGTGACCGGGCAGGCAGGCTCGCAGGCGCCACAATCAATGCAGGCGTCGGGGTCGATGTAATACTGCTCGTCTTCTTCCCGCGCGTGGATACAGTCCACAGGGCAGACATCCACACAGGAGGCGTCCTTCACGCCCACACAGGGCTGGCAGATGATGTAGGTCATACCGTGAAGCGGCTCCTCCTGAACAGTTCACTTTCCTGCGAATACGCGGCGCGGCTGTAGCGTCACCAGCGAGAGCGGCGCGCCGGCAACAGGCATGATAGCCCGCCTGCGCGGGCGCTAGCAAGCGTCCCATCCGGCTTCAGCTCTCATCTTCTCATCATCTCATCAGGCATACAGGTATCATGACTGGCTCCGTTGGAGACGGGCTTCTTGTGATCATGCTGGCGTCGCAGCGCAAGGCGGCGTCAGGCCACCGCGAGCGCTGGGAGGCTCCCCGTTCCGCCACCAGCGCGCCACCGCGCCCCCAACCTGGGAGCGCCGCCCGCACGGGCGTAGGAGAACACCGCACATGGCCATTCGTGAGGCGACACTGGCGGGCTTGAGCCGCGATAAACTGCTCGACCTGTACTATCAGATGACCCTCATCCGCCAGTTCGAGGAAAAAGCGGCCGAAGCGTATACGCTCGGCAAGATTGGCGGCTTCCTCCACCTCTATATCGGACAGGAAGCGACGGGCGTCGGCGCGCTCTCAGCCCTCAAGCCTACCGACTATGTCGTAAGTAGCTACCGTGAGCACGGCCACGCCATCGCCAAGGGCATGGAGCCGCGCGCGGTCATGGCTGAGCTCTACGGCAAAGCGACCGGCTGCTCGAAGGGCAAAGGCGGCTCGATGCATATGTTCAGCGCCGAGAAGCGCCTCTACGGTGGCCAGGCGATTGTCGGCGCGCAACTGGTCATCGGCGCTGGCATGGCCTTCGGTCTGCAATATGAGGAGAGCGAGGATATCGTCCTGACGCTCTTTGGCGATGGCGCGGTGGACGAAGGGGCGTTCCACGAGGGGTTGAACGTCGCCGCGCTCTGGAAGTTGCCAGTGATCTTCCTCTGCGAGAACAACCAGTATTCGATGGGCATGGCCGTGAAGAAGGCGTGGTCCGTCGAGTCGCTGGAGCCGCGCGCCGCCGCCTACGGCATGCCGTACGCCAAAGTGGACGGCATGGACGTGCTCGCTGTGCGCCAGATCGTTGAGGCTGCCACGGACCGCGCCCGTTCGGGCGGCGGCCCCACGCTCATTGAGGCCGCGACCTACCGCTTCCGCGGCCACTCGATGGCCGACCCCGCCCGTTACCGCACTCGCGAGGAAGAGGCTCAGTGGAAAGCCAACCGTGACCCGCTGCGCATCTTTGAGGCCCGGCTGACCGAGGCTGGCATCGCGCGCGGCGGCGACATTAGGGCTGCCGATGACCGCGCGGCTGGGGTCGTTGAGGACGCCGCGAGCTTCGCCGAGCAGAGCCAGTTCCCTGATCCCGACACGCTTTACGACGATGTACAGGTAGACGGCGTCGGCGCCATCGCCTGGCGTGACAGGCAGGGCACGCCTCGCGACTAGGCGTCCCCGGCCGGCGAGCGCACGGGGCGGATCAACCGCCTCCGTGCGCGGCGCCATCAGGATAACGCCTTCAACGGGCCGCGGTACGTTCAAGACATGTCGAGAAGAAGAGAAATAACACCATGCGGGTCATTACCTATCGCGATGCGCTGCGCGAAGCCATTCGCGAGGAGATGCTGCGCGACGAGCGCGTCTATATTCTGGGCGAGGATATCGCCGGCTACGGCGGCACCTATTCCGTCACCAAGGGCCTATTCGAGGAGTTTGGCGAGAAGCGCGTGCGCGATACGCCGCTCGCTGAGGAGATCATCGCGGGAACGGCGATAGGCTCCGCACTGGTTGGGCTGCGGCCGATCTGCGAGATCATGACCATGAACTTCAGCTTGCTGGCCAGCGACCAGATCGTCAATACCGCCGCGAAGTTCCACTATATGTTTGGCGGCCAGGCGCGCGTGCCCGTTGTCTTCCGCATGCCAGGCGGCGGCGGTGCCCAGCGCGGCGCGCAACACTCGCAGTTCTTCGAGTCCTGGTACGCCCACGTCCCCGGCCTGAAGGTCGTCATGCCCGGCACGCCCTATGACGCCAAGGGCATGCTCAAATCCGCCATTCGTGACGACGACCCGGTGGTATTCGTCGAGCATGAGCTACTTTACAACGTCAAAGGTGAAGTCCCGGACGAAGGCGTGGAGTACACCGTGCCGCTGAATCGTGGCGAGATCAAGCGCGCTGGCCGCGATGTGACCATCGTGACCTTCTCCCGCATGGTCCATATCAGCCTGCAGGCGGCTGAGGAACTGGCGAAGGAAGGCATCGAAGCCGAGGTGCTCGATCTGCGCGCGATCCGCCCGGTTGACCTCGACCTGATCACCGAGTCGGTCCGGAAAACGAACCGCGTGGTGGTCGCCGAGGAGGGCTGGAAGTATTACGGCACAGGTCAGGCCATCGCGGCGATGATCTATGAGCATGCCTTCGACTACCTCGACGCGCCTGTCGGCCACGTCACCGGCAAAGACGTGCCGATGCCGTACTCGAAGCCGCTGGAGCAGGCCGCGCTGCCTGACCGCGCCAGCGTCATCGCGGCGGTGAAGGCCATCGTTCCGGCGGGCGCGAGCGCGCGCTAGGGCGCCAGAGCCAAGGAGAGAGATAACCCATGCACACGGTGGTCATGCCCAAGATGGGCGACACCATGGAAGAGGGCAAGATCATCACGTGGCGCAAGCATGAGGGCGAGCAAGTCGCCAAAGGCGATGCGCTGGCGGAGATCGAGACCGAAAAGGTGAACATCGAGGCCGAGGCCTTCGCCGCTGGCGTCCTGCGCAAGATCATTGCTCCCGAAGGCGCGACGGTCCCTGTCGGCCAGCCCATCGCGCTGATCGGCGCGGCGAACGAGGCGATCCCGGCGGAGTTCGGCGGCGCGCCCAGCGCCGGCGCGGCCTCCGCTGCGCCATCAGCTACGCCCGCGAAGTCCGCGCAGCCCACTCCTACGACGCCCGCCGCGCAGCGCGCCGCCAACGGCCGCGTGGCTGTCGCGCCGGCGCCTGAGCCCGCCGCGCAGAACGGCCGCGTCTTCATCAGTCCTATCGCGCGCCGCATCGCCGCCGAGCACAACCTCGACGTCAGCGCGCTCCACGGCACCGGCCCCGGCGGCCGCATCCTCCGCGATGATGTGGAGCAGGCGCTGCAGTCCGGACCCGCTGTCAGCGTCAGCGCGCCCGCAATTGTTGCGGCGGCACCCGCGCCTACCGGTCCGGAGGTCGAGGCGGTCGCGCTCAGCCAGATGCGCAAGACCATCGCCAAGCGCCTGCAGCAGTCCATGCAGACCGCGCCGCACTTCTACGTCACCGTCAGCGTGGACGCCACCAATCTCATCGCGCTGCGCGCGCAGATCAATGCCTACGCGGAGACGCTGCCACAGCCGGTCAAGGTCAGCGTCAACGACCTGATCGTGCGCGCGGTGGCGCTGACACTGGCCTCAATGCCGCAGGTCAATGTCTCCTTCGACGGCGACCGCATCCTTTACAAGAAGCGCGTCAACGTTGGCGTGGCGGTCGCGCTGGATCAGGGGCTCATCGTTCCGGTAATCACCGATGCTGACAAGTGTGGCGCGCTCGATTTGGCGCGTGAGTCGAAGCGGCTGGTAGACGCCGCCCGCGGGGGCAAGTTGAAGGCGGAAGAGCTCCAGGGTGGCACTTTCACCGTCTCGAACCTGGGGATGTACGACGTCGAGTCGTTCACAGCGATCATCAACCCGCCCGAATCGGCAATTCTCGCCGTTGGCTCCGCAGTCCCCACCCCTGTCGCCGACGCGAGCCGCCAGGTAGTGGTGCGCGACATGATGAAGCTAACGCTGTCCTCCGACCATCGCGCGCTCGACGGGGCCATCGCCGCGCGCTTCCTCCAGGCGCTCAAGCGCCTGCTGGAGCAACCGATGGGGTTGTTGCTGTAGGTTGGGGCGCGACCATATCCGTTGACCCATGCCAGTTTCGTCCCGGTTGATGTAAAACCGTCGCGCGACGCCTCAGTCGGCGCCGCGCGACAGACCATCCGCTCAAGGCGTGGATGCAGGTGCGATGTTTTGATTCACCCTGAATACATTGTCAGGGTCATACGCCCGCTTCACTGCCGCCAGCCGCGCATAGGCCACCTCGCCATACGCGGCTTTGACCCGCTCTTCACCTTCGTTGCTCAGGAAGTTCACGTAGACACCGCCAGCCGAGAAAGGCTGCATCGCCGCCCAGAAATCGCGCGCCCATGCGATCTGCGCCTCCGATTCCGCCGGATCAGTCCACATGGCGTTGATGTTGATGAGGAACGGCGCCTGCCGGTGACTGTACGCGCTCGCATGCCCGTCTACTCTGGCGATCGCGCCTTGCATCTGCGCGCAGAGAGTCTTGCTGTAGGGCGATGGCGCACGCGCGGAAAACGCGACCAGAGTCTCGATCGCCGCGTCGCTATACCCGGTGACAAACTCCGACTTCCAGTAGTTGAGCCGGCCAGCCGGGTTGGCGGCGTCGAGGAGTTGCTGCATCTCCCGGTATGACCTCGCCTTGAGCAGGTCCGCGTCAGGTGGGCCAAACGCGCGCAGTGGCTGGAGGACTCGCGCGCCTTCTTCGAGTTCACCAGCATAGCAGACGATGAGCATGAGCACGCGCTGGCCCCGCAGGCGCTCTGGAATATGGGCTGCGGCGGGCGCTATTGTAAAGTCGGCAATGGTGAACAACTCATCTGGCGCTGTCTTTGCGTACTCGCGATAGAATCGCAGTACGGCGCCTGCTCGAGCAAGAGGATAGAGGAGCATGCCGCCGAGAATAGGGCCGAGTGGCGCGAGCTGCAACTCGAATGACGTGACGATGCCGAAGTTGCCGCCCCCACCGCGTATTCCCCAGAAGAGGTCTGGGTGTTCGTGCGCGCTTGCCGTGAGCAGCCGGCCGTCAGCCGTGACCACGTCTGCGGAGAGCAGATTGTCGCAGGTAAGGCCGCGCTTCCGCGCCAGATAGCCGAATCCCCCGCCGAGCGTGAAGCCAGCGATGCCCGTGGTGGACTGGATCCCACCAGTGACCGCCAGCCCCAGCGCCTGTGTCTCGCGGTCAAATTCACCCCAGGTCAGTCCTGGCTCTGCCCGCGCGATTTGCCGCACAGGATCAACACGCACACTCTTCATCGGTGAGAGATCAATGACGAGCCCGCCGTCTACGACCGCGTTACCAGCCACATTGTGCCCACCACCACGCACCGCGACGAGGAGTCCGTGAGCGCGCGCGAACGCCAGGGCATCGAGCACATCTCCCACCCCCTCGCAGCGCGCAATCGCTGCAGGGCGCCTGTCGATCATCGCATTCCACACCTGACGCGCAGCCTCGTAGCCGTCATCTCCAGGCTGCAATAGATGGCCGCGCAGGCGCGCCTTCAAATCCCGCAGACCGTCCGCCAGCCAGGGAGAACTGCCTCCCGTCGTCGTCCGCATGCTCATCCACCGTTCATTCTGCGCTATCACGCCGCCGGTCAACTGACTGGCGCCCCTTTCCACCGTACTCGACGACGCACGGCCAGTCTAGTACAATAAATGGACTAAACAGACGCCGAGCAGCGCGTGCCGTGGAGGTTAGCGCCATGAGTACCTATGGACAGTACTGCCCGATCGCCAAGGCGGCGGATATTTTCGCTGAGCGCTGGACACCGCTCATCATTCGCGAGATGCTCTTCGGCGTCTGCCGCTTCAACGAACTGGAACGCGGTCTGCCTGGGATACCTCGCTCGCTGCTGGCGCAGCGGCTCCGCCGGCTTGAAGCGACTGGCGTCGTCGAGCGTCGTCTCAGCCCCCGCCAGCGTTCGACCAGCTATCATCTCACGCCGGCCGGGCAGCAACTCGAGACGGTTGTCGAGGTACTCGGCGCTTGGGGCGCGCAGCATGCATTCGCTGATCCCGAGCCACAGGAGCTCGATCCGCTACTTCTGCTCTGGTGGATGAAGCGTCGCGTCATTTTCGATGCGCTTCCCCTACGTCGAGTCGTCATACAATTCGATCTGCACGGCTTCAAGCAACGCAGCGCGCGCCCCGGCGCCTACTGGTTCGTCCTGCAGCCGCAGGAGGTCTCATTATGTCTCCAGCACCCGGGGTTCGACATTGATCTGCTCGTGGACGGTGATTTGGCGGCGCTCTATCGTGTCTGGTTCGGACGTCTCACCTTCGCGGAGGCATTGCACGCGGAGCTCATCAAGTTGCACGGACCAGCGCCCCTGGTACGCGCCTTTCCCAATTGGTTCGCGCTGAGCAGTTTCGCCGCCACCGTCCGCGCCGCCAGCGCTTCAGTCGCGAGCGAGCCAGCGGAGCATGCGGCCAATCATGGTTAGCGAGATCCAGACTTCACCGGACCTCGCTGGTAGCCCAGAGGCGCTTGTCGTCGCTCAGCCGTTGTGTATGAGCAGGCGCGTTCCACGAGCCACCGGCGCGAGATGACGTGAAAGCGTGGACCCAGCCTTTCCACAACACCCAGATGGAACTGGTATCACTTCTCTCGGGAGAAAACAGGCAAAGAAGCGGCGGCGGGCAGTGAATCCTGC